>NZ_AOII01000022.1 GCF_000337615.1 Natrinema pallidum DSM 3751
CTGTCCTCCTGCGATTTCTGGGGGTAAACACATACAATTCCCCGATTTTGAACCTACTGTCCTCCTGCGATTTCTGGGGGTAAACACATACGATATATGTAATGGAAAATCATCACACCACCCCCGATTTGTTCGCCCTCCGGACGGCGGCCGATGACGTCCCGATTGACGACGTACTCCGTCTTCTCGGGCGGTTTCACGCTCGAAACGCGATCGTCTATCTCTCCGATCACTCGACGGTGACGGTCGACGAACTCGCCGACGTACTCGCGGCCACAGCGGCGACTAACGACGAGACGATCGCGACGCCATCGGACCGCGACCGGATTCGAATCCGGCTCTACCACTCGATCCTCCCGCGACTCGCCGATCTGGGGTTCATCACGTTCGACAGCGAAACGAACACCGTGACCGAGACATCGATTCCGGACGCGGTCACCGCCGCGTTGCGGGTCGACGACTGACCGACATGCACTCGCTTCGAGACGCTTTCGAGAGCGTCGACCGACGACGGAAGACGCTCGAGATCTACACCGACGAGGAGTCGGTCATCGCGGAACTCCGACAGCAGTTCGAGACGCGGAACGTCGACGTGACCCACCGGTCACTGGGGACGATCGACGAGATGGGGTTCGTGATCGTCCGGGATGGCGACGGGGAGTTCCGGGGTGCGCTGGGTCTCGATCAGTTCGAGGCGATCCTCTCGCCCGACATCCATCCGCCGTGGGAACTCGCCGAGCGGGACCTCGATAGCGCGACCCTGTTCAGTTTCCTCGAGAACACGCTGTTTTCGTCGTACGATCGCCGGCAGATGGTGGCCACGTCACGGGAGATCGAAGAACGGGCGTGGCGCGTCGGAACGGGGCGGCTGTACGCCGGCTTCCAGCGGCCGGCAGCGCTCCGTGCACAGACTGACGTGTACAAGCGGTTCGGCGAGCACGACTCGCTCGCCGTGATCGTGTTCCTCGACGGGGAGTACGAAGGGGTGCTTACCGACGACGTAACGGTCGTCACGGACGCCAATGGCGACTTCGACGCGTTCTGGTTCGTGGTGTTCGACGGCGGCGGGACCGATCAACACCGCTGTGCGTTGGTCGCCGAAGAACGCGACCCAGGGCAGTACTACGGCTTCTGGACGTATGACCCGAGACTCGTCGGCGATCTGGTCGCCTATCTCGAGGCGGCGTCCGACGGCCGATGACGCGCCCGTCGATCCGGCTTCCGTCTCGGCGTGCCGGCCCCGATAGTCGATCCGCTATCGTCGGCCGGGCCAGGGGACGAAACGGAACGCCCTGGGGCTACTGGGTTGCGGTGCGAACGGCTCCGACGCGATAGAGGTCCTTCTCGAGTCCATCCCCGTCGCAGTCGTCGTTCGGACACTCGTAGTGCCAGCCATCCTCGGTCGCCGCGCCTTCCTGGAATCGCTCCCCGCATACCTCACAGAGGAGTTGTCCGTTTGTACACGTATCCCGGTGTAATTCGAGGGCGAGTTCGGTCTGGAACGACTGGTTGCAGTTACGACAGGTGTGCATAGTTCGTCTGACGCGAGCATTCGCCAAAACTGCTTGGGTTCTTTTATTCCGCTCGATTTCGGGCTGATTCGGCGGCTCTGTCCGGATTTGCCGACGACGGGTCGGGAAAAAAGACAGCCCGAACGGAGTGTTTACTCGGCCTCGAGTATTCCGTGTGCTGGGAGATCAGCCGAACGGCGGGCTCGGAACACCACCGCCCGATTGATTGTCAGGTAGCTAGTAGGTCGGCCGTCAGCCGGTCGCTTCTGACGGGACCGATTTCCCCTGACTGATTTATGTTCACCGGTTCAATGGCCGAATGATGAACTCGCTTGTCATCGGTGGACGGCTGTTCGCGGGCATAGTGCTCATTCTGGCGAACGCCTTCTTCGTCGCAATCGAGTTCGCGCTGACGCGCGCTCGGCAGTTCTCCGAGGCGGAGTTCGTCGGTGACAACCCGAAACTCGAGCGGGCGTGGGCGATGACCGACGACCTCGAACTCTATCTGACCACGTGCCAGGTCGGGATCACTGCCTCGAGCATCGCCGTCGGGATCGTCGCCGAACCCGCGCTGGCCGCGATCTTCGAACCGCTGTTCGAGAACACGGTACTGGCGACGATCGGCAGCGGCGCGATCCTCGCCTTCCTCATCATCAACCTCGTCCACTTGACCCACGGCGAGCAAACGCCGACGTATCTCGGCGTCGAGCGGTCGCGGCTGGTCTGTCGGTACGGCGCGACGCCCCTGTACTGGTTCTACCGGCTCATCTCGCCGGTCATCGCGCTCGGCGACGGCATCGCGAAACTGACCCTCAAGCTCTTCGGGATCGAAATGACCGGCGCGTGGCTCGAGACCGAGGAGGACGTCATCGAGTCCCGCGCCGACCTGCGGAACCGGCTTGGCTCGATCCTCGAAGAGGGCGATCTCTCCGAGGAACGTCGCGAAGAGGTGATGAACGCGTTCCAGATCGGAGAACAGTCCATCAGCGAACTGATGGTGCCCTCCGAGGAGATCGTCGCGCTCTCGACCGACGCCGACCCCGAGGAGAACGTCCGGAAGATGGAGGAGCGCCCCCAGACCCGCTATCCGCTGGTCGGCGGCGAACTGACGGACTTCCGTGGCATCCTCTACACGCCGGTCCTCGTCAGACACCGCCAGGAGTTGGCCGACGGCACCGTCGACTTCGAGGAGTTGGCGGCACCGCCGATGACGCTCTCGCCCGACACGGACGTCAGCGACGCGGTCGACCAGTTCCAGACCGAAAAGCAGGAACTCGCCTTGGTGATCGAGGATGGCACCGTCGTCGGCCTCGTCACCGTGACCGACCTGCTCGAGGCGGTGATGGGCGACATCGAGGACCCACTCGACGGCGCACAACTCGAACCCGTCGATCGCTGACCGACGCGTCGGTCTCGACGGATCAACACCGAACCCGTGGCCGTCTCAGTCGTCCTGTCCGAGGATACCGCGCTCGGCCATCTTGCGGGGATCGAGGACCTCGTCGGCCTCCGCCTCGTCGAGATAGCCCTTCTCGAGGACCACTTCCCGAACGGTCTTGTCCTCCTTGAGCGCGGTCTTTGCGACCTCGCTTGCCTTGTCGTAGCCGATGTGGACGTTCAGCGAGGTGGCCATCGCCATCGACTGCTCGACGCGCTCTTCGCAATACTCCACGTTGGCCTCGAGTTCGCGGACGAACCGCTCGGCGAAGACCTGACTCGCGTTCGAGATCAGTTCGGCCGACTCGAGGAAGTTGTGCGCGAGCACGGGTTTGTAGAGGTTGAGGTCGATCTGGCCCTCGGCCGCGCCGGCGGAGACGGCGGCGTCGTTGCCGACGACCTGTTTGTGGACCTGGTTGACCGCCTCGGCGACGACCGGGTTGATCTTGCCGGGCATGATCGAGGAGCCGGGCTGGTTCTCGGGCTGTTCGATCTCGCCGAGGCCGTTGCGCGGACCGGAGGCCAGCAGTCGGAGGTCGTTTGCGATCTTGTTCAGCGAGCCCGCCACCGTTCGGAGCGCGCCGTGGGCCTCGCTCATCGCGTCGTGGGCGGCCTGGGCCTCGAAGTGGTTGTCGGCCTCGCGGAACTGGACGCCGGTCTCCTTCGTGATGTACTCGGCGGCGCGGCCGGGGAACTCCTCGTGTGTATTGAGACCGGTCCCAGTCGCGGTCCCGCCCAGCGCGAGTTCGCCGAGGTGGTCACGTACCTGGTCGACGCGGGCCAGCCCCTTCTCGACCTGCGTGCGGTAGCCGCTGAACTCCTGGCCCAGCGTAACCGGGGTCGCGTCCTGCAGGTGCGTGCGGCCGGTCTTGACGACGTCGTCGAACTCCTCCTCTTTCGCCTCTAAGGCCTCGCGGAGCGTGTCGAGCGCCGGAATGACGTCTTTCTCCACCGCTTCGAGCGAGGCGACGTGCATCGCGGTCGGGATGACGTCGTTGGACGACTGGCCGTAGTTGACGTGGTCGTTGGGGTGGACGACGCGGTCGCCGATCTCCGAGCCCATGAGTTCGGCGGCGCGGTTGGCGATGACCTCGTTGGCGTTCATGTTCGAGGAGGTCCCCGAACCGGTCTGGAAGATATCGACCGGGAACTGGTCGTCGTGCTTGCCGGCGATGACCTCGTCGGCGGCCTCGATGATGGCCTCGGCGACGTCGTCGTCGACGAGCCCGAGGTCGCGGTTGGCCTGCGCGGCGGCCTTCTTGACGACGCCCAGTCCGCGGACGAACCGCCGGCTGAACGTGATCCCCGAGATGGGGAAGTTCTGGATCGCACGTTGGGTCTGTGCTCCCCAGTAGGCGTCGGCCGGGACCTGCATCTCGCCGAGGCTGTCCTCCTCGAGTCGGTAATCGTCTCCGTCTGCCATACGCGGAGCCTCGGGGCCGGTCACGTAAAATCCACCGAAAGCCCGATATCGTCCGTCCGAGCGCGGTCGCGCAGCGCTGACTGAAGCCGTTCTCGGCCCGTGCCGTGGATCTCGCGGGCCGTCTCGAGGTCGATGTCGTAGATCGTCGGCGTTCCCCAAACGAAGGTCCGCGAACTGGCGGTATCGACGGTCAGCGACGCCAGCTCGAGCCGCCGCTGGAAGACGGATCGCCGCGTCGCGACCGTTTGAATCCGGTAGTAGGGAATCACGGTCGTCCGGCGCTTCCAGAAGCCGGTCCGGATCACGAGGTGGTCGTCACCCACGACGTAGCCCAGGTTGGCGTACCGCAGGTGGGCCGCGGGCGGCACTGCGACGAAGACGACCGCCGCGAGATACCAGCGCTCGAGGGCCGAGACCCGTGCAAGCCCGAACGCGGCGGCGACGACGACGCATCCGATCAGGGCATAGCGGACGAGGTACCGTCGCCGCGCAAGCGGTGGCGGGCTTTGGAATCGCGACGGCTTGGCACCGGTAAGGTTCTCCGCGAACCGAGAGACGCGATCGCGTCGAGCCATCGGAACCGTCGCCTGGCTGCCGTCACCGCTGTCGGGTCCGTAACCCGCCGTCTCGACCCAGAGGCCGGCGTAACCGAGCAGTCGCTGGAGCGGGTTCTCGGCGATCGTGACCGACTGGACCTTGTCCGCGGGAATGGAGCCGCTGTATCGCTGAAGCAGCCCGCGCTCGTAGACGAAGTCGTCACCCGCGCGTCCGAGACGGAACCCGTAATAGCTCGCGATCGTATAGACCGCGCTCGAGACGTACGTGAAAACCGACCACTGGACGAGCGAGACCGCGATCAATACGAGCAGCGGCCCGACTGCCGCTCCCTCGAGCGTCGCCGGACCGCCGAAGGGGCGCGCGGCGTCGAACACGAATGCGGGCACGAGGTTCGTCCCCGAATCGGCGTCGGTCAGGAACAACACCAGTACGAGCGGGAAGACCGCCGCCCCCCACCGAAACGACGAGAGGGCGTAGAGCAGCAGTTCCCCGGCCTCGAGTTCGAACAACTGGGTCGGTGCGGTCCCGTCTTCCGACCGGTCGCGGCGGGTGGATGCGGCGGGGGAAGCGGGAACCGACTCGGCGGCGGATGCCGGTCGGTCGGCGTCGGAATCGGCGGTCGACTCCGCTGTCGCGGCCGTCAGTCGGCGAATCTCCGCTCGAATCCAGTCGGCCTCGTCATCGCTGACGAAGCGGAGCGTCGCCTCGGTGTCACCGCCGCCGGCGGTCTCGATCGAGACGACGGCGACACCGAGCACCCGCTGGAGGAGACCCTGCGAGACGTCGACGTTCTGAATCCGCCGATAGGGGATCTCCCGGGATCGGCGAGAGAACACCCCCGAGGAGACGTCGACGGTATCGGCCGTCACTGCGTAGCCAAATCGGTAGTAGTGGGCGAGGCCGTACCCCGCGCCGGCGACGAAGCCGATCGGGGCCAGCCAGAACACCCAGCCGATAGCGACGAAATCGACGACGCTCGCCGAGATCATGACGAAGAAAAACGGCATGGAGAAACCGGTAACGCCGCGCTGGAGAGCCAGCATCACTCCACTCAGTGGGTGTAAGCGCTTCATGTTAGACGGCGTCCTCGGCCTCGCTCTCGATCGCCAGTTCACGGAGAGTTTCCTGCAAGCTTCGGGCCCGATCCGGCGTCAAGCCCGGAATCCGAACGTCGGCGTTCCGGGAGCCGGCCGTATAGACCACGACGCTCGAGAGCCCGAGGACACGCTCGATCGGCCCGAACTGCGTGTCGACGTGCTGGACACGGACGAACGGGACCGCGGTCTCGACGACGGTGACGACGCCCCGCTCGAGGTAGAGGGCGTCGTCCTGGAGTTCGAACCGCCAGCCCTGATAGCGGCGAACGGCGTAGGCGACGACGAGGGCGAGCGTGAGCGCGACGACGATCCCGATCGCGACCGTGGGGACGGTGAGCCGCCACTGGTCGAGGACGACCAGTGCGACGGCGAGGACGACCGCCGCGAGCGATCCAGAGCAACCGGATGCGGGGATGAAGCGACTCCATGCCCATATCCTGTCAATCCACGTGGATAAAGCTACGGTTCCGAGCGGTCGGACGGTGTCATCATCGGTCACGTTACCGACGAGCGCCGTCTCGAGGACGGCGCGAAACCGATCCGCACTACTGCTCGTCGAGGTCGGCGTACTCCGCGGGCGTGTACGTCGAGAGTTCCAGGGCGTGGATGTCGGTCGTCATGTGATCGCCGAGCGCGTCGTAGACCCGTTCGTGTTGCTGGACGAGCGAGAGCCCATCGAAGACCGGCGAGACGACCGTCGCAGCGAGGTGGTCATCGTCGTGTTCGTCGCGTGCGTGCGTGACCGTCGCCTCGCTGTCCTCGAGATTCGATTCGATGACGTCCTCGACGGCTGCTGGTTCCATACGAAGGGCATGCATCGCTCGTGGCAAAAGTACCGCGGTCGCGGCCAACGGCCAACAGGTCGTCGTCGGTGTCGTGCGACGGGGGCTGCCGTCAGTTCGCCGCGATCGAAACAGTCGTCGCGGGTCCCGTTCGGCCCGGAACCGGATCGAGTGCGGGACCCGAGACCGTGGGTCGGGGTTTCAGAACGGGGTGTCGGGCGGCACGTCGCGACCCGAGGACGCCTCGTCGGCGAGCCCCTCGAGACCGGTACTGACCGATACGTGGTCGATCGCGTCGATTTCGGACGGGAGACGCCGACGAATCGCCTGCGTCGTCATCGGGCTGACGCCACAGCCGCTGCAGGCACCGCTCAGGTTGATCGAGACGCGGCGCTCGTCCAGGTCGATCTCGGTGATCGACGAGTCGCCGCCGTGCATCTCGATCTGGGGGAAGTTTCGTCGGAGGAACAGCGACACGTCGTCGTGGACCGCGTCCTCGGGGGACTGCTCCGTGTCGGACTCGCTCATGAGGAAGACGAGGCACTGGAGCGATATATACTGTCGGGCGAACGCTCCCCCGACGGCGGCGACGGCGCGACTGCGAGCCGTCCGACACGATGGCGGCGACTTTATGCCGACGCGAGACGCCGTCCTCGATATGTCACTGGCAGCCGACACCCGTCGGGCGGTCGACCGGCGGCCGTTCCTCCGGACCGCCCTGCGGGCCGGCGTCGTCAACTACACCGCCGCGGCTCGCTTTCTCCCGGTCGACGGCGAGACCGACGCCATTGCGACGGCGCTACGGCGATACGCCGACGAACTACCGGCGTACGAGACCGAATCGCGAGCCGTTCGCGTCCGGATGGAACGCGGGATCGGTCCACTCGAGGCCGATGCCGACGGAGCCGACGTGGACGGCGAATCCACCACACCGCTCGTTAGCGTCGGCGGTGTGGCGATCGGTCCCTCCGGCGGTGATCGCACCGCGATCGTCGCGACGGGGGATATCGATGCCGCCGCACTCGCCGACGTCCTAGCGCGACTTTCGGCCGACGGACTGGCAGCGACTGCGGCGGGCGTCGCCGACGGAACGATGGTGGTCACGGTCGACCGCCTCGAGGGAGCCGACGCGCTGCGGGCGGTCGAAGACGCGCTCGAGCGAGCGGACGCTGACACGGCGTGAGAAACGGGGAGACGGATTCGAGCGCCAGAAGAGTGATCGAGATGCCCGTGCTCAGTGCTCGCTGCTATCGTACGCCTCGCTGAACGCCCATTCGCGACGGAGGAGTTCCTCGACGCCGTGCTCGAGGATGACATCACCGAGGATCGTCGCCCTGTAGTACGTATACAGCCCTTCGCTGTCACGTTCGGTCCGAACGCGTTTTTCGATAAGGCCCACGTCCCGGAGTTCGTTGAGATGGTAGTGGAGAGTGCTATCGTCGATCTCCATCATCGACTCGAGTTCCGTGGGGGTCAGTTCGTCGGTCCGGGAGAGTCGGTAGACGATCTCGAAACGGGTCCGGTTGCCGATCGCGGCCTGCATCTCGAGGTACTCCTCGAGGGAGAGCACGCTTTCCGCCGGGAGCAGATCGTCCGGATCGTCCGGGTCGTCGGCGACCCGCGTGTGTTTCGTCCCCATCGTGGCGCGAACTACTCGCTCTCGTCTCTTAGTCCTTGTCAAGCCAGCATCTGCTGAAAACATCTGTCTTTATAACAACCCGACGAGTTGGTCGGGGCATGGCCCGGGATATCACGCGAGATCGCATCGCCGATCGGCTCGGCGCGGTCACGTACGATCGGTTCCTCCTCTACCTGATGGGACCGTACAAATCCTTCAATCTGAACTACGTCCTGTCCGACGAGGAGGTACGGGACGTGGACATCGACGCTCTTCCCGGCCCGCTCAGAACGCTCTTCCAGAACGAGGACGCGATCGACGAGGCGAAAGCACTGCTCCGGCGGGTACAGGGAACGCTTCGGGCCGACCCGGGCGTCAACGCGTTCCTCGCCGTCGACGTCGATATCGATACGGACGAGATCGATGCGGTGACACAGAGCATCGAGTACGCTCGCCACGCGAACGCGACTGTCTTCGTCGTCCCCTTTCTCGGACACAACTTCGGTGTCGGCGAGGAAGCGGGAAGTATCCTGGAGAACGTCGCGAAAACGCACGAGGATAGGATCGTCTTCGTCCACGAGGCGAACGTGACGAGCGAGATGATCCGGTCGGCGCGAACCCGCTGGGACCTCCGGATCGAAACGTACGATACGGAGGCGGACCTGATCGATACGGTGCGCCGATTCGTCGTCACGACGATGAACCGGGAGCGGTTCGGCGACCTCGAGGCGCTCGAGTGACACCGGACGTGCTATAGTAGCAACTGAACGTCATTGCACACCTGATCACACGACGGCGTTGCGATCAGTGTGTCAATCGTTTCAGTTGCGACTATATCGGCCCCTGCGTCGGGCACCTCGTGTCCGACCGGTTTCGGTCGCGCCCGGAACGCGCTCGTCCCGCTGACCGGCGCGTGGCGCACCCGGGTGTCATCACACCGTTTAACTTTCGTCCGGGGGAAATGCGCGTCATGACGCTGCACGTGACGAACACGCTGACGGGCGAGAGCGAACCGTTCGAGCCACGGGACCCCGAGGACGTACTCCTGTATTACTGTGGCCTGACGGTCTCCGACCCGCCGCATCTGGGCCACGCGCGGTCGTGGGTCCACGTCGACGTCATGCACCGCTGGCTCGAGTTCCTCGGCTACGACGTCCGTCACGTCGAGAACTTCACCGACGTCAACGAGAAGATCGTTGCCCGCGTCGGGGAGGACGACCTCGGCGGGAGCGAGGCCGCGGTCGCGGAGACCTACATCCAGCGGACGATCGACGACATGCGCTCGCTGAACCTCCTGCGTGCGGAGGTCTATCCCCGCGTGTCCGAACACGTGCCCGAGATCATCGACCTCGTCGAGACCCTGATCGAGAAGGGCTACGCCTACGAGTCCAACGGCTCGGTCTACTTCGACGTGACCGGGTTCGACGAGTACGGCAAACTCTCGAATCAGGACCTCGACGAGATCGAATCCCAGGGCGAACCCGACGAGCGCTCCGAGAAGCGTAATCCGGCGGATTTCGCGCTCTGGAAAGCGGGCGGCGTCGATCCCGACGCCGTCGAAGAGCACCGCCACGAGGGTGTCGACCACGGCGGCGACCCGCCCGAGGGGTTGACCTGGGACTCGCCGTGGGGCGAGGGCCGTCCGGGCTGGCACATCGAGTGCTCGGCGATGAGCATGACTCACCTAGACGAGACCCTGGATATCCACGTCGGCGGCCGGGACCTCGTCTTTCCCCACCACGAAAACGAAATCGCGCAGTCCGAAGCCGCGACGGACCAACAGTTCGCCAACTACTGGCTCCACTGCGAACTGTTCCAGATGGACGACGAAAAGATGTCCTCGAGTCTGGGCAACTTCGTCACGGTCGACGACGCGATCGACCGCTGGGGAACGAACGTCGTGCGGACGTTCCTGACCGCCGGCTCCTACAACAGCAAACAGCTCTACTCCGACGAGACGATCGCCGAGGCCGAGCAGCGCTGGGCGCAACTCGAGCGGGGCTACGAGGCGGCCGTCGAGGCGCTTGACTCCCCGGCAGCGAGTTCGAAAGTCGAAGACGGGGCGTTGCGCGATGCGATCGACGGCGCGCGCGAGACGTTTACGGCCGCGATGAACGACGACTTCAACACGCGGGAGGCCCAGTCGGCGCTGCTGTCGATCGCAACGGCAATCAACCGACATCTCGAGGCTGCACGCGGCGATACCGACCGCGATGCCGGGCCCGCGTACGACTACCGCGGCCTTCGGCGGGCCGTGGAAACGCTCGCGGAACTGGGCGGCGTGCTCGGCCTCTCCTTTACCGGCGAGACGACCGGCTCCGCGGACCTCGCGGGCGACGTCGTCGACCTCGTTCTCGAGGTCCGCGAGCGGGAGCGCGAGGCCGGCAACTACGAGCGCGCCGACGAGTTACGCGACGAACTCGCGGCGCTCGGGATCGAGGTGCAGGATACGGACGACGGGTCGACGTATCGGCTGCCGTCCGAGGAGTGAGCTGGGTTCGATCCGGTGCTCGCCGGTCCCGCCGTGGTCGGCCAGGAGTCGTATGACGGTCCAGCGGCAATATGCCTCAAGTAGGTCGCGTTCGAATGAGGGACAATGAGACGTTCTGGCTCGTTCGTCGCGGCCGGGTTCGACGCGCTTCCCGCGCGCATCGCCATCCTGGATGAGGCGGGTGAGATCGTCTACACGAACGAGTCGTGGCACTCGTTTGGCGACGCGCGGGGACTGGGCGACGACGCGGGTGGGGTCGGGAGCAACTACCTCGCGGTCTGCGAAGCCAGCGACGACCCCGACGCGACGGCGACGGCACGGGGCATCCGCGCCGTCGCGGCTGGCGATCGAGACACGTTTTCCCTCGAGTACCCCTGTCACGGCCCTGAGGAGGACGGCTGGTACATGCTGCAGGCAACGCCGTACGAACACGACGGCGAAGCGTACGTTCTCGTCATGCACATCGATATCACCGAGCGACGGCTGCTCGAGCAACGGACCAGAGACCAAGCCGACCGGATGGAGTCGTTCGCGAAACTGCTCTCGCACGACCTTCGCAATCCGTTATCGGTCGCGCTGGCCCACGCGGAGATGCTCGAGTTGGACGACGGCACTGCTCTCGAAGCCGGCGACGGGGATCGGAGCGCGCTGCGCTCGGCGCTCGAGCGCATGGAAGCGATCATCGACGACGCGCTGGTGCTCGTGACTGTCGACGAAGTCGAGGAGGCCAACCCGCTGTCGCTCGCGACCGCGGTCGAAACCGCGTGGGCCAACGTCCGAACGGGGTCGGCGACGGTCTCGGTCCGCGACGACATCGTGATCCGTGCGAACGCCTCGCTCGTGAGTCACCTGTTCGAGAACCTGTTCAGAAACGCCGTGGAACACGCGGGCGACGCTCCGCGCATCGAAATCGGGGCGCTCGAGCCGGTGGCAGGAACCGACGAGCGAAGCGAACCGGCGGTCGACGAGGATCGCCGCGAAGAAGCGGAGGCTGCGGACTGGGCAGGCGAGGCGGGCGCGTTCGACGGCTTCTACGTCGAAGACGACGGGCCGGGGATCCCGGCCGCACAGCGCGAGCAGGTGTTCGAATCCGGCTATTCGAACGCCGGTGGATCGGGGTTCGGGCTCGCGATCGTCGGACACGTCGTCGATGCACACGGCTGGTCGGTTTCGGTCACGACGGGCCGTGACGGCGGTGCCAGATTCGAAGTGCGCGGCGTCTCCGTCCTCGGCTCGTAGGTGGGGGCAACGCCGGCCGCATGGTCATCACGCCGTGCAGATCGCCGCGTCGTTTATCCGTTCGACGCTGGTCGGAGTGAGTGACATGGATCGACGGCAGTTCATCGGCGCGCTCGGTGCCGGCGTGGTCGGGGCGGCGGCCGGCTGCCTCAGCGGCATCAACGACATGACGACGTTTGCAGCAGCGCCGGCGCGCGTCTCGGAAGACGCGGCTGCGGAAGCCGGCTACGAGTACCGGGGGACGAGACGACGGGTCGACGAGGAACGCGTCGGCGGCGAAGACATCGAAGCGACGAGTTACGTCAGCACGTACGATCGAGCGATCGACTTGCCGGCCGAGCAGTTCGGCGACGATCCGGTTCGATCCGGCGTGTTCGGCGTGCTCACGACGCCACAGGTTCGCGTCGGCAACGAGGATTTCAACCCGGTGAGCGACCTCTCGAACAGGGAGATCGCCGACCGCATTCAGGGCCACTACGCGGGCCTCGAGATCGAACGGGCCGTTGGCGGTCGCGCGCTCGAGGCGCTGGGGGAGCGCTTTTCATTCCAGACGTACGCGGGCACGGCAACGCTGCAGGACGAGTACGAGGCCGATATCGTTCTCGACATCGTCCAGCGCGACCACGAGGACGATCACATCGTCGTGGCCGCCGTTTACCCCGCCGCCGACGTCGTGCCGGGCGAGACCGCGCGGATCGATACGCTGGTTCGCGGTCTCGAGCACTACGACGATATCGAGGTCGATCTCGTCGAAAACGGTGCGGACGGCGGCGAGGGGTGAGTCGAGCCGACTCGACGGGACGGAAGTCGCCACGGGGGACGGCATGATCGGCGACCGTGAACGCGTTCAGAGGCCGATCGCGGTGGCGACCGAGAGCCCGCTTGCGAGCGCGCCGAGCAGGTAGCCGCCGATCGCGCCGCCGTTGAGCAGCGGCAGTCCGGCGTGAGCCCGCCCCTCGAGAACCATGTACATGAGCACGAGCAGGCCGGCGATCGTGCCGACCGCCGCGCCGAGTGCCGGCAGGTTCACCGCGAGGACGGGAACGGCGAGGGTGCTGACGTCGAGGAACGCCGCCGCACTGGCCACGAGAACCGTCGGAATGACGGCGTCGCCGAGGCCGATGAACAGCGCGTCCCGGTCGAGCGCGCCGTCCGCGTCCGGTCCGTCGTCGGCGGCCGCGTCGGTATCGTCGGGGTCGGCTGCATCGCCGTCCGTGGCGTCGCCGCCGGGCGCGTCACCGGCGGGGTCGTCGGGTGCCGCAGGCTCGGTGCCGCCGTCCTCGAGAACGTCGTCGGTGCTGCCGGCCGCGCGGTAGGAGTACGAGAGGGTCAGCGGGACGACGAGTACGACGGGAATCTTGAGGTCCATCACGCCCTCGGCGAGGTCGAGCATGTGTTCGGTGCCGTAGACGCTGATGGCGTCGTAGATCGCGAGCGCCGAGAGCAACAGCAGTGCGGGTAGGAGACCGAAGCTGATCCCGAACAGGGCGGCAGCACCGGCTCCCATCACCACTCCCGCGCCGTCGATGACGTACCACTCCGGATACCACAGGAGTGCACCGCCGACGGCCAAGGAAGCGACGATCGTGAGCCCGCTTGCGACCCCTTCGGAGACGAACGGGCCGACGATCGCGGGGACGAGTTCGGCGAAGACGTACCACGAGATCATCACGCTCACGCCGACGAGCAGGAGTCGAATGAGGCGGTCGAGGTCGTACTTGAACGCGGCGAGCATGAGCCCCGTCGCGACGAGCATGACGCCGACGTAGAGGATGCTGTTGGTGGGATCGTCGGGGTTCTCGACGGCCTGTCGGCCCGATTCGGTGAACGGGTCGACCAGCGCCAGCGCGCCGAGTTGGACGCCGAGAAACAGGCAAACCGTCGCGCCGACGGCGGCGAGGACCCGAGTGCGGTCGTTCATGGCGCGGCGTTTGCACCCCGCTCCTATTGGCCTTTCCACTTCGAGGCCGCCGAAAAAAGAGCGAGCGACGCCGGCCCGAGCGCCGTCGGGTCGGGCCGTTACCGGGCGTACAGCGTCGATCCGACCAGCGACGGCAGGTGGACCCCGTCGTCGGGAGTCACCGCCAGATAGGGCCGCGAAACCGGGCCGAAGACATCGACGACGCGGCCGACGGTCTCGAGGTCGTCATTAATGACCATCGTCCCGATATCGTCGCGATAGCCGTCGATATCGGTGGCGCGCTGGCCGCCGTCGGCCTCGTCCGCCCGCAGGATTGCGAGCCCCTGTGCAGTACGGACGACCGTGCCAACCCGATGCATGTTACTCACGCATCGCGACGACGTACGCCGCGACGGCCTGCACGAGGTCGTTTTTCGTCGAGTCGTCGGCCCCGCGGACGACGACGCGGCCCCGTTCGGCCCAGTGTTCTCGAGAGTAGGCTTTGTCCCGCTCGATCGTGGCGTCGTACCCGATCTGCTGGACGGCCTTCGCGATCTCGTCGACCGTCGGCTCCTCGACTGCCAGATCCTGGGATACGCGCCGTCCCTCGGCCCGCGAGAGGGACGCATCGAGATAGGCGGGCCAGATGACGTTCTCGACCATGCGCATCCCTGGGAGGTCCGGCGAGTAAACCCTTTTCAAAACGATACGTCGGCGAACGGCGGCGGCGGAAACGGGACGAAACGGAGACGGCGGGTTATCGTCGGCGGACGACGACTCCGGCAGCGGCCAGCAACGCGATCAGTGCGGCGGGCATACCGAAGCCGGGGATGGCGCTCTCACCGCTCTCACCGCTCTCATCAGTGCTCTCGTCGGCCTCGTTATCGCTTTCGTTCGCCGTCTCGAGTTCCTCACTGGCCGCTTCGTAGGCCTCGGGATGGACGGTTTCCACGATGTCGACGATTGCGTAGACGACCTGCGGTGCGGGTTGACTGATGTGGTTCGCGTTCACTGCGAAGACGTGATCGTCTTGATAGGCCGTCGTGGCCTCGACCGAGTCGGGGATCGGCGGTTCGTCCCTGTCGTCGGGATGGATGATCCACTCGGGGTCCTCGCTGATGACGATCTCGCTGTTTATCTGTTCGTACCATCCGATGTCCGCCCTTTCCGCGATGTTTTCGACGCCACCGGTCGTCAGGGCTTCGTGAATGAACGTTTCAGTCCCGGCCGTCGTTCCATCGTCGCCCATCGCGTAGTACACGAGTGGCCGGTCTTCGCCCTCGAGCGCCCGGTCGACGATCTCGAGTTGCTCGTCCATCCAGTCGACGGTCTCTTCGGCACCGTCGCACTCCCCGGTGAGTTCGCCGGTGGTGATCACATTGTCGCGAACGTCGTCGAGTGATCCCGCTTCACGGAAGTGATAGACGGTGAATCCGGCGTTTCGAAGCTGATCGATGTCCTCCTCGCTCGTGATATTGGCGGCCAGGACGAGGTCCGGATCGAGATCGGCCACGCGCTCGTGATTGATCGAGAAGCCGTTGCCGACGTTCGTCCGATCACCGCGATCGAGGCCGGCGGTCGCCTGACTGTAGGGCAACCCGTCGAGGCGGTCTTCGGCACCGATCTCGAACACTGTCTGAGCGTCGCTCGGCTGGAGCGCCACGACCGAGTCGGGCGCGTCCTCGAGCGAAATCGTCTCGCCCGTTGCGTCGGTCACCTCGAGCGGGAACTCGCAGTCGACGGTTGAAGCGGTCTCGCCGTGTGACTGCCCGGCCGTAACGGGTGCGAACGCCGAAACGGCGATCAGGACGGCCAGAAACACGGATAGGTATCGTTGCATTGCATCACCCTCCACCCTACTTCAACAAATATTTGCCCACTGAAAGTTTGGATGTCATATGTACCGACCGGCCCGAACAGCGGCGTGGTCGGCTGGACTCGTCGTACTGCTCATCGCCGTCGTCCTGGCCAGCGCCGCACTCGGACCGGTCAGAATCGACCCCGTGACGGTTGCGATGGCGACGCTGAACGCAATCGTCGTTCCTGCGGGCGTAACCGTCGGCAGCGCCTCGGTTCCCGTCCTCGGCATCTCGGTTCCGGCTCCAGGGCTCGAGTATGCCGCGGTCTTTTCGTTCGACGTTCCGGCGACGCGCCAGATCATCGTCGCGGACATTCGGTTGCCCCGCATCGCGCTCGCGGCGACGGTCGGGCTCGCGCTCGCCGCTGCGGGAACCGTAATGCAGGGGTTCTTCCGAAACCCGCTGGCCGATCCGTCGATCATCGGCGTGTCTTCCGGTGCCGCCGCGGGGGCGGTCGCCGCCATCGCGTTTCCGGCGCTGGTCCCGTTCGGGGGGCTTCACCTCTCGGCGTTCGTCGGCGCGCTCGCGACGGCGTTTCTGGTCTACGCGATCGCGACCGACGGGGGGCGGACGCCGGTCGCGACGCTGTTGCTCGCCGGCGTCGCGGTCCAGGCGTTCCTCGGCGCGATGATTTCGTACATGCTCGTCCACAGCGGCGACTCGCTGCGCGAAGCCGTCTTCTGGATGATGGGGCATCTCAACAACAGCCAGTGGAGCGACGTGGCGTTCGCGTTCCCGATCACGCTGGCCGGCGTCCTCGTTTTGTGTGCGTTCAGACGGGAACTGAACGTTCTCCTGCTCGGTGAGGAGGACGCTCACCACCTCGGCATCGAGGTCGAACGCACCAAACTGCTCTTGCTCGTGCTCGCGAGCATTATTACCGCCGCCGGCGTCGCGGTCGCGGGCATCATCGGCTTCGTCGGGCTCGTCGTCCCACACATCATGCGGCTCGTCGTCGGCCCCGATCACCGAATCCTGTTGCCGACCAGTGCGGTCGCCGGCGCGTCGTTCCTGGTCGTGACCGACACGATCGCCCGGGTCGGTCCCGCCGTCGTCCCCGTCGGAATCATTACGGCGGCGCTCGGCGCACCGTTCTTCCTGTTTCTGCTCACTCGTCGGGAGGTGCATTCGGTATGACCGACGCCGATCGCCGCGAAGACACACGGGAATCCGAAGTCGGACCCGAGCCGGTGACCGTCTCCGCCGACGGCTGTTCGCTCGCGTTCGGCGATCTCTCGGTACTCGAGGACGTCTCACTCACGATCGAGCCGGGCGAGTTCGTCGGCTTCGTCGGCCCGAACGGGGCCGGGAAAACGACGCTGCTGCGGCTCATCAGCGGCGCGCTCACGCCCGATATCGGGTCGGTCACGATCGACGGCGTCGACGTTCACGACCTCTCCTCGCGGGCCTCGAGCCGCCTCGTCTCCGTCGTCCCCCAGGACACGACGCTCTCGTTTTCCTTCCCGGTTCGCGACGTCGTCGAGATGGGCCGTCATCCGCATCGGTCGCGGTTCTCGTCGCCGACGCCTGCGGATCACGAGGCGGTCGAACGCGCCCTCGAGCGGACGCGCACGGCCGACCTGGCCGACCGGCCGATCGACGAGATCAGCGGCGGGCAGCGCCAGCGGGTCGTACTCGCGCGAGCGATCGCACAGGAGACGCCGGTCATGCTGCTCGACGAGCCGACGGCGAGTCTCGACATCACTCACCAGGTCGAGACGCTCGAGTTGGTCCGCAACCTGGTCGACGAGGGTCGGACCGTGGTCGCGGCGATTCACGACCTGGATCTGGCCGCACGGTACTGCGATCGGCTCGTGGTGCTCGCCGACGGAGGGGTCGCCCGGGACGGCGCGCCGTCCGCGGTGGTGACGAGCGATGTGCTCGCAGCGTCGTTCGACGCCACCGCGGTCGTCACGCCGAATCCGGTGACGGGAACCGAAACGGTGACCGCCTTCAGGGCCGACTGCGACGAGGACTCACTCCCGGAGCGCGTCCACGTGTTGGGGAGTGGAACCGCCGCTGGCGGCGTCGTCGCTCGACTGGAAGCCGCGGGAATCGAAGTGACGCTCGGACCGGTCTCGAGCGGGGACGCAGCAGCCGAAGCGGCGCGGTCGATCGGCATCGACCCCCTCGAGACCGAGCCGTTCACGCGGCTCTCCTCCGAAGAGGTAGACAGCGCTGGGCGGCTGGTTCGTGATGCCGACGTAACGGTACTCGCGGATTTCGTGGTGGGAACCGGTACCCGAACGCTTCTCCCCGTACTCGACGAGTCCGAATCGCTCGTCCGAATCGAAACGGGGCCGTTCGAGGAGCGGAACGCCGGTAGCGGTGCTGCCCGAAACCGATACGAGAGCTATCGGGAGCGAGCACTCGAGGTCCCGCAGCGTCGTGTGCTCGATGCGGTCACGATGGTTTTCGAGAAGTCACAGTCCAACCCGGCGGCGTCGGCCGATTCGACCGACGGGTAACGACTGTCGACGGTGAGAGTAAGCCGTGAGCAAGCGACCAGTACGTGATCGGAACGAGTTCCGAAGCCGGTAATCCGGTCGAGAGCAGCACCCGTATATCGGCTGGAAGCGACCCCCACTGGAAGCACTGATCGGTGTCCGTTTCGTTGGTTGGTGGGAGAATCAATACCCGGTTCCACCGTCAAATTACACGCTGTTTCGAGAAACGGGCGTCCGTCTTTTTATCCGCGACGGGATCGAGCCCGTGTATGACCAGCTTCGAACAGACGCGGCGAACCGCACTCGAACTCATCGGTGCGGCGGCTGCGGGGACCGCTCTAACGGGCGCTGTGACAGCCCAGGAAAACGGTAGCGAGGACGAGGAGACCGACCGGCAGCCGATTATCCTCGCTGGGCGAATCGAATACTGGTACGGTATCGCACCCGTGGAGATCGAGGGTGAAGAGAACCCGACGCTGGACCTCGAGGACGGAGAGGTGTACGAACTCGTCTGGATCAACGCCGACGGGGCGGAGCACGAACTAATCGTCGAGACCGAGGATGGCCAGGAGCTCGAAGCGTCCGACTCGTCGGAAGAGGCGGGTGAGACGGTATCGATGACGTTCGAAGCGAACGAGGACGCGGCCGAATACTACTGCGAGTTCCATCCGGAGTCGATGCGCGGCGATGTCGAGTTCAACGATGGCTTCGATCTGTCGACGGGCGGGGACGACGCGGAGACCGGCGCAGCGACCGGGACCGAGAGCAACGGCAACGACGAGAGCGGCTACTGAGGGACTGCGGGCGTTCCGGAAACGGGTCCCTCGCTGCATGGCGTTCGGGCGGCGGTCCGTGGCCGATCGAACGTCGGGAGCCGAACGATCGGAGCCGGCTGCTCGAAGCCCGGGGTACGGACTTGGAGTACCTACCTCGGGAATGAGCCAAGAACGACGCCTGTGAGCGAACCGGCGGGCGTGGAGGATCGATTCGCAGTAGCCGGGGGTTCTCGAGCGGAAAAACGAGTACGACGAGACTCACTCCGTGAGCGGATCGGAGACGTTCTCTGCCGCAGGAACGTCCCGTTCTTGACCTCCGAGACGGACGTCTCGACGGCGTCCCGGACGATCGACTCGAGGTCCGCGTACTGCCTCGAGAGCGCGTAGGACTCCCCACCCAGGCCCAGCACTCGGTGATGACCAGCACCTGCCCGTCGACTGTCAGGGTCCGTGTACAGCGGCGGACCCACGAACGCGGGCGTTCATCGCGCACGGCGGAACTGAACGGTTTTTTACCCCTCCGCCACCGAGTGCCTGCCAATGACCGAGTACGATTACGAGGCCCTCGGACTCGTCGCCGGGCTGGAGATCCACCAGCAACTCGACACGGCGACGAAGCTGTTCTGCCAGTGTCCGACCGACCGCCGCGAGCCCGCGGAGTCGACGCGCAGTTTCACGCGCTATCTCCATCCTACCCGGAGCGAACTGGGCGAACTCGACGACGCCGCCGTCGAGGAGAGCAAGGTCGAGCGCGAGTTCGAGTACCTCGCCTACGACACGACCTGTCTCGTCGAAGAGGACGACGAACCACCCCACGAACTCGACGCGGAGGCCCTCGAGACGACCCTCGAGGTCGCCCAGCTGATGGATATGAGCCCGGTCGATCAGGCCCACGTCATGCGCAAGATCGTCGTCGACGGCTCGAACACGACGGGCTTTCAGCGCTCGTCGCTGATCGCCACCGACGGCGAGATCGAGACCAGCGAGGGTACCGTCGGGATCGAGGACATGCTGCTCGAGGAGGAGAGCGCCCAGCGCGTCGAGGAAACCGGCGACGGGGTGCGCTACAGCCTCGATCGACTCGGCATTCCGCTGGTCGAGATCGGGACGAGGCCGGACATTTCGAGCCCCGAGCAGGCGCTCGAGGCGGCCGAGCGGATCGGCATGCTGCTGCGCTCGACGGGCAAGGTCAAACGCGGACTGGGGACGATCCGCCAGGACGTCAACGTCTCCATCGAGGAGGGCGCTCGCGTCGAGATCAAGGGCGTCCAGAGCCTCGACGACATCGATGACATCGTCCGCAACGAGGTCGCCCGACAGGCCGAACTGGTCGAGATCCGGGACGAACTCGCGGATCGCGACGCGTCGGTCGGTGACGGACAGGACGTGACCGCGGTCTTCGAGGACACCGACAGCGGCGTCATCGCGGGGGCACTGAGCTCCGGCGGGTCCGTCACGGCGGTCCCGCTGTATGGCTTCGACGGGATCGTGGGTCGTGAGATCGCCCCCGACCGCCGGCTCGGGACCGAACTCTCGGATCACGCGAAGCGCCACGGCGCGGGCGGGATCTTCCACACCGACGAACTGCCTGCGTACGGGGTCACGGAGGACGAGGTCACGGCCCTGCGCGAGGCGGTCGGTGCCGGTCCCGAGGACGCCGTCGCGATCGTCGCCGCGGAGACGGACGTGGCCGAGGCCGCCATCGAGGCCGCCGCCGAACGCGCCGAGACCGCGCTCGAGGGCGTGCCCGAAGAAACGCGGGGCGCGAACGACGACGGGACGACCCGCTATCTCCGTCCCCTGCCGGGCGCGGCGCGGATGTATCCCGAAACGGACGTGCCGCCGGTCGAACCCGATCCGAGTGACGTCCCCGAACCCGAACTCCTGACCGAGAAGGTCGACCGCTACCAGGACGAGTACGACCTCGGCGAGGGGCTGGCCGAGCAGGTCGCCTACGGCGAGCACATGCCCCTGTTTGAGACTGTCGTAGCCGACGGGATCGATCCGACGCTGGCCGCGACGACGCTCGAGTCGACGCTGACGGAACTCCGGCGTGACGACGTACCCGTCGAGACGTTGACTCGGAGCCACCTCGAGAGTGTCCTCAGCATGGTCGAGGACGGCGACCTGCCCAACGAGGGCGTGCCGGATCTGCTCGAGGCGCTGGCCGAGGACCCGGACCGAACGGCCGCGGCGGCGGCCGACGACGCCGGACTCGGCGGGGCCGACGAGGCTGAGGTTCGCGAGGCGATCGTCGAGGTCGTCGACCGAAACGGCGACCAGGTCGAAGAAGAGGGCATGCAGGCCTTCTCGGGACTCATGGGCGAGTGTATGGGTGCGCTCCGCGGGAAGGCCGACGGCGACCTCGTCAGCGAACTCCTCCGCGAGGAGATTCAGAAGCGAACGTAGCCCGCTACCGGCGTCCCGTTTTCCCACCGGTCTCACTCGCCGACGAGTTCCTCGAGCAGCGTCTCGAGGCTGTAGCTCTGAAGCGCGTCCCGTTCTTCGATCGCCGAAATGACGAACGTCGAGTCGGTCCGTTCGACGCCCTCGAGTTGTTCGAACTCGGCGATCAGGCGTTCGACCATGCCGCTATCGCTCAGGCGCGCGACGACGATGAAGTCCGTCTCGCCCATCGTGAAGTAGACGTTCGTAACCCCCTCGACGGTCAGGAGCCGATCCGCGAACGTCTCGTAGGAGCCCTGATAGTCCGCGTGAACCTCGATCAACACGGTGACGCCCAGGCCGAGTTCCTCGAGATCGATATCGTAGCGGTCGTTCTCGATGACGCCCTCGTCCCGGAGGTTGTTGAGCCGATAGTGGATCGTCGAGATCGGGATGTCGGTCGCTTCGTGGAGCCGTTCGGGGCTCCCGGTCTCGAGTTCGGCGATCGCCTTGAGGAGGCGCACGTCGCGTTCGTCCATGGGCAGCGTTCGGCCCCAACCGACATGTGTTTTCCGACCGAGGTGATTGGAGTTCTCTACAAGAATGGCCTGTTCAGTGATGGGTGATTCGAAATACGTTCATATGTGTGGTCTTTGGTTCTCAAAACGCGGCGTGCTTGTAGAAGGATCTAAATACGTCCGCGATTTCCGAATGGAATATGAGATCAATCGATTCGGTTCCAGATGGGTACCGCGAAGCGGTGCTCTTTTCGATACTCGCACTGTGTTGGGGGAGTTCGTTCGTCGCGATCGAGATCGGACTCGAGTACGTCCCGCCGCTTCTGTTCGCCGGCTTTCGGTACGCGATCGCGGGCGCGATCGTCTTCGGATACGCGGCCGTGACGAACGATCGGATTCGGCCGGCGGGTCGGGGCGAATGGGCGGCCGTTGCCGTCGCCGGCACGTTCGTCATCGCGTTCTATCACGGCCTGTTGTATCTCGGCGAACTGTACGTGTCGGGCGCGGTAGCGGCGACCATCGTCAGCACGGCACCGATCCTAACGGCAGCGTTCGCCGGAGTGGTGCTTCCAGAAGAGCGGCTGGCACCCGCCGGAGTTGCGGGCTTCGTGCTTGGACTGGTGGGCGTAATCGCCGTCGTCCAGCCGTCGTCAGCCGCACTCGGCAGCGATGTCACGGTCGGCGCGACGCTCGTGTTCGGTGCGGCCGTCGCGTTCGCACTCGGGGGCGTCCTCGTCCGCCCGATCGACTCGGCGCTTCCGATCGAGACGCTCCAGGCGTGGGCGATGCTCATCGGGGCCGGCGTGTTGCTCGGCTGGGCGTTCCTGCGCGGGGAGTCGATTGCGGCGATCGAACTGACGTCGGGGATGGTGCTCTCGTTTGTCTACCTGACGGTCGTCTCCGGCGTGTTCGCGTTCTTCCTCTACTTCCACCTGCTCGAGCGAAGCGGAGCGACGCAGGTTATCCTCGTCAGCTACGCCGAGCCGGTGGTCGCGATGGGCGTGAGTTGGGTCACGCTGGGATACATCGTCGATTCGCTCACGCTCATCGGTCTGGTGACGATCCTCGCCGGCTTCGTCATGATCAAACGCGAGGCGCTGCGGTCCCTGCTTCGCTCGGCCGTCGACGGTGCCACCACCACGACGCCGTGATCGGGCCCGTCGCGTCCGATCACGGCAATTCCCGCCCGCGCCGGCCGATCCGGCAAGCGGGCCATATCCGCCCCGTCGAAAACATTTATTAGCACACACGTTGCCCGACCACCTGACTGATGACTCCGACGAGAGACCCAGACCGTCCGGCACTGACCGTGGTGTGTCACGTCCGAGCGCCGTTGCTGCTCGAGCCGGTGGACGAGCAGATCGAGACGATACAGGCCTGCGAGTCGGAAGGCGCGATCGACGACCTATTGCTTCGGTGCTGGCCCAAGGAGATCGCACTGTCCGAGGAGAGCCCCCACCAAGAAGTCCTCGAGAGCTACGACCGGTTCTCGGCGTGGGCCGACGAGCGAGACGTGACGATCCGGCCGCCGTTCCGAAAGCGCACGACGACGTCACAGGTAACCGGCGAGACCCGGGAGCGACTCGTGACGCCGCTGTTATGTCTGGAACTCTACGCCGGCGACGAACTGCTCGGCGTTTTCCCACACTCCGACGAGGCGACCACGGACACCTATACCACCGACGAGGCGATCGCGACGCTTCGAACCGGCGGGCTCCCGACGCCGCTCGGGTCGGTCGCCGATCCGGACGAACGTCTCGCGTCGGCGACGGGGGATACGTGCCCCGACTGTGGCGGGTCGCTGATCGACGGCCAAGGGCTGTTCGCGTGTAGCGACTGTGGCTGGATCGGGACCGTCTCCGAATCCGGCCGCCGCGAGTCGCAGCCGACTCGATCGACACGGGAAGGGGAGCCGTCGGTCGTCGAACCGCAGTAGCGATCCGGGAGACTGGGACCGGGCTCGAGGAACTGTCTTTCCCGTCGGGCTCGAGTCGGCGGCCGACGGAGCGGCTACTCGCGGGCGAACTCCCCACCGTACTCGGCGTCGATTTCGACCCGCGAACCGATGGTGGCGAACTCGACGGTCTCCGCTTCCGTTCCCAGCGCCGACTCGAGGCGGCCCTCGTCGACGTGGTCTTCGCTGCGATAGGTGACGACGGCGGTCGCGGTCGCGGCCGCATCGGTGTCGGCCACCGCGAGGTGCTGGGAGACGCCGTTTGCCCCCTCGAAGGCGTTGAATGCGAACTGCAGGCTGTCCTCGTCGGTTGCCCGATCGCTCGAGAGGGACGCCGCGTCGAACTCGTCGGCGTCGGTGTACAGACAGCTCGTGATCCCGCCGTTCTCGCCGGCTCGAAGCAGTCGTTCGAAGCCGTCGTCGACCTCGTGTTTCGGCGGTCGGTCACCGGCTGCCGTCGCGACCGTCCGCTCGACCGCGGCGATCGGATCGAACGCGGACTCGCTGCCATTGGGATACGAGTACGCGTACACGCCCGCCGAGATTCCGACGACCTCGTCGCTCTCGGCGTCGGTATAGACGGTGTAGGCGTCCGCCTCGCGTTCGGCGGTGTAGCCCGCCGCCTCGAGCGCCGTCGCGAGGCCGTCGCGATCGTACGAACCGACGAGGGCGTAGACGCCGTCGGCGTAGACGAACTGCTCCTCGCCGTCGGCCGTCTCGTTGTGGTCGGTGTACGCATCGCGTCCGGCAGAGGACCCCAGTTGTTGCAGGCCGAACGAACAGAGGAGTGCGACGACGACCGGGTTGCCGACGAGCGGGTCCGTCGGTTCCGCGCCGGCTTCGGCACCCTCGTCCTCGAGCAGGGTGCTCATCGTCTCGACGTCGATCGCACCGTAGAAGTACGCCGAGCGCTCGGTCGTCGGGAGCACCGAGGCGTACGACGGGAGGTCGCCCTCGATGGCATCGGTCGCGCCGTTCGAATCGTTCGAGTCAGTGTCGTCGGTGTCGTCGCTCTCGGTACCGTTTCCGTCGGATGTCTCCGAGCAACCGGCCAGAAACGCCATGCCACCGCCGAGCAACTGCAACGCGTTCCGTCGACGTAAGTCGGTCATCCAGTAGTCGTGGTTACCGGGAACGTATTACTGTAATGGCCATCGAGAGCGGCTGTGTTGATCGATTTGACACCTTCCGGCTGATGGACTGACACCTTCCTCCGCCAGACGAGTCGACACCTGCCGCCCGAGAGTCAGTTCTCGGCCGGCCGGTCGGTCGCCCGCCGGAGGAGGCCCACTAGCGTGGTTGCCTCGCGTTCGGTCAGGTCGGCCCGTCCGTACACCCGGCGGAGCATCCGCATCGTCTTGTCGCGTTTCTCCGCCGGGTGGTTGATCTCCTCGAGCAGCGCCGCCCACTGGTCGTAGAGTCGATCGATCGTCTGCTCTGGCGCGCGGACGCGCTCGAGATCGGGCAACTGCGTGTCCTCGAGCGTAAGCGAGCGGAGTTCGTAGAGGGTTACCGTGGCGGCCTGCCCGAGATTGAGCACGGGGTACTCGGCGCTCGCTGGGATCGAACAGATCTCGTCGATCCGGGCGAGTTCCTCGTTCGTCAGGCCGACGCGCTCGCGGCCGAAGACGAGCGCGGTCGGTCCCTCGACGGTCGGCAATCGCTCTGCCAACGCCGCCGGCGTCGAGTAGGGAAACCGCGTGTGGCTACGGTCGTCCTCGTTCGTCACTGCCGTACAGCCGATGGTGTGGTAGTTCTCGGCGAGGTGGTCGAACGTGATCTCGTCGGCGTCGGGAAGGACGTCCTCGCGAGCGTGCCCCGCGAAGCCATAAGCCTCGCCGTCGGGGTCCAGTTCGGGCGGATCGACCAGCAGGAGGTCGTCGAAGCCGAAGTTCTTCATCGCACGAGCGATCGTTCCGACGTTCCCCGGCGACTGTGCGTCGACCACGGCGACGGCCGGCGGCGTCCGATCCACGTCCGTCCGGGTGGGTGCGTCGTCACTCATTGGGTCGTCAGTGCGATGGACTCGAGACGATGGGTGACCGTACCAGTTCGGAGACGATGGGACGTAAGCGTGTCCGACGGTCCCGTCGTCGCGATGAGCGTGTGCATACCTGGAGTACCGAACGGGAACGCAAAAAGAAACGCGTTCGTCGTTTCGTGCGGGTCTCTTACGTGTGTCTTGTTTGATCAGTTCATGCACGCTCGAGTGTCCATGCCCCTCGCAGTTTACGTCCTCGCAGTCCGCGTTCCCCTTTCTTCTCCTCTTTCTCGATTCTAGTTAAACTAGTCTAGTAACTAGTTGTTACGGGAAAGCAAGAGGGACGCGTTTGACGCCGCATACGTGTGCGTTTTCGAAGGAGAGCCTGACATCATACACAGTGGGAGAGGGACACACCCCCCTCGCGTTTGTAACGGGAATTCCGTGTGGGGTCCCTGTTTCGGAACACACCTTCTCCGCGGATGTAAATTTGGCTCGAATTCGGGGTCAAAACCCGGATATTTCGGGATCAGTTGTTTCACCCCTCCGCTGTTGCCGTTACAAACGCGAGGGGGGTGTGTCCCCCGACTGGAACTAGCTAACTGTTCGTTTACGGTCTTTCCGGGCCGTTTCCGGTGGGTTTACTGTCTTTCTGTCCTCGTGAAAAGAACCCGATCGGATTCCCCGAATCGGATCGACTGACGCTCACACCGACTCGTTCGTGCGAGCCTTACATCCGCGATGGGGGTGTCCGCCTACGGTCCCGTCGCGCTTCGTTAGAAGCGCGAGGGTGGCCCTGGGACAGCAGTTCCGATATACCGCTGTTATCTCCCGATTCGTACCACTCACGCAGGTTATTTACATCCGCGATCGATCTCCATACCTTTATTTCAATCCAGTTGGAAGGGGCTGGATATCGCAATGTCCGCCAACGACGATCGAGACCCGCTCTTTCGGTACGACGATCCGGTCTTCGCCGACGAGCGCCTGCTCGAGATCACGCACCTGCCCGGTCCGGATCGGATCGTCGGTCGTGACGAGCAGATGCAACGGGTTGCGGACGCCCTGAACCCGGCTATCTTCGGGAGCGAACCCAACCACCTGTTTATCTTCGGCAAGACCGGAACCGGTAAATCGCTCATCTCGCGGTCGGTCACCCAGCGCGTGATCACCGAGGCCGAGCACGACGATATCACGGTCAAGTACGCATTCATCGACTGTGGCGAACAGAACACGGAAGCTTCCATCGTCAAAACGATCGCCCAGATCGTCAACGAACCCGACGCGAGCGGGGTCACCATCCCCGACCGCGGGCTTGGTACCGGCGACTACTACAAGCGCCTCTGGCAGGCCATCGATCATTGTACCGACGTGACCATCGTCATCCTGGACGAGATCGACATGCTCGAGGACGACGAAGTACTGCGCAAACTCTCCCGGGCCGGCGAAAACCGCCGCATTTCGGACTCGAGTATCGGGATCATCGGCATCTCGAACAAGATCGACTTCCCCGATCACCTCTCCGAACGCGTCAAATCGAGCCTCTCGCGGGACGAACTCGTTTTCTCGCCGTACGATGCCAACCAACTCGTCGAGATCCTCGAGAAACGGCGCGACGCCTTCCACGACGGGGTGCTCTCCGACGACGTGATTCCGTTGACCGCCGCGCTGGCCGCCCAGGAACACGGCGACGCGCGAAAGGCGATCGACATCCTCCGGAACGCGGGTCGGATCGCGAAGAAGCAAAACGACACGCGGGTCACCGCCGATCACGTCCGCGACGCCAAGGAGAAGACCGAGGCCGACCGGTTCAACGAACTGATCGAGGGCTCGCCCCAGCAGGCGAAGGCGATCCTCTACTCGTTGACGTTGCTGACCGAGAACAGTTCGGAGAAGGAGTTCCCGACGAAGATCATCTACAACCAGTACAAGGAGGTCGCACGTCGACTCGACTTCGACGTGCTCTCGGAACGCCGCGTCCAGGAAATCCTCCAGGAACAGAACTTCCTTAACGTGATCCAGTCCGAACGCGAGGGCCGGGGTCGCGGCCGCGGCGCACACGCGAAACACCGCCTGCTCGAGAACCCCTCGATCGTCAAGAAGGTCCTCCTGCGGGATTCGCGACTCGCCGTCCTCGAGGACGGCGAGTGACGACTCGGCCGAGCGTCCGACTGAGACACCGTTCCACGGGGGTTCTATATCGACAGCGATGTCGTCTCCGGAGGCGACGGTATTGGACTGTGGCGATCGATGGGGTCCGCTGGATCAGGTCCGGCGTTCCGGCAGCCCACTGCCCGACGCGGTCGTCCTCGGGACCGATTCGGCACCCCTCCCCCGTCAGAGGAAGCCATGCGGGGAGGCGATACGGTTCGCCGGAACCACGATGCCTTTTTGCCTCGCTTCCACAGACCGAGTATGGACAGCGTCGACGCCGCCGGCCTCGGGATCGGTGACGAGTATCCGCCTCGAATCATGGGCGTGTTGAACGTCAGCGAGGAATCGCCGTACGATCCGAGCGTCTTCGATGATTCCGGCGAGGCGGCCCGTTACGTCGACGAGGAACTGATCGACGAGGGGGCCGACATCGTCGACATCGGCCTCGAGTCGGCGAACAAACGCTTCGACGTGCTCTCGGCCGAGGAGGAACTCGAGCGGCTGTACGTCGCGCTCGAGACGATCGAGAGCGTTTCCGGGGACGCGATCTTCTCGATCGAGACGCGGTACGCCGAGGTGGCCGACGAGGCTCTCTCGAAGGGGTTCGACATGGTCAACGACATCTGCGGCTTCGCCGACCCCGAGATGCCGACCGTCTGTGAGGAGTACGACGTCGCCGTCGCCAAGATGGCGAGTCCGCCCGACCTCGAGCGGCCGGGTGCTGTCGAGGAGACCGACTGGGCGGCACGGAAGTCCCCGGACTGGGCGGCGAACGCCGACTACGTCGAGCAGATATACGAGGCGCTGAAACAGAACGGACTGACCGACAAGACGATCGTCGACCCCGCGTTCGGCGGGTGGAGCGAGGCCCAGACGCTCGCCGACGACCGCGATGCCTTCCGCCGACTCCGCGAGTTCCGTGCGCTCGACCGGCCGATGCTGGTCTCGATCAATCGGAAGAACTTCCTCGGCGAGCTCGCGGACCGCGAGACCGACGAGCGATTACCGGTGAGCCTGGCGGCGACTTCGATGGCCGTCGAACGTGGGGCACACGTGATCCGGACCCACGACGTGGCCGAAACGCGGGACGCGGCGCTGATCGGGAAGGCCTTTACCGAGCGTACAAGTGCCAGTATCGACGGGGTCTCCATCTCGCAACTGGACGTGGACTCGACCCGCACGGTTCGGACCCATCTCAGAGAGCGCGGGATCGATCCCGCGTTCGCGGACGACTGGGGGACCCAACTGCTCGAGATCGAGGGTCTCGACGACGACGCGAGCGAGCGGCTGATGTCGATCGCAGCGGAACACGGTGCGGTCGTCCAGCCGTCGTCCGACGGCGACCTCCTTCTCATGGGATCGGCGACGGCAGTTTCCGATGTTTCAGGTCGTCTCGCCGGAAAAAGCGACGACATCGCGGCCCTCGGAGAGAAGCTGTCAAGGCTGCTGCGTTAAGAGAAAGCTTATGCCGTATGCTTCAAAAGGAGAGAGTGGACGCCGAGGTAGCCTCCCGGGTAGGGGTACTTTGGAGGCGACCCCCGGCCCATAACACGGAATTATTGCGCTACTACGTTGCCCAGTGCGAACTGGGGCCAGACACAGCATCATCGAGTCTCTCCGTCACTTCTGAGTGCGGCGATTCCTGCTGCTATCCTCCCCCGCGATCCGTCTCCCGAGACCGAACACACAAACGGGTAGGGCGTCGAAGACGGGCACATGGAGTTCGACGATTGGGAACCGGTCTACGAGGCGATCCGCCGCGATTTCGGCTACGATCGCGCCGGCGACGAGCGAGGGCGCGATCGCCTCGCGTCCCTTCTCGAGACGTCGTTCGACCCTGCCGAACTACCGATCGGCCCCGAAACGACCGTCGCCGTGGCGGGGGCAGGGCCGTCCCTCGAGACCGACCGAGCCCTCGAGCGGGCGCGCGAGGCCGATGTCATCGTCGCCGCGTCGACGGCCGTCGAGACGCTCGCGAGCCACGATATTGCCACCGACTGCATGGTGACGGATCTCGACAAGAACCCGGCGACAGTCAAGCGACTCACCGCGCGGGGCGTCCCGGTCGCGGTTCACGGTCACGGCGATAATCTCGACGCGATCCGGACGGTCGTTCCGGACTGCAACCACGACTACGTCCTGCCGACCACACAGGCCGCACCGCGCGGCTCGGTCCGGAACTTCGGCGGCTTTACCGACGGCGACCGGGCCGCCTTTCTCGCCGATCACATCGGTGCCGCTCGCCTCGTCTTCGTCGGCTGGGACTTCGACGATCCCACGGTCGACCCGCCGAAAGCACGCAAACTCGAGTGGGCCGAGCGCCTCCTCTTCTGGCTCGAGGCGCGCCGCGACGAGCAGTTCGCGGTACTCGACGGCCGACGGGACGCCATCGAAACGACCGCGCTTCCGATCCCATAACGAGGCTCGTCGACCCTCGATTCGATTCCAGCTACCGACTCCCGCCGTGACCGACGCCGCCGACGCCGGTCTCGACTTCCGTCACTGGCCGCCGCTCACTGAATCCGATACTCGGCGATATCGCGACACCCACAGGACGGACAGTTCGTAAGCGTCGACTCGAGCGTCGTCCCACACCGACGACACTCCTCGATGACAGTTCCGTCGTCTCCCGGGAGCAACGCCGCCTCGAGTGCGCTTCGCAGCATCGATCGCATCGCGGGCTCGTTCTCCTGTCCCCTCATGAATGGTCCGTCGGGAATATCACCGTTCGTTATTGTATCGATATACTGAACGCCGTTCACTCCGTCGCGTGGTAACCTGCTCCTAACACCGTCTGCACGACTGCTCCCGTGGTTCGACCGACGTGGTTGTCCCGAACGGGAACGATATGATCGGACCCGTGGGTGTTAAAACAGCGCGTCGAGTTCGTCGCCGGTGTCCATCAGCGACGCGAAGTCCTCGTCGGCGGTCGCCCGTACGTCCGCGGTCGTCTCCTGTGCCTCGATCGCGACCTCCTGTAGTTGATCGATCCGCGGCACGTCGGTCACACCCGACAGCAGGACGATCGTCCCGACCTCGTCCCGAACCGTGATCGGGTAATCCGCGCCGCGGATCTCCATGCTGCCGGTCTCGTCCTCGAGCCACTGGCGGCCGCGTTCGACGCCCTTGCGATTGAGGTAGCTCGGCGGGCCGCTCGCGACGACCAGGCCACGGTCGGCGCTGGCGACGTCACAGGGGAGCGTGAGGCGGCCGAGAGTTGCCTTGCGGACGAGACTGGTCAGTCGGTTCGTCGCCGATCCTTCGTCGAACTCGTCGTCGGCGGTCAGCGAGGACAGGAGGCCGTCGTCGATCTCGACCGTCTCGCTGGCGTAGCCGACCGTGGAGACGCCGCTGTTCGAGAGCGTGTTGATGATCTCGCTCGAGTCGACGACGCTCTCGGCGACGTGATCGCCCTCTCGGACCTCGCCGGCGGCGAAGAGGAGGCCGAACCGCTCGACGATTTCGCGGTTGATGCGGTCGTAGCCGCCTTCGACGGACTCGCCGGCGCTGCGCCAGGCGTCGTTGTCGAAGACCAGCAGGTTGTCGACCTGGTCGACGAACGTCCGGAACGAGCGGGCCGCGTTGAGCGTGTAGATACCACCCTCGTCCGTGCCGGGGAGGATACCCAGCCCGTAGACGGGTTGTGTGTAGACCCGCTGGAGATGCTTCGCGAGGACCGGCGCGCCGCCGCTCCCGGTCCCGCCGCCCATGCCTGCAACGACGAGGAACGCGTCGATCTCGTGGACCGGAATCCGATCGATCGCGCCCTGTAGTTCGTCGATGTTCGCCTCGGCGATTTCCGCGCCGAGTTCGTTGTCAGCGCCGACGCCGTGGCCTTTCACGCGTGCCTGTCCGATGAGGACTCGGTTCTCCACGGAGACGCGGTCGAGGCCTTTGAGGTCCGTCGTCGCCGAGTTGATCGCGATCGCCGATTCGACGAAGCCGCCGTCGATCGCGTCGTCGAACGCGAGGAACTCGTCGACGACCTTCCCGCCTGCCTGGCCGAAGCCGATGAGTGCGAGTTTCATAGCTGTCTGACGTGGCCGTTCCCCGGCGCGACCGCGACCGGACAGCGTCGCCGGACGGATCGACCGGGACCGGAACGGGTTCCACGTCCTGTGTCTCCGCGGACGAAGGCATTGTTATGAACCGCGTATAATCGAAGAAAATACTCTCACGAACTCATTACTCTCTGTCAATCCTGACTCTCATCGAGCGCTAGCACCTTCCGCATGGGCCGAGTCATCGACGACGTGGCGGTGCGGTCACACCCCGAGCGGGCCGTCGCTCGTGGTGCGCCGATACCCCCACATTTTCCGTTCTCCGCCCGTCAGGTTCGGGTATGATCGTTCACTGGCACCGTCGGGACCTCCGTCCGGGTGATAATCGCGGGCTCGCACGCGCTGCCTCGGCCGACGAGCCGGTCGTCCCGCTGTTCGTGCTCGATCCGTCCGTCCTCGAACACGCCTCGCCGGTCCGGGTCGCATGTCTGCTCGAGGCCCTCGAGAGCCTTCGCTCGTGGTACAGGGCACACGGGAGTGACCTGCTCGTGGTGCGGGGCGAGGCGAGCACGGTCGTGCCCCGGGTCGCGACGACACACGACGCCGCGACGGTCGTCTGGAACGAGGACTATAGCGGGCTCGCCCGGGAACGCGACCAGGCCGTCCGGACGGCACTCGCGGACGAGGGGATCACGGCCGAGTCGGTCCACGATGCGATCCACCACGAACCGGGATCGATTACGCCGAATCAGGGCGAACACTACTCGGTCTTTTCGTACTTCTGGAAGAAGTGGCGCGACCGCGACAAGCGAGCGCCGGCCGACGAACCCGAGGCGGGCGATCTCGCGGCCGTCTCGGGCGATTCGATTCCGACGCTCGCGGATCTCGGCGTCGACGAACCCGAGGCGACGCCCCCGACGGTGACGACGGCGGCGGCCCGGGAGCGAGTGGCCGACTTCTGTTCGGGGCCGATCTACGAGTACGCCGCGATGCGCGACTATCCCGCCGAAAGCGGGACTTCTCGACTCTCGCCACACCTCAAGTGGGGAACGATCGGGCCGCGGGAGCTGTACGCCGCCACCGAGCGCGCCGCCGACCGAGCCGAGCGCGACGCCGATCGCGAGAGCGTCCGCGAGTTCCAGCGCCAACTCGCCTGGCGGGAGTTCTACGCCCACGTCCTCGCCTTCAACCCGAACACGGTCACCGAGAACTTCAGCGGCTACGAGAACGAGATCGACTGGCGCGACGATCCCGACGCACTCGAGGCCTGGAAAGCCGGCACGACGGGGTATCCGATCGTCGACGCGGGGATGCGCCAACTCCGTGCGGACGGGTGGATGCACAACCGCGTGCGGATGCTCGTCGCCTCCTTCCTGACGAAGGATCTCCTGACCGACTGGCGCGCGGGCTACGCCTGGTTCCGGGAGAAACTGGCGGACCACGACACCGCAAACGATGTCGGCGGGTGGCAGTGGGCGGGATCGACCGGGACCGACGCGCAGCCGTACTTCCGGGTGTTCAACCCGATGAAACAGGGCCGCGAGTACGATCCCGACGCCGAGTACATCCGCGAGTACGTCCCCGAACTCGCGGCCGCGACCGCCGCGGAAATCCACGGCTGGCACGACCTCGAGCCGGCCGAGCGCGAGCGGATCGCTCCCGACTATCCGGGACCGATCGTCGACCACGCCGACCGGCGGGACCGAGCCATCGAACTCTTCGAACGGGCGCGCGGCGAGGCGTCGGAGTAGGACCGCGCCGCCTCGTCGTTCGGGGATGGGTCGGAACGCCATCGGCGGATCGGCTACTCCGGGGCTGTCGGTCGATTAGATCCGCCATCATCCTTATCCGCCGGACTATGCTATGCGCTAGTCTGTCCTCCCGGGACGAACCGTCGACGGAGTCGGTCGGCGAATAGCCGCCGAGGTCGACCTACGCCCAGTAGGCGTCTTCGGGCTGGGTCTCGAAGATCGCCCGCTCGAGGAGGTCGATCGCCTTTTCGAGGCCTTCCCGCGAACTGGTCAGGGAATCCTCGTGTTCGATGCTCAGGGTGCCGTCGTAGTCGACCAGTCGGAGCGTCGAGACGATGTCCTTCCAGTGGGCCTCGCCGTGGCCGTAGCCGACGGACCGGAAGAGCCACGAGCGGTTGGGTTCGTCGTCGTAGGCGGTCGTGTCCAAAACTCCCTTTTCGCGGGCCTGTGCGTCGTAGATTTTGGTATCCTTGGCGTGGACGTGATGGATCGCGTCGCGCGCACCCAGATAGCGGATCGCATCGGTGATCGTGATTCCCTGCCAGTAGAGATGCGAGGGGTCGACGTTCGCGCCGATTCGCTCGCCGGTCTCATCGCGCAGTCGCGCCAGCCCGTGTGGCTCGTAGACCAGCATGTTCGGATGCATCTCGATCGCGATATCGACCTCGTGATCGGCGGCTAGAGCCGCGAGCTCTCCCCAGTAATCGACGGCCCGCTCCCACTGGTACTCGAGCGCGTCAGCGTGTTCGGGCGGCCACGGGGCTGTGATCCAGTTTGGCACCTCGTCGCTCGGCCCGCCGGCCGGGAGTCCCGAGAAGCAGGTGACGGTCCCGACCTCGAGTTGGGCCGCCAGTCGGATCGCCTCGCGGAGTTCGGTGTCAGCCTCCTCGGCCCGCTGGTCGTCGGGATGGAGCGGGTTGTTGTGGGTCGCGAGCGCGCTGATCCGCATGTCGTACTCTTCGAGGAGATCGTGGAGTTCCGCCTGTTCGTTCTCGTCGTCGAGGTATGCGGCCCGCTCGAGGTGGTCCTGTCCCGGATGCCCGCCAACACCCGGTTCGATCGCCCCGACGCCGAGTCCGTCGAGATAGGACAGCGCGCTCTCGAGCGGTTCGTCCGCCAGCGGTGGGGTATGCACGCCGATCTCCATGAGACGTGCCAGCACGACTGGACAGATAAAACGAGGGCTGGCAGTCACTCGGTGGTGTCGACCGGTCGCCCGCGTTTCACTCCTCGATGGGCACCGTGTGGCCGGCGTCGCTCGAGCGGTAGATGCCGTTGATGACCCGCTGGACCGTGAGGGCCTCTTCGATACTGTTCCCGCGCATGTCCCCGCCGACGATCCGATCGAAGAACTCCCGTTGTTCGTCGGAGTGGGTATCGTTCTGGCGCGTCTCGATGGTCGTGTCCTCGAGATGGTCCGGTCCGACCTTACTCGCCGAATGGAACGTGAGATCGCCGTCGAGGAGATCGAAGCGGGCCGCGGATTCGGTCCCGCGGGCGACGAATTCGTGGGTCGCCGGCCGGTTGGTTGCCCACGCGACCTCGAGCGAGATCGTTCGATTCCCCGCACAGCGGATGAAGGCGCTGGCGGAGTCGTCGACATCGAACCCTTCGGGACCCGCGTCGTCGGCCCACATGTCGAGGTAGGCGTACTCCTCGCGGGAGCCGAACTCGCTGCGGGCGATGCCGCTTACTTCCTCGACTTCGGGATAGCCGAGCAGGAAGAGGGCGAGGTCGACGGCGTGGACGCCGAGATCGATCAGCGCGCCGCCACCGGCGATCTGTCGCCGGGTGAACCACGAGCCCCGGCCCGGGATGCCGCGCCGCCGGACGTAGTTCGCTTCGACGTGGGACACGTCGCCGAGTTCGCCCCGATCGATCCGGTTTTTCACGATTCGGACCGTGTTGGCAAAGCGGTTATTGAACCCCACCATCGCGTAGCCGTCCGACGCTGCTGCCGCAGTGGCGATTCGCTCGGCGCTTTCCGTCGAGTGGCCGAGGGGCTTTTCCAACAGGACGTGGAGGTCCCGCTCGAAGGCGTCGATGGCGTACTCCTCGTGGTACTTGTTCGGCGTCGTGATGATGACCGCGTCGACGGTATCGTACAGTTCGTGGTGGTTGTCGTAGACGTCCACGTTGTACCGCCGTGCAAAGCGCGTTCGCGCCTCGGCGGCGACATCCATGCCCCCAGCGAGCGTTACGCCGAGGTCGACGAGTCGTTCGGCGTGATACTGGCCGATGTTGCCGAGGCCGACGATCCCGGTTTCGATTTCCGATCGATCTTCTATCATATCCCTGATGTTCTGGCACTGCCAGCGTTCGTCTCCGTTCGGACCGATACACCTATATCCGCTATATAGAATCCTTCGGCTCGAGGAACTTCCGTCCGTCGCCAAACGCCGAGCGATCGGCGACAGGGACCGCCCGCTCGAGCGTACCGACGGGGGTCAGCTGTCGGCTTCGGTCGGCGTCGTCCCGGGCTCTCGGTCGGGGAGGTCGGTGATGCCGTGAACCAGCGCGTCACCGGTCGCGGTATCGAAGAGATGGATCTTCGACCGATCCAGGACGACATCGACGTCCTGGCCCGCCTCGATCTCCGTGTCGGGCGTGACGCTCATCAGCAACTGGTTCGGTGACGCCGCGGGGTCTTGCTCCATCGAGCCCGTGGCGGCCTCGGAGAGAAGCAGGTAGACGAAGACCTCGTCGCCCATCGGTTCCAAGACGTCGGTTCGGGCGTCGATCCGGTCCGTCGACGATGCGAGCGACTCCGCGTACGACGACAGATGGACGTCCTCGGGTCTGATCCCGAGCGTGACGGCGTCGCCGACCGCCGCGTCCGGCAGCCGCGACGGATCGAGGGCGACGGTGAAGTTGGTCATCTCGAGGCCGCCCTCGACGAGCGTCCCCTCGACGAAGTTCATCGACGGCGAACCGATGAAGCCGGCGACGAACAGGTTCGTTGGTTCGTTGTAACAGACCAGCGGCGGGGCGATCTGCTGGAGCCGGCCGTCGTTCAGCACGGCGATCCGGTTTGACATCGTCATCGCCTCGGCCTGGTCGTGGGTGACGTAGATCACCGTCGCATCCAGCTCCCGCTGGAGCCGCTGGAGTTCGGTCCGCATGTGGACCCGCAACTTCGCGTCGAGGTTGGCCAGCGGCTCGTCCATCAGGAACACGTCGGGATTGCGAACGATCGCGCGAGCGATCCCGACCCGCTGTTGCTGGCCGCCGGACATCTCCTTTGGCATCCGATCGAGCATACCCTCGAGTTGGACGATGTCGGCGGCCTCTTCGACGCGCTGCCGGACCTCCTCGTCGTCGTACTTTCGGAGCCGCAGCCCGAACGAGATGTTCTCGTAGACATCCATGTGCGGGAACAGCGCGATGTTTTGGAAGACCATCGCGACGCCCCGATCCTTCGGGGCGAGATCGGTAACGTCGTCGTCGCCGATGTAGACTCGCCCAGCGGTCGGCTGGGTCAACCCCGCGACCGTCTCCATCGTCGTCGACTTCCCACAGCCCGAGGGGCCAACGAAGGTAACGAACTCGCCGTCCTGGACTTCGAGGCTGATGTCGTCGACTGCCGTTTCGTCTCCGTACCGTTTCATGATGTTCTCGAGTCGGACTCGTGACATTGTCTTACTCTTTGAGTGCGCCCGCAGTCAGCCCGCTAACGATTTTTTCCTGTGCGATCACCACGAGAATCGCGACGGGGATGACCCCGAGGATGCTCGCGGCCGCCATGAGATTGTACAGAACTTCGTACTGCCCCTGATACGCGAGAATTCCGTCGAGAATGGGTGCCCAGTTTTCCGGCTGGCCGTCCGTCATCAGGAACGAGAAGAAGAACTCGTTGTAGACGGCGATGAAGGTCAACACGCCGGCCGTCGCGACGCCCGGTGCCGACAGCGGGATGATGACCCGAAACAATGCACCGAGCCGAGTCGTCCCTTCGACGCGAGCCGCGTCCTCCAGGCCGTCCGGGATCTGTCCGTAGAACGTCGTGAGAATAAAGATCGCGAGCGGCATGAAGATCGCCGACAGCGGGGTTACGAGGGCAAACGGCGTGTTGTAGAGCGTCCCATCGCCGGTGATCGGCTCGAGGAACACGAACGAGGTGTTGAAGAGGTCGTTCAGCGGGATGAAGAACGCGGCCGGCGGGAAGAAGGAAATAACCAGCACGAGCAGCATGAGCGGGGTCCGGCCGGGGAACTCGAGGCGGCCGAAGGCGTAGCCGGCGAGGCTGGCGATGACGAGGACGACGACCGTCGAGGCGAGCGCGATCACGAAGCTGTTGAACATGTAGACGTGGAAGGGGATGACCTCGAAGACCTCGACGAACGCGCTCGGATTGAAGCCGTTGGGCGTAAAGACGATGTCCTGAAGTTGTCCTTCCGGCGTCAGTGCCACCATGAGCAGCCAGTAGAACGGGAACAGCGTCGTCACGAGGAAGAAGATCGCTGCGACGTAGAACATCGCCCGGTACACCCGCTCGGGGTGGGAGATGGAGTTCGCCACCCACCGCTGGAACGGGCCGCGGTCGAGTTCGGCGTCGCGGTCGTCCTCGAGAGCCGTCGTGCCGCCGTCGGGTCGGCGGAGAGTCGGGTCTCGCGGCGGTCCGCCGCCGGCGTCGTCGATGCCTCCGGTGTCGTTCGGATCGGTGGGTGCCGTTGGATCGGTCATCAGTACATCCCTCCGTCGGTGTCACGGAAGAGGAGTACGTAGCCGCCGATGATCAGGCCAATCGCGAGTGCCGTGGCGAAGGCCACGGCGGCGGCCGTCGCGTAGATGCGAGTCCCGCCGAACATCGCTTCGACGACGAGACAACTCAGCGAGGGCACGGTCGTACAGCCGGCAGTCGACTCGATCAGCCCGAAGACGCGCATCGCGTCCATGGTTCGGAACAGCATCGCGACCAGCAGTGCCGGCATCACGAGCGGCAGCGTGATCAGCTTGAATCGCTGCCACGGCGAGGCCCCGGCCACGCGGGCGACGTCGTAGAGGCTCCGATCGACGCTCTGGAGTCCCGCGAGGATTAGCAGGGCCATGAACGCCGACGACTTCCAGATGTCCGCCACGAGGATGATGATGAACGCGTCCCGGCTGTTGGCCAGTGGCGTCCCGCTGAAGATGCCGATGCTCTGCATGAGATCGGAGCCGAACCCGACCGTCGGCTGGAACAGCAGGAAGAAAATCATTCCCTGAATGACGATCGGCACCGCCCACGGGAGGATGATCGCCACGCGGACCCAGCGACGCCCCGTGAACTCCTGGTCGAGCACGTAAGCCTGACCAAACCCGATCACCGTCTCGAAGATGACGCTGATGACCGCGAAGGCGAGCGTGACGAACAGCGCCTGCTGGAAGAACGGGGTGCCGAGTTCGATAAACGGAAACGACGAGGTCAGTCCGACGTCGAGGAACTGCCGGGCCAGTCGCGCGTTCCCGGTGAGGATGTCGACGTAGTTCTCGATGCCGACGAAGCCGCTGAGGGGGTCGAGTCCCCGCGTCTGGTTGGCACGAAGCGACATGACGAACGTTCGGAGCATCGGATAGAACGCGATCAGCGTCAGTAACGCGAACGCAGGCAGCAACAGCAGGTACGCGTATGCCGCCTCGCTCAGCCCCTCCATCCAGTTGACGACGGCGTTACCGGTCCGTTCACGGTCTCGTTCCCGTCCGGACTCGCTGCCGATCACCCCGTCCGTATCCGTGTCAGTTGCCATTCGTTTCCACCTCGGCTTCGCTCTGCTCGAGTTCGGCAGCGAGGTCGCTCATCGCGACCTCGGGGGATTGTTCGCCACGATACGCCGCGTTGATCGATTGATAGATCAGCGCGGACTGTTCCGGCCAGAGGTCGGTCGCTGGCCGCGGGACCGCGTTCTCGCTGGCCCGCTGGACCACGTCGCCGTAGCGAGCGACGGGACCGACCTCGTCCGGACTCGCCTCCGCGACCAGGTCGAGGTTCGGCGGTAAGTAGCCCCCGAGTTCGAAGACCGTGAGCATGACCTCCTCGGTGGCGAACGCTTCGAGGACCTGCAGCGCTTGCCCCTGCCGCTCGGAAAACGGGCTCACGGCGAGGTTCCAGCCACCCAGTGCGGCGACGGTCCCGCCGGTGCCGTCGTACTCGGCTTCCTGCCGAGAGACCGCGTACGGTCGCGTCGTGACCCCGAGGTTCTCGCCGAAGGCGTCTTCCCCGCCCGTCTCCGCGATCGCGTACGACCAGTTGCGGTTCGAGACGGCCTCGCCGTTGGCGAACGGGTTGAGCGACTGCTGTTCGGTCCACTGAACGATGGCCGACGGACAGATCTGGGCGTAGCCGTCCATGGTGTTTTCCGTCTCGCCCTCGATGAACGAGCGCATCATCCGGATCGCGTCGATACACCGTTCCTCGTCGACGGTGATCGGCCGGTCGCCCGCGGTGAAGAGGTTGTTCACCCCGCCGAAGTACGCCCCGCCCCAGGACGTCATGACTTCGTTGAACGTACAGCAGGACAGCCCCTCGTAGGCGGCCGCCTGCGTCGTGAACCCGTAATTGAGGCCGGCCTGATCCCGCGCGTCGCGGACCGCTGCCGAGAACTCCTCCCAGTGGGGCGGCTCCGACGGCCAGTTACTGGTGTCGTAGCCGGCATCTTCGATCAGGTCCTCGCGGTACAGCGTGAACCCGAGATCCGGAAAGAACGGCAGTGCGTGAAGGTCTCCACCCAGCGGGTCACGCGCCGTTCTGAGGATTGCATCGAGGTACTGACTGTTGACTCGCTCGAGGACGTCGTTCGGGAACTCGTCGGTCAGGTTGACCGTCTGGTTCCGGAGGATGAAGGGAACCGTCCAGCCGCTGTCCATCATGTGGATATCGGGCGGAGCGCGACCCGCCTCGAGCGCCGACTGAGCCGTCTGCATCCGCGAGGCGGAGTCGCTGACGACGGTCTGGATCTCGACACGGATGTCTTCGTCGAGACCGGCGTCCCAGAGTGCCTGCTGAACCGAGGGCTCGTCGCCGTCGCTGTGTATGATCCCCGCAACACCCGAGTCGGCAGTCATCACCACGGTATTGGGGCTGCGACCCCGGCCGAGACAGCCGGTGACGGCGACCGCTCCCGCCGTCGATGCCGATGCAGCCGCCAGGAACGACCGCCGCCTCAGACGGGCGCGGTTATACTGTCCAGTGGTATCGCGTCCCATGCGCGGCAACGGACTACGTTCTCCACCTTAATTGTTAGCTATAAATATTGTAATACGGTCTGAGTGTTCGGATCTCGTTTCGATTACGGTTTCGATCTGTCGAGCGCCAGCGGCACGGACGTCGGCCCGCTACCGACCGGACCCACCTCGAGAACGCTAATCACCGATTGGCCGACAGCGGTCGGCAGATGCCGGCCGACGGCCTACATGGCTGTTCGCCGTACGGAACGCGGCAAATTCATCGCCCGGTTCGGCGCGGCGAACGTCGGCTCCCGGCGCGGTCGGTCCCAGTGGCGGGATCAGCGGTCATCGAGCGTCGGCGGTTCGTCCCGACCGATGTGGATCTCGTGGGCCTCGACGTCCTCGAGAGCGGCGACGCGGCCACCGACGGAGACGTCGCCGTCGTCGGTTTCGATCGTGAGACTGGCGACCTCTTCGCTGACCTCGAAGGAAATGTCGCGGACGCGACCGCGGACGATCCGCTGGCCGCCGACCTCGACGTCCCGTCCCTCGACGGTTGCGTAGAACTCCCCGCCCTCCTCGATAAGGTCCTTTACACACCGGCGGATCGAGGCGTACTTCCGGGGGTACGTTCGGTCGGTTCCGTCCTCGCCGAGCACTCGCTCGGCGGTCGTCCAGAGGACCGTCCCGAAGAACCCGGAGATGAGGAAGCCGAGCGCGGAGCGGTTGAAGATGACGCCGTATCGATCCTGGTCGTCGCGCAGGGCGTCCTGGGTGGCATAGACCGAGTAGTTGCCATCGGCGACGGCGACGACCGGCGTCGTGATTCCCCGGCGAGCGCGGGCGGTCGATGCGACCGCGCCGTATTCGAACTCCGCGGGATCGGGCGCTTCGCTCGCGGGCGTCACGATCAGGTCGACGCTCACGCCGGCCTCGATCGCCGTCCGCAACTCCGCCTCGAACCGCGTCAACAGGTCCGGCGTCAGCGACAGGGAGAGTTCGTACTCCGCGGCGTCGATGACCTCCTCGAGATAGCGCAGGATCGTCGATCGCGATTTCACGAGGGAGACGGCCTCCGTATCGCGGGCCGGCGCGGTGTAGCGGGCCTCGAGTTCCGAGATCATCTGTTCGAAGGACGTCTGGACATCGTCGAAGGCCTCTCCGGGATCGATCGCGACGACCTTCATCGGACGGGACTCCCGCAGCTCGACCAGCCCGCGGTCGCTGAGGCTGCGGACGGTGTCGTAGACGCGGGGCTGGGGAATCTCCGTTCGGTCCGCGATCTCGCTCGCCGTGAGTTGGCCCTGCTCGAGGACGGTGAGGTAGGCGTCGATCTCGTACTCGCCGAGGTTAAAGCGGTCCCCGACGCGCTCGACGGTCGAGCGAAGTTCGTCTGGTGCCATATCGGACGCTACGACCCCGACCGCTAAATGATTTATTATACTTCGAGTAGCACGCGTTTTCGAAATCGGGTTGTCGATTTCGGTCCACCAAAGCTGACGGTCAGAACGCTTAACCACAACGGGCCTGAGCGTCTTGGTATGCGCGAGGTCCTCCGGAGAGATGCGAGTTCGGTAGTCGAGGCGGCTCAGGCTGTGCTGCCGAGCGGGACGCCCGAACTCGCGGTCGAAATCGCGCTGGCCCTCCTCGTCCTCGTCGTCGGCTGGTACCTCTCGAAACTCGCCGTTCGGGTCGCCGGTCGCACGGTCGCTCGCAGGATCGAACGACCGAGCGTCACACGGACCGTGCTCCGGGGCGTCAGACTCGCCGTGTTGCTCTGGGCGATCGGCATCGCGGCCGGCATCCTCGGCGTCGGCGACACGCAGATCCTCCTCTCGGTGACCGTCATCTCGGCCGTGATCGCGATCGTGCTCGCGCCGCTGGTCGGGAGTCTGATCAACGGCCTCTACATCCTCGCGGATCGTCCCTACGAGATCGGCGACATGATCGAGGTCACCGACGCCGGCCACCGCGGATTCGTCGAGGACATCACGATCCGCTACACCAAGATCTTCACGCTCCAGAACACCTTCATCGTCATCCCCAACTCCGAAATCCACGCGCGCGACGTCGTCAACTTCTCCGCGGAAGACGAACGAACACGAATCTCCATCAGGCTCGAGATCACCTACGACAGCGATCTCGAGGCGGCACGGCAGGCCGCGGAACGAGCAGCCAGGAGCGTCGATGCGGTTATCTCGGGCGGCCCCGACATCCGGATCGGCAGCGCCCGCTACGCCGCCGCCCCCTCCTGTTACATCGCCGAGTACGGGGATCACGGGATCGCCCTCGAACTGTTCTTCTGGATGAACCACCCCTACAAGCAGATCGTCGTCCGATCGGCGGTTCAGGACGCGATCAACGAGCGTTTCGCCGATATCGATGCGGAGTTCGCCTACCCGCGTCGTCACCACGTCTTCGACGGAAGCAGCGGCGTCGCCCGCGTGTCCGTCGACGACTCCGGTTTCGAGCGACCGCACGCGAACGCGTCCCGATCGCCGGGGCCGGCGGGCGAGCGTCCCGCGGACCCGACGGATCAGTGACGGCGGCCGGCGCTTCCGCTCGCTCGGTATTGTGGGGGTGATTTATGCTGTCTCCGGTTCAATGCGCAGTCAGTCGACAGATGTACGACGATGTTCTCATTCCGACGGACGGAAGCGATACCGTTCCCGAGACGCTCGCCCACGGACTGCCACTCGCCGCGGACAACGATGCGACGGTCCACTCGCTGTACGTCGTCGATAGCCGCGTCACCGCCGCGGCCGACGACGAGACCGGTGCCGACCTCGAGCGCTCGCTCGAGGACGAGGGACGGGACGCGGTCGCTGACGTCGAGGAACGGGCAGCGGCGGCGGACCTCGAGACCGTCAGCGAAGTCCGCCACGGGACGCCCGCGAAGACGATCCTCGAGTACGCCGACGAGGTAGGGATCGACCTGATCGTGATCGGGACGCGCGGCAAGAGCCCACGGGAAAAAGTAGCGTCGTTGGGGAGCGTCTCGGAGCGGGTCGTCGACAACGCCTCGATTCCGGTGTTCGTCGTGCGAAACGCCGGCAGCGACGAGTGAGCGGCCAGCTTTCGACCGCGGTCACGCGTGTGCGCTGTCGACCGTGATGACCTCGCAGTCGAGGTGGGCCCGGAGATAGCGGTCGATATCCGGGTTATCCGTCAGGCGTTGGAAGAGCCGTCGCAGCCGACTTGCCTGTTTAGTCCCGATGACGACGGCATCGGCACCCTCCGCCCCGACCTCGTCGAGAATGCTCTCCTCGACGAGGAAGCCGGTTCGGACGACGTACCGTGCGTTCTCGAGCCGTCCGAAGGTCCGCTCGACGGCACTTTTCAGATCCATTCGCGTTGTTTTCTTCCCGTTCTGGTACAGGTCAACGTGGAGTATCGTCAGCGCTGCGTCGCGCTCGCGAGCGATCTCGATCGCCTGCTCGAGCGTTCGCCGCGAGTGTTTCGACAACGGATACCGAACGGGAACCACGACCAGCGACATTAGACATCCGGACGCCTTCCGAGCGGGTAAACCTTTCAGTACGGACTATCAGGAATGAGTATGTGTCCCATGTGGCAGGTTGTGTCATGAATTGCACTCCGGATCCGGTGACCCGCTCTCGGCGGCGAATTCGACCCGGAAAGACAGCCATTTACCGGGTGCAAGCGTACGAGCGGGCATGCAAAGCAGGTCGACCGACGACGGCGACACCGTCTACGTTTCGGAGACGGACGGCGATAGGGGATCGAAAGGGGCGTTCCTCGTCGCCTACGAATCGCCAGACACGACCCATCGGTATGGCTGGTTCTGTACGAACTGCGAGAGCCTCGACAACGCGATGGATTCGATGGGCCGGATCAAGTGCAACCGGTGTGGGAACTTCCGCAAACCCACCGAGTGGGACGCCGCCCACGAGTGATCGGTTTGCCACACGCTCGAGTCCACGTGAGACCGCTTCTGCGGCCGTGAAAATCCGGAGAACAGCCGGTAAAGACTGATTACTGACCGCACGTCGGCTCCGCGCCAACACTGGCGAATCTTCCTTTCGAGGCGGGACTCGATTCGACCAGCCCCGCCCGCTCCGTCTTGTCACGTACTAACATTTATGGTGGATGGCGACATAGACGGTAGTGAATGGGTCCTGTTAACATGCGACTCGTCGAGCAGGCCAGGTCGATCTTCGCTGAACTGGGCTACACCGTCGAAGGCAACGGTCCCGAGTTCCGCGCCGAACGAGCATGGAAAGTGGTTCACGTAAACGCCGTCCTCGAGACGGGACAGCTCCCGTCGCCCGCGTCGGGGCAGTTTCACTGTTTCGTCGCCGAACCCGAGGACGCCGACGATCTCGAGGCGCGACTCGAGCGGACGAATCCGAATTACGAGTGGGCGATTATCGTCGTCGACGGGGACGACTATCAGGTCGAACGAGCGCCACCAGGACCGCGAGTAACGGCGTAAAACCGACGGTTCGAAATCAGTCGTCGCGGTACGTCCCTTCTTTTTCGAGCGCGTGACGCGTCGCAGTCACACCTGCACCCGGATCGACGTCCGCACCCATCGACTCCAAAACGTCGCCCAGTGCCGTCACGACGTAGATCACGTTCTCCGGGCGCGCGGAGTGACCCATACAGCCGATCCGGAATATCTCCCCGGCGAGATCGCCCAGCCCGCCGGCGATCTCGAGGTCGTACTGCTCGAGCAGGGCGTCGCAGACCGCGCCGTCGTCGATCCCGTCGGGAACGCGGACGGCGTTGAGACTCGGCAGCCAGTACTCGTCGGGGGCGTTCATCTCGAGCCCCATCGCCTCGACGCCGGCTTTCAGCGCGCCGGCCAGCCGTTCGTGGCGTGCCCAGCGCCCTTCGATGCCCTCTTCGGCGACGAGCCGCAGGGCCTCCCGGATCGCGTAGACGTTCGTGATCGGTGCGGTGTGGTGATACGCGCGGTCCTCGCCCCAGTAACCCTCGAGCAGCGAGAGGTCGAGGTACCACGAGCGAGGGTCCTCGTCGCGCGAGAGGACTTTCTCCATGGCCTCATCCGAGAGGGTTAGCGGGCTCGCGCCCGGCGGACAGGAGAGACACTTCTGCGGACCCGAGTACGCCACGTCGATGTCCCACTCGTCGATTCGCAACTCGACCCCGCCCAACGAGGTGACGGTGTCGGCGACGACCAGGGCGTCGTGGTCGTGGGCCGCAGCGGTGAGCTTCGGGACATCGGGCTGGAGGACGCCCGTACTCGTCTCGGCGTGGACGAACCCGAAGACATCGGGATCGTGTTCGGCCAGCGCGTCCGCGACGTCCTCGGGGGCGAGCGGTTCGCCCCACGGCGCGTCGACCGCAACGACCTCGCCGCCCGCCCGCCGGGCCATCGAAGCCATTCGGCCGCCGAAGTAGCCGTTCATCGGGACGAGCATCGTGTCCCCGGGCTCGACGACGTTACCGATCGCGGCCTCCATCGCCGCGGACCCGGTCCCCGACACCGGAATGGTCCACTGATTGTCCGTCCGGAACGCGTACCGAAGCAGTTCCTGGACCTCGTCCATGATCTCGACGAAGGAGGGGTCGAGGTGGCCGACCAGCGGCGTGCTCATCGCCCGGAGGACGCGCGGGTGCACGTCGCTCGGGCCGGGCCCCATCAGGGTCCGATCCGGTGGTGTGAGTTCGCCGACGGCTGGCGCGCGAGTCGCCTCGTTCGCCGCGTCCTGAGACATGGGCGTGTGCTCGCCGGCCACTCGCAAAGGCCTACCGGCACCGGCGAATTACAAGCCGCGACCGGCCGACTGGACCACCATGCGCTCGGTATCGCCCGTCAGTAACAGTGCTTCCCAACGAGCCGTTTCGTGCCTCCTGCTACCAGTTATCGTTGCTGCGAGCCGCTTAAGGCTTCGCGACACATAACGGAACTATCGTGTTTATCGGTCACGGACTCCTCGCGTTTGCCGTCGCTGCGTGCGTCGCCGACTGGCGGGGTTGGGAGCCTCGGCGGGCCCTCTTCCTCGGTGCCGTCGCCGGCGCGTTCGCGACGATTCCGGACATCGATGTCGCCTACGCGCTCGTCGGCCTCCTCGAGTGGCAGGTGTCCGACGGTGCCCTCGGGGCATCGACGGCCTTCTGGGACGCGAGCCGCGGTGTCCACCGGTCCGTGACCCACTCGCTGGTGGTCGGTGCGATCGCTGCACCGGCGTTCGGGCTGTTCGCCGCCCGCAGCAGTTCCGCTCGCGCTCGCATCGCCCGGGCCGCTGCGATCGCCGTTCTCGTGGGACTCGTCGTCATCGCCGCCCTCCAGGACGGGCCGATCGCGGCGCTCGTCATGTGCCTCTTCGCAGCGAGTGGCCTCCTCGTCGCCCGCGGCGTCGCTCGAGCATCGACGCTCTCGCCGGCGACGGTCGCCCTCGCCGCCCTCTGGGGACTCTGGTCGCACCCGTGGGGTGACCTCCTCACCGGATCGCCGCCCGACTGGCTGTTCCCGTTCGGAGCCCCCGTTCTCGAGTCGCGTCTCGTCCTCCACTCGGACCCGACGCTCAACCTGCTCGGCGCGTTCGGGATCGAACTCGCGACGATCTGGCTCGCGCTCGCGGTTGGCTGCCGACTTACCGACCGCTCGCTTCTCGCGGCCGTCGATCGGCGGGCGGGGGTCGGCGTCGCCTACGGCGTGGCCGCGCTCGCGGTAACGCCGCCGACCCTCGACGTGTCCTATCACTTCGTCTTCTCGATACTCGGGGTCGGCCTCCTCTGTGG
>NZ_AOII01000023.1 GCF_000337615.1 Natrinema pallidum DSM 3751
CAGAGATGTGTATAAGAGACAGAGATCACACTCACCGCGCTGACTGCCGTGACCGTCGCTCTTGGCGCGTACGTCGTCGTCTATGTGGTTGCGGTACCGTCGTAAGGGGGTCTCAGCGGTTCGAGACTCCGTACGCTTTTCTGAGGGCAGTTAGTACGGGCTACTGTGTCTCGGACCCCACTCACGAAACTGATCGCTGACGACCGCTCCAACGCGGTGGTCGCGTGGCTGCTGGTCGTCGCGATCGCGCTCATCGGTCTCGGTGAGTTCGTGACGGGTGGTCTCCTCTGGACGACCTTCGCGGTGATGCTCGTCGTATTGGCGTTGTTGCCGCCGCTTGCCGTTCGGTCCCCGTTCGTCATGCTCCCCTGGGAAGTACTCTTGCTCGCGGCGTTGCCCGTGCTCGGGATGGTTCTCGAGGCGGACCGGCTGACGGGGAACTTCGCGTCGTACCTCTCGGTCGCCGCGATCGCACTCGTCATCGCCGTCGAACTGCAGGCCTTTACCACCGTGCGGATGACACCCGGCTTCGCCGTCATCTTCGTCGCCGTGACGACGATGGCCGCTGCCGCCCTGTGGGCGCTCTTTCGCTGGAGCGTTTCCGGACTGCTCGGCGTGCCGTTCCCGAGCGATCACGACGCCGTGATGTGGGAGTTCGTCTATTCCGCGGCCACCGGTCTCGGTGCCGGCATCGTTTTCGAACTGTATTTCAGGCGGCTCGGCCGCCTCGAGCAGTACGGGACCGGCGAGGAAGCGTCCCCGGTGGAGGGCACCGATGCGTAACATCTCCGGATTGCTGCCGTCCCAAAAGCAACAGCGGCGACTTACCTATCTCATGGAGATCGGGTTGATCGGCATGCTGTTCGTCGGGATCGAACGCGGCAACGGCGGCATCGTCCTGAACACGGCCGTCGCACTCGCCGTCACCCAACTCCCGCCGCTCCTCGAGCGCGACTACGAGATCCCGATGGACCCGCGACTCACGCTCTGGATCACCACTGCGGTCTTCCTCCACGCGTTCGGGACCGTCGGACTCCCGGGTGCTACCAAAACGCTCTACAGTCAAGTCTGGTGGTGGGACCACATGACCCACGCGCTCTCGGCGTCGCTCGTCGCCGGCGCGGGATACGCGACCGTCCGTGCGCTCCACGAGCACGCCGACGGCATCCACTTCCCACAGCGGTTCGTCGCGGTGTTCATTCTGCTTTTCGTCCTTGCGTTCGGCGTCCTCTGGGAGATCCTCGAGTTCGCCATCGCGCTGTCGGCGCAGGCACTGGGGATCAGGGCCGTGCTCACACAGTATGGCCTCGCCGATACGATGCTCGACTTCGTCTTCAACTCGATCGGCGGTCTGATCGTCGCCCTGTGGGGCGGTGCCTACCTCGCGGACGTCACCGGCGCGATCCGCGATCGACTCGACGCACGGGACGACTGAACCGCAATATCGACGTCGACGGCGTCGATTCACACCTGAACGGACGCCGTGTTTTACGTTACTACGCAGCGTAGCCGCGCAGGCCATGGTCTTCAAGAAGATAACGCTCATCGGCACCAGTCCGGAAAGCTTCGACGCCGCGGCCGACGACGCCATCGACCGCGCGGAAGCGACCCTGCAGAACGTACAGTGGATCGAGGTCGACGAACTCGGCGTCGAAGTCGCCAGCGCGGACGACCGGGAGTACCAGGCCGAGGTTACCGTCGCGTTCGAACTCGAGGAGTAGTCGGCCGGCGCGGTGGTTCTCGCCCGCCGCTCTCGATCGCTCCTTCTCGTCGGTCCGATCGATGGCTCCTGTCCGTCAGCCGTCGGTCGCGACCCAAATCGGCAGAACGCGAAGTCGGTACGGGATCGGCTGTGACCGGTTGCAGTTACGTCCGGAACGATTCGCCGCAGCCACACTCGCTGACGACGTTTGGATTGTCCACGTGGAACCCTTCGGCCTGTAACCCGTCCTCGTAGTCGAGGACGCTCCCCTCGATGTACTTCAGGCTCGCCGGATCGACGAACACGCGCAGATCGTGATGCTCGTAGATCGTGTCGTCCTCGTCCGGCGCGTCGTCGAACCGCATGCCGTAGGAGAGACCGGCACAGCCACCCTGTTGGACGAACAGCCGAAGGCCGGCTTCCGTCACGTCGAGGTCCTCGCCCTCGAGGAGGGACAGCGCCTGTTCGGCCGCGTCTTCGGTCACTTCGATCGTCGGGCGCGTGTCCGCCTCCCCGCCGTCCATACTGTCCGTGCTCATACCACTCCATTCCGGCGCAACGATGTTAACTGTGACGCCATTCTCGGCCTCCCGAACTAGCCGAATCCGGTTACCCGCGGCCTCGATCGGCCGATCGCGACTCGGCTACCAGTTCGCACGCTGGAGCGATCGATAGCACGTCCCGAACTCTCGCTCGTCGTTGCGCGAGAGTTCGATGTCGTGTTCCGCCAACAGTTCGAGCATCCGCTCCGGGTCGCAGTCGTACCACATCGAGAGGAGCCGCACGTTCCGCTGTGCGTAGTCGTAGTTGCGCTCGAGGACGCGCCCGTCCATCGGATCGACACGCGGTTCCATCTCGATCCCTACTCCGGCCTCCAGATATGTAAAACCGGTCCGCAACTCCGTCTGCTGAGACCGTCCTATCTCCGGTTCCAATGGTTATTCGTCGTCGCTCGTCTCGTCCTCGAGTCGACTCCGAACGCTCTCGGCGTGGGCCTCGAGTCCCTCGGCCGTCGCGAGCGTGGTGATCGTCTCGCCCATGTCGGCGAGGCCCGTCTCGGAGAGCCGCTGGACCGTCGTCGACCGCAGGAACGTCTCGACTGCGAGCCCGCCGGTCACGCGCGCGCCGCCGTTGGTCGGCAGGACGTGGTTGGTGCCGCTAGCGTAATCACCCGCCGCGACGGGGGTGTTCGGACCGAGAAAGACGCTGCCGGCGCTATCGATGCGCTCGAGGAGCGATTCGTCGTCCTCGGCGATGATCGAGAGGTGCTCGGGTGCGTACTCCTCGGCGAAGAGGATCGCTTCGCTCATCGATCGCGCACGGAGGACGCCGCTCGCATCGTTTCCGAGTGCGTCCCGAATCACCGCCTCTCGTTCGCGCGCGTCGGCCTGCTCGTCGACGGCTGCGGCCACCGCGTCGGCGGTCTCGGCGTCGTCGGTGACGGCCACGACCGAGGCGTTGGGATCGTGCTCGGCCTGTGCGACGAGTTCCGCGGCGACGAGTTCCGGGTCCGCGCTCTCGTCGGCCACGACGACCACTTCGCTCGGTCCGGCGAGGAAGTCGATCTCGACGTCACCCCGTACCTCGGCCTTGGCCGCGGTCACCCACTTGTTTCCGGGCCCGACGACCTTCTGGACGCGGGTGATCGTTTCCGTCCCGTAGGCCAGTCCCGCGATCGCCTGCGCGCCGCCGACGCAGTAGACCGCGTCCGCGCCCGCCGCGTGGATCGCCGCCAACGTTACCGGGTGCAGGTCGTCCGCCGGCGGCGTGACCACGGAGACGTGATCGACGCCGGCGACCACCGCCGGCACGATACCCATGATCGCACTCGAGGGGTAGGCCGCCGAGCCGCCGGGAACGTAGACGCCGACGCGCTCTATCGGTCGAAAGCGCCGACCCAGCGTGCGCCCCTCGCTGAACTCCCGCCGCCAATCCTCGGGCCGTTGTGCCTCGTGGAACTCGCGGACGTTCGTCGCGGCCCGCTCGATCGCGTCCCGCATCCCGTCGTCGATTTCGTCGTACGCGCGTTCGCAGTCGTCGGTGATCTCGAGGTTGCCGACCTCGACGTCGTCGAACTCGCTGGTGTACTCGCGGACCGCGACGTCACCCTCCGTGCGAACGCGTTCGACGATCTCCCGAACGTCTCCCCTGACCGACTCGATACCGGCGTCGCGATCGAAGAAGGCCGCGCGGTCGTCCGGCCCGAGATCGGCGACCGTCTGCACGTCGATTGTCATACCGCAGCGTTCGTGGAGCGGTCGAAAAACGGTTTCCTTCCGATCACGTCTCGGAGTCCTCGACGGCCCAGATCCCGACGGCGTCGAGCGTCGCCCTGACGAAGAGGTAGACGAGGAGCCCAAACCCCACGACGGCAAGCGGTGCCTGCAGCAACTCGGCCACCGCCGCGCCGAGCACGAGCCGACTGATGCCGCGCACGAAGAAACTCACGATCACGAGTCCGAACGCGACGAGCGCGAGTTTGACGAATCCCGACCGGTCCATATGCTCTCCTACGCACACGGTCGCTAAATGACATCGGTTCCGTTCCGCCGACCGCGGGCCACTGGCCACCTCACCGCACGTCGGCGCTCGCCGCACGGCCGATCGCGTAGACGGCCACTGACCCGAAGGCCAGGGCAAGTCCCGACAGGACGGCCAGCGCGGGGACGAGCGTGTTCCACATCCCATCGAACCGCGTGATTTCGATGACTGTCATGGTATCCTCGCCGAGCATCACCGCACGGGCAGCGTCGACACCGTACGTAATCGGGTTGAACGTCGCGACCGTCCGAATCCACTCCGGCAGCGCCGGCAGCGGGAGGAACGCACTCGAGACGAACAGCAAGGGTAACTGGAGCAGGTTCGCCCCGATGATCGTCGATTCCTCGTCGCGGGTCACCACGGCGAGGACGTTCGAGAACGCGGTAAACCAGATCGAGAACAGGACGCAAATACCGACGATCGCGACCGCGCCGACCACCCCGGTCGCGATCTCGGCACCGAGCAATACGCCCAGGACGAGCACGATCGTAACCTGAACGACGATGCGGACGATCTCGGCCACCGTCTTGCCCAGGAAGATGGCGCTGCGGTTCATCGGACTCACCAGCGTCTTCTCGAACATGCCGTTTTCGATGTCGTTGACCAGCCCGATTCCCGACGTCGCGGCCGCCACCAGCGCGACCTGAATCACGATCGCCGGCACGAGGTACGTCTCGTAACTGATCCCCGCGAGCGCGCTCGTCGCGACGCCGCCGAACACCTGCGTGAACAGGACGAGGAAGATGATCGGCTGGACGAGCGAGACGACCAGTACGAACGGGTTCCGGACCGACTTGATCGTCCAACGGACGAACGTGACCCACACGTCGCGCGCGAAGTGCCCGCCGTGGCGGTCGACGTACGGTGCGCTCATCGGTCCACCCCGCTCCCCGTCCGCTCGTCGGTCCCGTTCGTCGATCGGCCGCTCGAGTCATGGCCGCCGGCATCGACCGGCCCGGAGCGGACATCGTCCGTCGGCTCCTGTTCGGTTTCAGTTCCCGACGCGTTCCCGTCCGGTTCTCCGGTCACGGCGAGGAAGACATCGTCGAGCGTCGGTGCCCGAACGTCGAACCCCACGACGCCGATCCCGGCGTCGCGAAGGGCGACCAGCAAATCCGTTCCACGCGCCCGCGCGTCACGCGCGGTCACCGTCACGCCGGACTCGCTGGGCTCGATCACCGCTCCGTCCGCGAACAGCCCCTCCTCGCGTGCGATCGAAACCGCCTGATCGCCCTCGTCGGCGTCCGCCAGTTCGACGGCGAGAATCTCGCCGCCGACCCACCGTTTCAGCTCCTCCGGCGTGCCCTCCGCGACGACGCCCCCGTTCTGGATGACCGACAGCCGATCGCACAGCTGGTCGGCCTCCTCGAGATACTGCGTCGTCAGAAAAACGGTCGTTCCTTCCTTGTTGATCCGCCGGAAGTACGCCCAGAGGCGGTTTCGTGCCGCCGGGTCGAGTCCGGTTGTCGGCTCATCGAGGAAGACGAGCGGCGGCCGGTGAACGAGCGCCGTCGCCGCATCGAGGCGCTTTTTCATCCCGCCGGAGAAGTCATCGGCGACCTTGTCCGCAACGTCGGTGAGTTCGACGAGCTCGAGCAGGTCGGCGATTCGGTCGTTCCGCCGAGAGCGTGCCACGCCGTAAGCATCACAGGCGAAGCGGAGGTTCTCGCGGGCCGTCAGCTCCGGATCGATACTCGTCTCCTGGGCCATGTATCCGACCGTCGCGCGCACGCTCCGTGGCTCCGCGACGGTGTCGAACCCGTTTACCGTCACCGACCCGTCGGTCGGCCGCAATAGCGTCACCAGCGTTTTGATCATGGTCGTCTTGCCCGCGCCGTTGGGTCCGAGAAAGCCGAAGAACTCCCCGCGCTCTACGAGGAGATTGACGCCGCGAACCGCTCGCGTTCCGTCCGCGTATGTCACCGCCACGTCGCGGGCCTCGATAGCGTAGTCGGTCACGGTCGTGCTAGGACGACTACAGGGAAATACGTGTGAGTCGAACTGCACGTCGCCGCTCGGCCCGCCGGCCGCTCGACCGGAACCGCTCGCCGGTCGCCCGCGTTACGCCGCCCGTACTTCACCGCGTCCTCGAGGTGGCCGTTCACTGACGATATTTTCGGCCCGCTCTCGAGAACGGCCTGTCGGCACACAGTCAGCGCCGACAAGCGCTGCATAACTATTTCGCAGTCACCGTACCACGGTCATATGTGGCCGTGGGAACACGCGATCGTCGCTTATCTCTCGTACTCGCTCCTCTGTCATGTCGCCGTCCGCGATTCCCCCGGCGGACTCGACGCCTTCGCCGTCGTCGTCGCGTCGGTTCTCCCGGACCTGATCGACAAACCCCTCGCGTGGACGTACGGCGTCTTCGATGTCGGCTACGGCCTCGGCCACTCGATCTTCTTCGCAGTGCCGGTGGCGATCGTCGCCGGCACGGTCGCACGGGCGGCCGATCGGCCGCTCGTCGGCCTCGCGTTCGGGCTCGGCTACCTGTCACATCCGTTCGCCGATATCATGGATGCGTTCTTCCGACAGGATACCTTCCTCATCGAAATCACCCTCTGGCCCATCGCACCGGCTGAGGGCCGGCCGCCCGGGTCCGACGTCCTCGACGTGTTCGTCACGCTGGCCGGCCGCTACGCGAATACCGTCCTCGCCGGCGATCTCTCGACGTACCTCTGGATACAGCTCGGACTCGCCGCGCTCACGGCGCTCGTCTGGCTTCTCGATGGCGCTCCCGTCCTCCGGGAGTGTCTCCGAGCGACCGGCCGAGCGATCGCAACGCTTCTGGGGCGGGATACCCCCTCGAGCCGGACCGATCCGGAGCAACGATAGTCCTGGGCTCCGCTCCATCGATACTCAGCCGCAGTAACAGTGCCCGTTCGGGCAGTTAGCCCTCTCCTGCTCTCCGATATCGATGCCGAGCGCAGCGAGCGAGCCGCGGACTCGCTGGCTCGTATCCGTGTCCGGACGGATAGCCCCGGCGACCGCCCCCGTCGGTGACGCTCCCGCGTCGACGGTCGTCGCGACTGCTCGCTCGGCGTGATCGATTACTGCAACGTGGTTTGCCGTCTGCACCGGAACATATAGCTTTTCGCGAGCGGGGCCCCACGCGCCCGAGATCGACCGCCCGCCGATGGCGAGGTCGCCCTCGACCGTCCCTGCCTCGCAGTCGATCACCGTCACACGTTCCGCGTCCGGGGTGAAGAGGTACGCTATCTCCCCGTCGGGGCCGATCTCGCTCGTAATCGGGGCCGCCGGCAGGCCGTCGTCGCGCGTGATGCGCTCGCGTTCGACTGGCGTCGTCGGGTCCGAAATATCCCAGATGCTTTCCGACCCCTCGCGCGGGATCGCCGGAGCGGTTCCGAGTTCGCCCTCGCCGTTCTCGACGAGCAGGGTCTCCCCATCGAACGAGGCCGTTCCCATGAACGGCAGGACCTTCCCGTCTCCGGCGGGCTCGCCGACATCGACCCGCTCGACGATTTCGAACGGATCGACGGTGAGGATCGCCACCGTCTCGTTCGCGATCTCCGGGACGAAAGCGTACTTCCCGTCGGGCCCGAGGGTCGTATCACAGGGGCCCGTGTACTCGGTCTCGACCTTGCCGGTTACCTCCCCAAACTCGTCGCTCCCGCGATCGGCATTGATCCGGACGATCGCGTGCGTCTCCTGCTCGTCCGGCTCGGGATCGAGCGTCGTCGTCCCGCCCGAAGCGACTATGAGGTGCTTTTCGTCCGGCGTCAGGTTCGGATAGTTCGGTTCATACCCCGTCTCGACGCGTTCGATCCCCTCGAGCGTGTGTTGATCGACCGCGCGAACGCCCCCGTTGACGTTGAGCCAGAGCCCGTCGTACGTCGAGTCGAGGCTCGTTCCGTACTGGTTGGCGGGAAACGATGCCGTCGTATCGATGAAGGCGTTCGCGAGGCGTTCGTCCGTCTCGGCATCGATAACGCTCACCGTTCGATCGCCGTTGTTGAACACGAACACCGTCGGCACGCCCTCGGTACTCCCCTGAGAGAAACAGCCCGTTACGGGGACCATCGCACCCACAGCCGCAGACGACTCGAGTAGTCGCCGCCGACCAACACCGTCGGAAAACGGGTCCGTCGGGCCCGGACTCGAGTCCGTGTCACGACCGTGTCCATCGTTCCTTGGGCTCCCGTCCATACCGTTCGTCCGACGGCCAGTGTCAAAAGTGACCGTGCGCCATCGGTGAGCGAGAGTACTCGAACGATCATCGAGGGAGACGCGTCGGTTCCGCCCTTGATCGGCACGTTCGGCCCGACAAGCACGGATCTCCCGTCTACCGGCCGCCCGTAGTCTTCCGGCAGTGACTATCCCTTCCCCGTGAATGCCCAACACAGAGCAATGAACGCCCGAGACGACGGCCTTATGTGTTGCCCGGGCATCCGACACTAATGCGAACGACGTGGCGCACGCCGCCACGTTCCCTCCGGCCGCGACCCGGCACGGAGGTAGGCATCATATCCGCCCTCGCGACGGCAGCGGACCGCTCCGCTACCGTCCATCTCGAGGCACTCGGACTTGACGCGACTGACGCCGACCGACGGCGTTCCGATACGACGCCCTTATATGATAGGGACTCGTCGTCCGGAGTACGCGGAAGTCCCCGCCGGGTGCGGATTCCGGCGAGGACGCGATCCGATGCCCTTATATGTACGAG
>NZ_AOII01000024.1 GCF_000337615.1 Natrinema pallidum DSM 3751
GTTCAGACGCGCGCGTGAACGGATACAGACTACCCAGATGGAGGAGTAAGACGATGTGGCGCTGAGTCTCTAAGTCGTCCTCGTCGATCTCGTGCTCCACCATCTCCTGTACGAGTTCTTCGGCGAGACTGTCCTGCATCGTTCCCTCGATTCGTTCTCCCGCAGAAATCTCGTCGCCGAGGTCGGATAGCGGTTCACCGAGATCTACCAGCAGCTTGTACACGTCGGTCTGTGGCAATAGTTCGTCGAGCCAGATAGGCTGGACGCTCACGTCACTCGGGATTGCTGGTACTTCATCCGTCCCAGTCGCCCACGACTCTAGGCGGTCTGCGGTGTGATGCTCGACTTCGGGGTCGACGGCAGCGATGACGAACGGGTTTCGTATTCCGTGCTGCCCCCGCGCGAACGTGCAGATTTTCTCCTTGAACCCACGATACGGCGACGTGGTTTCGTTAGTCATCGAACAATCACCCCTGCATCCGTTTCCTCGATTTCAAGCTCTTCTGTTTCGACGAGCCCCTGAATCCGACGGTCCAATTTCTGGCGGTCGTCGGGAACGATGCCGATCTGATCGATTTCTCCTGGTGGACGGTCGCCGACGATAGACGAGAGTCGATTGAGACGGGACTCTAGCTCCGTGACCTCGGAGTCCACGTAGTCAGCAAGCGGTTCGAGTTCTGCTACTGCGTCGCCAGCGTCGACGAGCTCCCCAACAGAACTATCTTCTGAGAGAGTCACAATCGCATCGTCGATCGTCTGATACCACCGCCGAAGTTCGCGCATTGGTGTGATGAACTCGCGCTCGAACGTCACGTGGACACCTGCAGGGAGGTCGGTCGCCGGGACGACCCACGGGTGATCGTCGATACGCTCGACAAAATCGTGCATCTCATGTTCATTGATAAATGCGTTCCATGATCGCTCTAGTTCCGACGTAAGGTCGGAACCGAGTTGCTCCCTGAAGTTGCTCCAGCCGTCAGTCGTCCACCATCCACCGTCGAAGGACGCGATAGCCTCAGAACGCACTTTAATCGAAGATAGTACGTCCTCATCGACCCACTCAAATCGATCGTCGCTGATCGTAAGTAGGGCGTCAAGGTGGTAGAGAGACGAGAGTCGACGGTTCCAGATATCAGCAACCTCTTCCAACCAGTCTTGTGCATCGTTCGTTTGCTCGATTACGTCTTCGATACCATCTTCCTGGGACTTGACCGTGGACAACCGTTGAATCGCTGCGTCACTCCGGTCAGACAGCTCACTTCCGAACGATTTGAGAAGCGCCGAAACCTCGTTATTGTGAATATCGGTGTCGACCACCAGTTCGACGTCTTCTCGAAGCCCGGAAACCTTCGACTGTAAGCGCTGATTTGTTTTTTGAAGGTTAATGAGGCCATCCGCGACGGTCTCTATCGTCTCCTTGAAGTTCCCGTCCTCAAGGATCTTCCCGAGTGGCTTCCGCGGAAGCAGTTTTAACCGTGTCGTGGACAATCCGTCGAGATCAAGAACTGCAGCATTCTCCAAGGTGTTCCCATCTTCGTCCACTGGGAGCAGACGCCCTTCGCGGCAGAATCCCCAAATTATCGCACAGAGTGCGGGACGAGCTTCACCATAGAACTGCTTCTGCTCGATGATGCCATCAAGGACGGTGTTCATGTTAAGCCCCTCATCTCTATCCTTCAATTGTCGACCGGTGAGAGCCATAACGTTACGCTGAATTGTCTGCTTCCCCTGACCCGTCACCTGATCCGACGACGGAACCTGAATCGTCTGTGCCCACGCTGGGAGAGGCTCGTCACCGCTCAGTCGACCCAATTCCCGTAGCCGGTCTTCGTTGACCTGGAGCATCATCGGGTGGAAGTCATCAGGATAGGACACGTCGACCGCGATCTTGACTGCCTTCGAGAGTCCGCCGATGTCCGTCCGGTCCTTCACGGTGTAGGAACCACTCATCATCGCGCTGACCAGTTTACTTCGGACCGTATTCGCTCGTTGCTCAAGATCACGATCGACGGCTGGTGGCGCGTCGTGTGTCGCGATAGCATCGCGAAGTGCCCACCATTCAATGAGCCGTGTACGCAGGTCTTGAAGCCCGTCGGTATCAATCGACCAATAGAGCGTATCGCCCTCTGGTGTTTCGGTAGTGATGTTGGGGCGAAGTCCCTGAACTGCAACAGTGACGTCCAACCCGCCCTCCGTTTTGACAGTTGTCCCGAAGTCACTGTCATCAACCCCGAACCCGTAGGAGACCGGGTATTCCTCACCAGACTCACCGTAAGGCACAGAGTCTGGGAGTGAGAGGTCCTGCGTGATACGCTCCCAGAGATGATCGTCTAAGGTATCGAGAATATCGTCCCAGTCTGGATTAGCCTCGTTTTCCTCGGCATCATTATAGATCGTACGTTCTTCTTGAGTCGCGAACCGGTATCGAGAACCACTCTCGTCCTGCGTCGGACGAATGAACTTCTTGAGTCGGTCCAGTGACTCTTCGACACGATTGGTAGTGCTAATCCAGGAACGACCGTTCAGGTCGGACATCACCGCTACCGCAATATTCCCCTCGTTGAGCGGGACAATGTTGTGGACGTGTTGCAGTAGGAGGACGGCTTTCGCCACATCGAGATCGAATTCGTCGAGGTTGCCGTCCTCAACCTCATCTGCAATTCCGCGAGTCGCTTCTGACCCCTCAATAACGCGCATGTCCTGAGTCAGAATATCTCGAAGTTCTGGCTTGACCAATTCGTAGAAGTCGACGAGTGAGATGAGTTGGTCCTCCTCTCCTTCCTCAATCCACGTCTCAAGTAGGCCATGCATGAGAGCAAGGATCGCGCGTGCAGTTCCGGAGAAGATGGATTTCGCTGGGTCGGTCGCCTCTTGTCGCAGATTAAACAGGATTTCTAGGAAGAGGGGTGCGTGATACGGAAGGAATGGGTAGAACTCAATCAGTTCCTGAACGTCGATATCGTCAAGGGCAGGTTTAGTGTTCTGCTTGATCTCGTTATAGACGAGGGATTCGGTTGGTTTTACATCTGCATTGTCGAGAATACTCTGGACGGCGTTTCCACCGTCATCGGACTTTTGAAAGAGTCTCTGCTTGGCGATGTCTCCGACGTGCTTACTTGGGAGTTGGTATCGATGTGGGAAGCGGTCTTTGACGATGCTGAAGTCGGCTCCATGAGCCGCGAACTTCGGTTGGACGTCTTCGATCTTCGCCTGTGCAGTCGCGACTAATTGGATATCTCCGTCACCGATATCGTCGACGTTTTCCGCGAGCGTCTGGAGCTCGGTGAGCCGCTCGAAATCGGTCCCAATGAATAGACTTACCTCGTCAAGCAGCAGCACGAGCTTGACTGATTCTCCGAGTTCCTCTTCGCGTGAAGCACGTAGTTCTTCGAGACGATTGACGACTTCCTCTGGGTCGATGTCCGACGGTTGGAGGTCGGTATAGCCATCACGAGTACCGGTTACTTCCTCAAAAAGCACGGGAAGAACGACGTCAGCCAAAGCCCCATATTGCTGTATGTTAGACCAGAGTTCGTCGGTTCGCCACTCATAATTGGGTGATTCTCGCGTGATATTCTCGAGTGCGGCCGCTGCACGCTGTTGCCGTTCCGGCCATTCTTCGGTTGTCTGATACCAATCTTCGAAATACGCAACATCGAGTTGGGACGATAGCCCCGTCGAGATGTTGTCGTCGATTCCGGAGAGCCCTACGCTCTGATGAGCGTGTCTGAGGACGATTTCGCTGAAGCTACGCTGCTTTTGACCTTGATATTTTAGGAGATTGACTGAGATAGGAATGACGTGATGGTCGTTGTGAACTCTCTCCCAGCGATTCTGTAGTAGATCGATATCAGTCTCATCGCCCTCATCGCTATTTGGAATGAGGTTTTCCCATACGTCACCATGGCGACTCTGGAGCCACGTCGTATCCATGAGTCCGTCGAGAACGGTTAATAAGTGGCTCTTCCCACTGCCGTAGTAACCGTAGAGCCAGTAATTAGAGCCGGTCCGCATATCGTCTGTTTGGCCAAGTAGACGGTCGACGAAGTCCTCGATAAAGCGCTGTGAATCAGTTGTTACGTGGTACGATTCGATTGCTCTACTGCGGTGGTCACTCTCCTCTCGGTCAATCCGTACCGACTCTTCGAAGTCAGCGTCAAGATTCGGGAACCACGATGAATCAACCATCACTCAGTACCCCCGTTGGTGACCCAAGAATACGGATTACTGATCGGCTGGAGACGGAGGTCGCCATGAAGATTTACGAACTCCCATGCGTTGGTCGCAGCGACACGGTCGAAGAGTTCTTCCCAGCGATTCTCCGGCTGCAACAGATACAGAAGCCCTCTCGGAGCCTCAATCCAGTCGTCATTGCTATCATCATAGGAGTATCCCATGGCGACAAGTAGAGGAATATCGCCTATTGACGGTGGTGTGCCGACGATGGCCTGCTGATTTTCCAGAACACCAATTTCTCGCAACACCGATCTGAACCCTTCGCACCAACGCTCGGTGGTCGACTCGGCGTAGTCAAATGTAGAGCCATCTGCATACTCAAGTCGATTAAGGATTTTTTTGAGTGTCTCGTTTGAGAAGTCAAAGGGGGTTTCGTATCCGGCCTCCAATCGACCAATATACTCGTGGATCGCGTAGCGAACGAGAGGGTCGTCTACGATAAGATAGAGGGAGAGAACTTGTGCTTTGTCGCGTGACGTCGCACAGTCGTCAAGTATACTCGGAAGGTCACTCGCGTTCGGGAGAGTTGCAGGGGCGTTTTTCAAACGCGAAGTGAGTACTCGAAAGATGTCTTGTGAGCTATCTTTTGTACTGCGCCCAGAGCGTCGTTCATCAATCCATACTCCTTTCACATCGTTCCAGTTTCCGTGTTCGCCATAGAGTTGAGCAAGTTCCTCGGCTCGGGTAACAAGAAGACCGCACCGCGTCAAATCCATGGTTACCTCCTGTTTAGAGAAGTGACGCGACAGAGACAGGACCCGCCTGTCGCCGTCACCAGATGTAGAGTCCATGTGTCGGTGAACCAAATGGAACTACTTAGTTCTCGTTGTTGTACGACTGCACGGGGATAACAATACGACATCCGTTTGAGTTTTCACGGTAGAGAGTCTAGGTATCAAGGTTCAAGTCTTGCTCTGAATTAGTGGGGTACATCAACTTATGAGTGACTCCGAGGTCGACGTCGTCAACATAGCTGCGTTGGGTACTCTCGGGGTCGAAGTAGATATCGAACAGGTGGTCGACGACGCCGAACTACCCGTTGCCAATTTCGACCCGGAATATAACGCTGCCTTCTTTCGGTTTGTGGAAGACGGAGAGCTAATCATCCTCTATACCTCGGGGAAGTACATCCTCCGCGGCGGCGATGAATTCGAAACGATGCATGATGTGAATGCTCGCTTTCTCGACTTCATCTCCAACTTGGGAATCAGCGTCGATGACCCATCTCTTGAGGTGAAGAACGTTGTCAGTGTCGGCAATCTCGAACGCGAGATCAACCTCAATGCGCTGACGATAGCGTTGGGATTAGAGGAAACCGAATACGAACCGGAGCAGTTCCCCGGGTTGGTCTATCGACCAGCAGATAGTCAATGTGTCCTCCTCGTGTTCTCCAGTGGAAAGGTAGTGGTCACAGGTGGACGAAGCGAAGAAGAGGACAGTGAGGCGTTCAAATCGCTCCGAGAAACGTTGGACGATCCAGCCTTTCTCTAATCAAGGTGAGTCGAGCGTATACGGTAGTCGATGAGTTACCTCGGCCATGAATACGAGGCAGTATCTTCGTGAGGCGCGCTGTTCGACGTGTATAGTGTCGAGGAAGGATTATGATTGCTGAGTTTGCATAGCGAGGTATGGTTGACGTTGAATGGGCATTGAGCCAGCTTGGACAGGTCTATCACTCGGAGGACCACCTCAAATTGGCACTCGGCGCTGAACTCGCCCAGATGTATGGAAATGAACGAGTACGACTTGAGTGGAATCCAGAAGCAGGTGTCAGTATCGATATCGGCGTCCGACGAGGAGACGTCACGATTCCAATCGAGTTGAAATACAAGACAAAGCAATCGAGAGTCGAGGATTCCGTTTTTGATGAGACCTTCGAGTTGAAAACACAGAGCGCACATGACCGAGCCCATTACCGCTTTCTTCGCGACGTAGAACGCGTAGAGCGAATCGTTGCCGACCAGGGACGATACGGATATGCAGTTCTCCTGACTAACGATTCAAATTATTGGACGACTGCGTCGGGAGAGGCCCTCTATGATGAGTTCAGGATTCATGAAGGACGAGAGTTTGGGGGAGGAACACTGAATTGGCGAGAGCAGCGAGACTGGATGACAAAGAGCGGCGAGGAAGCACCCATCAATTTGGCCGGGCAGTACGTCGCGGAGTGGTCAGACTACCAGTATCGCGACGACATCAACGCCTCAACGAATCCAGAGTTCCGAGCGTTAGTACTCAGAGTAGATGCACAAGCAAGGTACGACAAATAAACCGAATCCGGAATTCCCGCTCGACACACTAGCGTAGGGCGTAGAATGTCTCCCTGGAATTTAAATGCGGATTTGTCATCTAAGAGAGTATGGCAAGTCAGTCTACGGTCGTTGACCGCCTTTCCGAAGATGAACTCTTCGAACGGTGGAGCGACCGTTGGGACCATTTCCTCGAAGATTTTTCTGCGACAACGCCCTCCGGGACCGTCTCCGAACGACTCCGTGACAAGGTAAAAAGCGGGAACGCAGAGCGAGCGATCGCCGGCGGCCACGAGGGACGAGAAGTCCTCGAGCTGCTCCAGAATGCTCGCGACGCTATCCCTGGAAAAGCAGACGGTGGCCGCGTCTATGTCGGAGTGTACGACGAGGGGATCCTCGTCGCGAACACGGGCCATCCCTTCGACCTGTTCGATCCCGATGTCGAGGATGCCGTCACGATGATCGGCGAGTCCTCGAAGGGGGACGCTGACCAAGAAATCGGGCACAAGGGTGTCGGGCTGAAGTCGATACTTGCGACTGGGGACGCGTTCGAGATCTGGACGCGACACGATGCCGCAATAGACGATACCCTCCGCGTCCGATTGAGTCGGGCATACGTCACCGCAGCATTACTCTCATCGTTGGGTCACGACACGTCTGCGTTCGATCTTCGTGGCACGGTATCGAACGAGACGATTCAATCACTCACCGCGCAATCGAACATCGGACAGCGAACCGGCCGACTGGACCAGGATGCTCGGGAGGATATCGGGAAACTCCCGCTATTCGATTTCCCGGTTCCACTGACAACGACAGCCGGCCCGGACGACCCTGTTGCAGATCGAGCCTCGGCACTCCTCACAGGCGACGTTGACGAGTGGTACGGTGACCCGTTCCGGACTGCGGTGTTCGTCGAGTACGAGGATGAGGAATGGCGAGACATCCTCGACGACTTCGACGTACCGCAACCGGAATCTGCTGACAGAGATGCCGCTGATCGGGCTGAACGGCTCTGGTCGTATCTTTCGAAAGGGGCCGACGATGAGGGACTGACGCCCGAGACGCTCGTCCAGTTCGGCGGAATTGAGACGCTGCTCCTCGAACGCGTCGACGGAACGGAGGAACCGGTTCGGGAAAGCTGGGACATCGACCGTAGCTCAGGGTCACTCGACAATGAGACGGTTCACCACCAGACCGTTACGGTAGCGGTGGAGGGAACGGACGAATCGTCCTGGGACGAGCGGTTCGACCAGTTCGGGTTCGACGACGTCGACGCCGCCACACAACTGCTCGTTCCGCGAACGGCGTCACACCGTGACCGGCCGCAAGAGTATCCGTTGTACCTCTACTACCCGATCGAGAATACACGGGACGTCTCACTCCCCTTCTGTCTCCATGGCCACTTCACGGTCGAGACGAACCGGAAGGATCTCAGTCTCAACAGCCTCGCTGATAACCGCGTAGTCCTCGAACGTGGCGTCGAACTCGTGGCCCGCGTTGCCGAGGCGGCAGCGGGGAGTGATTTCGGCGATCAGTACCCGTGGATTCTCCTGCCCCCGCCACCGACGCGTCACCAGGACGACCCGAGTTCGCAGGCAAGTTTACTCACGTGGTTCCGTGCTGCGATCTACGAAGAACTCCGAGAGCGTGCGTGTGTTCCCACCGTCGGTGACGCAGACGGCGGACGAACACCTGTTGGACCCGAGGAGGCCCTCCTCCACTGGGACGTAACGGTCCGTGACGGATTCCTCGCACTCTACGACGTGACCAAGTCGCTGGATGCGACCGTCACCGACGCTGTCGTCGACCGCCACTTCCCGACGCAGGAGACCCTCGAAGGATGTCGCTCCTTTCCGAATGCGTGGGAGGCCCGAATAGAGTCGTTGCTCTCAGTCGACGACGCGGAACAGTTCTCCACTCAAGTGGCTCGCTCGTGGGCGGCTATTCTCGGGAATCACCTCGACCAACGGACGCTGAACGACGACGAGACACACCTCGTTTGTGACGTCGAAACGGCCCGGTCACTGTTTCTTGGCACCGTCGAGACGATACTCCGGTCCGGTACGGACGACGATGAGCTGTCATCGACGCTCGACGCGATCTCCTCACATCTCGAAGGGGTGTACCTTCTCCCCTGCCGACGTACGAGTGATGAGAAGGCAGTCGATGAAGACTCCGAAGAGGCTATCACTGATGACAGTTCGGCGGATACAGTCCTTCTCGTTCCCATCGAAGCACGGTCGGGGCCCAATCCCAACGAGCGTGGAACCAGTCGTACACGGTCGGTTATCTGGGATATAAACTCGCCCGATCGCGACATCGAACCACCCGAAGTTCCGCGCGAGAAGTCGAGTTTTCAACTGTACTTCCTCGATCGTGCGATTGAACAGAACGAGCGTGCCCGTCGCGTTCTCGAACTGGCCGGACGACCATGGGGGGTCCGCGTCTACGATGGCACACCGAGTTACTTCCGAGAACTTCTCGATACGTTCGCGACGGACGAACCGGCGCGCGTGAAAGCGTTGGACTTCCACTTTCTCGCGAAACAGGTCGACAAACTCGGGAGGGAATCGCCGGACCTCCAGACCGACGAGGGGTCGTTTGTCCCGACTGATTACGTACAGTCTGCAGTCGCACGATCGGACGGTGACCAGCGTCAGAATCTCCGTCGGCGTCTTAACCTCCGGAATAACCACCTCACTCTCCCACGAGACGGTGGAACGCACGACATCGGTGAGACGATACTTGGCGACGATTGGCAGCGTCTCCGTGGGCGAGCGCACGAAGATGATGCGATCGACGACTGGGGCACGTTCGACGGTAATGCCAGCACGACGTGGCCTGCGCCGACGGAAGAGGCGTGGATACCTATCGCCGGTGCACTACAGGCTGATAACGCTCACGAGCGAATTGCAAAGACACTCTCGCTGTTCGGTGTCTCGGTTCTTACGGGCGTCCGGACAGTGTGGATGTATGGTTCCGGTCACCCACGGACTCGGGGCGACGCGTCGTGGAATCCTGCCGAATGGTCATCCGACGACTTCACAGCTGGAGAGGGCTTCCCAGACAGTGCTGCAGCACTCCAACGAGCCCTTGCAGAGTCCGGCGATACCTATCAGCAGTGGCTCACGGCTCCAGGGCGACATCCGCAGACGACCGCCGAGCACTCGAGCAAGTGTAACGTCAAAACGGACGGTGTTCTCAAAGACGTCTTCCTCGCGACGTGGATATGGGTGGACGACCTCGACGCACTCCTTCATCTCGGCGGAGAGAACCTCCTCGAACTGCTTCGACGGTACGAGGATGAATTCACCACGTCGATACTCGAGACCGGATGGACCTGCTCACACGGCCACCAGCGGGACGGCTACGGGTGGTCGAAGTCGGTCCCGACGCTCCTGAACTGGCAGTTCCGCCAGCTGGCAGTCTGGGATTCGGTTGTGACGGTTAACCCTGCTCTCCAGGAACGCTGGGGAGATGACGACGCACGGTTCGCCTACACAGTCGTCAAAACGGGGTCACGTGGACATCAGGCTTGGCGACTCTTTCCCCACGTCGACCCCGATGAACTCGATATCTCTGACGAGCTGCTTCACACGCTGGGGGTCACATCCGTCGAGTCGTTCGATGCAACCGAAGCTGCTTGGCACCTCCAGCGAGTCCTCGACGTACTCACAGGAGACGACCTCATCGATAAACCGGTTCCACTGGACATTCCCGATGAACGAGAGAATGACTGGAATGCAGCATACACGGCACTCCTTGGCCCCATTCTTCGTCAGCTGCCTGCAGAGGAGGCAACGGAGGCAGATGTCGACTTGCCGTTCCTCTCCCACCTCCCGATTCAGCGTGGAGGAGAGTGGCAGGTTGCGTCACTGGAGTGGCTTGCAGAAAACGCCGACGAAGGGCGCTACTACGAGGACCAGTCACCGAAGCCGTGGGAACGCCGCGCCGTCGAACAAAGTAATCACTGGCTGCTTGCACGAACCGCATCAGGCCCGTTTACCCGACTCGCCGACGCCCTCGGGGTTGATCGTGTCGACGCATCGAAGCCCATCTTCGATTCCGACGATCTGACGTTCACAGACGAGTCGCTCGCCGATTTCCGTACGGAACTCCGTGACCGGACGGTCCTGCTCGTCGCATCACTCGAACAGACGAGTGAGGATCGTATCCGTGAGTTCGCGGACGAGCTAGATGCCGCAATTGCGAACCTCCGCGTTGCTGAACGCTTCCCAGAGGTGATCGAGGACGATTTCGACGCCCCGAAATCTGGTCTCTATGCGCCCCGAGAGGGTGAGGAAGCCTTCGTCTTTAATTCAGCAGCCTACGAAGATGAGCTCACACTCGACGGTCTCGCGAAAGCGTTCTCTCTCCTTGCCGAACAACCGACGCCAATCGCGACGTTCCGAGAGGCACTCGACAGTGATCTCTCGACGGGAGAACTCACCAAGCGCTGGCAGCGACGAACCTTCCCCGTCGATGATGTCGCACGGATTCTCGGGACGAGGCGGCGACGCGATCTCCGTCAGCGACTCAACGCACTCGTCTCCCTGGCTGATCGATTTGATGGTGTAATCACTCCGGCAGTCGATGAAGTGGTCGAGGCGGTCGAGCGCAATGGCGATAACGCTGTCCAGGACTTCGAGCGCGCCTTGTGTGGTAACGAAGCCACTGCCACAGGTCTCGAAGACGCGTCGCCCCAGGCAACGTTCGTCAGCGATATTCGAGAGAGCCTTCCCGACGAACTCAGATTCGTTCTGGATCGTCTGTTCGGGGAGGACCGGCGACCGTGGCGTGAGGTGATTGCAGTGTCCGATAGCGACGACGAGCTGCTCGTGATAGATTGGCTGGCGAAGAATGCAAGGGCACTCGACGCGGCAGCGTGTTTCCCGCAGTCTGTTCCGTCTGCTTACGTCCGTGTGCTCGCGGTGATGAACGTCTGGGACCGGACAGAGACCACGGAACTCCAAGACGTAGATGTGTGGCAGTCTCGCCTTCGCACCCTGTCGACGGACACCAGTGTTGAGTGGGTAGACCGACTCCCCGGACGATTACGTAACGAGGACGCAGGTGATGAGCTGTTGTTCTACTATACACCTGAGGAGCGGTTCCGGTCGCTGGTCGTCAAGCCGTTTCTCGATAGCCTCTCCGGGGATCTCTCTGCTGGAACAGCAGACCTGAGAGCTATGCTTCGCCGGTATATCCTAGAAGGGGACTTCCCGAAGGCCGAAGCAACTGTCTCCGCCGCAGACCACCAAGACGGCGCACTTGCCGACCTACAATCTGCTGCGGAGAGTGGACAACAATTCTCCACTGAGAGCCTTCTCGATACAGAGTTCGGAGTGCGAAGCGCCTCAACACGGATGACTGGCAGTGGTAGTGGTGGCGGTAGTACTCAGTATCGTGGCCGGGGTCAGCAGGGTGAAGCCGCGACCCTCGTAGCGATTCTGGATGATACTGCTGCCTGGCTTGACGACCAACCGATCGGAACGATTCGGTCAGTTCGCTCGACGCTCCGTAGGCTGCACGATGATCAACAGAACGAGGATCACGACTGGCATCTCGACCGAGTCTGGGAACAGGAGCTACTGCCACTCTTGTCGAATGATGGACTGACACGGGACTCCATCGTCGATTGGCGTGAATATCTCGAAGACGGACGGCGACTCCGAGATCATCCGCTAGTCAGGTTCTGCAACGTAACGCTCGAACAAGGCCCTGGCTTCGACGTGATCGATCCGTTCGGTCCATTATCGAGTCCTCGACGAGGCTTTGGTATCGACCAGTTCGTCCCCGTCGAGGTGAAAGCCGTCGACGGCCGATCGCCACCGTTCCACTTCCGGCTCACGACCAACGAGTACCGTCGATGCAAGGCGTTCCTCCGTGGCGGCAGACCGTATGTAGTCCGCCTTGTTTACGTCCCCAACCCTGACACGGTCGATTGGGCGTCACAGACCCAGTTCGTCTCCGAGATTGTACTTAACGACGTTGCAGACGCTGAGTCTCTGGTTCGTGGAGATCCGTTCGAGGAGGTCGTCAAAGGCGGATACATGAATATGAGCGTGGACGACTGAAACACACGTTCCAATATAGGTGAGTCTGCGTCGTCTCGCCCGGCGCCGTCTTCCTGGACGTCAGGGACGAGGGCTTCGACTCTGACAAGGAGTTTCTCCAGAAACTTGTTCGGAGTCTCGTTTACCGAGAAGATAATATCGGACAAGAGTCTTCGGTTGAAGTCGTGCGTCCACGTCAGGATGGGTCGGGAGCCACACCGAGATTTCAAGTGGAGACCGGTCCCGCTATAGATTACGAGTGAGAAATCTGGATAGAGCTACCGAACCCAACCACTACTTCCAACTGCGACTTCTTTTAAGAACCCCTCCCTCCCCACCACTTCCAACTTCCCGAGGAAAACGTAGAGAGGACTAGCCAGACAGTAGCTATTCTAACACGACAAACACAACTAGCCTCTAATCTAGCCGCGTTTTCCGCTAGTGCGGTTTTGGTTTTACTGTTAATGTAATAAGTGTTTCCCTCATTATAGAGCAACGAGCAGCTGGGTCCACTTGTTCTCAAGGAGAAGTTGGAAATGGTGGGGGGAGTGTGTTTTATAAAGAAACAGGCGGTTGGAAGGGGTGGTGTGGGGTTGAAGCGTTGGAAGGGGTGGTTTTATGAGGATATCCTGTGTGGGGTCGTTACATGGGCTACTTCGACGATGATGGATTCCTGGACGAACACATCATTAAGGACCGAAGCGTCCTGAAACCCGAGCACAAACCCGAGAAACTGGAAGAGCGAGACGAGGAACTCGAGGACTATGTGAAACTCCTCCGTCCTCTATTGAAGGGCTGGGATCTCGACAACATCTTTCTCTACGGTCACTCCGGTGTCGGCAAGACCGTCGCAACTCGTACTCTGCTCCCGGATCTACGGGACAAGGCAGAGGACCAGTCTATCGATGTGGATATCCTCGAAATCAACTGTTCATCGGCAAATACGTCCTATCAGTCGACGATCGAACTCATCAACGAAGCACGCAATCCCGAGTATCCACTGACAACGCTCAACCTGGACAAATCTGAGCTGAGCAAGACAGGCTATCCTGCTGAACAGGTCTATGAGGAACTCTTCGACGATCTACACGAGGGCGCGGAGAATATCATTCTCGTACTCGACGAGGTGAACACACTCGGCAGCGATAGTGAACTACTCTATCAGCTCACTCGGGCGCAGACAATGCACAAACTTGAGGCTGAGTTGTGTATTATCGGGATCAGTAACGACTTCAATTTCAGAGACGATCTCCCTGCACGGGTGAAGGATACACTCTGCGAAACCGAGCTTCACTTCCCCGCATACGAGCAGAGTGATCTCATTTCGATTCTCTCGCGTCGCGCCGAGCAAGCGTTTTACGAGGGGACGAGTGAAAACGGCGTTATCGAACTCTCTGCGGCTCTGGCATCTCGGGATCGTGGTTCGGCTCGCCAAGCTATTCGGCTGCTTCGGAAAGCTGCTGAACTCGCAGAAAATGAAGCAGTGGAGACAGAGGACACGGACTGTATCGAGGAACGACATGTACGAAACGCTGAGGATATCATCGAGCGAAAACAGGTGACGACAGGCATCCGCAAACTCACATCACATCGGAAGTACGTCTTGCTGGCGACTACGAACCTCTCTGCTCAGGGGAAGACACCCGCTCAGACCAGGGACATCTACGAGTACTACAAGTCGGTGGCGGAGGAGTTCGGACGGGATCCACTCACTCGACGTGGAGCGCACGAACATCTGCTCGAAATGTGCGATAACGGGATTCTCAAGAACGTGAATCGAGATCAGCGCGGACGTGGACGACCGAACAAATACAAGCTTGACACTCCCCTTGAAACCGTGATTGATGCATTAGAACAGGAAGAGGACGGCGAAATCGGCGATCTCGATAATCTACGTGAACAAGCAAATAAGCAGACTACGCTTACTGAGTAACTTGGAAGCCGTGGGGTGTCGTCTATTATATACTTGGAAGTCATGGAACGGTTAGAAGCGCTGGCGAGCGATTTTTCTTCACGTAAGATGGAAACGGTGGGGGGTTGCTGACTTAAAGGATGGAACGAATGGTTGGGTTGGAAATATAGGTCTGACGTACGTCAGACACAGGTTGGAAGTCGTGGGGGGTGTTCGTTTAAATACTTGGAAGAGGCGGTCAGCAGCGGTATTCCTGCCCTCAGCCGCGCTAACCCGAAACTATCGCTGTGCAGATTCAGTCGAACTGGCGAGAATCGTCTCAATCCCCCTTAACCAACGCTCGGATAGAATCGGGCCTACTGTTGGTTAAGAGGGAGTCGAATTACATCTCCCGGTCGATCTCGAGCTTCCGCATCGCTCGCTCAAATACGTCGGGATGTCGATGTGCGAGATTCTCGAGATGGTTTCGAATGGACTGCGCGGCATCGACGTCTATGTTTTCCGTATCTTGGAGTTCACGCCAGAACTGGTGCATTTCTTCGCTCACGGACACCCCGACCGTGTGGTCTTTCACTCCCGCATTGAGCGCGTCATAGTGTGGTTCAAGATCGAAATCAGATGGCTCTCGTCGCTCCTTTTGTTGTTTGTCTTCAGCCGCTTCGTCCATGGCTTCCCCGAACGGATTGTCGCTGCTCATACGTACTTATTCTTAAGGTTAATCTTAAAGGTACGTGTCCAGGGTTTCGCTCGTGATCTCGACCGTGTTTTCGTCGGCGAACTGTTGCGCCCCGGCACGGAACGCGTGATAGCACTTCTGACGAGTGTTCCGTGGCGTCCCATCGCTATAGTCGACGACCGTCTCAATTGCGCTCGCAGAGTACGGGTCGGACGGGTAGCCGGAATCGTACTCCTCCTCGCGAGCCCAGGCCAACCATCGAGCGATGAGTTCTTCCGTCTCAGAAAAGTCGAATCGTTCCAGCGTCCGATCCTTCGCGACGAGACGGGAACTCAGCGTCTCACGTAGTTCGTCAATGCGGTTTCCAGCGCGTTCCGTCCCGAACATGAAGAGAATGAACACCGGCTCACTCTCACCTAAGTCCCCGACGCTCTGCAAGGCAGCCAGGAGCTGTTCGAACGTCCGTGTATTCCGGGATGCATCCTCGAGCTGATCGACTTGGATGATACACGCCATGTTTTGTTCCTCGAGCTGCTCGGCGACGTCTTCGACCTCTTGCCGCACTTCATCAGTCGCATGAGGATACGTCTCGGGAACATCGATATCATCGTACTGACCCAATTCATCGAGCAACCGCGTGTAGAATCGACGGGTGGTGATTGATTCGACTTCTCTGATTCGGGCGACACGAAATTCCTCGCTACGAGGGCCATCTGAAAGCGCACCGTACACGAGATCGCGGAAGTGTGACTTCCCAGCGCCACGAGTATCGATGATCGAGATGTGCCCCGCTCGATTCAGGATATGACTCGCAACCTCGTTAAGGAGGTCTTGATTCGCGCGCACCGCGATGCTTGCATCCGGGAGTGTTTCTGCCGTGAAGGGGATTCGCTCGGGTTTGATACCGAGCTGTTTTGCGTAGCCAGCTTGCGCCTCCTCGGTTTGATTCAGCGCGTCGGTAAATTGGTCGCCCATGCTGCTCCCCACTCCCCCCCGCACCATAAATCTAAGCTCAAGCTTAATCTTAAGATTAGATTGCTGGCTGGTAGTGCCGGTTTCTACTGTTACGAGTTAACCTACAAACCCGTGACTCGGTACAATCTGTTGGTTAGAATCACTGCTCCGGGTTCACCGGGCCTTTGTACTGAGATTTGATTTTGTCGCCCTCCCGCCATTGCCAGTAGTAATACCGGTTCCCGTTGATTTCCTTCTCGGTGAGCGTGGCCTTGGTAGGGACATCTTCAGGCAAATCCTCTGGACGTTCTTGAGCAGTGTCTTCCTCATCGGCCTCGCTTAACCGAGCTTCTCGCTCCCGATATTCTGCAAGCGCTTCGGCATACCTGGCGATAGATCGAAGCGTTTCCGCGTCACAATCGTCGAGCGAGTCAGCAAGTTCTCCAGAAATCTCAGATGGAATCGCTGGTTCTGAATACGACATGACTCAACTTAACCAACAAACGTCGCTCCGTGGCTTATTCCTGTTGGTTAAGACGGTCGGCGGTGGTGTTCCCCTTCCAGTTGCATTTCGCTACTCGGCCATCGTGTAGGCTCACTTTGCCCACTTGAGAGCTTGCGTGACATCCCAATCGTGGACCAATTGTGGGTGATAGCAATGAGGCACGCAACTGGCGATAATTATATACATAAATGCCTGAGTTGTTGCGGACGTGCCAATTACGCGGGCGAAACCAGTAGATACCCTCTACGACGAAGTCAGAAATTATGACCTCGTCATCGTTCCTGACGCGCCGCTAGCCAGTGGACTGAACCGACGTCTCGACCGCCCCCACCTCGGTTCGTTCGCTATCACGCCACGCCGACTCGCAGCGGGTCGTCGCGAACGCGCCGAAGATCGGAGCGCCTTCCTCGAACTCGTCACGACCACTGACCTCGACTGGAAACAAGCTGCCTACGCCATCGGCAATACCCTCCAGTGCTGGGAGCACCAGGGACGCGTCGAGGACGTTGTCGATTACGATGCGTACACCGATGTCGCGACTGAAACCACTGTCGAACAACTCTCCGCGCTCGATACGACCTCTCGTCGACTCGGCGAGTACCAGATCGACGACACCCAAGATGTCGCCGTCGTCGGCCACGAGCAACTCACCACCCTCGAACGGTCGATTCTCCCCGCGCAGCACGACAGAATCGATCCATTCGCCGATACCGCATTCGACCGTCCCCCGTTCCACATCTTCGAATCAAGTACGGCGATCGTCGACGCCGTGCTCGGTGTGGTCACCGCCGAGAATGCGGAGGACGTCGCGGTCGTCGCGGACCGTGGCAGCGAATACTCGACGCTCGTGGAGAGCGCGCTCGAAGCAGCTGGCATCCCGTTTATCGGTGGCCCTGGATTCGCCGACGACCCACACCATCGCGGATTCGTTCAGTTCCTCCGCGCGGCCACCCGTGGGACGGATACGCGCGTGAAGACAATTCGGTCCGTTCTCTCTCGCCTCGAGATTGCCGTCGACGTCGAACACGACGATAAACGGCTCCAAGATGTCGACGCCGAGAGCCTCGCGTGGTTTCGAACGTACTGCGCGGAAATCGAACACACCACATTCGCTGCCGCGCTCACCGAGTACGAACGACAGAGCGGGGCCAGCCTCGACGCGTTCCGTGACGAACTCGAGGCGCTCGGCATCGCGAACGACGACGTTACAGAACGAGCAATCGATCGGCTCGAATTCTATCTCCAGAGCTATGAGGTGCCCGTCGACCGCGAGCATGACGGCGTCCTACTCGCCGATGCAAAATCCGCGGCGTACGTCGACCGCCCCGTCGTATTCTATCTCGGCCTCGACGAATCTTGGACCCACTCCCCACCTCGTCGCCCGTGGGTCGATCGTGATGCCGAATTCACGCGAAACCTGTCGCAGTTTCAGCTCCTCCTCCAGAACGGCGTCGAACAGTACTACCTCGTCCAGGATACGGTCGGTGGCTCACCCGCGACGCCGTGTCTCTACTTCGAGGACCTCCTCGAAGACGACTTCGACCGCTTCAGCGACCTCGATGCGGTGACCCACGGTCGAACGTTCGGCTCGACCGAGGACGGCTTCGAGAAAGAATCGCTCGCCGTGACGCCGACCGAGCTCGACACCGTCAGTCAGTCCAGCCTGAGCACGTACGTCAACAGCCCACGGGACTACCTCTTCAGTCGTCTCGTCGACGGCCCTGACAAGGACTACTTCAAAGAGGGGAATCTCTTCCACGACTTCGCCGAGTTCTACGTCAATCATCCCAACCAGATCAACCCGGAGATCATCGAAGAACTCGTGGACGTGATGCTCGACGAGACGGCGTCCTTCGTTCGGCGTGTCGACCGACCGACCCGGCGGACAAAGTACCAGGTCGGGCTCGAAACTATCGTCCAGCTTCTCGACGACCGCGTCCCAGAGGGCGACGACCTACTGACGCCGAACAGCGGATGGGGAGGGAACTTCTTCGCCGACCACTTCGATCGGTCCGTCGACTCGCCGTTCACTGAGCGCTGGTTCGAGAACCAGGCACTCGGGCTGAAAGGCAAGATCGACCTCGTCCACGGGCCGAACCACCTGTTCGACTACAAGAGCGGGAGTCGAAAACGTGCATCCCAGGTCGTCAAGAACTCCACACTCAACCCGCCGAGCGACACGCCGAACTTCCAAGCCCTCCTCTATCTCGCGCACCGCCGTAGTGAGCGTACGGACGAGCGCCTGCAGTTCACGTTCTTCCACTTCCTCGAAACGCTCGACGACGTCGTCGCCGGCGAGGCGAACCTGGACGACACGCTGTCGACAATCGAGTATCATCCGATGCCGTTCGTGGATCACGCTCGGTCGCAAGCGATGTTCGAGGAGCTTCGCGACGACGGTGCGAACAACTGTCAGAAGACACTCTCGAAGATCGAGTACGATGACTATCGAGTCGTCTTCGAGAGGGCACCGCTGCCGGTGACCCGTGACAGCGACGAACTCATCGACTCTGAATTCGGGCAGGTGATGCAAACCCGTCTCCTGGAGTGCGTCGGTGAGTACAAGTACGTCACATCGGGTTGCAAACAGCTACTGCGCCAGCTGGCGCGCGTTCGGAGTCGCAACTACTTCGAAGAGGACCTCGACGCCTTCGAAGGGTTCGTCACCGAGCGCATCGCCGAACTGAACCGTCGCCGCGCCGGTGAGGAACGCTTCCCCGTGAACGGGCTTGCCGGCGAACCGAACTACCGCCGCGTGGACAACCGCGACCTCCTCATCAACCATGACTGAGCCGAACCCCCAACAGCAGGAACTGATCGACAGTACTGATGGTCTGTACCTCGTCGACGCCGGCGCGGGCACGGGAAAGACGTTCACCATCACGCGCCGCTATGCGAATATCGTCGACCGGGACGACGTCGCCCCCGAGGACGTGCTCTTGGTGACGTTCACGAACAACGCCGCGACGGAGATGAAGGACCGAATCGTCGGTCACTGTGAGTACGGGATGCGGGATCTCGCTGACGCGCCGATCCAGACGTTCCACTCGCTCTGTCACGATCTCCTCCAGGAGCACGGATATGACGCGCCGACGCATCTCGGGATCGAAGACCGCATTACGGGGTCGACGCGCATCGTCGAGGACGATCTCGTCGAGGAGGCGCTGTTCGGCGAGTTCATCGACCGATTCAGCGACGACCACCCCGAGTACGACGACGTCTTCCGCATTGTCTCGAACCCGACCGACCTTCTCGGTCTCGTCACCCAACTCGCTTCGAAGGGTGTGTTCCCGACGGCAGACGGCTGGTTTCGGAACGGAGAGCGCTATCTCGATGGAGATTTCGAGTCGTTCAAATCACTGTTCGACGCGGTGAACGAGCCGCAGAACGGCGGGAGCAAGCAATCGCAGCTCCGGGCGAAGCTTAGCCGCTACGGGAAGAACAAGTGTTACCTACCGGACGCCCCCGAGAAGGCCGAAATTCGCGGTCAGGGGACGAAACACGTGCCGGACGCCGTCGCCCGGATGGTATTCGACGCCGACCGCGAGGAGCTCAAGGAGTTCGTCCACGACGTCTACTTCGAGTACCTGCAGTTCGCGCTCAGCCGGAACTACCCGAACTTCGGTTTCCTCCAGTTGTTCGCGTTCGTCCTGCTCTGTGAGGACCACGCGCTCCGTGAGGAGGTGGCGTTCGACTACGCGATGGTCGACGAGTTCCAGGACTCCAGCGAGATCCAATTCAAGCTGACGCTCCTACTCGCGGGCACGAACAATCTCTGTGTCGTCGGCGACTGGAAACAGAGTATCTACGGGTTCCAATACGCCGAAGTCGAGAACATCACCGCCTTCGAGGACCGCCTCGGCCGGTTCGTCGACGAACTCAACGCCGATCACGAACGCGTCACGTTCGACACACGGCCGATTCACACCGTCGAACTCGTCGAGAACTACCGCTCGACCCAGGAGATACTCGACTTCTCCGAGCACGGGTTGCTCGTCCCGGCGGCGAGCAGCGACGACGTCGATGTCGAGAGCGTTCGCGACCGGATTGTCTCGCTCTCTACCAACACTGAGCACGAGAACACGCGAATCGAAGCGATCGCGAGTCCGGAGGAACACGAGTCAGTGGTCGCAAAGATTCAGGAAATCGTCGGCAACCACGCGTATCGGGTCGAAGACGACAATGGGTCGCTTCGGATGCCTGAATACCGTGACATCGCAGTCCTCACCCGGACACGGGAGTTCGGTCGTGACTTGCTGCAGACCGCCGAGGAGTACGGCCTTCCGATGGCGTACGAAGGTGGGATCGAACTGTTCCGCACACCGCAGGCGAAACTACTGCTCGCGTGGCTTCGTATCCTCGAATCCGACGCCGACCGTGGGTGGGCGGTCGTGCTCGAGGAAGCGGGGTACACGCTCGACGAGATTCAGCACGTCCTGGAGTCCGACGCGTATCCCGAGAACATGCATTCGTTCCGTGAGGAGCTGGCAGCACTGGAGACGCTCGGCGGTGTGGCCGAACGCGTCTTCTCGCGGTACGGGTACGACGGCGCCACGGCCGACGTCGTCCTCCACACAATTCAGTCAGTGCACACCGCGACAACGCTGACGCGCGGGGATCTCATCCGGTTCATCGAGCGGGGTATTGAATCCGGGAGTACCCACGACGTCCACGCGAACGCGGGCGCGAATTCGGTAACGGTCCAGACGATTCACGCGGCGAAGGGCCTCGAACATCCAATCGTCGTGCTCGCGAACATGAACAGTGGCCGGTTCCCGCCGTCTGGCGGGAGCGGTGGGACGATCACGTACCAGGACCCGGTCGGACTCCGACAGCGGAAATGCTATGCCGAGGCCGACGGCCTCCCTCACGTGTACGATACCTGGCGGGCGGACGTCCTGCGCCGGTGCCTGCCCCGCGAGTACGACGAGGAGCGACGCCTGCTCTACGTAGCGATCACGCGAGCGGAGAGCCACGTCATTTTCTCGGGCGGTGAGGATCCAAACACGTTCCTCGAAGAACTCCCGGTCGATATCGAACCATGGGAAACCGAACCTGAGTCAGGTACCGTCGACGAGACCGAACAGACGGAGTTGCTGATCACGGTGCCGACACCGGACGGACCAGTTGGACACTCGCCGCACTCACTGATGCGTGAGGACGTGTTCGAGGACGTCGACGATGGGATGGGGAAGGCGTTCGGCACTGACGTCCACGACTTCGCGGAAGCGTACGCACGTGGGGAGGACGTCGAACTGGACCGTGACGACCGTGGGTGGAGTGATAAACAGCACGTGCGGTCGTTCCTCGACGGGCTTTCAGGCGACCTGCTCGTCGAGGAAGATGCCTACCTCCCGCTGGACGTCGACGGGACTCGCGTGATGATCTCGGGGATCATCGACCTCGTACACGTCCGTCCCGAGCGCGTCGAGGTGGTCGACTACAAGACCGACCGAGGGCGACACGCAGAAACTGAGTATCGAAAGCAGCTCAGCGTCTACTATCACGTTCTGCGGGCGCTGTACCCCGACCGTGAGGTTACGGCGTCCATCTTCTATACCGTCGACGGGGTCCGCGAAGAGATCGACCCACTTTCACAGAACGACCTGGTCGATGTCGTGAAGGTAGTGTCGGAAGTGGAATCGATCCAAGCTACACCCCAGTTAGGTGGCTCCCGCTGAGTCGAATATCGGAACCGGATTTGTCACTCAAGTCTTCTGGTAGTGGGTCTGGATTCGATTTAATCTTAGGATTAAGATTAACTGCATCTTTCGTCCTGATAACGGACCGCGTCGTTCTTGATGAGGACCTATTCAATCCAGTCGAACCTACCGCTTGTTTCTCGGACTAGATGACTTTCGATTGGCTACGCTGATGTCCAGCACCAACGATATGCCTAACCTTAAGATTAGGATTAATATTAAAACCAGTCTTACCGTTGTTCCCACCCTGGTCTTGGCGACCCTGGAAGATCGTCTGTGGCGTCGAGTAACTCATCTTCAGTCGCCCAGGGGTAACACCGTCCGTGTAGCTCGAAGAGACGAAAGTCGTTCAGATGCACCCAGCTGTACGACGGGACGTCGATATCATGTTCCTCGAGCTTGGTCGTTACCGCATCGACCGAGATGTCGATCCCAGCTTGGTCCGCACGGTCGACGAGTGCGTTGAGTTCCGCCGTCTTCGTCTCGTCATCGATGTCGGTGGCGGCCATGATCTGTGCGGCAGCAGCGATCACATTGCGTTCATCGGTGAGATGATCTTCCGTTTCCCACTGGTAGGCTCGCGGGAAAGCGTACGCTTTCTCGAAGTACTCCGTTTCGCCGAGTTTGCCGAGTTCGTTGATTTCGCCGCCCGCGTCCTGCTCGAACACGCCAGCGACGTAATCGCTGAGCGTCGCCGTGATGTGGAACTTCACGCGGAACTCTGGGAGCCGGGGAAGGTCAATGTCCGAGAGGTCCCCGATGAGGAAGGCATACGTCCCGTATCGGCGGTTGAGCCGGTCACTGACTGCCCGTACTCGACGAATGTACGGGTCACGATAACTCCCGAGGACGAGATACGCGGTCTGGTCCCGGTCGTAGATCGCCGGCGTCTCACTGTTTGCCCACGAGAGGATTCGCACGGCCTCCGTTGTCCCGACGTCAAGCCCGCGTAAGGCCTGCTGCACGGCCTCCATGATTTCACCCGAGTTCGGTGGTACGGATGGAGCACTCATAGGCAGGGACAGTACTGGCTGGGTGATAGGTGTTTCTAACTGACTCAGTAATTCGGCGATTCTATTGACTTGTTCAACCCAAACTGTTATGCAGTCGAGCCCGCTACTGTATAGNGATAGGTGTTTCTAACTGACTCAGTAATTCGGCGATTCTATTGACTTGTTCAACCCAAACTGTTATGCAGTCGAGCCCGCTACTGTATAGTATGAGCGACACGGCCCCGGAGGGGTTCGAGAATCCCTTTGCAGAGCAGCAGCGAATGCGTGACCTGCTCTCCCAGGAGACGCGCCACCTTGTCCTGCAGTTGATTCTCGGCCACCCAGCTCACCTCACGTCGTTGGCCGAACTCGACTACATGATCCCGAAGAACGAGGCGGCCATCCTCGACCAGCTCGAGACGCTGCAAGAGGCAGGAATCCTCGACGTCTACGTACATGAACCCAGCACGTCGACGCGGGATCTCCCTTCGAAGTTCTGGGGGCCGACCGAGCGCGGGGTCGAGATCCTCTACGAGCACAACTTCCTGCGGGGCGTCCCGATTGCACGGGCGGTCTACGAGGAGACGCAAAAATCCGAGCGGGTGCAGCGCCACGAGGCTGCACCGCGACCGACGCTCCCTGAGGCCGTCACTGAAGCCCTTGAGTTCGACGAGCCGGAAGAGGCAGAGGCTCCCTAGCGATCCGTTAGGTGGATAATGGGGGTGCGCGGGTTCGCTTTGCCTTCTGATGGACTGGCACGCTGAACGCGGGATCTGTCGCTGCTATCGGTTGACTTGGTGTCGAATGGCCGTGAGCGCAGTTTCATCAGAGCAGATATTCATGATGCCTATCCCGTGACTGTTCACTAAGAGCTACCATGGTAGCTCTGAGCTACCGCTATCTAGCCACCTTGATCTGAGGCTACAAGCGAGAAGTGATGTCCTTGGCTCTGTAGTTTCGCTAGACAGAGGTCGATTTGGGCCTTTTTGCCCGGTATATTTCTGCTCTAGTTACTCGATTTTTAGTCACGTCCAGCGGTTCTTCGAGTCGAATTTCGGGAAAACCGAGAGACAGCGACGGATGCGGAATATACGTTCATCTACCGACTGGTTCGGAGCGATTTTCCGTCAATTGTAGCGCCGCCTAGCGAAACTACAGAGCCATGTCCTTAATTCTAATCTTAATCTTAAACAGAATCAAGAAGCTTATAGACGCTAGTACAGAAAGGCGGCTTCCGAACGTGCTATTGTATGTACAAGGGTAGACTTCGACAACCCAACAACGTCTACTCGACTACCGATGATGTCGCATCCCACACCCCCTCGTTTTCAGATGAACACGTGGACTGGCAATAGCACTGGGCATTGTCAACCGACGTGCCCTTCCAGACCGTCTGGTCGGCGGGGGAAGAGCCTTTGAGCGGCCACTCGCATCTATCGCTAATGTCATTGATCGGTTTCCGCCGTGAGGACGACGAGATAGAGTACCTCGAGGAGGTGGCGTACAGCGAGGAGCATTTGGAGGATGACCTCCACGAGGTGATCCACAGCGACCCGCGGTTGGTGATGGGGACGCTCACGACCCGGGAGAACGTCATCCTCGGGAGCAAGCCCCAATTGCCGACCGGCAAGGAGCCAGACCTGCTCGTGTGCGACAAGCGAGGCACGCTCACGACAATCGAGTTCAAGCGCGACCGGTCGCCGCGCTCGGCAGTGACCCAGTTGTTCGACTACGCGTCCTCAGTAGCCCGGTTGGATCAGGACGAATTCTTCGACCTCACCGACTACGAGTCGTTGACTGAACTCTACGAGGCGTTTGACCGCGGCGAGGACGCAGAGTTCGATATTGACGACTTCGAGCGGGAGTTCACCGAGGGGGTGGAGTCGCCCCAGCTCATGCTGGTTGCGTACACGATCACCGACGACGTCCGGCGGATGACCCGCTGGTTGCGGGACGCCCACGACCTGAAGATCAATTGCGTCGAATTCGACTACTACGAGAAGGACAACGCCGAGATGTTCGTCCCGACGATCATCGGTGCCGACGAGACGCAGGAGATCAAGGAGCGGGAGGAGTCGCCCAAACGGCAAATGTACCGGCGGTTCTTCGGCGAGGTACTCGGGCGCTTCAAGGATGAACTCTCCGGGGTCACGAGCAAGAGCGCCGGCGGCGACAGCTGGCTCACGATCCCAACCGGGCACACCGACGTCGAACTCGTGTGGCACTTCAAGGGCGATCCCGGCGACAAGGAGCTACACGTCGTGATGAACTTCCAATTTGACGACCGCAAGCGGAACGAGGAGCTGCTGGAGACGGTGCTGTCGTCGATCGACAACCGCTCGTTGGACGTCCCGGAGGAGATCCACTCAGAGGAGTATGGCAGCAGCGGGTACACCCGGCTCTACATCGGACGGGAGGTCGGTCGACTGGATGACGCTCTGGACGACGAGGAACTAAAAGCGTGGGGCGTTGACCGGATGGCTGAATTCCACGAACAACTAACACCGGTCTTAGACGAGGAACTGCGATAGACCACCGGGCGAGCGTCTAACCATATCCGATCTATATTCGTTGCCGACAATGGTCGAATCACCGGACTTGACCGATTTCCCTTAGGATTAACCTTAACATTAGCATTAATGGCTGACAGAGGCCCCTCATTCTCATTAACCAACAATCACCATTCAAATGGAATGGCGTTGGTTAATTCATTCACCGAGTAGATCGTCGACCTCCTGCGCCGTCTCTGCTGCTTGGATATCGGAGTAGGATTCGTGGGTTGTCTCGATGCTCGCGTGCCGAAGCGCTGATTGGGCGAGTTCAGCGTGGCCGCTCGCGTAGAGTTCGTGACCGAGTCCTCGGCGGGCACCGTGTGGTTTCAGATAGTCACCGTCGACGTCGAGGTCAGCATCCTCACACAGGCGTTTCATCAGGTTGCGAGCGCCGTTCGTCGAGAGTGCCGGCGGGACGACGTCGTACTCTCGGAGCACCGTATCGACGTCGCTGCGCTCCAGGATGGTCTCGATCTCGTCGTCCGGCACGCCCTTGTGGGCCAGCTGCTCACGGACGGCGCGATATCTCGATGGGGCGTGTGCGCTGGGGAAGACCGGCCACTCGTCGGTCAGGGGATCGAGGACGGTCCTGTACCGCTCAAGAGCTGTTGCGGCTCGCTCGGGGAGCTGGGCGTATTCGTACTCGCGTGACTTCCCGAGAACGCGGACGGCACCGGCGTCCAGCTGCACGTCTCCCCACGTGATGCCAGTTCGCTTGTCGTCTGAGGGTTCCGCGAACACCTCGGCTCCGCGGACGCCTGAGAGCCCAAGGAGATAGACGATGGCTCGGTCGCGAAAGGCTCGTTCACGGGTCACGTCCGCTTTTTCGTCGAGGGCGTGGTCGACGCGCTCGTCGACGTAGCGCATGATCGCACGCCGTTCCTCCTCCCGCCAGAACTGCCGATCGGCATCGCCGAGGTCCTCCGGAAGTTCGTCAGTCGCGCGCTTGGCCTTCGCTGGATTCGCATCGAGGTGTTCGTCGGCAACGCAGAACGTGAGGAACGCGCGGACGTACGCGTAGTAGGTGGTCGCAGTGCTCGCTTTCAGGTCACCGTCGCGAGCCCGCTGTTTGAGGTGCCGCGCGTACCGTCGACAGTCGAGGACGTCCAGGTTCTCGAGGCTCGTCACGCCCCGTTCCTTACGCAGCCAGATGCGCCACGTCGCGAGGGTGGACTGGAAGTTCTTCCGGGAGTTGCCGGCCTCGACGCTGTCGAGGTACTGCTGGATGGCCGTCTCGATGGGTGTTCCCCCGGGTGTAGCGTCGTCCTCGGCGGGTTCCATGGTTCGTGCTCGACCGACGGCGGCGGGGTAGGTAAATCTACTGTGTACAACTGGCGTAATACACAGTGAATGCCGTAATCTTAATTTTGCCAAATTCGTACGTTCTGGGGGATGAGGTGCCCGAATTGCTAATTATAAACTGTATATGGCGATATGAACTCCCGTTCGCTCTTGAGTCACAACCTCGGAGGATGGGCTAGTTTTGGGTCAAATCTCCGTCGACTCGTGATGCTTCCCACTGAACAAGCGTCGATTTCGGACCTTAGCGGCCGTGTCTATCAAGCGAGCATGGGAAATTACGCGGATTCTGGCGCTGCTGAACGGTGTTGCCACTCCCGAGTGGCGAGCCCAGTGCGGAATCGGTCGCTCAGTCGGGTGGTATCAAAGCCGAGGCGACGATCTCGACACACTCACCGGCCGTCAGCACGGGCGCGTAATTCATTTCGCCGTCGACGCCCGCTTTCAGGAGAAAGTCCGTCAGCCGCCAGATATTATACAGTAACACCGCGAACACGAAATAGAACAGTCGAACTCGATAGTCCTTTGAGGACGTTTTCGCCAGAAAATCACCCTTGATACTCTTGTACTCGTTTTCGATCTGCCACCGATGGCTATACCGCCGACAGAAGGTTTCGGCCTCATCTGGCCCGACTCGGAGGTTCGTTGCGAAGACAGTAGTTCCCTCACCGCTCGTTGACGGAACGTACAGAAACCGCATCGGATGCGAGCCGGCCTCGACGTGGACGGACGCGGATTCAACAGCGACCTCCTGGTTGTCCTCGTCCATCCGATCGATTACCTCGCGCTCGGAGCTGGTGATGCGCTTCGGGATGAGGTAGTTTACGTCGAGATTCGAGAGGGTCTGAAACACGCGCATGGAATCGAACTCGCGGTCGCAGAGGACCGTCTCGATGGGGACGTGCTCTTTCGCCCGCTTGACAAGCCGACGGACGACCCGGTGAATCCGGTTCGGCGGGTTCTCGTCCCATGCTGAACTCTCACGCACCGGCTCGACAGCCAGGACGAGCGGGATATTCCATCCGACAATCGAGAGTGTGGCGAATTTGAACGCCCGCCCCTCGCCGTCTTTCGTCCCGCTCACCATCGGCATCTCCTCGACATCCCCGTAGTAGGGAATGGTCGTGATGTCGATCGCAGCGGTCACTGGACGGTGGAACGAGGCTTCCGAGGCGATGACTGAGAGCAAGCGGTCCGTCGTCTCATTAAATCCGTTCACGAGATATTTGGGCTCGAATTGTTTGACGGCGCGGAGGTGGGTGTCGCCATGTGGGCCGTAGTCCTCACCACGCCGATACTGGAAGCGCGCGGCTCCTTGCGCGGTACCGCACCGAACCATCCCCATGAAGGTCTGCAACTCGAAGAACCGCGTGTCCTCGTAGGAGGCGTTCGCGGCACGGCCAGACTCGAAGTAACCGAAGGCGTGATCACGGGCGAGTCGCGTCGTCTGGACAATCTCGTCCTGTGAGAACGATTCATCCTCCGCTGAGTCCTCCTCTACTGGAGGCTCGTCGACGATCTCTGCTTTGGGTCGAATCTCAGGCGCAGGAATGTCGAAATCATGGACTTCCTTGACGACGAAGTGGGCCGCAGTCTGCACGTATTCGTGGACGGCATCGTCGAATCGATTCCGCCACGCCCGCGAAAATGCTGATGCGTCAGGGACACGGCTGAATCCCAAGAGAGTGGCCACCTCTGGTTGCCGTGATAGTCGTCGAGTGAACGCGGCGTAGGAGTCGCCCGTAATCTCCATGAAGACGAACGCGAGGACCATCGCGTGAAAGGAGAGTGGGGAAGGATGCCACGCTGGATAGCCATCTTCGATGGTATCAATCGAGTGATCTAGGTTCTCAAATATGGTGATGAGATCAGCATCTTGGAGATCGTTTCGGATGGCGATCCCAAGCTGGTACGCTTCACACAGATAGCGCGTTCGCGGACTCTCACTCGGGTGCGAGTTGCCAGAACCACTCATGTAAGGTACTGCGGAAGTTTACAAAATCAACGCTTCGAGTGTGGTGGGGCCTTCACCTGTAGATAGTCTGTGACCGACCGCCACAACAGATCACTTGAGTAGCGGGTTTCCGATACCGGCGGAATACAGTAGTGGCAACGATATTGCTGAATTGGTGTCATTCACGGTTATGTCCTTGAGTCCACCATCTTTGTCGGAACTGAACGCGGTCGAAGGATGCTGGAATCAACTGCTAGACTGGTTCAAACACCCGCTCATACCTAACCTGTCCACGCTGAAAGAGCATATTTTGAGAGGACTCAATGTGGTCAACGAACTATACCTCTGGACGCATTTGACTGGTAAAGAAATTCGTCTTAATCACTATCAGAAGTCGTGTTCGGCCGGGCCCGCGTCAGTCTTTTGTATGATGATCGTGTCCTCTCGGACACGGACATACACCTCGTCGCCGATATCCATCCCCGCGACCGCTAGCTCGTCCTCGTGAAGGTTGATGTGCACGTTGTGGACGTGCCCATCCTCGTCCTTCGCGCCGCTGGGACTAAGCGTCTTTTTGCGTACCATCGCCGTCTCCTATACGCCGAGTTGGCGTGTTGCGTACATAACTGTTCCCCACGGCCGCTGTTTCTCTTGAGGTAGTCTGCCGGCCTTGGGTAACGGCCCGGACCTGGACCTCATCCTTCCAGCCGATACTAACGTCATTTCGAGGTTCTCTGTAGCAGTAGATAGTAGCGCCATTTCTTTATTTAGAACTGGTAGTAACTCCGATAATAGCACAGGTAGATGATTGAGTGCTCGGCCAGGTGAACGAGGGCGTCGTTAGGGTTCGAGACGTAGAGTTCCTCGGCGTCTGGGTCCCATTTCACGTCGACGTTATAGACGGGTCGCCACTCACCGTACTGGTTGGTGACACGTACGAACCACTCACCGTCGTTACTTTTGGGCCCGTCGTAGGTGTTCTTCTTATGCACGTTGATGAACTGCGTTTCTGTGTAGTACGGCATGCTGGAGTAGGGTTTCCACTCATCCTGGATGGGAATCGCGTTGTAATCGGAGAGGTTCGTGATGTAGACACCGCTTGTTGTGGAATACCGAAGCGATTGCGAGGGTGACAGTGTAGCCCGCCCGAGGTCGACTGGGTAGGCCGGGTAGTCGTTCTCGAAGTAGCCAGTGTAACTGACATCCGCGGGATCGACATCCACGTCGTTGTTCGCGAGGACACGATAGGTTTCGTCGTAGGTCTTATCAACACCAGGCTCGGCGCTCGGAATGTCATAGATTAGGTCGAGACCCGCGGCGTAGACAACGGTGATGGGTGCGATAACGAGGCTGGTCGCTAAGAGGACGGTCACGAAGAGACTGAATCGCTGTGACCGGCCCCGGAGAGCGTTCGCGAGGGGACTCGTTGTAGGACAGAATTTCAGCGAATCGTGGTGGTCGGTTATTTAATCCCAGATCCGATATTGGCTAACGATGGGAACGGAGCAGGGAGATCGATCACCGGCTACGAGTTTAGGGCTGCTGGACGCGACGATGGTCGGCATCGGCGCGATGATCGGTGCGGGAATCTTCGTCCTGACCGGGCTCGCTGCCGACATCGCAGGCCCAGCTGCGCTTCTCGTGTTCGCCCTCAATGGGGGTGTCACCACCTTCACCGCGTTGTCCTACGCTGAACTGGCGAGCGCGATCCCGAAGAACGGGGGCGGGTACGCCTTTGTCCGCGAGACGTTCTCCTCGCCCGTCGCGTTCGTGATGGGGTGGACCCGGTGGTTCACGTACACGGCCGCCGGTGCGCTGTACGCGCTCGGCTTCTCGTCAAACTTCGTCGGGTTCGTCCACCTCTACTGGACGGGGCTGCCGTCAGGGCCGGTCTGGTACGTCGGCTACGCACTGCTTGCTGTCGTCTCGTTCGTCGCGCTGAACGCCCTCTCGACGGAGGCCAGCGGTGGCGCGGAGACGCTCGTGACGCTCGTGAAGATCGCGATTCTCGGGGTATTCATCCTCTTCGGCATCAGTGCCGTGTCGTCGGCGACGTTCTTCGGCATCGACTCGGGAACAACGCCGAGTCTGTCGGATTTCTTTTCGAACGGGGCGATGAAGGTTCTGCCGGCAATGGGGCTGACGTTCATCGCGTTCCAGGGATACGATCTCATTGCGACGGTCACCGAAGAAGTCGAGAACCCACGGAAAAACATCCCACGAGCGATCTTCATCAGTCTCGGCGTGACGGTTCTGATCTATCTCTTGGTCGTCGGCGTCGCTCTCGGGACGCTCGGGGCGCCACGAGTGGGTGAGGCCGGCGAGCAGGCGGTCCTCGAGGCTGCGATCAGTTTCATGCCAGACATCGGCCTGTTTGGCGCCTCGATTGGGGCAGCGCTCATCGCGTTCGGCGCCGTCTTCTCGACGATCAGCGCGCTCAATGCCGTCGTAATCGGCTCCAGCCGCGTGGCCTTCGCTATGGGTCGAGAAGGACAGTTACCGACCCGGTTCGGGAATATTCACCACAAGTACGGGACGCCGTTCGCAGCACTGATGGCGAGTGCGGCAATCATGCTCGTGGCGACAGTCTTCGCCCCGATCAGTCTCGTCGGCAATCTCGCGAGTCTGTTCTCCCTGCTCGGATTTACTGTCGTGAACCTCGCGGTGATCAAGCTCCGCCGAGAGCAGCCGCATCTCAACCGGCCGTTCGAGATTCCGTTCTATCCGATTCCACCGATCCTCGGCTGCGTGCTCAACCTTCTCCTTGCTGCGTTCATTTCGCCTCTGACGTGGGCTATCGCGGTCGGATGGCTCCTGTTCGGTGCCGTCATCTACGTCGGGCTCAACCCAGCGCAGATCCGTGGGATCCTCTCAAGAAACCATCGACTCGGTGACTGAACCCAGTACGGAGTCGGATATGAGAAAGACACGTACTATTTTTGTGATCCGGATTCAAACTCAGCTATGAGCAGAGACCTTCGCATCGTCATCGTCGGTGGTGAGCACGTCGGGTACCATACTGCACAGCGATTAGATAATCGCGGCCACGACGTCATAATCATCGAAAAGGACGAAGACCGTGTGGAGTTCCTGAGCGACCAGTATATTGCCTCCGTGATCCAGGGGGATGGGGGTCGCCCGAGCGTTCTTCGAGAAGCGCGCCTAGAGCAAAGTGATGTCATCGCGGCGCTCACAAGTTACGGTGCGATGACAAATTTAGGGATCTGTATGACGGCCCAGCGGATCGCCCCGGATATCAAGACGGTCGCCCGGATCGACCACGGCGATCACGAGGAATACGAGGAGATGATCGACGCAGTCGTGTACCCCGAAGAGTTGGCCGCCCACGCAGCAGCCAACGATATCATCGATGTTAGCGGCGGTGGTGTGCGGACGATTGAGGAGGTCACTAATCAGTTGGAACTGATCGAGATTGAAGTCGCCGAGGGAGCGCCAGCAGCTGGAAAGTCATTAGAGGCAGTTTCGTTCCCCCGAGGATCACTCGTCGTCGCCGAACAGAGCACGGGGTCGTTCCCGGGGCCGGATATGGTATTTGAACCCGGCATCCAGTACATTTTAGCAGTCCGAACAGACGTGACTGACGAGGTAGTTCGACTTCTCCGGGGATAACGGAGGGAGCGACGCACAGCATGCACCGCACGTCGAAACTGCTCCGGAGAGAGCCGGCTATACGCTCGGTCGACAATAATGCTCTGGATGCCTTGTTCGAGAATCCCGACAGACATCTTTTGATGGCTTAACGGTGGATAGCTCAAACGTACAACAGCGGCACCATCACTACGCCCCCGACAAGGGCTCCACCTGCGAGTTCGCGGTAGCCGCCGTGAGGAAGGTCGACACCGGTTTCGAGGGCTTCGGGAATAAATTCCGTGAGGACAAGGTAGATCATTGCACCCGCAGCAAAGCCAAACCCAAACGGGAGGAACGCCTGAGCCCAACTCACGAAGGCGAAGGCGATAACGGCACCAATCGGCTGCGGGAGGCTCGAAAACACTGCTGCGCCGACCATACGCCACTTTGATAGTCCCATCTCGCGCATCGGAATCGCGATTGCAGTCCCCTCAGGGATGTTGTGAATCGAAATAGCGAGCGTCATAAAGACGGCCAACAGTGGTATTGCGACGCCGAAGACATCCATCCCGCCCCCGATGCCGAGTTCTGCAAAGGAAACGCCGACGGCGACACCTTCGGGGAAGCTGTGGACAGTCAAGATCCCGAGAACTAACACTAACGTCTTCAGGTCGCCGTCAGCAAACGCTTCGGCTTCCAACCGGGTATCGTCGTCATCCTGATCGCTTGTAAGATCAATTCGGTCGAGTACACGTTCGGAACCTTCGACCAGGACAACCCCAGCCAAGAGACCAGCTAGCATCAGCATCGGAAGTCCCTCGTCGGTGTACTGCAACCCCTCGCTAATCAGGCCGAACAGCGACGCTGCGACCATGATGCCAGAGGCAATCCCCCAGAGGCCAACATTCCATCGGTCACTGAACTCCTCGACAAAAAAGAACGGAATAGCCCCCAACCCAGTGGCCAGCGCAGTTGCGAGACCGGCAACGAACACGAGCGTGATGTTGCTCAAGAACCCCATAGTGGATATGTACTTATCTCGGCAAAGAAGCTTTGGAAACACAATATCTGTTTTTGACAATCCTAAAAATCTGTTATAGAGACTATTCTCGAAACGTTACGAGTCGGTCAGGAGCTGTCGAAGGACGTAGTGCAGAATACCGCCGTGTTCGACGTATCGCACCCCAGCAGGGGTCCCAACCTGGGCCGTCACCGGGAACTCCACAGTCGATCCGTCCGAGCGCTCTGCGGTAACCGTCAGTTCGGCCATCGGCTCCAGCCCGTCGTCCAATCCGCCGATGGTGAATACCTCCGAGCCGTCTAGGCCGAGGGATTCCCAGGTGTCGCCCTCGTCGAACTGCAACGGCAGGACGCCCATGCCGACGAGATTGTCCCGGTAGATGCGCTCGTAGCTCGCGGCGATGGTCGCACGAATCCCGAGGAGGTCGGTTCCCTTCGCCGCCCAGTCACGACTCGACCCGGTCCCGAACTCTTCGCCCGCCATCACGACGAGGGGCGTCCCATCATCGCGGTAGCGCTGGCTGGCCTCGAAGACGGTCGTCTGCTCACCCGTCGGGTGATGAATGGTGTAGCCGCCTTCGACGTCGTCGAGCATCTGGTTCTCGATGCGGACGTTGGCGAACGTCCCACGCATCATCACCTCGTGGTTGCCCCGGCGAGCACCATAGGTGTTGAATTCGTGGGGTTCGACGCCCTGCTCCTGAAGCCACTCGCCGGCGGGTACGTCGGTGCTGAACGGGCCGGCTGGACTGATGTGGTCGGTGGTGACGGTGTCACCGAGCGTCATGAGACTGCGCGCGTCCTCGACGTTGTCCACGCCGGGCTTCTCGATGGGGAAGTCCTGGAAGAACGGCGGGTCGCGGATGTACGTCGACTCTTCGTCCCATTCGTAGACGTCGCCGGTCGGGGCCTCGAGGGCGTTCCAGTTCTCGTCGCCTTCGGTGACGGCGGCGTATTTCTCCTGGAACATCTCCTTGTGGACGCTGGCTGTCATGACCTCGTGGATCTCCTCCTGGTCGGGCCAGATGTCCGCGAGGTAAACCGGCTGGCCGTTGGGATTGTATCCGAGCGGGTCCTCTTCCATGTCGATGTCGACGCGGCCCGCGAGACCGAACGCGACGACCAGCGGCGGGCTGGCGAGGTAGTTGGCGCGGATCTTCGGGTGAATGCGCGCCTCGAAGTTGCGGTTCCCGGAGAGCACGCTCGTCGCCCAGAGGTCGTGTTCGTCGATGGCATCCTCGACGGAGTCGGAAAGCGGTCCGGCGTTCCCGATGCAGGTCGTACAGCCATAGCCGACGACGTGGTAGCCGAGCGCCTCGAGGTCGCCGAGCAGATCCGATTCCTCGAGGTACTCGGTGACGACCCGGCTCCCGGGGGCCAGGCTGGTCTTGACGTGCGGCGGGACGTCGATGCCGGCCTCGACGGCGTTCCGGGCGAGTAGCCCGGCAGCGATCATCACGGAGGGGTTGGAGGTGTTCGTACAGCTGGTGATGGCGCTCACCGCGATCGAGCCGTCGCCGAACTCGGTCGTCCGACCGTTCGGCATCTCGATCTCGTATTTTTCGTCGAGGTCGCCGTCGTCGACCTCGTCTGCGAGTAGTTTGCGGAACTGCGTTTCCATGTCGCCCAACGCAATGCGCTGGTTCGGTTCGCTCGGCCCCGAGAGGCTGGGCTCGATGTCGCCGAGGTCGAGTTCGACTTCCTCGGTGTATTCGGGGTTCTGCTCGCCGAACAGTCCCTGTTCGTCCAGGTACTGCTGGACGACATCGATGTGGTCGGGATCGCGCCCGGTGAGTTCGAGATACTCGAGGGTGGCCTCGTCGACCGGGAACATGCTGATGGTCGATCCCTGTTCGGGTGCCATGTTCGAGATGGTCGCCCGGTCGGCGACGGTCAGCTCGGAGACGCCGGGCCCGTAGAACTCGACGAACCGATCGACGACGCCGACCTGCCGAAGTCGTTCGGTGACGTGAAGGACGAGGTCAGTCGCCGTCGCCCCGTCGGGGAGTTCACCCGTGAGTTTGACGCCGACGACCTCGGGGAGGGTCATCGTAATTGGCTGGCCGAGCATGGCCGCTTCGGCTTCGATGCCGCCAACGCCCCAGCCGACGACGCCGATGCCGCCGATCATCGGTGTGTGGCTGTCGGTTCCGACGAGCGTGTCTGGGATCAGCCAGTTCTCGCCGTCCTGCTCGCGCTCGTGGACGACCCGCCCAAGATATTCGAGGTTCACCTGATGGACGATGCCCGTTCCCGGCGGGACGACGCTGAAGTCCTCGAAGGCGTTCTGGGCCCACTTCAGCGCCCGATACCGTTCGCTGTTGCGCTCGTATTCGAGTTCGACGTTTTTGTCGTAGGCGTCTTCGCTGCCGAAGTAGTCGACCTGGACGCTGTGGTCGATGACCAGATCGATTGGGACCTCGGGTTCGACGAGGGTTGGGTCGCGGTCCTTGCGTTCGACGGACGACCGGAGTGCGGCAAGGTCCACGACGGCGGGGACGCCGGTGAGGTCCTGGAGGACGACCCGTGAGGGTTGGAACGGGATGTCGGCGTCGGACACGTCCGGTTGCCAGCCAGCGAGGCCACGGACATCGTCCTCGGTAACGTCCTCCCCATCGACGTTTCGGAGGACGGATTCGAGCAGGATTCGGATGCTGACCGGCAGGTCATCGAGGTCACAAAGGCCCTGCTCTTCGAGGACCGTGAGGTCCGCTATCTTGTAAGTCGTTCCGTCGGCTTCGAACTCGCGGATCGCCTCGAATGGATTCATAGCTTGGAAGATAGTTCAGTGGGTGTCTCTTTATAACTGTGGATACCGCGGTGCAGCGGGGTCACGCTCTCTCTGTTCGGAGTCACACTCTGTTCGATGTCACGTGATGTTCGGGTCGAGGCGCTCGCGCTCGATTGGCCCGAGAACGACGAGAATCGGAACGAAAAGCAGGCCCGCAACCACGAACGGCGACTAGTACGCCACCGCGACGTACAGCAGCCCAGCGACTACTTGACCGAACGTTCAGGCGAGACCGCTGGCCGATGGCGTGAGTCCGAACGCCCCACCTTGGGCCTCGACAGTCGCGTTCAGCGAGACGTTCGTGAGCGCGTTTTCGACCGCGAGCGGTGTCGAGATCACGGCGAGTGCCACCGCGCCGGACTCGACCGGACCGATTGACGGAACGAACGACCACGATAGCGAGAACGGAACAAGTACGAGCGTCACAACCTGGATCGCCGCGCCGGCGAGCGCGAGATGGTATTCACAAGTCACAAGGGCGGTTGCTCGGTAGTTGAATGAGGAGTGTAAGTGTTGAATCGATATCCAAATAGAAGCCAGCTCGCTCACTCTCATGGCGAACGTTCGCTCGCCCACGTTCGAACGATTGGGACTTGAAGACAGCTCAGAAATCCAAGTACGGATTCCGCAAGATTCGAATCACTTGATTCCGGAGCTCGAGTAGTTTCGAGGAGAGTACTGACCGATTCGCGTCTTGGCGAAGTACTTGGAGGAGAGAAGCCTATGCATTGAGACGATCAGCCTCAACTTTTGGTATTACTTGGTTCGTCGTCGAGGACTTCTATCAGATAGACGATCGGAGCGGCCCGGTTCACAGACGACATGTTGTGATTCGTGGTTAACTATCACACAATGCCACGAAATCCCCGAATCGGGTGTATTGGGAGTCTCGGTGCCATCGTTTTTTAGTTGATCGCGTACTCTGCTCAGTCATGTATGTGTTAGTGCCGATAGACGGATCCGAATGTAGTCGTCGTGCCCTCAGGCACGCAGTCGATGTTGTCACAGCTCGTACTGGTAGAATCGATGTGGTTCATTTCACGGATATTCGTACCGAGGCGACCGACGACGTTATCGAGGCTGCGGAGGAGATTTTTACGACGGCCGGTGTCGAGGGCGAGACGGAGATCATCACGGACACTCAGGTGAGTAAACCCCGATCCTCGACACACATCGGGAAGCGTGTTCTGCAGCTCGTCGATGACCGCGAGTACGACCACGTGATTATGGGGCATCATGGGACTGGTGCCGTAGGAGAACTCATTCTTGGGAGTACGGCGAAAACCGTGATTGAGGCTGGTACCGTTCCTGTCACTGTCGTGCCCTGAGTGGATGTGGGTACTCACGAGCCGCGGACATAGAACCGCTTAACTGACGGGCTACAGAACGCTGAGATGATGATCGGTGGCACTCTTGAGCTACCCTTGTTGGTCAGCTTTCGGGTTATCGAAAATCTTGGATTGCTTATCACGTCATTCCTCCTCTTGTTACTCGGCGCCGAGATCTTCACGAACGGTGTCGAGTGGCTTGGACATCGACTGGGTGTCTCGGAGAGCGCAACGGGTTCGATTCTGGCAGCGGTCGGGACGGCGCTTCCCGAGACGATGATCCCGGTGATCGCTATCATCCATGGGTTTCTGACGGGTGATACTGCAGCTGCAGACCATGTCGGCGTTGGGGCAATTCTTGGAGCACCGTTTATGCTCGCAACGATTGCTATGTTTCTAGTTGGGGCAAGTGTTCTGTACTTCTCGGAACGACGCCTTCACGGTCAGGAGTTTCACTTTAATGCGGCCGCAACGCGCCGTGACCTCCGATTCTTTCTCATTGGGTTCTCTCTGGCGTTGCTGGCCGCTGTTCTCCCGTCGAACCTGTCTCTTGGACCAGTCCCTGTTACCGTCGGGATCGCAGGGGTGCTGGTCGGACTCTACGGTCTGTACGTGTATCGGTCGCTCCAGCACGGCGAACTTATCGCAGATGACGGACTCGACTCGCTGTATGTCGGCCGCATCGTCGAACGAAGCGAGGATCTTCTGTCGGATACTGCTTCATCAAGCAATCACGGTAGTGACCCGCATCGCGGGCTGGTCTTCGTCCAGACGCTTCTCGCACTGGTCATTATCGTCGCCGGCGCCCAACTGTTCGTAACTGAGGTCCAGTATTTCTCAGTCACCGTCTTGCATTTTCCCCCTGCCATCTTGGCGTTATTACTCGCACCACTCGCCACCGAGCTCCCCGAGAAGTTCAACAGCATCATCTGGATTTCGCGGGATAAAGACACTCTCGCGATCGGGAACATCACCGGGGCGATGGCGTTTCAAAGCACCCTCCCTGTGATGCTCGGGGTTCTGTTCACATCGTGGAATCTCACATTTACGTGGGGCACGACTGGCTTTTTGAATGCCTTCTCGGCTATCTTGGCGCTACTGAGCGGGGCGATTCTGTACCACCGAGCGGGGTCGGTCGGGGATGCAAATATGCAACCGTTGCCCTTTTTCGTAGGCGGAATCCTGTATCTCATCTTTATCATCGTCGTTCTATACCATGTTTTTTATCTGGGTATCTCCGTCAGTTGAGATCCTCACTGATTGGGATACGGTACAGCACATATGAGACCGATTCAAGCTGAACTTCATCTCGTCCGAGACAGGTCGCGGCGATAGCTCGTCGATCCAAAGAGGGAGAGTGACCACGTTTATTAGCGGGCAGACCCTGTCTTCCGGTAGAACAAAACAATGGGATGCAAGGTCGACCCCATCATCGAACGCCACTCGCTGACCGTGCCTGATCCGGGCTACGAGTCGGTCGACGAGTATCTGGTGGCGCGATGGACTGGTGCTGACGGGCGGTCTTCTGTCGGGTACAAAACACTCACCGAATGGTTCAATAAACGGCTATTGAAGCGGTTATACGAAGATCACAGTCGAGACACGGTAAGTGCACACCTCGATCGCGAGTACGAGCTCATCACCGGCGACGAGGACCTCCAACGGGATGAATTGGCGGCGGATATCGCGACGGATGGTTTCGATATCGACGAACTCGCCACGATGATGGTATCGTGGAGTACGATGCGGCACCACCTCAAGGACTGTCTCGGAGCCGAGAAAGACACGTCCACCGCAGAGACGGATTGGGAGTCGAACACCGTCCAGATGGCCCGAGAACGAGCGACAGAGAAAGCCCAGTCAGTCCTCTCGTCCCTCCATTCGAAGAACCGCCTTCGGGACGCAGACCAGGCCGAGGTCGATGTGCAGGTCAAACTCCGCTGTCCGGAGTGTTCGGTCCGAGTGCCATTCGAGGATGCAGTTGAGCGCGGCTACGTGTGTCGTACGCACGCCGAAACTCCGTCTGAAGAACCGGAGAGGGAGCGCGTTCAGAATCAGTATTCGTCGCTGGCACTCTCGTACGTCGCCATAGAGGCGCTTCAGGCGGTGGTCTCTGGAGAACCGTTCCTCCTCGAAGCTGCCACGATCGCTGCTTTCTAATCATGACGTGGCATCTTTCCCTGACGAACATCGCCGGGATCCGACACGGTGAGGCCCATATCGAGTCAGGCATTAATGCTGTCCGCGCCAGTAACTGGCAGGGAAAGTCCAGTTTCCTCGCCGGTATCCAGACTGCATTGGGCACAGCAACACCCCTGACTGAGGGACAGGCCTCCGGGGAGGTCAACTTGCAGACCGACGCGGACGAAATCACGATCCAGTTGGAACGGACCAACGGGACCGTTTCTCGCTCCGGACAGCCCTATCTGGCAGAGGAATACGATCGTGTCTGTGCAGAGCTGTTCGCGTTCCTGGACGAGGACAACGAGATCCGGCAGGCCGTCCGAGCTGGCGAGAACCTGGAAAACCTTCTCACACGCCCCCTGGATTTCGAGAATATCGACGAACAGATTGCCGATCTCCGTCACGAACGTGAGCAGGTCGAGCGGGAACTCGATCGAGCGGACAAGGCTGCTGATCGACTCCCGGATCTACAACAGCAGGTCACGAGCCTCGAAGACGATCTCGAAGAATTGCGTGCCGAACGTGATGAACTCGAGGAACATCCGTCTTTAGTTAAGCCTCACACCTCGGTTGTGTAGTGGTAGCGAGCGTCTCTTGTAAGATTGGTCGTTGCTTGTGGATCTTCTGAGCGTCTTCGATC
>NZ_AOII01000025.1 GCF_000337615.1 Natrinema pallidum DSM 3751
GTCGTGCACAGACTGGACTTCCTCATTCCTTCCGAAAGGTGCCTCGATAAGCCGCCGCTATCACGCGGTTTCTCGCTTAACTAAAGACGGATGGAACGACAACTACCACGTGTTTTCCGACGGACGGATCGAACGCCGGGACGATACGGTGCGTGTCGTCACCGACGACGGCGAGAAGAAGTACCTCCCGGTCGAGAACGCCGAGGCGATCTTCCTCCACGGACAGATCGAGTACAACACTCGTTTCGTCTCCTTCCTCAATCAGGAAGGCGTCGCAGTCCACGTCTTCGGCTGGCACGACCACTATGCCGGCTCAATCATGCCAAAGCGGGGTCAGACCTCCGGCCAGACGATCGTTGATCAGGTCCGGGCCTACGACGATCCGGGCCACCGTCTCAAACTGGCGAAGGCGTTCGTCGACGGCAGCATCCACAACATGCGCTCGAACGTCACCTACTACGACGGGCGTGGATACGACTTCGAGCATGTGCTGGAGGAACTGGATGATGCACGGGCGTCGCTTGAGGGAATGGGGACGATCGACGAGACGATGGGCGTTGAAGCACGCGCTAGGAAGGCGTACTATTCGACTTTCGACGAGATCCTTCCCGAGGGATTTGTCTTCGGTGGCAGGCAGTACAACCCTCCGAATAACGAAGTCAACAGCCTGATCTCCTTCGGCAACTCGCTGGTCTACGCGAACATCGTCTCGGCGATCCGCGCGACTGCACTGGATCCGACAGTCAGTTACCTCCATGAACCCGGTGAACGACGATACTCACTGGCACTGGACATCGCCGACCTATTCAAGCCGCTGCTCGCTGATCGAGTCATCTTCAGACTCGTCAACCGTGGCCAGCTAACCACCGACGACTTTGAAGACGACATGAATTCCTGTCTCCTGAACGAAAGTGGCCGAAAAACCTACTCGAAAGCATACGAGGAAACTCTCGACGAGACGATCGATCACCCGGATTTGGGAAAGAAGGTGAGCTACCAGTATCTCCTCCGTGTCGAAGCGTACAAACTGAAAAAACACCTCCTGACCGGCGAGGAGTATGTTCCGTTCCGACGGTGGTGGTGAGTATGGTCTATGTCGTCGTGGTCTACGACATGGAAGCCGACCGTACTCACAAGATGCTGAAATTCCTCCGGCGGTATCTCACACACGTTCAAAACTCCGTACTCGAGGGGGACGTGACTGAGGGCGACCTCGAAAAAATCCGATCCGGCGTCGATGAAATGCTCAAACCTGGAGAATCAACGATTATCTACCGCGTCTCCTCCGAAAAGATGGTCGAGAGATCTGTCTTCGGTGACGATCCCGCCGCCGACGATCAGTTCCTCTAACGATCCGATTGTTCCATCGACCCCCTGGGGTTCAGAGGTTATCGCGGGTCGACGGAAACGATGAAGTGTGAGCGGCCAATAGAGCTGTTTACGTGGTCTAATTGGCCATGGTTTCAGATGGACCCTTGTGGGGTCGAAGGGAAGCCAGCGATGGTTCTCAGTGGTGGTGATAGCAACGTTTCAGATGGACCCTTGTGGGGTCGAAGGCTTCCTGAGTACCACGCATAGCTCCCGTACCGCGTTTCAGATGGACCCTTGTGGGGTCGAAGGTGATTTGACCATTCACTCGGTCACCGGGCTCGAGGACGGTTTCAGATGGACCCTTGTGGGGTCGAAGGGAGGACGACGCGACGGGACTAGGGCCGGACGACCTCGTTTCAGATGGACCCTTGTGGGGTCGAAGGTTGCGCATCAGGTACCCGCTCTTGCCGCCGCCGGTTTCAGATGGACCCTTGTGGGGTCGAAGGCACAATTTCGTTGCCGTCGAGACAGAGATGCCCGCCGTTTCAGATGGACCCTTGTGGGGTCGAAGGGGTCGTCAATATGATCTCTTGTGGATCTTTGTACTGGTTTCAGATGGACCCTTGTGGGGTCGAAGGTCTCACCTCTGCGATTGCATCACTTGCAATCCAAGGTTTCAGATGGACCCTTGTGGGGTCGAAGGTCGAATGGCGATACGACAGCGAGGAAGAGATGGTATAGTTTCAGATGGACCCTTGTGGGGTCGAAGGACGACGCCGTAGAGTCCGCCCGAGAGTCCACACAGCGTTTCAGATGGACCCTTGTGGGGTCGAAGGTGGGATATATCGGGCCTGAAAGAACCCCTTCATAGTCGTTTCAGATGGACCCTTGTGGGGTCGAAGGTGCCCATGTGGTCGAAACGCGGACTAAGGTACCCTGTTTCAGATGGACCCTTGTGGGGTCGAAGGTCGATCGCGAACGACGCGACCCTCCGGATCGCCGCCGGTTTCAGATGGACCCTTGTGGGGTCGAAGGGACTTGGACTCCGGACCCCGGCCTCTCCGAGAGCAGCGTTTCAGATGGACCCTTGTGGGGTCGAAGGAGGACGTTGGTTCCAAGGACCCACAGGATCGCCCCGGTTTCAGATGGACCCTTGTGGGGTCGAAGGCGACTCGAAGGTAGCCTTGTGACTCCAGCCATCATTCGTCTTTAGCTAAGACTCACACCTCGGTTGCGTAGCGGTAGCGAGCGTCTCCTGTAAGACCGGACGTTGCTGGTGAATCTTCTG
>NZ_AOII01000026.1:0-112040 GCF_000337615.1 Natrinema pallidum DSM 3751
TCATTCGTCTTTAGCTAAGACTCACACCTCGGTTGCGTAGCGGTAGCGAGCGTCTCCTGTAAGACCGGACGTTGCTGGTGAATCTTCTGAGCATCCTCGATCAGCCGCTCCAGCAACGGCGGTGGTGAGTAACCGAGATACTCACCGAGTTCGTGGAGGATGAGCTGGGCGTGCGACCGGAAGGTCGCCGCCCAGCGTTCTGGCGGAAACACGATCTCGTCATCAGCCTGCTCGGTCACCAGATCCAACAGCTCACGACTCACCAGCAGCGACAGCAACGCCGCATACAGCAGAATTCTCACGATATCCGGGTCGCTTGTGTCGAACTCGTCCAACTCGTACTGCGTCTTCAGTTCACGAAACAGCGTTTCTACCTCCCACCGACACCGATACAGCGTTGCTAAATCCTCCGGGAAGAACTCCTCTCGCGATAGATTCGTGATATACAGATGGTAGTCGTCGGCGTCCTTGTCACGGACGCCGACGACGCGGAACCGCTTCGTGTCCAGCGACCGCGTTCCTTCGTACTGGCCTCGCTTGAACTCCGCTTCGACCTCAACGTCGATGTACTTCCGAGAGAGATCATCGCCCACATCGTGGATCTGCTTGCCCTCTAAGGGAATGGCGCGCCCGCGCCATTCCCGTAATTCCTCCGTTATCACCGGATTCGCGTTCTGCTTCAGCCGACTCACGAAGTAGCCGTCGTTCTCGTCGATTAACGCGAACCGGCGGTACTTGAAGTACGCTAGATCGAACAGAACGAGCCGTCCTTGGAGCCACGAACCCGTCTTGAACAGCGTGCTGTCGTGCGCTTTTTCGTCGGTCACGTCGAGTCGTTCAATCGTCTGCTCGGTGGCGTTGTGGAGCAGGTGGAGCTTCGCTCCAGCCTGCTCCTCGTGACGGGCTTGGAACTCATCAGAGAGGAATTCGTGCAACCGCAACACCGTTCCATCAGCGATCATCACGTCTCTGAATCGGTCGATATCAGCGTCAACAGCGTTGGGAACAGCGACCTCGTCGAGACCACGCTCGACGAGGTCGCGGAGATACTCTGCCAACGTCGGCGTCAACCGCTGATGGAATCCACCGGGAGAGATCGTTTCATCAGCTGTGGAGTTGTAGCAGCGTCTGAACCCGGCGAGTGTTCGGCTCTCGCCTGCGGCGAAGCCGAACACGAGCGCCCACACGAGGACGGGAATCTGAAGCTTGCCCTCTCGCTCAACCACGCCGAGTTCCTCGGCGTGCTCTTCGAGGAACTCGGAGGGAAACAGTGTAGTGAGCCGACGCATGATTCTCGTTGAGGAGCGAGGGTTGTGCACAGACTTCTCCTCCTCATTCCTCTCGAAAAGTAGCCTCGATAAGCCGTCGCTGTCACGCGGTTCTCGTCTTAGCTAAAGACGGATGNCACAGACTTCTCCTCCTCATTCCTCTCGAAAAGTAGCCTCGATAAGCCGTCGCTGTCACGCGGTTCTCGTCTTAGCTAAAGACGGATGCTCCAGCCATTTGTTTCAGATGGACCCTTGTGGGGTCGAAGGGGTCTGGTACGCTCGGTCGTCGTGGCTGGCGCACTCGTTTCAGATGGACCCTTGTGGGGTCGAAGGCGTCGACGCCGGCAATCACTCCCCCTCCACTTCCCAGGTTTCAGATGGACCCTTGTGGGGTCGAAGGTCGGCAATATTGCCTGACGAATTATGTCCGTTGATTAGTTTCAGATGGACCCTTGTGGGGTCGAAGGGATGCCGGGCTCCGCGGGGGCGAGTTTAAGAACCTCGTTTCAGATGGACCCTTGTGGGGTCGAAGGCCCTCTAACTTCCCGACCCCCCCAGACACCCGCATTTGGTTTCAGATGGACCCTTGTGGGGTCGAAGAGGGAGCGGCAGGAACGGGCCGTCGACGGTCGACGGTTTCAGATGGACCCTTGTGGGGTCGAAGGGCCGATGTCCTCGGCGGTCGGGAGCGCCTCCATGAGTTTCAGATGGACCCTTGTGGGGTCGAAGGTCCCACTTGACAAAGACTTACCAAAGTACTACCGGGTTTCAGATGGACCCTTGTGGGGTCGAAGGGCTGTAAGCGCCAACGTACTCTGGTTCTCGCTCCGGTGTTTCAGATGGACCCTTGTGGGGTCGAAGCGACGCTGGCCTCGTTCGCGGGGCGGTCGATGTCGGTTTCAGATGGACCCTTGTGGGGTCGAAGCCTCGTCGGTGACCCGGATAGCCTCCAAGCAGAGCTGGTTTCAGATGGACCCTTGTGGGGTCGAAGCGAGTACGAGAGCGCCGACGAGTTGTGGGCGATCCTGTTTCAGATGGACCCTTGTGGGGTCGAAGCTCCAACGTCGGACCGCACAACGGGATTACTGACATGTTTCAGATGGACCCTTGTGGGGTCGAAGCACGCCCCACTTGAGGACCTAGCCGAGACGCTGGCCGGTTTCAGATGGACCCTTGTGGGGTCGAAGCTCGACATGGTTGGCGTATCTGCGTCACCAGTGCCGGTTTCAGATGGACCCTTGTGGGGTCGAAGCACGAGAGTATCGAACACGAGGAGGGTGAGATCGCCGGTTTCAGATGGACCCTTGTGGGGTCGAAGCGGATACGCGGGCTTGTTTACCACAACTGGGGCAGGCGGTTTCAGATGGACCCTTGTGGGGTCGAAGCGCGTCCTCATGCTCGAGATCGTCCGGCTTGCGCCGCGTTTCAGATGGACCCTTGTGGGGTCGAAGCGGCCTCCGCGTCGCGAGTCTGGTTGAGCACGGCACGGTTTCAGATGGACCCTTGTAGGGTCGAAGCCCATGAACAAGATTGCTTAGGTTAGATGGGGGAAAGTTTCAGATGGACCCTTGTGGGGTCGAAGCCGTCACCACCGTCGTCGTCGGAGGTGATCGCCTCGCGTTTCAGATGGACCCTTGTGGGGTCGAAGCTTTTTCTTTTTCGATGTGGAGCTACTACTGCTCTCGCGTTTCAGATGGACCCTTGTGGGGTCGAAGCTGGTTTGACGAGGCTTCGACCGAGCTTACCGCTCGTTTCAGGCGGACCCTTGTGTGGTTGAATATGAAGACCGACCTCGTGACGATCGCGACCGCGACGGTTTCAGACAGACCCAAGTCTGCGCTCGAGCGCACATCTTCGATGGGACTTCGGAATAATCGAAGAGGTAGCACCGATTGCTAGGAATCGATCCGACTTCGCCGGGCCTGGCGGCTATTGGGAGTCGGAGCGAACCCCTCGACTAGAGGTATTACACCGTGTACTCGAGTGGGCATAGACAGCGATACATTCGAAGATAACCTCACCGAGCAAGGACTCAGGACTAGGTGAATACCTATTATCGGAGCGGTCCCGTAACGGAGGGACCGGCCCGATGATAATGCATCTACTCGTCGACGACGTTCGCCACCATCTCGTCGAATGGGTCGGATTTCTCATGAACGTCTCTACCGGTGCCGACCGATAGAGACCTGGAGAATAGGTAGCGGCCCGACGACTGAGACCGGAGAAAGTTAGTCCAGGAGTAGAGAATCGTCGGTGTCTTCCAGCATATCGTAGATCGATTGTTTCCCGCGATTCACGGAGAACGTCGTTACGGAAACCACTACGAAGGGCGGCACAGCCTCGTATTTCGAGAACGCATATACGGGACCGGTTTCTTAGGAGAGACATGAACGATAGGAGTGCCACGAGTACGGGGTGGTTCGCGGACATCGATCCAGCGGATGTAGAAGCGACTACAGAGGCTATTCGGGAGAAGACTGCTGAGGAACCTCGAGATTGGCCTGCCGAAGCCGTAGACGCGGGTTTCGCGGACGACGAAGTCGACTATTACGCCAAACTCCACGAGTCCACGGTCGAATCCACCCGCGAAGCCGTCAGAGAGCGAGAAAAGGCAGATGATCAACAGCTAAAACATAGTATTCGGGCCATGGACGACTGCAGTCGGACGGCCAACGAACTCGCCGAGCGGCTGGCGGAGTGGGCCGGAACCGTCGACCCCGATGCGGGGACCGGCATCGAGTACGCCAGAACGCTCGCACGCGGGGAGGCCGACGACGACCTCGCGGAGCCCGCGATCAGGTCGCTCGCCGAGCGCGTCGCCGACCTCGCCGACGAGGCCGACGAACTCCGGGAGTTCGTCGACCGTCGGACCCCGGCCGTCGCGCCGAACCTCTCGGCGCTGGCCGAGCCGGTCCTCGCGGCTCGGTTGATCGCGCTTGCCGGCGGCTTAGAGGAACTCGCGAAGAAACCCAGCGGCACGGTACAGGTATTGGGTGCGGAGGACGCCCTGTTCGCCCACCTGCGCGGGCACGCGCCCTCTCCCAAACACGGGATCATCTACACGCACGACGCGGTTCGGGGTACCCACCCCGAGAATCGCGGCTCGGCGGCGCGCGCAGTGGCCGGCAAACTCTCCATCGCCGCTCGTGTCGATCACTACTCGGGCGAGTTGAAGCCCGAACTCGAGGCGGAACTCGCCGAGCGAATCGAGACGATCCAGGCGCGGACGACGGGAGACGACGCCGGCAGCGACGGGGGTGCCGCCGATGAGTGAGCAGCTTCCGGCGGGGGTCGAGCGCCACGCGTTCGACGGGACCGACCGCCTCGCGACGCGAGGGGAGCCGGTCTACGGCGAACCGACGGACGGCGAGTGGCGGGCATGGAACCCACACCGGTCGAAGCTCGGCGCGATGCTCGAGGTGGGCATGGACACCGGCCTCGAAGGCGGCGAGACGGTCCTCTATCTGGGAGCCGCGAGCGGGACGACGGTGAGCCACGTCGCCGATTTCGCGGGCCCGACCTATGCAGTCGAGTTCGCCGCGCGGCCGGTGCGGGATTTGCTCGAGACCGCGGACTCACGCGAGCGACTCTTTCCGCTCCTGAAGGACGCCCGGAAGCCGGAGACCTACGCCCACATCGTCGAGTCGGACGTGGACGTGATCGTGCAGGACGTGGCAACGCGGGGGCAGGCCCGCGTAGCGCTCGAGAACCGGCGGTTCTTGGCCGACGACGGCCGGCTCCTGTTGGCCGTCAAGGCCCGGAGCGAGGACGTGACGCGGGAGCCTGCTGCTGTGTTCGCGGACGTTCGCGAAGAGCTATCGGAGGGGTACGACATTCTGGAGACGGAACTACTCGAGAACTACCACGCGGATCATCTCGGCATCGTGGCGCGACCGCGGTGAGTGACGTCCTCCTCGCCGTAAACGGCGAGGCTTCCCCAGCACGAGGAAACCCGGCCTGTTGCCGAGCAGGTTTCAGGACCCTCTCTCCCGAGGTCGATGGAACGGGTTTCGTTCCTCGCTCGGGAGCGTCCTGTGGCACCGCCACGTGTGCTCCCATCCGCAAGCGTGTCATTGACGCTTGGTTTCTCAGAGCGTCTCTCACCCAAGCGGTCATGCCTCACGGTATCGACGGTCCGGTCACACTTAGCCGCCCGTACCTATCAGGTCGGTTTACCGTGCTCGCGAACGACGCGAACCCCGCATCCGATGAACCGTGGTCCATCCGACCGTGGGAACCTTCGCCCTGGAAAACCCAGGACGTTGGTTTCAGCGCGTCTCGTACTTCCGCGCAAGTGCCGAAAGCCGACGTAACCCTTGCAAATACGTACGGTACGGTGTGTACTAAGTATTGGGGTTTCGTACCGACCGGTGACGGTGGTTTACGTTGTCGAGTGATACGATTCACGCCCGCCGTAAACGGCGGGATTCTCTCGCTGTTTAAAGATAGGGCAAGTGACCGCCACCGACGCGGGGCGGGCGCTGCTGGCACGACGCATCACCCAGCTCGCGGTCGCCGACGACGGGACGCGGATCATCTGAGACGGTCACTCGAGACGCACGAACCGGTGGGAAAAACGGACGGTGATCGCTACGGCTCCGACTCGTTGTCCATCATCTCGTCATCCCTCATCTCGTCGTCCATCGTCTCGTTGTCCATCATCTCGTCGGCCATCGTCTCGTTCATCCCATCCTCGAGCGTGATCAGCGCGTCGTCGATCACCGGCTCGCCGTCACTCGTGTAGGGGCCGTCGGCCTCGGGGAACTCGTACGTCCGGTTGTCGTTGGTGTCCTGATGGGCCATCGCGATCAGGACCTGGCTCTCCTCGAGGGAGTCGTTGAGTTCGACGGTCACGTTTTCGTGGTCGCCGGACGGTAAGTAAGAGGAGTTACCCAGGACCGCCCCTGGCTCGTACTCTTCGGAGACGTTCGTCACGGTCTCGTTCTCGTCCGCCGTCATGTTGTCCGTCGCGTTTTCGTCCACGGGCGCGGCCGCATGGATGACGGCGAAGCCGCCCTCGGGGAGCGTCGTGTTATTGACCACGACTGCCGACCCGTTCGACGTCTGGTTCTCGAACGTCACTGTCGCTGTTTGGTTCCCCGTTTCGTTGTCCTGGGCCGTGCTGGCGTCGATCGCGGCAAACGCGATGCTCGCCCCCGAGAGGAGGACGAGCGTCGCGATGACTGCGACGCCGACGGTTCTTGCACGCGGTAGCATAACCATCGGTGATACCGTCACAGTTCGGCAAAAACCGGTGGTTTCGTTCGAGCGTTTCAGGAGTAGAAACATCCGAATTCGATGGATCGGACGACTGGGGTAAGAGATCTATTCCGACCTCACTCAGTGGTGTAATAGCGTTCTGCTGAGGTGCGTCTCGAGGGAGCCACCCCCACAGTAGCGTTGGAAACGGTCCGAGGTGTGACGTCCCTGTCTCCTCGAGAGCGGTGGCTGACCTCGCGACAGCCGAGGGCGCGGCGTCGGGATGCCCCGCCGGACGCGGGATGGCGGTCGAACACACGGAACCCGTGGAATCGCGATCCGAGAGGAACGACTGAATCGAGGGACACACTGATCGCGCAGCCGTCGTGCGAGCGGGTGTGCAGTGACGTTCACTGGCGACGATAGCTCAAGTGCGTCTTTCACCCAGTAGAAGAGTTTTACAAACCTCGACTGTAGGGGAAAGGAGATGACGTGTAACAGACGACGATTCCTCGCCGGAACCGCCCTCGCGACGGTCGCATCGGCCGGCTGTCTACAGGCCGACGACCAGACTGAGACCGGCGACGGAAACGGGAACGACGACGGCGACGCCGATTCGGAACCGACAAGCGCGGTTCCGGAAGACCCGCGCGTTGACGAGCCGCCGTACGAAATCGAGTCGCAACCGACCGAGCCCGAGGAATGGAACCAGCTGTACCTCTGTGCGAACATGCCGGGGGACTCCGACCTCGAGTTCCAGACGGTATCGGCTCCCCGGGCCGACCTGCTGCTCCGGACGGCCGATACCGAGGACGAGGCGTACGCCGTTCGCGCCCTCACGAGCGCGGCGGAGGTCCGCGAGGTGTTCGAACTCGGAGATGGCGGCAGTGATGAGGGTCCCGAAGAGCCCATCGACGCGATCGACTTCGAGGAAACCGTCCTGCTCGTCGTCGAATCCGGCTTCGGTTCGGGCTCGGTCACCCATCACTGGAAGCGCGCGGAGGCGACCGACCGCGGCGTCCACCTCCACGGCTGTCAGACGACGCCGTTCAAGCAGACGAGCGACCTCACCGCGCGGCATTCGGTCGTTCGCGTCGAGCGCCCCGAGACGTTCGAACTCGCCCGCGTGAGCCTCACCGTCGGCGCGGAGCGACGCGTCCATTTCAACGCTACCGAAGGCGTGGTCACCGTCGACGCCGAGTAGCGATCCCTCATCTCGAGGAGAGCTGACGCCCGGCCCAACTCGAGCGCTCGTCGCGACGCGGGTCGGCGTCCCGATCGGTCGACGGCGGTGCGTCGTTCGGTTCCCGGCCGGACGCTCCGACTCCAAACCGTATTTACTATCGGCGACGAAAGCAGGGCACGATGGAACGCGGGTCGCGGGAATCGTTTACGCGCATGGGGACGCTGGGGATCGAGGAAGAGTGTTTCGTCGTCGACGACGACGGCCGCCCCACCAGCGGGACCGACGAACTCGTCTACGAACACGACCCGCCCGAAATCCTCGCGGACCGCCTGGATCACGAACTGTTCAAGTTCGTCATCGAGACCCAGACGCCGTTGATCGAAACCCCGGACGACGCCCGTGACTCGCTGCTCGAGATCCGGCGGGCGCTGGTCGAACACGCCGAGGCCCACGGCTATCGCATCGCCGCCGCCGGCCTCCACCCGCTCGCGAAGTGGCGCGAACTCGAGCACGCGGAGAAACCCCGCTACCGATCGCAGCTCGACCGGATTCAGTACCCACAACACCGGAACACGACCGCGGGCGTCCACGTCCACGTCGGCGTCGACGACGCCGACAAGGCGGTCTGGATCGCCAACGAACTGCGGTGGTACGTCCCGATCATGCTCGCCCTTTCCGCGAACTCGCCGTACTGGAACGGGTTCGACACCGGGCTCCAGTCCGCCCGCGCCAAGATCTTCGAAGCGCTCCCCAACACCGGCATGCCGACCCACTTCGAGGACTTCGAGACGTTCGACCGGTTCGAGCGACGGATGCTCGAGACCGAGTCGATCAACGATCGCGGCGAACTCTGGTACGACGTGCGGCCACACACCGCCCACGGAACCGTCGAAGTGCGCACGCCGGACGGGCAGGCCGATCCCGAAACCGTGCTTGCGTTCGTCGAGTACACCCATGCGCTCGTCGAAGCCCTCGCCGAGGCGTACGAGGACGGGACGAGCGGTCATCGCCACCGCCGGGAACTACTGGACGAAAACAAGTGGCGAGCCATCCGCTACGGCCAGGATGCCGCCTTCATCGATCGTGATCTCGACGGCACCGTCGACCTCGGCGAACTCGTCGATCGGGAGTGTGAGCGACTGGGGATCGACGGCATCAAAGACGTCTACGAGCGGGAGAGCGGTGCGGACAGACAGCGCCGCTTGCTCGAGGAGGATGGTCCCGACGCGCTCTGTGAATCGCTCATGTTGCAGTCTCACTGAGTCCGTGGCGGTCGCGCAGAAATCCGGAGAATACCCGCAGCGCCGTTCGGTGCGACGCGCGGATACGATGCGGTCGCGATCGGGGATCGACTCGTCTCGAGTCGGATTTCGGAGGGTCGTCTATCGCGGTCTCGGTTAGTCGTCCGTCGTACTCACGGACTCTTGGGTGAGGCCAACCGATCCGTCGGTCCAGACGCCGCCCGTGAGATCGATCGCGTCGTTCCACTTTGCGACTACCGTCGTCACTGCCAGGTCGCCGGCGATGTTGTTCATCGTCCGAAGGCGGTCGAGCAGCGGATCGATTCCCGCGATCATCCCGATGACCTCGAGCGGGAGGCCGACCTGTGTCAACACCGCGGTCATCATGACGAGGCTTGCGCTGGGAACGCCCGCGGTGCCGATACTCGCGAGGAGTGCGGTAAGCAGGATGGCGAACTGCTCGGCGAGCGTAAGGGAGACACCGGCCATGTTCGCGGCGAAAACCGCGACGATGCCGAGGTACATCGATGTTCCGTCCATATTGATGGTCGCACCCAGCGGCAGTGAGAAGCCGTACACGCGCTCTTCGATGCGGAGGTTCTCGTCGGCGTCCGACATCGTGATGGGAAGCGTCGCGGTCGAGGACCGGATGCTGAGCGCCGTGATGAGCGCCTCCTTGATACCGCGCAGGAAGGCCACCGGCGACGCGCCGACCGCCCCGCGGATGAGCAAGAGGAGGTAGACGAGGGTGATCTGGAGGGCGATCGCGACCGCGAGAGTCAGCGAGAGGGTGAAGTACGCACGGATCGCTTTCACGCCGACATCCCCGAACAACGCCGCCATTAGTGCGAACACACCGATGACGCCGAACTCCATAATCCCCCAGACGATTTTGAACATAACCTCCGCGCCGGCGTCGACGATGTCGAAGATGGTTTCGATGCCGTTCCGGACCGCCGAATCCGGTTCGGCTTCCGCTCGTACCATCGTCATCCCGAGGCCGAAGATGAGGGTGAAAAAGATGATCGCGAGGATGTTCCCCTCGGCTATCGCGGCGAACGGGTTCTCGGGGACGATACTGAATATCTGGTCCACGAGCGACGGCGTCTGTTCGGTCTGGACATCGGTCTGCTTGACGGTTATTCCCGTCCCGGGATCGATGAGATTGCTCACGCCCAGCCCCATCGCGATAGCGACGGCCGTCGTGGCGAGATACAGGACGACGACCTGTCCGCCGACCTTCCCCAGATTCTTCGGGGAGAGTTCCCGCGTCGCCATCAGCAACGTAAAGATGATGATGGGGACGATGATCATCTCGAGTAAGCGAACGAATAGATCACCGACCGGCTGCAGCGACGTTGCTGGCTGACCGACTACCAGCCCAACGAGAGCACCGAGAACGAACGCGACTGCGATTCGGTAAACGATCGGAACTGATCGGTATTGTTTCAAAATTGACATGAGTTGTCCAATTCTGACCTTCAATATAAAATTTTGTGGAAACGGATGATAATTCTTCCGGGTTAGGAATCAGCAACAGCCGCGGTGGTACGTCCCGCCGTACAAAATCCGAGCCGATCGATCGCCCGATCGAGTCGCCTGCCACCGGCATAGAACGCGTTGAAACCGCCACGCCTGGCTCGTTCGGCTGTCTCCGAGCACCGCCGCGTTGGCGGCCGTGTTTAGTTCAGCGTGAACAGTGAGGGGTACGATTTTATGGAGCCCATGCCAAAAATCAGCCGCCTCAGCGGGTATAGCGACTGGATCGATTTGAGTGTTGGAGCGAGAGCGGACACCGCGTCAGCTAATGGAGTTCGGTATTCGACTTCATCTTGGTGGACTATTTCTTTTAAATACTAATCGAAAACTCGAGAAGTTCGGTGTCAAGCGTTCGCGAAAGACCGGCCATGATTGGGTACAGAAAGCCAATCTACAGCCAGCAACTGACGCGACTCCGAATCACGTTGTGCTCGATGAGATCGTGATTCAAATCGATGATCACCGATGTTGGCTGTACGCTGCAGTCGATCCTAAAACGAACAGAGTTCACCATATACGGCTATTTTTGACGACTACGACCGTATTGACTGAACGGTTTCTACAATAAGTCATGGAGAAACACGATGTCGAAGACGCCGTGGTTCTCGTCGATGGCGCACAGCATCTCCAGACAGCACTCCGTCGATACGGACTCCGATTTCGATACGAAAAACACGGACATCGGAACGCTGTCGAAGGTATTTTTAGAAATATAAAACACTGAAGCACTTCGTTCTCAAACTGTTTTAGTCACGCTAACCCACCAACCGCAGAATCGTGGCTCCACGCCTACGCCATCTGTCAGAATGCTATAAACTAAACGCGACCGATTTGCCGGAATGATATTTAAACTAGCGAATAATATTATGCTAATAGATGTCCTCGCTTAAACCTATCTCAACCAGCAACGGGCCTGGAAATGAGAAAATCCTCATACTCACAAGTCTACTGGTAATACTAGCAATCAGTGTACTCTGGTACATGACAGAAGGGTTCACTGACGGGAGTCTTGAACCGCTTACTATCCCGGTCCTTGCGGCAAGTATGATTGTAAGCGCAGTGCTTGGCATCCTTGATGCGTATTCGGTGATCGAGAAACGGTTACAGCAATTACATGGTAACAATATTTTCATCCGACTTATCATTGGTGTGCTAATCGGACTAGGGAGTGCCGCCCTTGCGCTGAATGTCTCGACTGTACTAGTTTTGGTTATAACGATTTCATTTCTTCTGGGAGAATCAGTGGGGAGAGCGTACTATGTATTCGCCAAATAGATCCAATTGGATCCAAAGCACGCCCCATAGTAACGAGGAGCGAAATTGGCTTCTTTTCTAATAAATAACACAAAATAATTACGAGGGTTGGTCAGTGGTGATACGCTCGGACGGTTCTCTCAACCCAGAACCCACCCTAATCATCTGATCGGAAAGATAGATTAATGATGTCCCATACGCGTGTGTATCGTAGACGATCCCATGACTGGAGAGCAGGTGTACGTTTCACACGCGCCACGGAATCTCGACCTCGTGCAGGACCTGTTCTCGACGGTCAAGAACTTCCCCTTCGGCGTCCACATCGCGCTCGAGGAGATCGAGTCCGGCCGCTCCCGAAAGCGACTCGAGGGTCGCCTCGCCAACAGCGATCTCGTCGTCGCCGTGCTGACCGAGGACGCGGCCGGAAACACGTGGATCAATCAGGAGGTCGGCTACGCGGTGGCGAAAGGCATTCCCGTCTTGCCGGTCCGTGATGATGGCGTCAGCTGTCGCGGGTTCATCAGTGACGTCGAAGGCGTGACGATCGATCGGGACGACCTCTCGGTCACCATCTTCAACTTGCTCTGTCGGCTCCGAAGCGAACTCGCGCCGCTCGGAGCGCTGTCGGTCCCGAACTGGTATATTCGGTTCCCCTGTACGGTCACCGACTGCACCCAGCCGGTCACGCTCGAACTCGAGCGGGGGCAGACGAAACTCTGGAAACTCCACAGTCACGGCAAACACTTGACCGCCTCGTGTAACGGCTGCGGATCGACGTACTACTTCGATCCGGCGACGATCGGTTTCTCGGGCCGGAAAGACGGGTAGCCCTCGTCCGTCATCCGCCGGAACGGTTCGCAGGCGTCGGCGACGATCGGTTGCCGGCCTCGTCACTGTCGTCACCGTCTCGAGGGTCGTCGCAACGGGAACGTTGCACGGAGTGGGTGTGGCCGTAGGACTCGCTTACCCGTCGGTCGGAAGCCGACCGTGTGGCCGTCGCTGCTGAACGGTGTCGATAACAAAGTGCCCCCCGGCCGATGGCTCGTTCGTGCGAGGCTCCCCTCGCACGGAGGCGCTCTGTCCGTTGGACGACACTCGGCGGCCCCGGTCGCCGAGTTCCTCCTCTCCTGTCAGGGATACCGGTGGCCGCCGCGACCGTATCGACGTCGGTCCGGAGAGCGGCCGGATCCGTTTCTCGCGCTCGCGTAGCCGCCGGCCACGCCGTCGATCGGAACCGGGGAATCAATAGGAACGGGGCACCCACGGTCGACTATGGACACGGCAGTTCAGACGGGCGTCCGTGACAGCGCAGCCGGCCGCAAGCGGATCGCCGCCGGCGTAATCGATGTCGGCCTCGTCGCCGCGATGGTCCTCTACGGCTACGTCCACCACGGGGGCGACCCGGTCGCCACCCCGCTCGAATCGCTCGAGACGATCGCTCCGTTCGTGATCGGGTGGCTCGCCGTCGCAGCGCTCGCAGGCGTCTACACGCGTGACCGTCTCTTGGGCCGGGACGGACTCCGAGTAACGGCGACCGCCTGGATCGCGGCGGCAAACGTGGGACTCATGCTCAGGGGGTCTCCACCGTTACACGGCAGCACCATCTGGCCGTTCCCCGTTGTGATAACCGTCTCCGTCCTCGTCGTTTTGCTCGGCTGGCGGCTCGGGCTCTCGCTGTACCTATCAGTAACCGAGTAAGTTGATGCGATACCGGTTGCTGTCATCATTGTGAGCCGAACTGAGCGTCATCGTTCCTCTCTCACCCTTGGACGAAACGGACGGTAATGCGGCTTCTCGCGGACTAATACTGCCGGCCGTACCGTTTGATTCGCTGCCGTCGGTGTCTCAATCGCGAACACATTATCGGACTGGGACGATGTAACTTCTTCATAAGTTATGAAGGCCATATCTGTTGGGTTCTGGTTTGTTATGAGTACACCACGAACCGATTATGGGAAACACTTATATGGTTATTTAGCATACTATAGAATAGATTATGACTGGATATTACGACATTGTCCTCGGCCTCATCCCAGTCGCACTGCTCGGTATCACCGCCGCCCTGCTGTTCGTTGGACTGTCGCTGACGACGGCGATACCGCTCGGTTCGCTGGCCGCGATGGGAATTATCGGGCACGCAATGTTCGTCAATACGCCAGTCGACTCCGGCGACGAATCCCGATCCGCGCGCCCGCCGATCAACGCGGACTGATCTTGCGATTTCGGTCTCTATCCCCGCTTTCGGTCCTTTTTCACGTCTCCGAATCCTATTATCGACGATGACTGACACGCTGTTTCTGGCAAGTTCGGATGTCGATTCGCTCGCAACGCCGGCCGAATACGTCGACGCCGTCCGCGAGGGCTATCGCCAGCGCGGTGAGGGCGCGCCCGCCCAGCCGCGGTCGAAGTTCCTCCGTGAGGATCCGGCGGGGATGTTCACGGCCTATGCCGCCATCCTCCCCGACACGGGTGCCATGGGCGGATACATGTACAGCGCCGGCTTCGGCGCGGCCGACGCCTGGTTCATGACGCCACTGTTCGATGCCGAGAGCGGCGCGCCGCTCGCTCTGCTCGACGGCGCGAGTATGAACCCGTTCAAGACCGGTGCGGTGGGTGCCGTCGGCGTCGACGAACTCGCCCGCGACGACGCCGACACCCTCGCGATTATCGGCAGCGGCGCACAAGCCCGGGGGCAGCTCCACGCGACTGCGACCGTCCGCGAGTTCACCGACGTCCGGGTCTACTCGCCGACACCCGAGAACCGCAAGGCCTTCGCGTCCGACTTCGACGACGCCCTCGAGGCGGCTGTCCGCGCGGTCGACTCGAGCACCGCCGCCGTAACGGACGCGGACGTGGTGATCACGGCGACACAGGCCAGCGAGCCGGTCATCGACGGCGACGATCTAGAGCCCGGAACCCACGTCACAGCCATGGGCCAGTACTCGCCGGACAAGCGTGAGCTGGATGCGGAGACGATCGCTCGGGCGACATACGTTCCCGACCTCCGCGACCGGGCAACGCTCGACGCCGGCTCGTTCATCCAGGCGCTCGAGGCGGACGCGATCACCGAGGATCACGTCCACGCCGAACTGGGCGAGGTCGTCGCCGGGACCGAACCCGGCCGAACGAGCGACGACGAACTCACGGTCTTCGATAGCGGCGGGACGGGGATCGAGACGGTCGCCGCGGCGTACCTGCTCTACGAGCGTGCCAGCGAACAGGGACTCGGCCAGACGATCGAGTTCGCGCCGGCGAGCGAGGCGCTGACGGGGAATTAGATACTCGAGGGGCTCAGAGGTCGTTCAGCACATCCGTCCGTCAGCTATTCTGTGACCCCTTCTCACCCCGACTATATATCGGTAGCACGGGTATGAATTGACATGGCCCACGCCCCAGAAATGCCGGAAAAGTACGTCTGTACGGCCTGTCAGATGATACACGCCGGTACGGTCTCCAAACGAACCGAGAGCGGACACGAGTACGAGGCACCTGCGGAGTGTGGCTGCTGTGGCGAATCCGAACTGGTCCCGGAGAAAAACTGGCCGCATTTCCAGCCGTAACTGCGCTCGACCGTTCTCGATACGACCGGTTGGACGGCGTTCGCGGCCGATAGAACGTCCAGCGATCGACATCTACACGTAGCGACCGACTATTCTCGTCACTGAAACGGTTGACACACTGACTGCAACGCCGTCGTGCGGCCAGGTGTGCAGTGAGTACTACGCTCGCCAAGACGAGTTCCGCTCTTCGACGGAGCCGAAACCCCAGTTTCGACGGCTCGAGCCCGCTACTCGCCCGCGGGCCGAATCTTGAATCCGTAGCGGGTGACGCCTTCCTGCGTGTAGATCCGGCGAATCGTCGTCTCAATCCGCTCACCGACGGAGAAATCGGCGGGGTCGGCATCGGTGCCCATCGCGGGGACGCTAACGGTCTCGTCGCCGCTATCGACGCCTTCTTCTCGCTGGCGCTGCCCGCTCGAACGGTCCGCGGAGTTTCGCTCCGCGTGATCACCGTCCTTTCGGTGCGTCTCCGACGCACCGTCCGTCTCGAGCGCGACGATCGCGGCCGCGTAGTCGCCCGACTGGGCCTGCTGTTCGGCGAACTCCGGTGGCGCGCCGCCCTGGGAGATCGTCGTCACGGCCTCGATCGTCCCCTCGCCCGCGAGTTCGATAGGCTCATAGTCGGCGAGTGCGCCGCAGTCGTCACAGGCACCGTCCGGCGGGAACGAAAGCGCATCGCACTCCGAACAGCGGCCCGCCTCGAGCCGGTATCGCTGGGGAATCGAGCGCCGCCAGGAAGGGACGCTGACGTAAGCACCACCGCCCGATGGCGGCCCCGTAGTCACGATGCCGCGCTGGCGCAGGTACTCGGCGTAGGTGAGCGGGTCGTCACCCTCGAGTGCCGTTACTGCCGGCACGTCGCCGTCACTTTGGCGTGTCTCCGACGCAACGCTGACGACGACCGCGTCGGCCCCCGCGCCGCTGCCATGGGAGACCGCGAGGATGGACTCGTACCCGTCCGCGAGTGCGGTCGCCAGCGAGACGGGGACGCTCGCAGCGCCGAGGTCGCCCAGCTCGTGGACCGTCGCGGCGGCTCGAATCTCCTCGGTCCCGACGCCGGCCGCGCCTGCGGCGCGATAGGGGAGTTTCCCGTCGGGGGCCTGGATCGCAACCGCATCGGGGGTGGGTTCGTCCTCGAGCCCGGCGACGGCACCGCCGATCGTCTCGGTGAACGCCCGTCGGTCGTACTGGGTGATGCCGAGCCCCTGCGTCTCGTCCTCGCCGGCGTTGCGGAACCGGGTGCCGGGATACGGCGCGGAATACTCGGCGCGGTCGACGATCTCCGCGGGGCCCTCGCGCTCGAGGACGAACGCCGCACTGCCGGCCCCGGCGGCGTGATCGATCCCGTCGTCGGGATCGCCCTGCGGCGCGTCGGCGGCGACGACGAGCGCGGTCGTCGAATCGGCCTCGAGCGCGTCGAGCGCGGCCCACAGCGCCCGCGTTCCGGCGCGCGTACTGCCGGTGAACGCGTGGCGGGTCGCGGACTCGGAGAGCGTGACCATCGCACCGAGGCGGGCGGTCAGGTCCTCCTCGGCAGTCGGCGGCCGCGAGGAGGCGAACGCGAGCCAATCGATTTCGTCGGGGTCGGTCTCGGCCGCCTCGAGCGCGCGGGTCGCGGCCTCGTAGCCCATCGTCAGGGCGTCCTCGTCGGCCGAGGGGACGGCCTTCTGGGTGACGCCGGCGGCGTGGAACTGGCCCCAGGCGTCCTCGAAGGCCTCGCTGGTGATGCGGAACCGCGGTGCGTACGCGCCGACGCCGGTGATCGCGGCCATTACGCGCTCACCTCCCCTTCCTTTTCGAACACGTGAACGACGGCGGCACCACCGCTGCCGCCGACGTTGTGGGTCAGCCCGCGGGTGGGGGTCTCGACCTGTCGTGCGCCCGCGTTCCCGGAGAGTTGTTTGTAGGCTTCGACGACCTGTCCGGCACCCGTCGCGCCGATGGGGTGGCCCTTGGACTTGAGGCCGCCGGACGTATTCACGGGGAGCTCGCCGCCGAGTTCCGTCGCGCCGGACTCGATCAACTGACCGGCCTCGCCCGGTTCACAGAAGCCCAGGTCCTCGTACGCCAGCAGTTCCGCGATGGCGAAGCAGTCGTGAACCTCCGCGAAGTCGAGTGCGTCGGGCTCGATGTCGGCCATCTCGTAGGCCGTCTCGGCGGCGCGCTGACTCGCCGGCACGCCGGTGTAGGTGTCGCGCTGGAAGAGGCCGACGGTGTCGCTGCCGGCACCGACGCCGGCGACCCGGATCGGATCGTCCGTGTAGTCGTCGACCACGTCCTCGCTGACGATCAGCGCACAGGCCGCCCCATCCGAGGTCGGACAGCAGTGATAGAGGTTCAACGGGTCCGCGACGACCGGCGCGGACTGGGCGTCCTCGAGCGAACACTCGAATCCCAACTGTGCGTGGGGGTTTTTCGCGCCGTTGGCGTGGTTCTTCACGGCGACCCGCGAGAGGTGCTCGCGCGTGGTGCCGTACTGCGCCATGTGGACCGAGGCCATCTGGGCGTAGACACCCGAGAAGGTGGTCCCCGAGAGCCGTTCCCATTCGGTCTCCCCGGAGACGCCGAGCCAGTACTTCGTCGCGTCCGAACTCATGTCCGACATGATCTCGAAGCCGCCGGCGAGAACGACGTCCGCCATCCCCGACTTGACGGCTTGGACGGCCTGTCGCACGGCGAAGCCGCTGGCCGCGCAGGCGTTCTCGACGCGCGTCGTCGGCACGCCGTCGAGGCCGACGTGTTCGGTCACTGCGGGGCCGGAAAGACCGAGTTGGCGGCCGCCGACGCCGAGAGTACCGACGAACGCCTCGTCGACGTCCCCGGCCTCGAGCCCCTTCGGCACGCTGTCCGTCGCCGCATCGAACGCCGTGCGGAACAGGGAGCGGTAGCTCTCCGCGGGGAAGGCCCCGTAGTCCGACTGTCCCGCGCCGACGAGATATGCGTCTCGCATACACTCCGTTTAGTGAGCCGGATGAAATAAGTGTCCGATACGCACGGTTCGCGCCGGACAGCCGGTCTCGAACGGGGTGACGACTGTGCCGATGCGTGAGATCCGTCGGGACGACCCCGGTGGGTTCGACCCCACCGTCACGCACGACCCAACGACGTTCCTGTCGGGCGGGGGTCGGAGCCGACGCGTCCCCGCTCAGTTTCGTCGCTCCTGAGACGCGACGCGGGATTCAAGCGTTTCGTTCCCGTACGTCGAATATGTCTCGTGCGGCCGACCTCGTGTCCGTCCTCGAGCGGACCGACTCGCTGGCGATCGTCTGTCACGACAATCCCGATCCGGACTGTCTCGCCAGCGCGCTCGCACTCGAGGCGATCGCGTCCGAACACGCGGTCGCGGACGTGGCGATCGCATACGGCGGCGAGATTTCTCACCAGCAAAACCGTGCGTTCGTCAACTTACTCGAGATCAGTCTTCGGACGCTCTCGGAGACGACGATCGAGGAGTACGACAGCGTGAGCTTCGTCGACCACACCAGACCGGGAGCGAACACCGAGGTCCCGGCGAGCGTCACTCCCGATGTCGTCATCGATCACCATCCGGGCGAGCCGGCCGATGCCGCGTTCGAGGACGTTCGCGCCGACTACGGCGCGACGGCGACGATCTTCGTCGAGTACCTACAGGAACTCGAGGTCGATCTGACGTCGCGGCTGGCCTCCGCGTTGCTCTTCGCGCTCCACCGCGAGCGGCTGGACTTCGTCCGCGAACCCACGCGACGGGAGTACGAGGCGGCGCTCGCGGTCTACCCCGACGCGGAACTCGAAATCCTGGAGCAACTGTACGGCAGCGCGTTCTCGCCCGGAACGCTGGACGCGATCGGTCGGGCGATCGTCAGCCGCGAACGCCGGGGGTCGTCGCTCGTCGCGAGCGTGGGCAAGACCGGTGAAACCGACGCGTTACCACAGGCGGCGGATTACCTGCTCAACCTCGAGGGCGTCGATACGGTACTGGTTTACGGCGTCGTGGGCGACGCGATCCGGCTGAGCGGCCGGTCGATCGATCCGCGAGTCCACATGGGCGAGACGCTGGAGGCGGGCTTCGACGAACTCGGTGCCGTCGGCGGTCACCACGACATGGCGGGCGGCCGAATCGAACTTGGCCTCTTCGCGGACGAGGGCGGCGATGAGGACGAACTGCTGTCCTTCGTGGGCGGACGACTCACACGCCGGTTTTTCGACGCGTTGAACCTCGACGAGTGATACCGACGGGAACCGTCGGGACGCTTGGGGCCGGCGGCGACGAGCGAGCGACTCGTCGACGCGGACTAGTCGATGTCGATCGAGTGTGCGTCGGCCGACGGCTCGTGCTTCGGCAGTCGCACCGTCAGGATGCCGTTGTTGACGCTCGCTCGAACCGCGTCGACATCGACCGGCTCCGGCAACCGAACCTGACGGCTGAACGACTGCGTTTTCCGTTCGCGCCGAATGTACGTCTCCTCGTCGCCGCCGGCCTCCCGCCGTTGCTCCCGTTCGCCGGACACCGCCACCGTTTGCCCGGAGAGGCGCAACTCGAGGTCGTCGCTCTCGTAGCCGGGGACGTCGACGGTGACGACGAACTCGTCGCCCTCATCCGCGAGGTCCAGACTCGTCTCCGCACCGCTCATCGAGAGATCGAACTGGCTTCGGTTGTCGACCTGCGATTCCCACGATCGGGCCGCCGTTTCGATCTGCCGGTTCAGTCGGTCGAGCAGGTCGTCGATACCGTCGAACGGACGCGGTCGGTCTGCCATGAGATCACCTCCCGAAGGTAGGGCGTCGACGGCGAAAAAAGCAACCCACGATCACCGTGAGGCTCCCCCAGACGGACCTGTAAGCGCAGCGACTTGCGGCAGAACCGAGGGGTGGGCTGGTCGTTTTTACGCTCCCCGTCTTAGAAGTGATGCATGACGGACGCACTATTCGTCGTCAGCGAAGAAGGGTACTGGGGAGAGGAATGCGTCGAGCCGCTCGAGACGCTCTCGGACGCGGGCGTCGAGATCACGGTTGCGACGCCGTCGGGGAGTCCGCCGGTCATCGACGAGCGGTCGCTCGACCCCGACGAGGTCGGCGAGGAGACCGCCGAACACGTCCGCGAGGTCCACGAGACCGACGAGCGACTGAACGACCCGATCCCGGTCGCACAGGCCGACGCCGAGGGGTACGACACCGTCGTCTTCCCCGGTGGCCACGGCACCGCGTGGGACATCAACCAGGACAAACACGCTCGCGAACTCCTCCGGGACATCGTCGAAGGCGACGGCAAGGCGCTCGTCGTCTGCCACGCCGTCGGTATGCTCGGGTTCGCCCGCGACAGCCACGGCGCGTTCATCGTCAACGGACGCGACGTGACCGGCTTCCCCAACGAGTGGGAGGAGGGCATCGTCGACGAGGCCGATCGCATGCCCGACGGCCGCAAACTGCCCTACTGGACCGAAGACGAAGTGAAAGCGGCCGGCGGCAACTGGGACGCCGAACTCGAGTCGGCGACCAGCGTCACCGTCGACGGCGACCTGCTCACCGCCCGCGGGCCCGGCTCCTCGAGCGCGGCCGCCGAAACCCTCCTCGAGGAACTCGACGTCGAATCAGAGGCCTGAACGGATCGGGAGCCGATTCGCCGCGGTCGGTTTCCTCGATCGAGGCGTCCGTCCCCGCGAGTCCGTGTCAGGAGGCCGCCGTGTCGCCGGGCCGATGAGCGCCACTCCGGGTCGGCTGTGACGGCGTGCGACCGCGTTTGACCACCGCTATTCTCCGTCGTAGACTCGAGTGTACTGCAAAACTAACCGATCTTTCTCATCCGTGTCGGTCTCCACGGAAAGGACATCACCACGCTCAATGTCGAACTCTCGGGTAATTGCCGCTGGAATGGAGAGGTCCATCGTCGCGGTCCCTTTTCGCCCACGCACCTTCACAGTCTTCTTCACCATCGTACGTCCTGTTGGCGTCGATACGCAGATACGCCTTTTTAGTTATATTGCGTACAATGTACATTTATAATTGCTCTATTGAACTGTTCAAAATGTTTAAAACGCTTAGCCGGCAACACACGATTGAAAACACGGGGGACATCCCCATCAAATCCGACACCCATGATCGTACGCCAGATCGAGGGGAGCGATTCCCCGAGCCAGACCGTCCTTCGCGCTGTCGCTACGGAAACGAATACACCGGTCCTGGAACTCGAACCGTTGTACGATACGATCGATCCCGAGGCCCTCAATACGCTCGTCACCGGTAATGGCGCTGTCCGCGTCGCATTTGACTATCAGGACTTCACAGTGACCGTTGATGCCGAGCGAGTCGTTCTCGAATGAGCCGGTTTTGCCTCCTTCGAATATCGTAGCAACTGAAACGATTGACACACTGAACGCACCGTCGTCGTGTACTCCGGTGTGCAGTGACGGTCAGTGGTGACGCTCCCGCTGTTGCAGTCCACTCCTGGCGGGCTCGAGCTTCGCCGAACGGATCGGTCCCACTCCCTCGTCACGCTGCCTGAACCCCGGTTACGCCTGCCTGACGGCGACAATACCAGTACGTCCAAATCAGTCCCTTTTTACACGCAGACGGGGAATCACAACTCATGAGCTTCGAGGAAGACGACCGCGTCGTCCTACACGACGAGCACAGCGAGTTCGACGGCGAAACCGGCACCGTCTCCCAGACGATGGAGTCGATGTTCGGCGACGTTACCTACACCATCAGCTTCGACGACGGGCAGGAGGCCGGCGTCCCCGAGGACGATCTCGAGGCGGCTGCTGCCGAAGACGTCGACGCCGACGAGGAGTAAACACCGCCTGCGGCTCGGCCTCTCGAGTCCCGTCACCACCGCGCCCGCACTCATCACACCGACTTTCGAATCGCAGATGCCACAAATACCGCTTCACTACGTCGATTTACGGACGTTCTGCTACGCCACCGAGGACGAAAAACGCGTCGAGGAAGCGCTTCGCACCTTCCTCCCCGACGGCGACGACGAGCCGTTCGAGATCGAGCGCACCGAGAGCGAGGGCCACTACGGCGACCGTATCCTCGTCCTCTCGGCCCGCGTCGAGAACGCCGACGATCTCCGACACGTCCTCTCGCGGTTGGCCGACCTCGAGAGCTTCGACGAACTGACCGACGAACTCGACGAACGGGTCACCGAGAACACCGAACTCTTCTTGCGACTCGACAAACAGGCGGCCTTCGCGGGGGACGTCCGCCTCGGACAGGGGATCACCTTCCGCGGGAAGGTCGAGGCCTACCCGGCGAAGAAAGAACAGGCCGTCGAGAACGCCGAAACGGTTCTCGAGCGCCTGCGCGACCGGGCGTAACCAGCCTCGGCGATCGATCCGGAACGCACCGTCTCAGTCCGGTCTCCGAGAGCGATTTCGATGCGTCCCAGCCTTCCCGGGGTGATTCCGTCCGATTCGACCGAACGTGATCGCCCGGTTGCGAAGGGCTTTTGACTGGCCAGTCAGTAAGCCCGTGTAGAGATTTTCTGAATGACAGATGGGACGATCGACGATCTAATGGACGCAACGTACGGCGCGCTGTGTAAGCACGGCTACGCGGAGTTGACGATGCAGGATATCGCCGAGGAATCGAGCAAAAGCAAGGGAACCCTTCACTATCACTTCGAGGGGAAACAGGACCTCCTCGAGTCGTTTCTGGCGTTTCTCCTGAACAGGTTCGAGGAGCGGACGCGGACGATTCCCGGGGAGACGCCGACCGAGCGGCTCCACGAGTTCCTCGACGAGTTGCTGACTCCGACCGACGAGGAGTCCGCGGAGGAGTTCCGGACGGCGATCCTCGAGATCAAGGCCCAGTCGCCGTACAACGAGGCCTATCGGGAGCAACTGGCCGAGTTCGACAGGGCGCTCCACGAGCGTCTCGCGAGCCTCGTCGCGGACGGGCTCGAGGCGGGGGAGTTCCGCGCTGATGTCGACCCGGACGAGACGGCCGACTTTCTCGTCACGGTCTCGAACGGGTCGGAGACACGAGCGGCCGCGGTCGATCGGTCCCCGGAGCGGACGAAACGTCACGTCCACCAGTACATCGATGAATACCTCCTGGCGGATGACACGGACACGACGGTCGACGACGAAATGGAGGCCGCCGAATGAGCCTTCTGGATCGGATTTCCAGACTGTTCAAAGGTCGCGACGAGTTCGATCTCACCTCGGGCGGCATCGCGAAGCCGCTGTTCTACCTGTCGCTGCCGATCATCGTAACGAACCTGTTGCAGACGGCCTACAATCTCATCGATACGTTCTGGCTCGGCCAGTACAGCACCGAGGCGCTCGCGGCGATCAGCTTCGCGTTCCCGATGGTCTTCCTGCTCATCTCCGTCGGGATGGGGCTATCGGTCGCCGGTAGCGTCTTGGTTGCACAGCATATCGGTGCCGACGAGGAGGCCGAGGCCGAGTACGCCGCCTCCCAGACCGTCGCGCTGTCGCTGCTCGGCGCGTTGGGGCTGGGGCTCATCGGCTACGTTTTCGTCGAGGGACTGCTCGGACTCTTCGGCGCGTCACAGGACGTGTTACCGCTGGCGACCGACTACATGCAGGTTATCTCGCTGGGGATGCCCTTCATGTTCGGGTTCTTCGTCTTTATCGCGCTCATGCGTGGCTACGGCGACACGATCACGCCGATGCTGGTGATGTTCGGCTCCGTCCTGCTCAACGTCGTCCTCGACCCGTTCCTGATCTTCGGCTGGGGGCCGTTCCCGACGTTGGGGATCGAGGGGGCGGCGATCGCGACGGTCTTCTCCCGCGCACTCGCACTCATCGTCGGACTCGCGATCATGTTCCGCGGGACGCGAGGGGTCAAGATCCGGCTCCGAGAGATGCGTCCGGACCTCGCCTTCGCCAAGAAAATCGTCTCGATCGGCTTTCCCGCGTCCATCGAAGGCATGGGAAGAGCCCTGTCGATCAACCTGCTGTTGGTGATCGTCGGCCTGTTCCCGACCTACGTCGTCGCTGCCTACGGCATCGGCACCCGCGTGTTCTCGGTCGTCTTCCTCCCTGCGATCGCGGTCGCCCGCGGCGTTGAGACGATGACCGGCCAGAACGTCGGGGCGGACAAACCGGACCGCGCGGCGGCCGCCGCCGACTTCGCCGCCCGAATCATGTTCCTCGTCCTCGGTGCGATGGGTATCGTCGCATGGTTCGGCGCACGACCCATCACCGCTGCCTTCACCGACGACGCCCAGGTCATCGAGGTGGGCGTTACCTTCCTCCGGTACGTCGCGCCGTCCTTCGGCTTCATCGGCGTCATGCGGGCCTACAACGGTAGCTTCCGCGGAACCGGAAAGACGCTCACCGCGGCGGCGATCGTCCTCGTCACATACGCTGCCGTCCGGCTCCCGATCGCCTACTCCCTCTCGCGGACGACGATGGAGTACCGCGGCATCTGGATCGCCTTTGCGGTCTCGAACGTCGTCGGTGCCGGCCTCGCCTACGGCTGGTACCGACGGGGTACCTGGCGAGACGTCGCCGTCACCGAAGGCCCGTCGGGACCGGCGATCGGTGACGATCTCGAGACCAGCACCGACGACTGACCGCCCTGTCCAGTAAAGTGGCTGTGTGCCGTCACAGCTGACCGAGCCCAGTTTCGAGAGGTGAATCAACAATGAGTCCACACCGGCAGGGCCGACCGCGAGTCCCACGATACGTTCGACCGCCGGACGACGGGTGGCCGTAACGATGGTCGAAACCGTTTCCATCGATATCCTGAGCCTCCTCCTCGTTCTCTCGGTTGCGTGGGTGTTCGGTGCGATCGCCGAGCGCGTCGGCTATCCGACGATGATGGGCGAACTGTTCGCCGGCATCGCCTTCGGTCCCGCGCTGTTCGGACTCCTGCGTCCCTCGGAACTCCTCTCGGTCCTCTCCGAGCTCGGGGTGTTCCTCCTGATGGTTTACGTCGGCATGGAGGTCGATCTGCGGGAGCTGTTCGAACTCGGCCCCCAGTCGCTGCTGATCGCCTTCGGCGCGTTCGTCATTCCGTTCGGCCTCGGCTACGTGGCCGGCATCTGGCTCGGCGTCTCCGTCGGCGCGGCGCTGTTCATCGGGCTCGCAATGGCCGCCACGTCGCTGGCCACGAAGTCCCGCATTCTCGCCGACCTCGAGCTGCTGGACACCCGGATCGCGAACGTGTTGCTCGGCGGCGCGCTCGCCTCCGACGTGGGAGTCCTCATCGCCTTCGCGGGCGTCGATAGCTACGTGACCGTGGGCTCACTCGACCCGGCCGAGATCGCGATGATCCTCCTGCAGGCGATCGGGTTCTTCGCAGTGACGCTCCTGATCGGTTATCAGTTCCTCCCGATCGCGTGGCGATCGATCGAGCGCCAGCGCGAACGGTACGGGTTCGTCGACCGAACCACCGCGTTTACGTTCGCCCTCCTCGTCTCCCTGCTGTTCGCCCACCTCGCGACGCTCGCGGACCTCCATATGATCATCGGCGGGTTCGTCGCGGGGATGTTCCTCCGGCAGGCGGACGTCGAGACCGGGCTCTACGAGCACATGCACACGGTTATGTACGACCTCGCGATGGGGCTGTTCGCCCCCATCTTCTTCGTCACGGTCGGCTTCGAGATCACGTTCAGCGTCTTCTCCGATTCCGTCGCCGTCCTCGCCGGTCTGGTCGTCATCGCGTTCGTCGGGAAGATCGTCGGTTCGTGGCTGTTTTCCTTACCGACGTCGCTTACCTCCCGCGAGGGACTGGTCGTCGGCTTCGGCATGAACGGCCGCGGGACCGTCGAAATCATCATCGCGCAGGTCGCCTTCGAAGCCGGGATTATCGACGCGGAGCTGTTATCGATCCTCGTCTTCATCGCCGTGTTCACGACCGCGCTCGTCCCCGTTACCGTCACCTGGGGCGTCCGCCTGCTCGAGGCGCGGGGGGAACTCGTCTACGTCGACTCGGCGGCCGCGGCCGAGGACTGATCCTGGCCCGCCGCCTCTCGAGCGGGGCGTTTTTGCCGCCCGCGCCAGCAGGGAGGAGTATGCAAGTCCACGTCGTGGGTGACGATCCGGTCCGCGAGGCGGTCGTCACCGCGCTCGATGACGTCGATATCGGTGTCCGCGACGCCGAGCCGGCAGCGCTCACGGACGCTCGTTTCGCAGTCGTCAGCGATGTCGCCGGTTCGGAGACGTTCGACCGAGCGAACGAGGCCGCCAGCACGGGCGGAACGCCCTGGATCGCCGTCGAGATCGGCGGTGTCGGAGGGCACCCCATGCCGGGCGTCGACGCCGCGATCACCGGGTTCGCGCCTGCGACGGGGTGTTTCGACTGTCTGCGCGCCCGCGTCGCGTCGAACGTCGAAGAGCGAGCCGACGTCCCACAGGCCGACCGCAGCGAAGCGCGATTCGCCGGTGCGGTCGCCGGCCGGGAGTGCGTGCGCGTCCTCTCGGGCGACGAACGATCGATCATGGGACAGGTACTCGAAGTGCCCCACGCCCGACGTCGGCTGCTGCCCGTGCCCGGGTGCGTGTGTGCTGAGGGCGGCCGTGATCGTTCGCTCGACCGCGATGCCGCGTCGCTCGCCCTCGACGCCGCTGTCGACAGCGCTGAGGGAGCGATCGACGACCGCGTCGGACCGATCGCCAGTATCGGCGAGATCGAGTCGTTCCCGGCCCCTTACTACCTGTCGACGGTCGCGGACACCGCCGCATACAGCGACGCGAGTGCGCCGCGACAGGCGGCCGGCGTCGCGACCGACTGGAACGCAGCACTGATGAAAGCCGTCGGCGAGGGCCTCGAGCGCTACTGCGCTGGCGTCTACCGCGAGGCCGATTTCGTCCGCACGAGCGAGACCGCCCTCGAGAACGCGGTCACACCGACTGACTTCGTTCGGCCGGACGACGCGCCGGCCGACGACGGGAGCGACGACCGCCGTTGGGTTCCGGGCGAGAACCTCGCGACCGGCGAGACCGCGCACCTCCCCGCCGCGGCGGTACAGTTCCCCCAGCCCGGCACGTCGCTGCTCCCGGCGATCACGACCGGGCTGGGGCTGGGGTCCTCGACCGTCGATGCGCTGTGTTCGGGGCTGACAGAAGTCATCGAGCGCGACGCGACGATGCTCGCGTGGTACTCGACGTTCGACCCGCTCGGACTGTCGGTCGAGACGGACGCCTTCGACGCGCTCGAGCGCCGCGCCCGGAGCGAGGGGCTGTCGGTGACGCCGCTGCTCGTCACACAGGACATCGACGTTCCCGTCGTCGCCGTCGCGGTTCACCGCGACCCGGACGCGCTCGAGGGACGCGAGGTCCGAGCCGACGACGACTCCTGGCCGGCATTCGCCGTCGGCTCGGCGGCCGGACTCGACGCCGCGGCGGCCGCGGCGTCGGCGCTCGAGGAAGCGCTCCAGAACTGGATGGAACTCCGAAGTCTCGGACCGGCGGACGCCGACGATGCCGGCGGGGAGATCGGCGAGTACGCCTCGTTCCCGGCTCGGGTGCGAGCCTTCGTCGATACCGAGCGGACGGTTCCGGCGGCGAGCGTCGGGCCCGATCCCGTGCCGACCGGCCGCGACCGACTCGAGGCGCTGTGTTCGCGGACGGCCGCCGTCGGACTGACGCCGTACGCCGCTCGGTTGACGACCCGCGATATCGACGAACTCGGGTTCGAGGCCGTCCGCGTACTGGTGCCGGGCGCACAACCGCTGTTCACCGACGAGCCGTTCTTCGGCGAGCGAGCGCGGACGGTCCCGACGGAACTCGGCTTCGAACCGCGCCTCGAGCGGGCGTTCCACCCGTATCCCTGACGCGGTCGCCGATCCCGTCCGGTATCGAAGCCGGCATCGTCACACTGCATCCCTGCTCGCAGAACGGCTGTGCGATGGTGTGTGAATCGGTTCAGTTAGTACTAGCGCGATCGGACGGCGACTCGCGTTCGGTTGCCGGCGCGTCCCCGTTTCCCGTCTCGTCGTCGCCCGGCTCGGATTCGTTCATCGCGGGTCCGGCCGATCCGGAGCCGTTCGTCACGGACTCGTCCGGTTCGGGCTCGGCGGTCGGCCCCGGGCCGTCCGTTTCCCCGCTCCGTTGGACATCCAGAATGAGATTGTCGTCGGTGAGCCGCACGTTCACGAACTTCGTGTTCGGCGTGATCGTGGCCTCCCTGAACGCCAGTTCCTCGCCGTCCCGGCCGTACTTGACCACGCGGAGGGTCTGCTCGACAGCATCGAGATGCGGGGGCGACGCCGACTGGTTCGCCGTGACCGTGTAACTCTCGTCGTAGGTCTGCCGGTTCGTCCCGGATTCGTAGGCCTCGAGCGTGAGGTCGTAGTGGCGCTCGGCCTCGCTGTGAATCTCGATGGGCACCAGCCCCTGGAAACTGCCCTGATAGTGCTCCTCGAGCGCCTCGAGACAGCCCGAGAGCCCGACGATCGCGGCCATCCCGGCGGTCCGAAGTACCGTACGGCGGTTCACGTGTGCGTCTCCGGGGCGGACGACTGTATGCGTTACTCTTCTCGGAACGCGACCCACGGTGGACGGTATGCGTTACTCTTCTCGGAACGCGACCCACGGTGGACGCAGTCCCGTACACCGTCAGACATCACCACCCACGGGACTTTTGTCTCGGGAGACGAACGACCACGCATGGAGAAAGTCGCAATCGACGACGTCGACATCGAAACCAATCCCATGGACGTCCATTCGGTCAGACGGCCGGTCTCGGACGCGCTCGGCTTTTCGGACTTCGCGATGAACTACTTCGAACTCGAGCCCGGTGAGTCGTTCTCGGGCGGGATGCACACCCACTACGACCAGGAAGAAGTCTTCTACATCCAGGCCGGGACCGCGACGTTCGACACGGACGATGGGACGGTCACCGTCGACGAGGGCGAGGTCATCCGGTTCGAGCCCGGCGACTTCCAGCACGGCTACAACGACGGCGACGAGCAGATCGTCGGCTTCGCCTTCGGCGCGCCCAAGTCCAAACACGACTGGGATCAACTCGAGTCACTGATCTACTGTCAGGACTGCGAGGCCGAGGTCGGCCACGGCCTCGAACTCACCGACGACGGGAACTTCCGGCTGACCTGTACCGAGTGTGGAAACGCGTTCGTGCCGCAGTAGCGGTCGCGAGGTCACGATCGAACGCGCCTGTGTGACGCGTTCGGCTCCCGATTCCGCGCGGCAACCAGAGCGGTCCGGTCCCGAAAGAGCGGAACGTTGTTGATGCGGGGCCGAGACCATCGAATATGGCTGCACAAGACAGTTCGAGTGCGGAGATCGACACGTCCCTCTTCATCACCGTCTCCGGGCCACCGGGCTGCGGTGCAACGACCCTCTGTGAGCGACTCGCCGATGCGATCGGCTGTCCGTACGTCTCGGGGGGTGACATCTTCCGCGAACTCGCCGACGACCGGGAGCTGAGCCTCAATCAACTGACCGCGAAGGCCGACGAGTCCGACGAGATCGACCGCGCGTTAGACCAGCGACTCCAACAGATCGCCGAGGAGTGGGGCATGGCCAACAAACCGTTCATCCTCGAGTCCCGGCTGGCGGGCTGGCTCGCCGGCGATCGGGCGGACCTGCGCATCTGGCTCGATGCCCCGGAGACCGTCCGCCTCGACCGGATCGACGACCGCACGGAGACTGAGGCCGAGATGCGAGTTCGGGAGGTCAGTGAAGCGGGCCGATACGAGTCGTACTACGAGATCGACATCGGCGACCGCTCGTTCTACGATCTGCACGTCAACACCGCCCGCTGGAGCAAGGCCGGCGTGTTTCGGCTGGTCCGCGCGGCGATCGAGGAGTACGATCCGGAACTCGACGAGGGCGCGTTCACCACCCCCGCGATGGATATCTAGCGACGGTCATCGCGGGCCCATCGCGCTGTACACCTGAGGGCTCGAGTGCCGTGTCGGTCAGCGGTTACTCGCTGTCGGGCGAGTAGTTCGGCGCTTCGTCGGTGATCACGACGTCATGGGCGTGGCTCTCGGCCTGTCCGGCCGAGGAGACGCGGACGAACTCGCTCCGTTGTTTGAATTCGGGGATCGTCGCGGCACCGACGTACCCCATCCCCGACTGCATGCCGCCGGCGAGCTGGTGGAGCTCGGATTTGAGCGTTCCCTTGTAGGGCGTTGCCGCTTCGACGCCTTCGGGGACGTACTCGTCTTCTTCTTCCGGTTCGTCCTTGAGATAGCGGTCGCCGTCGCCGGACTTCATCGCGCCGACCGACCCCATCCCGCGGTACTGTTTGTACTTCTTGCCGTTCATCGTGACGACGCGGCCCGGCGCTTCGTCGGTGCCGGCGAAGTACGAGCCGAGCATGACCGCGTCCGCACCGGCGGCGATCGCCTTGATCGCGTCGCCGGAGTAGCGGATACCGCCGTCCGCGATCACGGGCACGTCGTGTTCGGCGGCCACGTCGGCGACCTGCGCGACGGCCGTGATCTGGGGCATGCCCGAACCCGAGACGACGCGGGTGGTACAGATCGACCCCGGTCCGATGCCGACTTTCAGCCCATCGGCGAAGTCGACGAGAGCCTCGGCCGCCTCTCGCGTCCCGATGTTGCCCACGACGACGTCCGCGTCGACGGCGTCCGTAATCTCGCGGGCCCCTTCGATGACGTTCCGGTTGTGCGCGTGCGCGGTGTCGATAAAGATGACATCCGCGCCGGCCTCGTCGGCGGCCGCCGCACGGTTCTGTTCGAACGGGCTGACGGCGACGCCACAGCGGAGGCGGCCGTCCTCGTCGCGGACGGCCTCCTTGTACTCGCGGCGCTGGAGGATGCCCTGCATCGTGACCAGTCCCACGAGGAGGTTCTCGTCGTCGACGACCGGGACGCGCTCGATCTTGTGGTCGTACATCAACTCGAAGGCGTCGCGTGAGTCGACGTCTTCGGGAGCCGTGATGACCTCGTCGGTCATCGCTTCGGTGACCGGATCGTCCTCGTTGACCTCGAGGTGGGGCCGAATGTCCGTACTCGAGATGATCCCCAGGACTTCGCCGTTGGTGTTGACGACGGGTGCGCCGCCGACGCCGTGGCGGGCCATCAGTTCGTCGACCTCGCGGACGGACATCTCCGGAGCGGCGGTGACGACCGAATCCAGCGGAATGATGAGTTCGTCGGCGCTCTTGACGCGACCGATCTCCTCGACCATCTCGTCGACGTTCATGTTCCGATGGAGCACGCCGAGGCCGCCGTGGCGGGCCATCGCGATGGCCATGTCGCTCTCGGTGACGGTGTCCATCGCCGCCGAGAGGATCGGGACGGAGACCTCGACGTTTTTCGAGACGTTCGACGTGAGGTCAGCGTCGTCGGGTTCGACGCGGCTCTCCTTGGGGCGGAGAAGGACATCGTCGAACGTTAGCGCTTCCGGTACCTGCAGTTTCGAAGAATAGGGCTCGTGCTCGGGAACGTCGTTCGCCATGTAAACCGTCCGGCCCCCCGGGCAAAAAGCGTTGCGAGATATCCGCGGGTGTCAACGGTTGACGACCCCAGCAACGGGTCATGCGGCCCACTGGTGTCGGGACCCGTGGTCGCGGTCGAGACGGCCGTCGTCCTCGAGCGGTCGGCTTCCTTCCTGAACTTTCGTGTGCGAATGGGACACATTGTGTCTGCCTGGACGCGGGGCAATCTCGGTTACGAGTGCCCACATCCGAGTCAGACCTGTCCATTTCCGTTCGGATCTGGCCGCCACTGTCGGAACGCTACCGGATCGTGAAATGGAGTCCCACGCAACGTTTATTGACAATCCACCCATCTGTCGGAGTATGTTCGCTGTGAGTGCAGCCGACGCCCGAACCGCTGGCCGGATGAGTGCCGACTCCGCTGCCACTTTCGGGAATTTTACACAGAAACTCACAGCTCGAGGCCTTATTCCCACCCCGATCGACTGGCACCCGGACCGATCGGAAGGGGAGTGTCCATCATATCACCCGCAGGCCTCGGGTCACGGCCATCGACTCTGATCGATGAGTACGTCACAACACCCAGTTGCGCTCCAGATGGAGCGCATCATCGGGGGTAACGCCAGGCTCCTCGCGCTGGTCATGATGCTGCCGCTAGTCGATGGCGTCTTCCCCGCGTTGATCCTGGCCGGGGCGCTCGACCAACCGCTCGACGCGATTCAGGTCGGGCTGTTGATCTTCGGCGGGAGCGCCACCGTCGCCGTGATCCTCGCGGAGATGGACGGGACGCCCCGGGAGCAGTCGGCGGTCGTCTTGCTCGTCGGCATCCCACTGATACTGCTGTCGGCAGTGCAGGCCGCACTCGCGCCGGCGATCGCGAGCGTGATCGATATCGTCATCTTCGAGCGGTTCGCGGCCCTGGTGATCGCCGCCATCGCGGCCAAAACCGCCAGCGCGACGATCGGCGACTACCTCCCCAACCCCGCGGTCATCATCGGGCTGGGACTGGTCGCGAGTCTCGAGCCCTCCGGGGCGACGTTCTCGCTGATGACCGAGCCCGCGCTCGTGGCCAACGCGACGCTGTCCGCGGCCGTCGGCGTTGCCTTCGCACTGGCCATCGCGCTGACCGGGCCGTACCTGCGGGAGTACATGGACATCGACCGGTTCCGCTTCGGGAGCGCCGTCGCGCTCGGCCTGCTCCCGCCGTCCCTGCTCTGGATGGCCTTCGGGCAGGCCCCGCTGGTCGCCCTGCTCGTCGCTGCCCTGTTCGCCATCGAGTTCCCGTTCCGGGAGTCCGACGACGCCGACTCGAGCCCCGAGCCGGAGGCCGACGCGGACGAGACGGTCGCACGGATGGGCGCGGTGACCGACGGCGGCGGTGCAAGCGCCTCGAGCGAGCCGCCGGCCGCGGAGCGCGACGAGGAGCCGAACGCGTATCCGGGCGACGACGGGACGGACACCGCGGGGCGGGCCCCGTGGCTGTAGGGCGATTCTGAATCGAAACCACTTTAGGTTGGATACCCCAACGATGACTCGAGGGGTCGTGGCCAAGCCAGGCATGGCGGCTGACTCCAGAGGCAACGCGCCCGGGACGACACTCCAGACTGATATACTGATCGGGCACCTGATCAGTGCTCGTGTGATGACCCTCTGGAGTTCCGAGGCGCACCGGAGATATCAGTAGATCGGGGGTTCAAATCCCTCCGACCCCATACTTCTCTCGCGAGCTAATCCGCGAGCGACAGGTATGCAAGAGACGGGTTCGAACGAAACTACGGTTCTGCACCGGAAAGCGGGTTCGCAGGCGTTGTTTAAATCCCGCCGACCCCAATCTGTTCACGCGTACTCCTCGAGTTCAACACCGATGGCGATTCTCGATGGACGTGGATTAATGCGATTCGCTCTCAATTGACGGCTGACTGCGTCGAGCGCGTCGCGACGGTCGGCAACGACGCCCTCGAGAGGTGGTCGAAGTCGGGGAACGATCCGCCACACTCCGCGGTGTCGAATTGACGTGGGCGGCTCCCGGCGGTGGGACTGAGACCGGAGTCGTCGGTTCACGCTTCGCGCGAACGCCTTCATTGGTAGGAATTGCCAAGGAGCCAGTGCAAAAATCACAGTGCATCACCCGCTCCGCACGTAGATATTCAGTTGGAGCACACGAAACGATGGTCGGGTAGTTCTGAACCATCGGTGAGCGAGTCACCGTTCAATATAGCAGAATGTCCGCCAGTAGGTTTATCATACTCTCTGCCCGTCTAAACTGATTATGGGTCGGGATACCGGACGAGTGGTTTCCCGCCGGACTCTCCTGATGGGCGTCGGGGCTGGCTTGATCGGCACTGGTCTCATGCCCACAGACGCGTTTGAGTCGGTAACGGGTGGCCGTAGTGTCGATATCACCGTCACGAATGATCCCGTCGCCCTTATCGGACTAACCATCACGGACCAAGTCGAGAAGAACACTCGTCAGACACTCGTCGAAGTCACGAACAATACCACGGCGTCTCTCACAGTCGACGTGGCACTCGACGATTCCACGCAGGGGACGCTGTACAACACGTCGTTTTCGCTGTCGCCGGGTGCGACTGGAACCGTCGACATCGAGGCCGCAGTCAAGAACTAAACGATCCCCTTTACCGTCTCTACCATCGGAGAAGTAGGGCTGACGGCCACGCGATCCACGCAGGCGGTGTCCAACTCGAAGGGACCGACGGCCGACACGGGTGGCCCGTACACTGTCGCTACCGGTGGGACGATCGGTCTCGATGGCTCCAACAGCAGCGGCAAGCAGCTTACGTACTCGTGGACGATCACGAGCGGTCCTGGGACCCTCCAGAACGCCTCGACGCAGACGCCGACCTTCGACGCGAGTGGCGTCACCAGTGACGACACCGCAACCATCGAGTTGACCGTCACCGGGAAAAAAGGCAACACTGACACCGACACAACGACGGTTGACATCACCGACAGCAGTAGCCCGCCGACCGCGGACTTCACGTACTCCCGAAAGAACAAGAAAGTCGATCTCGACGGCTCGGCGTCTTCGGACGAGGGGACGATCCAGAGCTACGAGTGGGATGTCGGGGCCGACGGTACGATCGATTATACTGGTCAGACAGTGTCGAAGAAGAAGATACCGAGCGGAACGCAGGTTAAACTGACCATCACGGACGACGACAACGAGACCGACTCGATCACGAAGACGGTGTGAAGGCTCCCACCGGTCTCGGTCATCGTGCGTACTATACGCTCGTACAGGGTCGCCAGTCCGTACCCGTTTGTTACAGCGGTGGCAATGTGGGTTGAACACTCCTCAGTAAGTGTCAACACCTATCGTAGCTGTCCGGGTAATCAGCATTACACTTACCGAGCCGTTCAAACGAGTCGTAGCCGAATAGAACCGCGCGAAATACCGTGTCGGTGTGACGTCCTGAAGTTGTACGCCGGCAGAATTCAATCTTCAAGTTGTACACGAGAGGTCACGGTTCGTGTGCATCTCTCGAGTCGAGCCAGCGTGTAAGAGGAGGTCCGTCTCGAGGGAGCGGACGAGTTCTCCCGTTCGAAAGCTAGAATAGTTCCGCCAGCGGTCGGGAAAGACGGGCTCTCGAGGGACATGTGTACGAGCATGCAACTCGGAACCGGTGATGCTGTGTATGCCGACGAGATGCCAGTGAGGTGCAGCCGAGATTTGTGACTGTAGCAAGACGATAGCTGTGGTGAGCGCCTGCGGCGTTCCCGACGTGATCCGCGAGTCAGTCAGTTCGTCTCTGCCTCGAGTCGCCTCGAGAATCGATAGTAGCCACTGAACGTCAGTGCACACCTAATCGATGGACGGCGTTGCGATTCGTGTGTAACTCGTTTCGGTGGTACTAGAGTGGGATGTCGTCACGCGTCTCCAGTGATGCAGAATAGTATTTCTAACAGAATTCCCCACCGGTAACTGAGTATACATGTCTTGTCTCGAGGCCAGCCATTGGTAATTGTGGTCCATGACCCGAGGATACTACGTCCGTACCCGTCTCGCACAGCACTTTGTTCTCCGAAAGTGATATGGTAATATTTATGAATGAATTCGATAGTTGTGTGCACGGATATGTCATCAGTTCACAGCAGTACACAGACTGAACAGCACGCCCCGACAGTCAACGTCTCGAAGGTCGCGGGGATCGCAACCGCGCTCGTCGCGGTGAACATCCTGTTGATGCTGGTCGGGAGTTACACGCCGCTTGCGGACCTCGGCCTCGTCCTCTTCTCGAACTACTTCGTCGGTATCGCCACCTTCGCCGCCACGATCGGTGGCGGCTTCTGGATTTCGAATACGGGGATCAAGAAGGGGACCATCCCGATCGCAGGCGCGGGCATCACGCTGATTCAGTTCGGCTATACGCTTCTCGGCTCCGCGATCCTGACGATGGCACCGGCAGCGCTTCGAGTCCCGGCCCTCGCCATTACGACGGTCGTCACGGGGCTCCTCACGGCCGGCATCGTGGTAGTCGTCTTCCGCACTGAGCGGTCGTTCGCGCGCTGGCAGACCTACTCCAAGGGGCTGTTCATCGCCGGGTTCGCCGCTGGCGGTGTTGGGTTTTTCATCAATCCCATGCTCATGGTTTTCGCTTCCGTCCTGTTCTTCCTCGGGTTCGTCACGGACCTCACATACGAAATCTGGGCCGTCAAGGAGAACAGATACGGAAGCCCGATCCGGAACGCCATCGGTATCTACGTCGCCGTAATGGGCGTCTTCATCCACATCCTGCGGCTGGTGCTGTACGTCCTCTCGATGCTCGATAACTGACTCGCCGAGCCACCACCCCGAATCCGTGAGCCGACGGCTCGGCGGTATGCGTCTCTATCGCGGTCGAATTTCCCCGCCAGTTCCAGCTGTCGCGCTGGCAACTCGGTCGTCACGCTCGCTGCTAAACTCGAGGGGGGAGACCGTGGCCCAGCCGTGACGTATCAGTTCGGACCGGCCGCAATTTATGCTCCTGCTCGAGGTACGGCAGGAGTATGTTCGGGCGTAGAACGCACGCCGGTCGAGAGAGCGGAGGAAGGCCGTAGATGTGTACGCGACTGGTGTATCTCGGACCCGAAAACATCGTGCTCACCGGCCGGTCGATGGACTGGCACAGCGAGATCGGAACCAACGTCTGGGTCTTCCCGCGCGGAATGGAGCGAACGGGCAACGTCGGCCCGACCTCGGTGGCGTGGACCGCCGAGTACGGCAGTGTCATCGCCTCCGCGTACGATCTCGCGACGACCGACGGGATGAACGAGGCGGGGCTGGTTGCGAACGTCCTGTGGCTCACCGAATCCGAGTATCCGGAGTGGGACGGCGACAGGCCCGGTCTCTCGATCTCGCTGTGGGCGCAGTACGTCCTCGACAACTTCGCGACGGTGGCCGAGGCAGTTGCGAACCACCGACAGGAGGACTTCGTCGTCGTGTCCGACGACATCCCGGACGAGGGTCGGCTCGCCACCCTGCATCTGTCCATGTCGGACGCCACGGGTGACAGCGCCGTCCTCGAGTACGTCGACGGCGAGTTAACGATCCATCACGGCCGGGAGTATCAGGTGATGACGAACTCCCCGCCGTTCGATCAGCAACTCGCACTCGACGAGTACTGGGCGGAGATCGGTGGCACCGTCATGTTGCCGGGAACGAACCGCCCGGCCGATCGGTTCGCCCGCGCGAGTTTCTACGTGGATGCGATGCCCCAGACCCGGGACCGTCGGACCGCAACGGCGAGCGTCTTCGGTGCAATCCGCAACGTCTCCGTGCCGTACGGGATCGGCACGCCGGACGAACCGCATATCTCCGCGACGCGCTGGCGGACGGTCGCTGATCACCGGGACCGACGCTACTACTTCGAGTCGGCGCTCTCGCCGAACGTCTTCTGGCTGGACCTCGACGGGATCGACTTCGCCGCCGCTGCCGGGAGCCGATCGCTGTCGCTCGGTGAGAATCAGACGAACGTCTTCGCTGGCGACGTCGCTGCCGAACTCGTCGAGACCGAGCCGTTCGAGTTTCTCGGCGTCCCCGCCCCATCGAGTTGAGCCGAACTGCTTTCGGCGGGCTCCGATACGACCACGACGGCGGTCACGAACGGACGACCCGTACTGCTCTCCCGTTCGGGACGGTATCGGCGTCGTCTCGGAACGACAGCCGCTCGAAAGATGACGTGGCGAGCGAACAACAGCGAGCAGCCGGTTCAGTGTCGGCTCCGGACCGATCCCGCATCTCTCGCGGCCAGTGAAGATACCAGCTAGCGGATACGATCGACGCTCTCAAATAGGTGGCGCTCACTACATCCGACGTATGAGTCGGACACGACCAGCGGACAGTTCGTCGGTGTTAGTCGAACGAACGGCCGGATTATCGGCGGCTCTTGGCGCGTTTGTCATGGTGTCGACGGCCGTCTTCACGGTCACGGGGACGATGGGGATTCACAACGTCCTCGTCGGTGGGTTGACCGCGTTCCTCGCGTCGGTACACGCGTATCGAACCGGTGAGAAGCGGTCACCGAGTATCGTGCTCGCGGCGATCCTCGCGGTGCTCGGCATCTGGATCGCGGTCGCGCCGACGGTCGCGTTCGGCGTCGAACGGGAACTGGTGCTCGGCATCAACGGCGTCGCGGGAGCCCTCATCGCGATTCTCTCACTCGCCGGCATCTACGGCAGCATCAAGACCTCGAGCGCGAACACGACCGCCGCGTAAGGGCGTCCGCTTTTTCGGTTCACCGCCCGATCGCCGCGTAGCGCTCGCGTCGGCTTCCGATGTGGTCATCCGGTTCGTCGCCGAACACGCCTACGCGAGGAAAACGCCGATCGCGACGAGAATGAAGGCGGCTTTCAGACAGACGTTGACGACGATTACTTTCGTCCCGAACTTCGCCCCCCAGATACCGAACTGGAACGGGATCGAGCGCTTGACCGTCCCGATTGTCAGCGAGACGAGGCTGCCGACCAGCAGCGTGATCACCGCCTCGTCCGGCGTCAACACGTCGCCGATCAGGGGCGCGACGGTGATCGCGCCGGTCGTCGGGTCCACCAGCGAGACGAGGATTACCGGCACCGCCGCACCCGGCAGCCCGAGCAGGCCGGCGACCGGTTCGAGGAGCATCCCCGGATCGTCGATCCCGACCGCCGCGATCCCGTCGAGAATCCGTTCCGAGCGCGCGAGCGCCACGAAGACAAGCGAGTAGACGATCGTCAGTCGCGGGACGATCGAACGCAGGCGCTCGAGCGTGCTCTCCCCGGCGGTTCGGATCTTCTCCCGATGCGTCCGTACGTCCGCGTCGGGCGTTTCGGGCTCGACGACGCCGCGGTCGTACTCGGAGCCGCGAAGGAGGACGGAGCCGGCGAGTAGGCCGACGAGCGAGATCGCAAGCGAGATCCCGGCTCGAGCGCCGACGTACCTGAGCCCGACCTGGAGCCCCAGGATCGGCACGAGGACCGGCCCGTAGTAGGTGAAGAGATGCTGGAGGAAGCCGAAGAACGTGTTGATGACCACGGCGATCAGCGTGGCGCGATCGTCGAGGAGGCCGTCCTCGCGGAACTCCGCGAGCATCCCGTACCCCGCCGTCACCGAGACGGTGTTCGTCAGGACGGCGGTCCCGACCTCCGGTGGCAGGTTCGCTGGCTCCGTGAGATAGCGGCCGACCCGGGCGATGACCGTAACGAGTCCGTACTCGACCGCGAGGGTGGCCAGTCCCACGCCCGCGCCGATCAGAAGGCTGATCATCAGCACGCGCGGGAGCGCTTCCTCGAGCAGCACGGGGAGGATCGACTGCACGGGGACCCGTTCGAATTCCTGAGCGAAATGGGCGTCGAATCGGGCGAGCGAGACGACCCACCGCGGCGGATCGTCATCGTCACAGCGACCGGTTTTTCGGGCGTCTTTTCCCGCTGCTGGTCGTCGGGACGGGTATGAGCGACAGCGATATTCACGTGGCTGCACTCTGTGGCAGCCTCCGCGCGGAGAGCCACACGCGGGCCGCACTCGAGGTCGTCCTCGACGCCGCCGCAGGGGCGGGTGCGACCACCGAACTGCTCGATCTTCGGGAGTACGAGTTACCGATCTTCGACGCGGACCGCGACCGCGAAGACGCGGGGGACGCCGAACGCCTGGCGGAGCGCGTCCGTGCGGCGGATACCATTATCCTGGGTTCGCCGATGTACCACGGCTCCTACGCCTCGCCGCTCAAGACGGCGCTCGACTACTGTGGCTTCGACGAGTTCGCGGATACGACCGTCGGCCTGCTCGCGGTCTCGGGCGGGGCCTTCCCCGTCACGGCCTTAGAGCACATGCGATCGGTCTGTCGAGCGCTGAACGCCTGGGTGATCCCCCACGAGGCGGCGGTACCGAACGCGAGCGCGGCTCTCGATGACGACGAGTTCGTCGATCCGTCCCTCGAGAAACGGGTCCGAACACTGGGTCTGCGCGCGGTCCAGTACGCGAGGATCGAACCGGACCCGGACTCCTTCGAGAGCGATCAGAACGTTGGCGCACAGGGCAAGTGAGCGCGTCGCCGTCAGGGGTCGAGAGCGCGCTGCAATCGGCGCTGGTGGGCGAGCACGCCCGAGAGCGCGAAGACGAGGAGTCCGATGTGCAGGGCGGCGAGTTCGACGACGACCGTCGTGAACCCCAGTGGGAGCGGCGGTGAGGAGAGCCCCCCATCGAAAAACCAGGCCGTCGCGAGCAGGACCGATGCACCGGCGGCCAGCACCACTCCGGGGACGACCGCCGCCCCGTCGCCCGCCCGCGGTCGAAACACGCGGCGTTCGAGAGCGAACTGTCCGGTGAGGATGCCCGCGAGAACGGGTGTTCCGACGGCGATACCGACGCTCCCTCCGATCAGTTCGGCGACGAGCAGCCAGACGATCCAGCCGGCCGTCAGCACGAGCGCCGCACCGAGCCGGGTGGGTTCCACGAGGGTCTCGAGGTCGGTGACCGTCGCACCGAAGACGCCCGTTCTGAGCAGCGCTCCACAGAAGAGAGCGCCCAGCCCCGCCAGCGCGGTCGCCGTCGTCCGCGAGCCGACCACGAGACCGAACCAGAGCCCGACGCCGACCGTCTCGACGGTGGCAGCCGAGAGTGCGGCGGTGATGCCGACAATGCGCCGCCGCGTCGTTCGGCCGAGCACCTCCGGCTGGCGGATGACGCTCATATCGCGACCGGTTTCAGCCCGCTCCCTTTCGTTATGGGAGGCGTTCTCCCGAGCGACGACGCGTCGCGCCGAGACGCTCTGCGACCGCTGGAAGCACTGCTTTATCTCTCGCGACGGCTGCTTGATCGGGGCGGACAGCCGCCACGAACCGCGCTCGTGATCGGCATTGGAGCCGCGGCGGCCGGCGGTAGAGTGGTGGTGGCCGCCGCGTCGCAGTGAGTAATGTTCGGATACGCCGCACCGAAGCCGGGCGGCACACGGAAACGGGGAATAGAACTATGTACGGTGGTGTGGTCGTGGCGGATTAATGCCCGAGATGGAACAACAAGACGAAACGTTGTCGGAACTCCTCGTCAAGGAAGCGGTCAGTAGGGGGATGGAATCGCCGATGCGCGAGTCGATTCTCGAGGCCGTCGAGGAGGCGGACGGGTCCCGCTCCGGCGGCCGCCTGCCGCTTGCGGGGGCGCTGTTCGGCCTCGGTGCGGCCGTCGGCTTTCTGGTGGGACGCCAGTCGCCCGAACTCGAGGAGTCGCCGGTCGAGGAGCTAGCGGAACCGAAACTCATCGAAGACGTAATGGAAACGCCCGACGAATCGACCGAGACGCCATCCAACATGACCAGTGAATCCGAGGAGACCGAAGGCGGATCCCGTTCGCGACTCCCGAAACTCCTCCTGGCGGTCGGTGCCGTCGTCGGGGCCGTGGTGCTCCGGCGTCGCCTCTCGTCCAGCGAGGAGGAGGAGTGGGAGCCGATCGAGGAGTTCGAACCGGCGACGACCGGGGAGACCGACGACGAAGACGAACCCGAACCGGAGAGCGGCGCGGCCGAGAGCGAGGCGGCCGACGAGGAAACGGAGGAGTAGCGATCACCGCCGGTGGGCGCACCGTGGCAGACCTGTTTTGGCGTGGGCTCGCCGCGTTTTCGGACCGGTGTCCCGGTGTCGCGTCACGTCCGTGCCGTCGTCTCGGGACGGCCGTGTCTCCCGCCGACGGCTCGAGTCGCCGCCTTGACGAAGGAGATAAGGGAGCCACGCCGACAGTGTGTGCCAATGGAGACGACCCATCGCGTGTTCGTCGGCGACTCCCGGGACCTCTCGGCAGTCGACGACGAGTCCGTCGAACTCGTCGTGACCTCCCCGCCGTATCCGATGATCGAAATGTGGGACGACCTGTTTACCGAACTCGATCCCGCGATCGGCGACGCGCTGGCAGCCGGGGACGGCTACGACGCCTTCGAGGCGATGCACGCCCAACTCGAGCGCGTCTGGGACGAACTCGAGCGCGTCCTGGTCGACGGCGGGATCGCCTGCATCAACGTCGGCGACGCGACCCGGTCGGTCGACGGCAGCTTCCGCGTCTATCCGAACCACGCGCGCGTACTCGAGGCCTTCGAGGAGCGAGGGTTCGAGCCGCTGCCGGACGTGCTCTGGCGCAAGCCGGCAAACAGCGCGGCAAAGTTCATGGGCAGCGGGATGATCCCGCCGAACGCCTACGTCACGCTGGAACACGAGTACATTCTGGTCTTCAGGAAGGGAGCCCGGAGCCGCGAGTTCGAACCGCGGGCCGATCGGCGCTACGAGGCCGCCTATTTCTGGGAGGAACGCAACCGCTGGTTTACCGACGTCTGGACCGACGTAACCGGCGAGCTACAGGCGATCGACCGGCCGGCCGACGACGACCTCCGCGAGCGGTCCGCGGCCTATCCGCTCGAAATCCCCTATCGGCTGATCTGTATGTACTCGGCCTACGGCGACACCGTCCTCGATCCGTTCTGGGGCACGGGGACGACGACGCTGGCGGCGATGTGTGCCGGTCGGAACTCCGTCGGCTCCGAACTCGAGGACGCCTTCCTCGCGGTGTTCGACGACGGCATCGACGAGGTCCCGGCGCTGTCGCGGTCGGTCGGTCGCGCGCGCCTCGAGCGCCATCGGGCGTTCGTCGACCGCCGACGAGGTGAGGGGAAGGGATTCGAGTACGAGGCCGACTACTACGATACGCCGGTCGTCACCAAGATGGAACGCGGGATTCGTCTGCGCGAAGTGCGCGCCGTCGACGGAATCGAGGACGGCTACCGAGTCGAACACGCGCCGCTGTCCCTCGAGTGAGCCGTCTCTGAACCGACGCGGGCTTTTTATTCGTTCCCGTGTACGCAACACTATGACCTGCGGTCTCGAGGACGGTGAGACGACCCCGGTCCGAGTCCTCCCCGTCGGTTCTTCCGAGTGGATTCGGGGGGCGACGGCGGGGCTCGCCGACGAATCGGTAACCGTGATGGACTCGGTCCCGGCTCCAGCCGCGCTCGCCGCCGATCGGCTCGACGATGTCGATTGCGTCCTGACTGACGACCGGGACGTTCTCGGTCTCGTCGACGAGGCGTCTCCCGTCGTCTATGCCGCTGAGCCGGCCCGCACCGAGTCGATCGACGACCTCCGCGGCGATCCCGAGGTGATCGCCAAGACGACGATTCAGGAGCCGGCGATCCTGGACCGACGACTCCGGCGGGCGGTCGAGTTCGCCGCGATACAGCGGTCGGCGACGCGGCAGGCGGAGTGGTACCAGACGCTGATCGAACAGTCGTCGGATCTCCTGCTCGTCGTCAACACCGACGGCGAGATCACGTACACCAGTCCGTCGGTCGAGCGCGTCGGCGGGTTCGAGACGGACGAACTCTGTGGTAACGACATCCTCGAGCACGTCCACCCCGACGACAGCCAGTCGGTGGCCGACGAGTTCGAGGCCATCCGCGCGGCCGACTGCGGAACGACACGGACCATCGACTACACGTGCCAACATTCCGACGGGTATTGGTACGTCCACGAAGCCGTGCTGACGAATCGGCTCGATGACGGCATCGTCGACGGCATCGTCGCCTCGATTCGGGATATCACCGAGCACCACCGCATCGAACAGGAGCTAGACGAGTCGTTCAAACGGGTCACCGACGCGTTCTACGCCCTCGACGGGGACTGGCGGTTCACGTACGTCAACGATCGCGCCCTCGAGCACCTCGAGTTCACCAGGTCCGATCTGCTCGGCCGACGGATACTCGACGTGTTCCCGGAACTGGAAGGGACGGTATTCCAGCGCGAGGCGCTCGAGGCGATGGAACACCAGGAACGCCGGACGTTCGAGGGGTATCTCGAGCGCTGTGAGAGCTGGATCGAAGCCCGTCTCTATCCGTCGCCGGCGGGCCTCTCCGTCTACTGGCAGGACGTGACCGAGCGCGTCGAACGCGAGCGGGACTTGACTGAACGGACGGAACGCCTGCAGACCCTCGTCGAGAACGCCCCGGTCGTGTTGTTCGTCCTCGACGACGAGGGAACGTTCACGCTCTCGGAGGGACGCGGGCTCACGAACCTCGGGTTCGATTCGACCGACATCGTTGGGCAGTCGTTCACCGACCTGCTTGCGGAGTATCCGGACGCCTGTGCCGACATTCGGGCGGCGCTCGAGGGGGAGGCGGTCCACTCGCAGCGACCGCTCGGGGATCGGGTCTTCGAGGCGTGGTATCGGCCGATCACGGACGACGACGGGGCCGTCGATCGGGTTCTCGGCGTCGCGAACGATGTCACCGAACGGGTGCAGTACCAGGAGACGCTCAACGCGTTACACGAGGCGACCAGCCATCTGCTGAGCGTCGATTCGAAGGCGGCTGCCTGCGAGTACATCGTCGACGTCGCGACCGACGTACTGGGCCTCGACAGCGTCGTTTACCGGTACGACGACCAGCACAACGAACTCGCCGCCGAGGCGCGTTCGCCGACCCTCGAGCCCGCGCTCGATCCGCCATCGCGGCTCCGGCCCGACGAAAGCGTCGCCTGGGAGGCGTTTGTCACCGGTGAACCGGCCGTCTACGACGATATCACCGACAAAAACAACGTCTACGACGAGACGACGGCCGCACGGAGCGGGCTCTACGTTCCGCTTGGCGAACACGGGGTACTGGTCGCCCTGTCGACTGCCGCCAGCGAGTATGACGAGGACACCGTCGAACTCGTGCAGTCGTTCGCGGCGACGGCGGAAGCCGCGCTCGATCGAATCGGTCGGACGCGCCGGCTCCACGACCGTGAGCACGAACTCAAGCAGCAAAACCGGCACCTCGAGCGACTCAACGCCGCCAACGAGGCACGCCAGGAGATCGAACAGCACCTCCTGCTGGCCGATTCCCGGGCCGAGATCGAACGCGGCGTTCCCGAGCGTCTCGCGGACCTCGAGTCGTGCTCGCTGGCCTGGATCGGCGAGCCGGACCCCAGCGGCAACGAACTCCGGTCGCGATCTTGTGCCGGGTCCGATCGGGGATATCTCGATGCCGTCGCGGTGACGACGGTCGCCGAGTCGGCCGCCGAACCGACGGGACGGGCGGCTCGGACGCGGGACCCGGTCTACGTCGACAACGTCGCCGAGTCGATCCATGACGGCGAGTGGCGGGGCAAGGCACTGTCGCGAAACTTCCAGTCCGCGTACGCAGTGCCGCTCGTTTACGACGGCTTCCTCTACGGCGTCCTGTCGATCTACGGCGAGGAACGGAACGCGTTCGACGAGACGCTGCGGTCGATGCTGGCCGAACTCGGCGAAACCGTCGCCTACGCGATCGATGCCGTCAAGCGAAAGAACGCGCACGTGGGCGACGACCACACCGAAGTCGAACTCGAGATCGCGGCCGACGCGACCCTGTGTCGGCTCGCGGATGCACTCGACGATGCGCTCACGTACGAGGGTGCAACGAGGCGGGCGGACGGTTCGCAGATCGTTTTCGTCGCCGTCGAGGACCCGGCGGACGATCCCGCGGCGACCGTCGATCGGTCCGCGATCGACGGGGTCGCCGCGGTGTCGACGATCGCCGAGCACGAGGACGAGATGCTCCTCCAGGTGCGACTAACCGAGCCCTTCCTCGGCTCGATCGTCGATACCCACGGCGCTCGGCTGCGGGAACTCGGTGCGGCCCCCTCCGGCGGGCGCGCGATCATCGACGTTCCGGAGACGGCCGAGGTCCGCGACGTCCTCTCGGGAATCTCCCGGAGCGGTCCGGCGGTGTCACTGATCGCTCGGCGCGAGGAGTCGACCGCCAACCGGTCGACGCTCGGCGGCCCCGCGCGCAGTACCCTGCTCGAGCAACTCACCGACCGACAGCACGAGGTCGTCCAGACGGCCTACCACGGCGGGTTCTTCGAGTGGCCCCGACGGGCCAACGGCGAAGAGATCGCCTCGTCGCTCGGTATCTCATCACCCGCCTTCCACAAACACGTTCGGTCCGCCGAACGGAAGCTGTTCGCGGCGCTGTTCGAGGGATCGACCACGACGGGGTTAACTGATTAACCACTTCAGTCGGCAGTCATTACACAGTTAACGATCAGGCTCTTTGCGACAACTCGTGAACGGACGGGTAGCTTCCCACGGACGTGCTGGGGATACGTATTACCAATGACTGAGATGAGTTCACGATCACCATCGACGGCCATGGAGGATCACTATTCGGTGCAGTACGATCGACTCGACGACGAACCGCTAAGCGTTGCCGTAGCGGACGCCGTCGCAACGTTCCGCGACGAAGCCGTCACCGAACTCGAGCCGCTCCATTACTCGATCAACGCCGACGCGCTCGAGCGACTGTTCGAACCTCGAGCGGATGGACTTCGATCCGACGGATCGGTCACGTTCGAGTACAGCAACTGTCTGGTCACTGTCACTGCGGACGGCGAGATCAGCGTCGAATCCACGTAACGTTCTTCCGAGTCTCGTCGGAGCGTTCGCAGACGCGACGGCTTCCGCTCGGGACCGCGACGAAACCGACCGCCTACCACACGGTGGCGGAGTCCACGCGCCGTCCCGCTGAGTCGGACCCATCGTACTCCCACCGGTCCGAATCACGAGCACTCTTGCCGAGATAGTCCCAAGTTAACTTTCATTCAAAAACCTGGGTATATTTATATTTTGGGTGGTGCGTTCAGATCCGGAATGTCGCTGACCCTCTTTATTGGACTAGCGACGCCAGAGTGGGATGCAATGGTTCCCGACTCACTCCGTACTGCGCTGATCGTAGTCACCCTCGGCTCGCTGCTCGTCCTCTCGAGCGTTGCCACCGGGGCGGGCGCGATTTCCAGCCAGCCCACAACTGTCGAACGGCCCACGCAAGCGACGCAGTCGACGGCGACGGACGCCGCCGATTCACCGTCCGCCGACGGTGAGGTCGTCGAGACGTTCACGAATCGCATGTCCTCGTTGGACACGGTCGTGATGACCTACGAAATGAACATGACGTTCGATAGCGACCGGACGTCGTCCGCCGAAAATCGACTGTGGTTGGATGCCGAGAACAACCGCGTTCGGACGGAAACCAACTCCGAGCGGATGGAAACGATCACCGTCAGGAACGAAAGCGAGACGGTAACCTACGACGTCGAGAACAACCAGGTCAGCCGGTTCGATCACACCGACGAGATGGGTCAGCAGACGTTGATCGACCGACTCGTCACCGAAAACGAATTTACCTACGACGGGCAAGAGATGATCAACGGCGAGGAGACCTATCGTCTGGCCGTGACTCCGACGGAAACCGACACGATGGCTGACTCCACCGATACGACCCTCTGGCTCGATGCGGACACCTACTTCCCCACCAAACTGGCACACGACGCCAGCGGCGAGAACTACGAGTACGAGATGGTCATGGACATTCGGAACGTCAGCCTGAACGAGCCGATCGCCGACGAGCGGTTCACGATCGACATCCCAGCGGACGCGGAAACGCCGGACGACTCGCCGCTCGATCGGACGACCTACGATTCGCTCTCCGAACTCCGGACGGACACGACGCAGTCAGTGCCCTCGCCTGACGTCCCCGACGGATACCGCTTCGCGGAAGCGAGCATCATCGAGAACACCGACTTCTCGCTGCTCTCGCTCCAGTACGTGACCGACAGCGACGACGTGTTCCACGTCACGAAACGCCAGAACAGCTCGACCGGCTACGACTACGACGAGACCGACCGATACGAAGCGGTCGAGGTCGGCAATCACACCGGCTATTACGCGGAGTTCGAGCACGAAGGGACGACCACGTCCATCCTGAACGTGAACTGTGACTCCACCGACTACGGCATCTCCGGTGACCTTTCGAAGGAGGAGAGCATCGAGGTCGCCGAGTCGATCACGTGCGAGTGACCCACACCTAACTCGCCATCGCACCCAGCATCCAGCGACGACGCTCGACCGTTTCACCCGCTGACCGCCGCTTGTTTTTCCACTAAACGTAAGCGGATCGACGTTGAATCCGAACCCGTGATTAGTCGAATACTCGTCCCGACGGACGGAAGCGACCCTGCGAGGGCGGCCCTCGAGCACGCGCTGGCTATCGCCGCCGATCGGGACGCGACGGTCGGGTTGCTCTACGTCGCGGACACGAACGAGCCGAGTTTGACCCGACTCGGCACCGACGTCGTCGACGCCCTCGAGCTAGAGGGAGCAGAAATCCTCGACGATGCCGCCGCGTTGGCGGCGGACCGCGGCGTGTCCGTCGCGACGAACGTCGTGCAGGGAGACCCGCGAACCGTGATCGCCGACTATGCCGCCACGAACGAGTTCGAACTCGTCGTAATGGGGGCCCACGGGCGACGCGGCATCAGTGAATACGTCCTCGGGAGCACTACGGACGCCGTCGTCAACCAGTGCTCGGTCCCCGTCATGACCGTTCGCGCGGCCGAGGACGCGACGCGGACGTACCCCTACACCGACGTGCTCGTCCCGACGGACGGGAGCGACCACGCGGGGGCGGCACTGGAGTTAGGCTCGGCGCTCGCCGAACGCCACGGCGCGACGTTACACCTGTTGTCGGTCGTCGACGAACTGCCGGAAGTGATCGATGCGGGATCGACGGCGCTCCCCGAGCAACTCGAGGAGAACGTACAGGGGGTACTCGACGAGGCCGAAGCGACCGCTCGACGAGCGGGCGTCGACGAGATCAAGACCACCATTCAAGCCGGGTCGGTCCCGCGAGAAATCTCGTCGTACGCCGACGCGGAGGGGATCGACCTCGTGGTGATGGGGACCCACGGACACACCGGACTCGACCGCTACCTCCTCGGGAGTTTCACCGAGCGCGTGATCCGGACGTCGCCGGTTCCAGTCCTCACCACGAGGAAGGCCGAAGTGGACGACTGACTGCGCCGGACGGGCCCGTCAACCGCGCTCGGTCGCCGGCCACGACTGTCAGGAACTGCAAACGACGAACAATGCTACCCCGGACGACGGGGGAGGAAGGAGTGAGATGTTTGCCCGATCGCACGCCGCGCTCGCTCGCGCCGGCTCGCACCTCTCGCGAAATCGGCTCCGAGTCGCGTTCGTCGTCGTGATCCTTCTCTCGGCTGCTGCGGTCGCCGTCGCGTCCACGAACAGTCTCTCGACGGCGTCGGCCGAGGACGTTCCGGACGCGCCGCCGACGGGGAACCACACGGTCGTAACCGAGTCGGGCCGAGCGGGAACGATCACCGCGTACGCGCCCGACGGCGAGGTCCGCTATTACAACAATACGCGGACGAAGTACTTCGACGTCGATCCGGTCGAGGGCGAGCCGCTGACGGTCGAGTACACCGCGACGGACACGATCCACACCGCGGGACCGACCTGTTCCGATCCGCCCTGTGCGCTGAACGTCATCGAGCGTGCGAACCTCTCGACCGGCGAAGTCGACGTGCTCTACGAGCGCTACGACCACAAGGAAACCGCCGGCGAGTGGCACGACGCGGATCGCATCAACGAGACCCACGTCGTCGTCGCCGACATCGTCGCGGACCAGGTGTTCGTCGTGAACACCGAGACGGAGATCGTCGAGTGGCTCTGGGACGCCCAAAGCGACTTCCCCGTCGAGGGCGGCGGCGGGTATCCCGGCGACTGGGCGCATATCAACGACGTCGAATACATCGAACGCGGCGAGATGGCGGGCCGGATCATGGCCAGCCTGCGCAATCAGGATCAGGTCGTCTTCCTCGACCGGGAGGCGGGGCTTCTCGAGGACTGGACGCTCGGTGCCGAAGACGAGTACGACATTCAGTACGAGCAGCACAATCCAGACTACATCCCCGAGAGTCGTGGCGGGCCGGCCGTCGTCGTCGCCGACTCCGAGAACGGCCGCGTACAGGAGTTCCAACGCGAAGACGGCGCGTGGACCCGCACTTGGGAGTGGGCAGACGACCGGATGCAGTGGCCGCGAGACGCCGACCGCTTACCGAACGGAAACACGCTCGTCACCGACACGCACGGCAACCGCGTCATGGAAATCGACGACGCAGGCGAGATCGTCTGGCAGGTCGAATCCACGCTCCCCTACGACGCCGAACGCCTCGAGACCGGTGCGGAGAGCGCGGGCGGGCACAGCGCCCGGGAACCCGGCCTCGAGTCGCGGACGGAAACGGAAGGCGGCGACGGCGGGGATGTCCTCGGGATCGATCCGCTCGGCGTTCTGGGGGAACTCATTCGGTCGATTCTCCCTCACCGGATCTACAACGCCCTCCTCTTTGCGACGCCGGTCTGGATGGGGCCCTCGGAGTTCGCGGCGGTCGCCATCGGACTCCTGACGGGACTGCTCTGGGCGGGGCTCGAGGTCAGGTGGCAACTCCGGGACGCTGGGATCGGGGTTCGGCGGCCGATTTATCGGAAGGGCGACTGAGGCCACAGCGGCGGCGAGTCGGGTTCGTTTCGTGGTCGGTCGAGATGCAACGGTACGGACGGCGAGCGAGTTCTCACCCGGTCAGTGACGTTGTAATACCGACCGGTGCAGGTCTATCGATCGATACGGGGGTGTGGGAACCGGAAGCCTTTCGTTCATCCTGTCTGTCAGGTGGGGCATGCACCGTCGTCAGCTCCTCGCAAGCGGGACGCTCTGTCTCGCAATCCCGATCGCCGGCTGCGGCCATCCCGCCGTCGTCCTCGATATGGACGAGGCGACGGCGGACGAAATCGCGGATGCGGTTTCGATAACGGCCGAACCCGGTTCGGAGGAGGACACGCTCGTGTCGGCCGCCATCGAGAACGGGTCGGCCGTGCGGAGGGGGCGATCCGAACTGTTCGACCGCGCCGACACGGTCCGGATCGACGACTCCTTTTACGACATCTCGGAGACGCGACTCGGGAGCGAGCCGGTGACGGTCTACGAGGTTCGCATCGATTTCGACCCGGCCGATGCGGCGACGGAACTCGGTGCGATCGACTACGACGACCTGCCCGACGCGGATCGCCAGCGCCTTGCCCCGATCGTCTCGGCAGCCGATCCACCCACCCAGGACGGCGACGACATGGGCGTCGACTACGGAACGGCAGCGGACATCGGGAACGAGTCGGTGTTCGTTCCGACCCAACGGTACGACATCGTCGTCCACGACGGGAGTCGGTATCGGGTTACGGTCGATTCACGAACCGCCTCCGAAACCGAGTACCGGTACGAGGTGACCGAGGTCGTGTCCGGCGTCGAACCGTTCGCCGATCGCGTTCGAGCACAGTATCTGTTCACGCTCACGGGCCTCTCCGACGCCGAACGCGCGGTCGTCGAGGAGGCGATCAACGAGGGCTACTTCGAAGACGACGATGCCTTCCGGTCGGTAGTCGACCGGATTCGAGAGCACGAGAGCATTCGCGAGGATGAGTTCTACGGCACGTGGCTCCTCGAGTACGACGGCGTCGAGTACCTCACCTATGCCGAATGGTAGTCACCGAGTGTTCGAATCCGCCGTCAGACGAGGAGATAGCCGCCGAGCAGGTAGAGGGCCGCAAGGATCGACTGGAACGACAGCGAGCCGGCCGCCGACAGCACGAGAAACGAGCGCCGATCCATCTCGGAGAGGCCGGCAGGGATGGTGAGCAACCCCCGGACGAACAACAACGTATTGCTCACCGGCACGGCCAGCGGACCCCAGCGGTCGAACCAGCCGTCGAACCGCTCGAGTCGTGATTCGGTGATCGGGACCCAGCGCGTCCGGAGAGCGTACTCCCGGCCGGCCCGCCGGACGACCCCGAACAGGAGGAGTTGTCCGACCGTCGTCCCGACGACCGCGAGAACGACGATCGCGACGGCCTCGACGATCGACGATCCGATCAGCGCCAGCGCAGCCGGTACGACGAGTTCGCTCGGCATGAACCGCAACAACATCGCGCCCTCGAGGATGCAGATCCCGAACAACACCACGAACCCCAGCTTCGACGTGAACAGTGACTCGAGCCAGTCCGGCGTCTCGGTTAGTTGTAGCGGGACCATGCCAGTCGTCCGTCTCGGATCTGACTCCGCTCGACGACTGAAATCATCGGCTTGCGCTTGCTACCTGCGGAAGTATCGACGCGCTTCGATCGGAGCCGATGACACTGCTATCAACGACACAAACTATACTTGATGGATGGACGTAGGGGGAGACATCGATGGACCTCGGGCGGCTACTGTTTCTCTCCGTGGCGTTCGTCACGCATGCAGTCGTCGGCTACGCGCTCGTTCGCGGCTTCACCGGCGTCGACCAGCGAACGGGGGCGTGGCTGGGACTCTGGTTCGGGTTCGCACCGGACGCGGACTTCCTCTTTCCGGCGGACTGGGGGTGGCCGTTCGTTCACCGCGGCATCACACACGCCCCGCTGTTCGCGCTGGCGGTCGTCGGCGGAGCGTACGCCGTGTCCCGACGGCGATCGGTCGCGCTCGCCGTCGCCCTCGGACTCGGATCACACCTCGTAATCGATTCGCTCTCGACGCTGGGCGTCCCGTGGCTGTTCCCGCTGCGGCTGAGTTGGAACGCTGGTCTCGACGTACACGGTCCGATCGGGACGCTCCTGCTCTGGACGCTCTCGATCGGTATCCTCGCGTCCCGAACTGACGACGTCTCGTGGATCGCATAACCGCAACCGGCGCTCGAGTGGGGCGGTCGCTCAGCCCGCCGGAGCGCGGCCGATCGCCAGCAGCAGTGACGTGAGCAACGCGACCGTGCCGGCGAGCAGGAACGTCCGATTGACCCGCTCGTTTTTCGATTTGAACCAGTCGAGGGTCACGTGGACCCGCCAAACGGGCGCAAACGGGCTGATTCCCATCGGCGTCACGACATCGCCCGCGAGGTGAGCGAGGATACCGCAGGTCCCCACGACGAACCCGAACCCGAATCCGAACTCGCCACCGGAACCGAATCCCCAGCGAGCGACGAGTATCGTTCCGGCACCGGCACCCAGACCGACCAGGAGGGCGAACCAGACGGTGTGCGTCGGCCCGCGGTGGTCGATCCACGGCAGCCCCTGATCGAAGTCGGGAAGGGTCGCCGCGGCGAGCGCCAGCACCGCCCCCCAGAGCGCCACCTCGAGCGAGTAGCCGGCGCTGATCGCGGGGAGGACGGGCGCGTACAGGAGCGCGTTGAATCCGGCGTGGCCGTCCCGGTACATCGCAATCGGTCGTTCGCCCTCGGGGTTCCGGCGGGTTAACTGCTCGGGACCGACCCGCTCAGGTGACGGTCCGAATGCCGAACGCGGACACGGATGCGCCGCCGATGAGGATCGGCAGCCAGTAGAACGCGCCCCTGAAGAGCAGGACGGCCGCCGTGACGACCGACGCCGCGACACCCGTCGTCGGGACCAGCAGCGTGACGAACGCGGCTTCGATCCCACCGAGGCCGCCCGGGAGCGGGGCCGCACCGGCGATGTTCGCGAGCGGAATCGCGAACAGCAGGACGTACACCGGGACGCTGTGCCCCAGGGCGGCAAACGCCGCCAGCAGCGCCGCGGCTTGGAAGAGCCACCCACACAGCGAGAGCCCGATGATCGCGCCGAGACGCCATCGGCTCGTCGCGATCCGCTCGATATTCTCGAAGAACCGCCCCATTCGGTCCGTCAGGTCGTCCTCGAGCGTCTCGGAATCGATCCGCTCGAGGCCGAGTCGTCCGATACGGGGCGCGACGATGGCCGGGAGTCGCTCGATGAGCGTCTCCCGGGACCGCCAGACGAGCACCATCACGATCGTGATGACACTGAGTAACACGACGGCCGACCCGACGGCCGTCTCGAGGCGGTCGCCGACGGCGGCGGTGGTCGCGTAGTAGCCGACGCCGACGAAGACCAGCGAGATCGACGGGATGACGTTGAGGACGTCGACGCTGGCGATTCCGACGAGCCCGGTTTCGTATCGCGAGTCGGAGACTCGGGAGATGAGCAGCGCCGCGACCGGTTCACCGCCGGCCTGGCCGAACGGGGTGACGTTGTTGGCGAAGACGGCCCCGGCGTAGACGAAAAACGACTTGCCGAGCGGTATCTCGACGCCGAGCGTGGCGAGGACGGTTCGAAGCATCAGGCTCCAGGCGGCGAGCCAACAGATCGCGAGGCCGAACGTCGCCGCGACGAGGACGGGGTCGGCCGAGAGCAGCGCGTCGAGAATCGGGCGCGCACCAACGACGAAAAACAGGACGGCGAGGATCGCGATCGCTCCGAAGACGCCGATGAGAAACGCGCGCCGGTTTCGCTCGTCCATAGCTGATATGGATCATCGTCCGACTTGAAACGTCTGATCAGTGTCAGCCGTTCGTCGATCGGCTGACGGGCTCTCGGTCGAACTCGCTCCGACGCCCGCGGTCGCTCGGCAAGCGCTGTAATCCGGGATTGTCACTCGAGCACGGGGAGCGACGGCGACCGCCGCGGATCAATGTTCCACTACGACGGAGTACAAGCGGTTTGCACGCTGTACGTGCTCTATAACGAATTGCCGACCCGCCGAGTGCCCCAGTGGTCCGATGACTGATTTCGCGCACCCGGGAGCGTCGTCTCCGCTCGCCAGCGACGGAGCCGACTCGCGGTCGACGGCTCGAGGACGCACAGCGGGCCGCGCGAGGCGAGGCGAGACGCCGCCGTCGAACGTCCTGTTCGTCGTCTTGGACACGGTCCGGAAGGACCACCTCGAGCCGTACGGATACGACCGGGAGACGACGCCGGTCCTTTCCCGGTTCGCCGCGGAGAGCACCGTCTTCGAGTCGGCGGTCGCGCCCGCCCCGTGGACGCTGCCGGTCCACGCCTCGCTGTTCACCGGGCGCTATCCGAGCCAGCACGGGGCCGATCAGGGAAGTCCGTACCTCGACGATGCGGCGACTCTCGCGTCGGTCCTGTCGGCCGCGGGGTACGAAACGGCGTGTTTCTCTTCGAACGCCTGGATCACGCCCTACACCGGTCTGACTGATGGGTTCGACGAACACGATTCGTTTTTCGAAGTCCTCCCTCGAGACGTGCTCTCCGGGCCGCTGGCCGGCGCATGGCGGGTCGTCAACGACACCGACTATCTGCGCGAGTTGGCGTCGACGCTCGTCAGGCTCGGGGCGATGGCCCACGAGCGACTGGCCAGCGGCGACGGGGCCGACACGAAGACGCCGTCGGTCATCGATCGGACGACAGCGTTCATCGACGGCAGCGAGAGCGACCGCGGCTGGTTCGCGTTCATCAACCTGATGGACGCGCATTTGCCCTACTATCCGCCCGCGACGTATCGCGAGACGTTCGCGCCCGGCGTCGATCCGGACGCCGTCTGTCAGCACTCGAAGGAATACAACGCCGGCGTCCGCGAGATCGACGACGAGGAGTGGGCGGCCATTCGCGGGCTGTACGACGCCGAGATCGCCCACATGGACGCCGAACTCGGACGCCTGTTCGACTGGCTGCGCGCGACCGACCGGTGGGCGGAGACGGCGGTCATCGTCTGTTCGGACCACGGCGAACTCCACGGCGAACACGGTCTCTACGGCCACGAGTTCGCCCTCTACGATGAGTTGATCAACGTCCCGCTGCTGGTGAAACACCCTGCCCTCGAGGCCGGGCGGCGCGACGATCTCGTCGAATTGCTCGATCTCTATCACACGACCCTCGATGCGCTGGCCGTCGAGCCCATCGGGGTCGTCGGGTCCGGGACGGAAAACGGCCCCGTCGCCCGCGATCCGACGCGCTCGCTGCTCTCGAGCGAGTACAGGGCCGCCGACGACGTCGCGGACCCGGACCCGGGCCAGCGAGCCGTCATCGACGGGCGCGACGGGGCCGAGTACGCGTTCGTGGAGTACGCCCGGCCGGTTATCGAACGCCACCACTTGGAGCAGAAGGCCAGCGAGGCCGGCATCACGCTCCCGGCGGATCACCGGGCCTACTCGCGATTCCGGGCCGCGCGCAGCACCGACGGCAAATACGTCCGCGCGGATCTCGTCGCGGACGAAGGGTATCGGCTCGAAGACGATCCACGCGAGCAATCGCCGGTCGATCCGGCCGACGACGACATCGTCGCCGCGGCCGAGCAGGCGCTCGCCAGGTTCGAGGACGCCGTCGGCGGCGCGTGGGACGATCCGAGCGACCCGGCCGCCGACGAGTCGGACGCCTTCGCCGAGGCCGACGAGGCGACTCGGGATCGGCTGCGCGAACTCGGCTATCTCGAATGACCCGCCGTATCGATCGTCGGCGAAATACGGTGATTTCCGATAAATCGGCCGATTAGGGCGGTAGCAGTGACTTTCAAGAACCAATAAGAATACAGGGGTCGACTCGAAAGGTAGCCGCAACGAATGGACGACCAGCACTTCCTCGAGTCGGAGTGGGATTACTGTCTGGTGCTGGATGCGTGTCGGTACGACGTGTTCAGCGAGGTGTACGACGAGTATCTCGACGGGGCCTTGGAGAAGCGCTGGAGTACGGGATCCTCGACGCCGGAGTGGGCGTATCGGACCTTTACCGGCGAGCACGATATCGCGTACTTCTCGGGGAACCCCTTTATCAACGATCTCGGGATTCCGCTGAACGAACTCAAGTGGGGTGCGAGTTGTGACTACGAGTGGTCGGCGTCGGAGCACATCAGCGACGTCTTCGACGTCTGGAAGTCCGGGTGGGACGACGACCTCGGAACGGTCCCGCCCGAGAGCCTCGCGGAGGCGTTCCGAAACAACCGCGAGGCCGTCGCGGAGGCCGACCGGACGGTCTTGCACTACATGCAGCCACACGCCCCCTACCTCTCCCGTGGGAAAGGGCAGAAACTCAAACAGATTCAGAAGGGGATCCGCAAACAGGAGGAAGTAGAGAAGGGAACGGACGGCGGCGACGATAGTGGTGCGCTCTCATCGCTCGGCGACTCGATCCGGCCGAAAGTCGAGAACACGCTCGAGGGGAGCGAATTCGCGCAGAAGGCGGGCCTGTGGCTTGAACTCGATCCGACCGAACTCGTCAAGAACGGCACGCGAGAGGCGGCGCTGGAACTCTACGAGGAGAACCTCCGGATCGCGCTCGAGTCCGTCGCCGACCTGGTCGAGGAACTGGACGGTCGCGTCGTCGTGACCGCCGACCACGGCGAGGCGTTCGGCGAAGAGGGTGTCTGGGAACACCACATCGAAACACACATTCCGCCGCTGATGGAGGTACCGTGGCTCGAAGTCGAGTAAGTCCCGCTCGGTCGGTCGGCGCGGCCGACCGCCGGTCCGGACCGAAACGCTCGCGCATCGGACGGTAATCGCATTCAGACAGGGGATCCGGGATGAAGATCAGCCACTATTTCGAGTTCGAGGACCACGTCACCGGCGGCATTCACGAGTCCGTCGTCCACCAGCGGAAGATGCTGGATCGACTGGATCTCGAGTATACGGTCGAGCCGACGCTCGACGCCGACGTGTTCCACTGTAATCTCATGGGACCGCGCTCGGTCTGGTACGCAAAGCGGGCCCGGTCGCGGGGCGTGCCCGTTGTCGCGAACACACACGTGACCGCGGAGGACTTCGGGGACAGTTTTCGGTTTACCAACGCCCTCGCGAAACCGCTGTCACCCTACCTCCGGTGGGCCTACGGGCTGGCCGACGCACTGGTCTGCCCGTCGGAGTACAATCGGGACCTCATCGAAACCTACACCGACGTGCCGACGACGGTCATCTCGAACGGCGTCGACCGGGAGAAACTCGAGGGGTTCGAGTCGCTCGAGACCGAGTACCGCGAGCGGTACGATCTCAGCCCGCCGACCGTCTTCCTCGTCGGCCACGTCATCAAGCGCAAGGGTCTCGAGACGTTCGTCGAACTGGCGCGTCGGCTGCCGGCCCTCGACTTCGCGTGGTTCGGGCCGCTGGATCTCTCCCTGAAGGGACGCGAAACGACGAGCCTGATCGAGGACGCTCCGGATAACTGTACGTTCACCGGCTTCGTCGACGACATCCGCGGTGCGTACGCGGCGGGCGACATCTTCTGTTTTCCGACCCACGAGGAAAACGAGGGGATCGCGCTGCTGGAGGCGATGACCGCCGGCAAACCCCTCCTCATTCGGGATATCGAGACGTTCTCGTGGCTCGAGGACGGCGAGGACTGTCTGAAAGTTGCCGACGCGGGAGCGGACGGGTTCGCGGATGCGCTCGAGCGACTCAAGGATCCGGCGCTCCGGAACCGGCTCGGAACGAACGCCGCCCGCCGCAGCGAGGCGTTCTCGCTGTCGACGGTCGCGAACCGATATCAGTCGCTGTACGACGAGGTGTGCTGAATGAAAATCGGCTTCTTTACTGACAGCTATTTTCCCGAGATAGACGGCGTAACGTATACGATCAAACTCTGGCGCGAGGAGTTAGAACGGAAGGGCCACGAGGTGTACGTCGTCTATCCGGACGGCGACTACGAGCCCGGCGATCGCGAGTTCCCCGTCAGATCGCTGCCGAACCCGTTCTACGCCGGCTACCGAATCCCGCTCGCCAGACGGACCTCGACGCTCCCCGACCTCGATGTCGTCCACTGTCACGGCCCCGCACCGATCGGCATCCTCGGCCGGTACTACGCCTGGAAACACGATCTGCCGACGATCTACACGCATCACACGCCCCTCGAGGAGTACTTCCACCAGAGCATCAAACTCGAGTCGGTCGCGGGGCTGCTCTCGAAGCTGTACGTCCCCGGTGAGAACGCCTTCCTCCGGAGTTTCGACGTCGTGACCGCGTCGACGGAGCGGATCGAGCGCGACGTCGAACACGTCCAGCTCCCGGTCGGGATCGATATGGATTTCTTCCAGCCCACCGCGGAGGATTGGTATCCCGACCGGACCGTCATCGGCTACAGCGGCCGGCTCAGCATGGAGAAAAACGTCAACGAGATCCTCCGGGCCGCCGAAAAGCTCCCGGCGTACGACTTCGTCATCGTCGGCGAGGGCCCGTACCGCGACTCCCTCGAGCGGGCAGCACCGGACAACGTCGAACTTCGGGACTTCCTCCCCCGCGAGGAGCTGCCGACGTTTTACTCCTCAATCGATACCTTCGTCACCGCCTCGACCGCCGATACGCTCGGCCTCTCGACGCTCGAGGCGAACGCCTGCGGGACGCCAGTCGCGGCCACCGACGCGCCGCCGTTCGACCGAACGATCGGCACCGACAACGGCGAGCGCTTCGCGTACGGCGATCTCGGTTCGATGGTCGAAGCCATCGAGACCTGTTTGGCGACCGACCGCGAGACCAGGGCGGCCGTCGAACGCTACTCCGTGGGGTACACCATGGACCACCTCGAGCAACTGTATCACAACGTACCGCTCTCGAGGGACGAGGCGGCGACGGACGTCGAGAGTCCGTGGCGGTTCTCCGAGGAAGAGCGGAGCTAAACCCCGTCCCCGACGGTGTTCGGGTCCATCCCAAGCCGGTCTGCAGTGGAGACCGACCGTCTGCACCGGAGAAGCGACGACGGTATCGCCAGCTCCGGAGGATCGGTCGTAACTGCCCCTCCATCGGAGCGGTCGTTCCCGGAGTCGAATCCGCTTTTTCGGTCGCCGGGCTTTCGGTGCCGACGATCCCTCGTCAGTGAACCTGTCCGCCGAGTCACATTCCCGTCCGAGAATCGAACCAGAACGACATAGATACCGAGGTACGTCATCTCGCATACGATGAAACGGACGAGATACCTGCTTGCTATCGGAGTGACCGCGCTAGTGCTGCTCAGCGCCGTCGGGCCGGCCGTGGCTCACGAAACCCAAGACGTCGCCGGGAACGACGTGACCTTCGGCGGGGCGGACGAGCCGTTGGTCACCGGCGAGCGAATGTGGCTCGAGTTCGAAATCGTCGACGCGGAGACGGGCGACCCGGTCGAGAACGTCTCCGAGAACCTGACCGTCTCGGTCCAGTTGGAGGGTCACGAGAAGACGGCCCTCGAGAGCAGCGAAAAGTACGGCGAGCCGGGCGTCTACGAAGCGCCGGTCGTCTTCACCGAGGCGGGCGACTACGTCGTCCACTTGGAAGGGACCATCGACGGGGAAGCGGTTCACACGCACTTCGAGAAAACGGTCGACGACCGCGCCGCCCTGGAGTATCCGGGTGCCGATGCTCAGTCCAGCGCCACCAGTGACGAATCACAGCCCGACGGGAACGGAACGCAGTCGGCCAGCTTCGCATCGGCGACCACCACTGCCGTCGCCGTCGGCGTCGTCGGGATCGCAGCGGCAGGCGTGGTGCTCCTCCGTCGCCGGCGATAACGCCGGGTCGGTCGGTTCGTCGCCGGGGTGGTGACCTGTTCCGGCTCCGATCGATGTCCCGTCAGTGCCCTGGCGCTGGCGGTGCGTTGCCAGTTAGCACTTATATGGATCGCTGGGCTCTAGTGTCGGTGTGACATCCTCGCCCGCCGTAAACGGCGGGGCTTCCTACAAGGGAAGCCTCGCGTCGAGGGAGGTTTCAGGACTGAAACGCCGCAAGCGTCGTTTGTCGGGATTGCCGACTCGGCGTGCGGTGTCCTGTGGCCGTGTCACAACGGCTCCCATTCCGTGGCGAGTCATCGCCCGCCGATTTCCAAGGCAGGCTCTCTCCCCACGGATCAAAGCGACCGGCGATGTTCGCGGCCGCGTTGATATCTGCTTGGTACTCCGTAACCCAACACTCGCTGTTCGTACACTTGAACTCGGCTTGCGACCCACGAGAACCGATGTGCCCGCACTCGTGGCACGTCTGACTCGTGTAGCGCGGATTCACGAACTCGACCGGGATGCCGGCGTCGAGGGCCTTGTCCTCAATGCGGTCGGTGAGTCGGGCGAACGCCCACGAGTGCAAGCGTCGGTTCATGTACGTGCCGTAATCAAGGTTCTCGCGGATGTACGAGAGGTCCTCGAGTACGATCACCGGATCTTCGAAGGACTCGGCGTACTTGACGGCTTCGCGAGACGCTTTCTCGACGATATCGGTCAAGGCGTTCTGGTAGTGTTCGAAACGTTCGTCCACACGCCACTGCTCGACGTCACGCTCCTGAAGGCGCTTCAGGGTCGTGTACATCTCTTTGCGGAGGTGTCGCGCACGGCCGCCGTCGTAGATGTACGGTTGGGTTGGAGTGTCGTTCTGACAGGCACAGCCCGTCAGAAGCTTGGACTCGCCGATATCGAAGCCGATTCGAGTCGGGTCGTCCGGCGTCTCTGGTTCGGCCACGTCGTACTCGACGGTGACGTGAAGCACCCAGTTCGTTCGGTGCTGTTGCAGTCGGAACTCGCCGACCGACACGTCGCCGTTGAGCAGATCGAACCACAGCGATTCCTGCTCGGGGTTAATTCGAAGTGGAATCCAGAACGCGTTGCCACGTCCAGCCTGTGGAACGCGCCAACAGAACTCGTACGCACGCTCGTCGGAGTGATCGATTCGGAAGCCACGGTTCGTGAATCGAACCGGGTGGTCGTCCCCGAGTTCCGACGCGTTGTACGTCCGGCGGAGTTGTGGGACGTAGCTCTTGAGCGCGTCCTTGGCGTAGGACGTGAGCGTGTACGGCGTGACGATATCGTTGACTGCGTTCTGCGTATCCGCGCCACTCTCGAAGGCATCCTCAAGGGCACGGCGGTAAGTCGCCACAGTGCGCTCGAGACGTTGCTCTTTGCCCGTAGTGGGTGGCGCGAGAGTAGCTTCGAGCGTTTTCGTGGCGGTAGTTTCAGCGACCATTCGACAGTACAGGCTACGATCGCAACCCACATAAACCACACGGATAGTACACGTATGTATGGGTACAGAAATCAGATTCGAGGTAGACGACGAACAGTACGAGCGACTGAAAGCGATCAAAGACAAGCGCGGCTACACTTGGAAGGGGCTGATGCTCGAAGGNGATTCGAGGTAGACGACGAACAGTACGAGCGACTGAAAGCGATCAAAGACAAGCGCGGCTACACTTGGAAGGGGCTGATGCTCGAAGGTGTCGAAGCGTTGAACACCGGGGAGCCATAACAGGGCGAATTGAGACACGAACGAACGCGATTCCTCCCCGCCCCAAGGGGCGGGGTTTCCTCGCTACAGCAAGATGAGCGACCCGTTCGTCGTCGTCGGCGGTGACGCAGCCGGAATGTCCGCGGCGAGCAAGGCGAGACGCGACGATCCCGACCGCGAAATCGTCGTTTTCGAAAAGGGAGAGTGGGTGTCCTACGGCGCGTGCGGGCTCCCCTACTACGTCAAAGGGGAGATCCAGTCGCTGGAGGCGCTCGTCTCGGTGACGCCCGAGGAGTTCCGCGAGGAACGTGACATCGATCTCCGGACCGGCCACGAGGTCGTCGCCATCGACACCGACGAGCGGACGGTCACCGCCGAGAGCGAGTCCGGAACGGTCGTCCAGCCGTACGGCCACCTGCTGATCGCGACGGGTGCGGCGGCGGTCGTCCCGCCCATCGACGGCATCGACCGCGAGGGCGTGTACACGCTCGGCTCGATGAGCGACGGCAAGGAACTGCGCGAGTACGTTGCCAGAGCGCGCGACGGAGAGGGCTTCCAGCAACCCGACCGGGGACCGGCCTGTCGATACCTCGAGGACTGTACCGGTCCGGTTGCGGTCGTCGGCGGCGGCTACATCGGGATCGAGATGGCCGAGGCGCTGGCGGCCAACGACTTCGAAGTGAACCTGTTCCAGCGCGGCGACCGAGTCCTGAAGGGGTTCAGCGACGAAACGAGCGAATACGTCGCCGAGCACCTCCGAGACGAAGACGTCGTGCTCCATCTCGATGCCGAGGTCCGGGCGTTGTCGGGCGATGACCGCGTCGAGGCGGTCGTCACGGCCGACGACCGGATCGAAGTCGAGATGGTGTTGCTCGGCACCGGCGTTCGTCCCCGGACCGACCTCGCCGAGGCCGCCGGGATCGAACTCGGCGAGACCGGGGCGATCGCCACCGATGCCTATCGCGAGACGAACGTCCCCGATGTCTACGCCGCGGGCGACTGCGCCGAGGCGACACACGTCGTTACCGGCGAGCCGGCGTACGTTCCCCTGGCGTTGACCGCGAACCGGCACGGCCGTGCGATCGGCCGGACCGTCACCGGGACGCCGACCGAAGGTGGCGACATCGCCGGCACGGCGGCGGTCAAGGCTTTCGACAGCGAGGCCGCTCGAACTGGCATTCTGGATCCCGAGGAGGCCCGTGCGGCGGGGTTCGATCCGGTAACCGAGACGGTGACGGCGAAATCACGTGCCGGCTATTACCCCGCTGACGGGACCGTTATCGTCACGCTGACCGCCGATCGCGATTCCGGTCGCGTCCTCGGTGCGAGCCTCGTCAGCGAGTACGGCGAGGGCGCGGTCCATCGGAGTCACGCCATCGTCGCGGCACTCGAGGCGAAGGCGACCGTCACCGATGTCGAGAACTACGACCTCGCGTACGCGCCGCCGTTCAATACCACGTGGGACCCGGTTCTAGTTGCCGCGAAGGTACTTGCCGGGACGCTGCGAGACACCGACTCGGAGCCGTGATCGCTACGCCACCGACCGCCGCTGGCGGGGCGGATCGGGAACTACCAAGTGGCTCACCCACGACAGATCGAAATCTCATGGCCGACGACAGCGACTCGCTCGAGGGGGGCGACCGACGATGACCGACGGCGCTCTCTCGCGTCTCCGCACCCGGATACGGGATCGTCTCGAGGGGCTTCGGTGGTGGATCGCCTTACGGGTCGGCGGAGCGCCACGATGTACGGAGTGCGGCGACGAGGCGGCGTGGATCGCCGAATCGGAGGGGGAACCGCGCTGTTTCAAACACATCCCGAGCGAGGGCATGGATGCCATACGGGACGTACGGCCCGCGGACTGCTTCGCTGACTGGGACGAGTCGTCCGCCGACACCTGATCGCCGACGGTGACCGGTCCAGCGGCGGTGGGTCCGACTCGCGGCCGAGGACTGTGCCGATGTCCTCGCAGTGCGTCGTGCTCGTCGACGAAAGCCGACGCCACCGTGATAGACGTTCCACCCATCCGAGCCGGGTGGCAGTTCGGACGGCGAGCCGCCCGAAACACGTATCAGCGCCCCATCCAATTAGGGTGATATGAACCGCCGAACACTGCTCCTGGGAAGCGGCGTCGCAGTATCGACCGTGCTTGCGGGGTGCTCGAGTGACGAAGCTGCCGACGAGGGCAACGGCGGGAACAGGACCGATACCGGTGACGAGCCGGCGGGATCGGACGTCGACACACTGCTTTCGATCGGCGAGACGATCGATCGCGACGAGCCGCTGTTCGATCCCGAGGCGGAGCGCTACGAGGGCAGCGGCCGGGAAAACCTGACCGACCTCTCGCTCGACGACGGACTCACGACCGTCGCCTTCGAGCACGACGGCACCGCGGATTTCGTCGTGATGCTCGGCGGCGACGAGGAGGCCGTCCTCGTCAACGAGACCGGGATGGTGGAGGGCGCGACCGCAATCGCGACATCGGCGGGCGACTACGTGCTCGACATCACTGCTGACGGCGACTGGACCCTCCACGTCGGGCAGCCGCGTGCACCCGACGCGGAGATACATACACCGCCCGTCGAGGCGAGTGGCACGGGTCCGGCCGTCGTCGGACCGGTGAGGATCGAGGACACGGCGACCGTCAGCGGCGGACACGATGGCGAGCGTAACTTCATCGTCATGGCCTATACCGAGGACGATAGCGGTCAGTTCGCCGGCGAGGAAGTGTTCAACGAGATCGGCGCAGTCGAGAGCGACGCGACGGTCGACCATCCGGGTACCGTCTGGATCGACGTCCAGGCCGACGGCGACTGGTCCCTTGAGGTCGAGTAACCGTGAGTCGACTGCGGTTCCGACTCGACGATCGCGGTCCGGAACGCACTGTCCGGCGCGGTTCACTGGCCCCGTCTCCTCGGTCACCGGCGATCGCAGGGCTCACGGTCGAGGTGTCCATCGTCCGGTCGTGTCTCGACGCGGAGCCACCGGACACCCTTTCGGGACAACTCCGGGTCTGCTCGGACCGGCGCGTTTCGGAAAAGCGGCGGGTCCGGTGACGGTTGGGATGCGCCCGCCGCCGAGTCCAGAAGTGATGCCAAGGGGCTGATTGGATCGACATCTGTCGCGCACAGCAGGTACGCGACAGTTGACACGTTCGGTGGCATCTATATCAACTTCCGGCCGATTCCAACGGATTCGGAATCGTCCTCCCCTTTCGAACGGTCAGTACATCGACCTGCCATCGAGAGCACTCACGGCTGTTCTCGAAATCGCTCCGGAGATCGGTCGAGGACGGCAGTAGCAGCCAGGCTGGCGGGGTCCAGCCGAACGGCCGACTCGAGACCGCCACACCGAAGACCAGCACGAGGACGAAGTAGCCGGAGACGAGTCGGAACAGACCGGTAACACCGCTGTTACCTGTCTATGTGGGGAATGAATTTAATGGGGCCTCGACGCGAGGTATCGATGGCGAGAGACGCGAGACTCCACCGTCGATCCGCTCCGAGACATCGGCATCCTCTCGCCGCATCTGCGGTCGGGTCGGCACACCCGACACCGCCCGATCCCAGGTTCACCCACCACTGGACACACCATGACGGTGCCGTCCCGCTGCCGGCCTCTGGCCGGCAGTTCCGATCAGTGCCCCGCTCGTTCATAGGTCCGCCGCCGTTCGTTCGGGTTCGGGTATGCTCGCCTGACGTAGCAGTTGGCCAACAAGTTTATGTCGCATAGCGACGAAGCCGTAACCGGCGAGGAACGATTCAGTCGTTGCCCTGACGGAATCAGCCAATCCGAGACGTACGGTCCTCGCCTCCCGAGATCGGCCCGGACGTCAATAGCCATGATGTATTCCGATCTCGGTTTCTCCCACCCCTGCCCCCCACCTCGGCAGGGGCTGGGACCCTGACGACAGCCTCCGACAGACGTTTCTCGAGCATCTCTGCGAGTGAGTCGGATCGCACCGGATGGATGTCGTATGTCGGTCCCTGCGCTGCCCGTGCTCCTGACGAGTCGATACGAAGCGACGGGCAACGCCGGCGATGCCGACCGGCCGACCTCGAGCCTGAACGCGGATCGAACGCTGCCCCGATTCGGGCGGCGAATATCGCGAGAGGAGACGGAGGTACGACGACCGGCGATGGGACACACGCGATACCACTCATCTCACAGAAGGATCAAGTGAGGTGAACGTAACGGGAGAGTATGGAACGAAGATATTTACTGATGGGGATCGGCGGTGCGACGGCAGCGCTTGCGGGGTGTAACAGCAGCAGTGACGAGTCGGACGGACCGGAGGGGCCGTTCGCCGATCTGCAGGACCTCCCCGAACCCGAGGCGGTACTAACCCAGCATCGGCGCACGCTCGACGACCGATCCTTCGTCTCCGAGGAGGAACGCATCGAAAACGCCTCCACGATCGGGGCCTCTCAGTCGACCGCACAGACGATCCGCAGCGGTGAGGCCGGGACGCTCGTCAAAGCGGACGACATCGCCAGAAATCTCAGTAGCGACGGGAAGCAAGCGGTGTGGTTTACCGGCACTGCGCGTATCAGTCGGATCACTCACACGTACAATCCGGGCGGAATCACGCCGCCGTATATCGATGCAGAGACCGTGTCGCGAATCGTTTCGGTGGCCGAACTCGAGCGGGTCGACGTAACCGGTGACGACAACGAGGTGTACGTGTTCGAGGCAAGTAGCGCCGACGAGGAAACGGCACGGGAACTCGATCTCGATGTCAACGCGATCGACGTTCGGATGGAGATCGCCGCAGCAGGCTATATCCGCTCGATTGAGACGGAACTCACCGCTGCAGAGCCCGCTGACGCTGAGCAAGCGACTACGACCATGTATCAGTACGACGTGACCGAACTGGGCGACGTATCCGTTTCCGAGCCCGAATTCGTCAGCGACGCGGTTCGGATCGAGGGTGACCTTTCCGAGGACGGTTCGACGCTCGTCCTCGACCACGCAGGGGGCCCCGCCGTGTCCGCTGATACCGAACTCATACTCCAGGATGCGAACGTCTCGCAGCCCCAGCGAGGGGCTTCCTTCCCGGCGGCATTCGAATCGGGAGACGAAGCGCACGTCTACTGGACCGCAGCCGAGGAACCCGCGATTAGCGTGGATGGACCTCCGTCGGACGTTGCCCGGGATTTCGCCGTCCCCTCCCAGTCCGATGAGCGGGTCGTTTTCCTGTCCGAACTGCCCGAGACGGGACCCGAACGGTTCGTCGTCCGAATCGGACAGGGGGAGTAGTCAGGCCTCGGTCCGCTTGCCGTCCGCCGCGTCCTCCGTTTCGGGGCCGGTCTCTTCACTGTCGATGTACTCCCGCCGGATGTACGCAGCCTGTTGCCCATCGAGACGGGACTCGATCCGGCGGAGTGCCGCTTGGCGCTGGGGCTCGGAGTAGCCCTGCAGATGGTACCGAGCCCACGTTCTCGCCGCGTACAGCTCCCGCTCGTAATGGACGTCACAGGGTATCGATTCGAGTCCCGCGACGTAGCTGGCCCAGACGCGCTTGTGACCGTTGAGGAGTTCGAAGCGGTCTCCACAATCCCGAACGATCGGGGGCGGATCGGGACGACCGCGGTCGCGGATCGCGGCGATGTAATCGCGGTTTTCATCCACGGTGAAGTTCCGCGAATGGTACGGATTCGGATCGATAGCGTCGAGCGTGAGTTGCGTCGGTTCCAATTGGTCGATCCGGCGGAGTCTCGACTTCGGAAACGAGTAGTGGCGGAGCCCGTCCCGGTTTATTTGGGCGAGTGCGAGCGGGAGCCCGCCGGTGTAGCGCGGATACGCGTCCTCGAGGTCGTCCCGAAAGACGACAACGACGACCGGATCGGTGGCTGGGTAGTCCGGATTCGAGTCCGCGACGGTGCCCCCGGGAACACGCCAGTCCGCCGCGATCGCGTTCGGGGTTTTGACCACGACCGCGGGACTGGGCGACGTATCATCGGCGTCGATAACGATGTCGCCGGGCCCGATCGACGGCCCCTCCGAGCTCGTGTCAGTCATCGCTACACTCAGTTGAACGAATGTGTTAGGGCGATATAATTGATGCGTTCTGTCCGATGGTCTCACACCCATCCGTCTCGCCGTGCTCGAGGACGTGTTCCCGGTTCAGGGACTGCTCGAAGACGCCCAGCGCAGCAACCCAGCGGCAGCAACGGCCGGCTATCAGGTCCCGTGGACCGGCTGAGAGCGACTGGCAGACGACGAACTATCGTCGCCATTGAACGTCACCGCGCACCTGCTCGCACGACGGCCGTGCGATCGGGGTGTAACTCGTCTCAGTCGTGACCGGCGGGACCTCTACGAGAACGCCGGTGGTGCGAAAAATGATGAGTGCGGGGACGGTATCTCGCGCCGATGCGTCGTGACGTGCCGCGCGGCGCAAAGCGGCCGGCGTCGAGGGGTCGCGTTTCTATGCCGACCGAATCGTGACTTCGAGACTGCCGGGCACGTCCCGTTCGACGACATCTGCAGGGTCGCCGTCGAAGAGGATGCGGTCCTGGCCGCTGCTCACGTACCCCTTCGCGACCGCAGTATCGTTGTAGTTGTCCCGCTCGAGATGATCCCGCTGGAGGAGTTCCTTGTCCCTGTACTCGGCGCTTGCGTCAGGGACTTCGATATCGAACTGCCCGCTTGCGGACCCGGGTGCCTCCACGACGACTTCGTTCTCGTAGGCTGCCGCCGCCGTTCCGGTGGCAGCCACACTTCCGACAGCCAGTACCGCTGCCGTCCTCTTTACGAACGATCTCCGACTTGGTGCACTTTCATCCGATATGCGAACTAACATACTACACATCAGTAAATAAAAATCTAGCCTAATCGAATTTGGTCCGGACTACGGAATCAGGCTTCTCTGAACGCGGTTGGCGGCCGGCCGGAAGCCGCTACAGTCGCCACCGAACGTCACTACGAACCTGCTTCGCAGGACGGCTGTCTGATCGATCTGTGGGTCGTTTCAGTGACTCCGATACTCGAGTGCGATCGGTCGACCCTGCCCGGCGGTCGTCCGGCGTCGGTGAGGTACCGACCCGGCCGCGCCGTTCCTCGGGCAAGTGTCCGAGAACCACTGGTTTTCCAACACCGTCTTTCTCGTCGATGACTATGGCGATCCGACTGTCCTCTTTGGGGGTGACGCGGTTAGCTCGGTTTCGGTACCCGAATCTCTGGGGACATCTCCTCGAGCGTGAACGATATCGGCCGTTCCCTGGCCTGGATCCGTCACGACGACGCCGATCTCGCTGCCGATGACCCGCCCTGCAAGAGGATATCGCTTCGAGCGCCTGCGTGTCGGTCCTCGAGAGGCCACCGCTCGACAGCGCCGAGATCGTCGTCCGGAACACCTCCCGTCGGCCCGATGTTATTCGAGAACTAGGTTGTTGCCGTATGCCCTCGGATAGGTGTGAGACATCTACCGAGACGGTCTCTGGAGTCGAGTACCCACCACTGGTGTACTTGCGTGGTAATACGACGAAGTTGAGTAGTGCCCGGGGAGGGCTCCGAACCCTCGATCTCCGCATGTCCCAGGTTCGAGGCTCGGCAGTCCTCGAGGGACACGGAGGCTTCCAAGGCGAAACCGCACCGAATCTCTGAACCCTATGAGTGCGGCGCTATGTCCAGCTAAGCCACCCGGGCTCGATTACGAGTAGTGGGGTGTGTTTCTTTAAGCTTTGTATTCGGAGTCGCCGTGCAACGTGGACCCACGGATTTATCACATGGTATTACGAACTCCGCTGCATGAGCGTTCCCGGTATCGTCCAGTCTACTCTCGATGGCGAGGAGATCGCGGCGCGTGTCTCTCTTGGAAGCGATGACGAACTCTTCATTACCCCCACGAGGACGATCGTGTACCGCGCCGACGGACTTCTGAGCGACGAATCGGCAGACGAATTCCCCCACGACGCCGACCGACTGACCATCTCAGAGGGCCGGCGCAAGACGAAATTCGTGCTCGAGTATCCCCTCGACGGCGAGCGAACGTTTACCGTGCCCGGCGGGAAGACCGACGACGTGCTCCACCCCGTCCTCGCCGGCGTCTTGAACGGGAACGGGATCACTGATCCGGGCGAGACGGTCGTCAAGACCTACCGCTTTAGCGAGTTGACACTCATCATCACGAGCGATCGACTCGTCAAACATATCGGCAGTGCCGTCTGGGATGGCGATTACGAGGAGTATCACTTCGGCGACGTGACCAACCTCGACTTCGAGGACGGGAGCGTTGCCACCCAGATCGTTCTCACCGCGAACGGTCGGCCACAGCGGATCAAGGCTCCGAACGAACAGGCGAACGACCTCCGGGAGCGACTCAAGCGGGCGCTGTTCGACTACCACGACGTCGGCTCACTGGCGGAACTGAACGAGGCAGTTGGCGACGACGACGAGCCGCCGGCCAGTAGCGAGGGGGCGGTCGATTTCGGCGGTGGCGTGGACCCGCTCGATGCCGACCCGCCAGAACCGGACGACCGCGACGTGCCCGGCGAGCCGGCGGCCGGGACGAGAGGAGCAGGCTCGACCGAGTCGCTGGCCGGCGGTAGCAGAGATGAGACCGCGACCGCCGGTAGCGAGTCGGCGACGACCGGGTCCGATGGGACCGAGAGCCAACCGGCACCGTCGGCATCGCGGGCGGCGACGCCGGCTGCCGATCACGACCACGCGTCCAGCCGCGACGGCACGGCGGATATCGCGGAGGCGGAGACGGGATCGGTTTTCGAGGCCGCCGAAGCGAATCCATCGTCCGCTGACGACGCCGGTGCGGCGACTGCGGAACCCGACCGGGCGGTCGTGACCGAAACCGATCCCGAACTCCTCGAGCGACTCGAGGCGCTCGAGGAGGCAGTCGACCGGCAGGGCGAGATCATCGAGCGACAACAACAGACGATCGAGCAGTTGATCGCGGAACTCCGACAGGGACGTTAGCCGTCCCGGCCGGTCACTTTTCGAATACACGACGAGCCGAAGGGGCCGAGCTCACCGGCCTCGAGATCGATGAAGTAGCCGGTCGAGAGGCCGGAGCCACAGCGTCGACAGGAGAACTCCCCTTCTTTCGTGACGATGTCCTGTCCGAAGCGGACGTACTGGCGACTCTTCGGCCGGACGATCCCGTCGTCGCGGTCGATGATGCCTCGGAGTTCGGCCTCGTCGAGGATCGTCCGCGTTATCGTCGGGTCGCTCGTCACCGTCTCGATTCGGTCGACGGCATCGGCCAGCGAGAGCGAGTCGTGCTCGAGGCGGGCGAGCAACGCCAAGCCGAGGGCAACGCGGTCGTCGTCGGCCTCGAACGGGTCGCCGTCGGCGTCGCCATCGGTGCCGCTCCGGTCGCCGTCGTGATCCATCGATCTGTGCTGTTGGCTCGGTCGGAATAAACGTTGTCGCTCTCGAGTTCAATCGCTACGAGTCTGGGAGCGAAGAGCGCCGGCAGCCGTTCCCACACTGTGGGAATCCACCGGTCGTTGATACCTCCGCTTCACGCCAGTCCAAGCGACGGCATCACACGGCCGGAGCACGGAGTCCGGCGGAGAGAAACCAATGAGTCAGACGACTGTCGATACGGCTGCCGAGGGATCGACCCGGAACGGAGAGCGCGAGCATCCCCCCGAGCGACAGGGGGCGGAGTGTCCGGAATGTACCGGCTCGATCCGTCACGATGCGGAACACGGCGAGCGGACGTGTGCGGAGTGCGGGCTCGTCCTCGACGCGGACGCGATCGATTACGGCCCGGAGTGGCTGTGTCTCGACGACGAGGAAGACCGACGCCGGGTCGGGCCGCCGGTCTCGTCGGTCAAACACGATAGGGGGCTGAGCACGACGATCGGCTGGCGAAACGAGGACGCGTACGGCAACCGGGTTTCGGAGCGCAAGCGCGATCGACTCCGGCGGTTGCGGACCTGGAACGAGCGGTTCTCCTCGAAGAACGCCCAGGAGCGGAACCTGAAACAGGCCTTCGGCGAGATCGAACGCATGGCGTCGGCGCTCGGCCTGCCGGAGCCGTGTCGCGAAACCGCCGGCGTCCTGTACCGGCGTGCCGTCGACGAGGAACTGCTCCCCGGGCGATCGATCGAGGCGATGGCGACCGCCTGCCTGTACGCGGCCGCGCGCCAACACGGGACCCCCCGGACGCTCGTCGCGTTCGAATCGGTCAGCCGCGTCGAGAAGCTCCCGGTTCAGCGCGCGTATCGGTACCTCTCGAGCGAACTCGGACTACGGATCGAACCCGCCGACCCGATCCACTATCTCCCACAGTACGCCTCGGCGCTCGAGGTCAGCGACGACGCCGAACGGCTGGCCCGCGAGATACTCGAGGCGGCCAAGGCTCGCGACCTCCACAGCGGGCGGAGTCCGGCCGGATTGGCCGCCGCGGCGATCTACGGCGCGGCCCGGCTGACGAACGAACGGGTCACGCAGGCGACCGTCGGCGAAGAAACCGGCGTCAGTTCGGTGACGGTCCGGAACCGATATCGCGAACTCCTCGACGCCTACGAGGAGAGGTGCGACCGCGGATGACCCGACGCGAGCTCGAGCGGGCGGTTCTGCCAGCGCTGGCAACACAGTCTCCCCTGCTACGTCGTCGACCTCGCTGCTGCGATCGACGAGCATCCGGTCGCGGTCGAGACGGTCTGTGCCAGCCTCCGCGACCGGGGGTCCGCCGGTCGATCGGCTACCGGCGGTACGACATCACCGCGGCGGGCCGGCGACAGCTCACCGATGGAACCGACGACGACCCCGTCTAAGCGGCGGCGACGCGGCTCGTAACCGCTCACCAAACGAATTCGGCGTCGCCGGACTCGGACTCGTCGGCCGCCTCCGCTGCCGTGCGACCGCGCTCCTGGAGGGCGTCGATTCTGGGGACATCCGTGACGGTCGAGAGCAACACCGTCGCCGTGAGCGTCGAGGCATCGGGACGGGGTTCGTCACCGGCGAGGACCTCGACGGTCCCCGTTTCTTGCTCGAGCCAGTAGCGGGCGCTCTCGAACCCCTTTCGGGAGACCGCTGTCGGCGGCCCGGAGAGGACGACCAGCACGCGGTACGTGCTGTCGACCGCACAGGGGAGTGTGAGCTGTGAATCGATCGCCCGGCGAACGAGTCGTTTGACCTCGGCGGCGTCGGCCGGGCCGTCGACGGCGTCCCCCTCGAGCCACGACGGGAGCGGGAGCCACGACGGGAGCCAGGAGCGGCCGTCGTCGGACCGGTCGAGTTCGAGGGTCGCCCGGCCGATCGAGGAGACGCCGCCGGTCTCGAGCGTTCGGGTGATGTCGCTGGCGTCGATCCGGTTCTCGGCGGCCGTCGTCATCGCCGCCGACTCGCTGGCTCCGAACGCCGTCAGGACGTGCGAGACCACGGTGCGGTCGAGTTCGTCGTAGGGCCGGTCCGCCTCGGACTCCGCCGTGTCGGTGTACGAAACCGTCGAGCGCCACGCGTCGTTGTCGAAGCAGATCACGTTGTCGGCGATCTCGACGAACGACTGAAGCGCTCGGGACGCGGTGAGCGCGCAGCGATCGGGCTCGTCGGCTTCCGGCAACACGCCGAGCGCGTAGATGGGCTTGTCACAGATCGCCTGCAACTCCTCGAGCAGTACCGCCCCGGCACCGCCGCCGGTGCCGCCGCCGAGTCCCGCGACGAGCAACAGGCCGTCGACGTCGTTGAAGTCGACGGCATCGAACGCGCGGCGAAGTTCCTGTACGTCCTCGCGGGCAACCGTGACACCGAGGTCCGGATCGCCCCCGACGCCGTCGGCGTCGACATCCGGGTGGATGTCCCCGAAGCGTACCTGACAGTCCGACGGGACGTGGGTGATGTCGTCGAAGGCGTCCGCCGCAGTATCGAAGACGAGGACGTTCCCGTTACAGAGGTCCCGGCCGGTCTCTAACTCCCGCTCGAGCGCCCGGTCGACGATCCGTGAGCCGGCGTGACCAACGCCGATGAGAGCGAGCTTCATTGGTAAATGTTCCTTGACATGGTAGCCTCGCCGTGTTACACGACCGGATCGAGTTCGTCGTCCTCGTCGGTGATCAGTTCGTTAATCTCCTCTTCGCGGGCGGCCTCGAGTTCCGCGATCTTGTCCTGTGCGTCGACCGCCTGGCTCTGGATTTCGTCGACACGTGGGGTCTCGGTCACGTTCGAGAGCAAGACCACGGCCGAGAGCTCGGACGCGTTGGGCCGCGGATCGTCGCCGGCGAGGATATCGACGGTGTCGGCCTCGTTCTCGAGCCACTGCCGAGCGCTCTCGATCCCCTTTCGGGAGATCAGCTCCGAGGGCCCCGAGAGGATGATCAGCGCCCGGTCCGCGCTGGTGACTTCACAGGGGATCGTCAGCCGGGAGTTGACGGCGCGCCGAACGAGCCCTTTGATTTTCGCGGCGTCGGTGGCGTCCCCGACTGGCTTCTCGTCCTCGCGGAACCTGTTCAACAGCCCGTCGTCGGCGTCGTTACTGATGGTCGTCGAGGCGTAGCCGATCGAGGAGACGCCGTCGGTGTCGAGCGTCCGCATGATGTCGCTCGAGTCCATCGCGTTCTCCGCGACATCCGTCTCGTCGATCTCCCCGGCGGCGAGCAGCGTCACGATACGGACGGCGAGTTCCCGGTTCATCTGCTCGTAGCCTTCTTCGATGGTCTGCCCGCGGGAGCGCCAGGCGTCGTTGTCGAAGGCGATGAAGTTATCGACTTTCTGGACGAACGATTGCAGCGATCGCGCGGCGTTCAGCGCGGGGCGTCCACCCTCGTACTCGCCGGGGAGAATCCCGAGCCCGTAGACCGGCTCGTCGTACATCTTCTGAAGTTCCTCGATCACGACCGGGCCCGCACCGCTTCCGGTCCCGCCGCCCAGCCCCGCCGCGACGATGATGGCGTCCACTTCGTGGATTTCCACGTCGTCGAACGCCCGTCGAATCTCGTCGATGTCGTGTTTGGCGACCTCCGCGCCGACCTCCACGTCGCCGCCGACGCCGTGTCCTTTCGCCTTCTTGTGGGTGTCGCCGATCAGTATCCGCCTGTCTTCGGGTACGTAGTCCGGTTTGGCGAGGTCGGTCCTGGCGGAGTTGATCACCAGAACGTGCCGACAGAGGGAGCGACCGGTTTTATCTTCGAACTCGAGCATCCGGTCGATAATCTTGCTGCCGGCGTTTCCAACGCCAATTGTCGCGAGCTTCATAAGCCACCTATCTCAACCCATGAATAACTCGTTTTTGATTATGTACTTGCTATCTATTCACGATGTGTCACGGTAGCGGTGCGAACGACCCCGCCCTCGAGCGTGGTCGCCGATACGGTGTCGCCTATCCCTCGTAGCCGGCGTACGACATGAGGTCGGCGAAGACGTCGGTGTCCATCGCGTCGCGGTAGACGATGCCGTTGACCATGCCGCCGGGATAGGACTCGCCGTTCATCGCGTGGTTGACCTTGTGGCAGTGCATGAGGTAGATGCCGGGGTCGGCGTCGGCCTCGAACTCGACGGTGTGACGTTCTGCAGGCGCGATGTTGGTGACGTCCTGTTCGTACTGGGCAGCCGCGGGAATCTGACCGCCGTCTTTCTCGATCAGACGGAAGCGGTGGTTGTGGGTGTGCATCGGGTGGGACATGTAGCCCGCGTTGACCATGTGGAGGCGGACGGTATCGCCGTGGTCGACGATGATCGGCGAGCCATCTTCCGGGTGGAGCGTCCGCGGGAGGCTCTTGCCGTTGATCGTGAACACGTCCGGATTGCGGCTGCGGGGACTGTAGTCGATGTCCTCGCCGGCCATCCGGCGGTTGACCCGGGAGTCCCAGTCTTTCAGCGTGAAGAAGTACTCCTTGTCGGCGGGCTCGTACCCCTTCGGATCGACGCGGAAGATGCCGTACATCCCCATGTCGATGTGGCGATGGGTCTGGTAGTGGCAGTGATAGAGGTGTGTCCCCGGGACGTTCGCCGGGATCGTGTAGGTGTGTTTCTCACCGGGGTTGACCGTGATCCCCGTCGTCGTCGGCACGCCGTCGTTCTCCCAGGTCTTCCGTGCCCCGTGGAAGTGCAGCGTGTGAGGGTGATCGTTGCCGGTGTTGTCGAGCGTGACCTCGATATCGTTGCCCTCGGTCGTCCGGAGGATCGGGCCGGGAACGCTGGGCTGGCCGTCATCGGCTTTGAACGCCCAGACCCGCGGGAGTTCCACCGGCCCGCCCATCGAGTCCATCGGATGGACGGCGTGCTGGGCAGTCACCGACTGGAGCGTTACGCTCCCGCCCTGCTCGTCGACCTGTACGACCTCCGGTGAACTCGTCCACGGGAGCGTCGGTTCCGACGCGCCTGCCGCCCCCTCTGACGACTGCTCGGGCTGTGTGTCCTGTTGTGCCCCTTGACCCGTACAGCCCGCCAGCCCGGTCAATGCCGCCGCCCCGCCAGTCGCAGCAACGAATTCGCGTCGCGATAGCCCCAGTCCGGGTGCGCCGATTCGATCGCTCATAACAATCATACGTAAGAATAGCCGACGTATAACGGGGTGAACCGGTTCTTACGGACCGAGAAATACCGAGAACATGTTCTCCGATACTACTTAAACGACCTCGTGTATGACCATTGCTAGCGATGGTCATAGCAGTCCGATTTCGAACACCCGTCGACGCCGTCTATCGGTACGGCCCACGACGCAGCGGCCGCGTTCCGAGTTCGAGCGGGACGGTGAGTTCGGAGCCGGATCGGAGGATTGTCAGTTCGACCGTATCGCCGGGTCGCGTCTCGAGCGCGAGATAGCTCCCCAACTCCTCCTTGGTCGTCAGTTCCGTCCCGTCAACCGCGAGGAGGACATCACCGCCGACCGGGACCCGCTCGCCGTCGCGGTATCGCGCGCGGGTACTCGGCTCGATGACCCCCTCTGCGGGGGCTCCGTCGGCGATCTCGACCACGAGCAGGCCGCGCGATTCCCCGAGGCCGTTGGCTGCCGCGATGTCCGGCGTCGCGGCAGTGACGGAGACACCCGCGTAGGGATGATCGTAGTCGCCGGTCTCGATGAGGTGGGGCACCACGCGCTCGGTCAGCGCCGCGGAGATGCCGAAGGCGATGTTGTCCCCGCCGCCGGAGTTGATGACCGCCGCGACGCGTCCCCCTAGTGTCACCAACGGACCGCCGCTGTTGCCCGGATTGACGGCGGCGTCGGTCTGGATCGCGTCGGGGATGCTGTAGCCGGTCGGTGCCGGAATCGATCGATCGGTACCGCTGACGATCCCCGTCGTCACCGTTCCCTCGAGATCGAACGGGTTCCCGATCGCGACCACTTCCCGTCCGACGCTGGGCTGCTCGTCGACGAACGGGAGCGGCGTCGCGGCCGCCGGGAGGGCGTCGACCGCGACCGCGGCCAGGTCGCTGTGTGGGTCGGTTCCGACGACCGACCCCGCCCGCCACTGTCCGTCGGTGACCCGCACGTCGACCGCGGTCGATCGCCCGACGACGTGGGCGTTCGTGACGACGTATGTGTCGTCGAACACGAATCCGGTCCCCCGTCCCTTCCCCGTCCGAATCATGACGATCGAGTCGATCGCGTCCTCGTAGACCGCTGCGTACGTTTCGCCGGCCACGGTCGACGGCGCGTCGGGCGATGTGTCGTCCGAGGAGTCCGGGCCCGATGGAATCGCAGCACACCCGGCCAGTCCGGCGAGCAGTGCACTGGCGCTGCCCCTGAGCACTCGTCTCCGGGTTGCAGTCATCGCTCCGGTCGAATGTTTCGACTCGATTGACGTATACGTTAGCGACGGCGAGCGTCCCGATCGGGTCCCGCGGTCCGATCCGGACGTCGTCGGAGAGTCGAACGTGTTCGTCCGCAGGTACAAGCCCACGACCCGTCTCCGTTTTCGTATGCCCGAGGTCACGTCCATCGACCGGCTCGAGGATGCACCGCACGCCGAGGTATTCGAGGACCACAGCCCGCGAACGGTCCGCTTGCGGCTCTCCGCGGACGAGCGCATCCCGGCACACCGCCATCCGGAGTCGAACGTCGTCCTGTACGTCCGCAGCGGCGCGATCGAACTCACGCTCGACGACGAGGTCTATGACCTCGAGTCTGGCGACGCCGTCCAGTTCGACGGCGATCAGGATATTTCGCCCTCCGCGGTCGACGACAGTACGGCGCTGGTCGTCTTCGCACCGAAAGAACAGTAGCGCAGCCGGGGTCAGCCGACCGTCGTCGCGACGCCTTTCGTCTGGCGGTAATCGCTTGCGAGCAACTCCTCGAGCGTCGAGACGATGGTCTCGCGGTCGCCGTCGGCCCACTCACCGGGTTCCCTGATCGGGACGACCATGAAGCCCCGACCGCGAATGTCCCGGGCGTGAAGCGACGCCATGTCGAGGTCGACCCGGCGACGTTGGGTCGTGTACGTCCGGAGGACGTGATCGGTCGCGCGAGCGCCGACCGGCAGCAGAACGTGAGCGTTGATCGCCCGGAGTTCGGCGTCGAAGAACCGCTCGAGGTCGGCGTACTCCGCGTCGGTCGGTGTCCGTCCCGCGGGGAGCGTACACATGTACATGTAACTCAAGACGCAGTTCTCGAGGTCGGGTGCGTCCCGCGGTCCGCTCGCAAAGTCGAGTTCGCGGACGACGCTCTGGACGGCGCGCCCGGCTTCGATTTCGGTGAAGGGAACGCCGGTGGTTTCGCCGCCGTGGATGCCGGGATAGTCGCCGATAACGTGGAAGTCGGCGTTGGCGTCACCGTAGCCGAAGACGGCCGCCCGGTCGCCGGGATCGGAGCGGTCGAACGGCGGTCGAAGTCCGAACGGATTGCTCGTTCTGTCGGTGACGTTTTGCACGCGCGACCGGAGGGGACCCGCGGTCAAAACCGCCACGGTAGCGGCCGACCGACGACAGGGTCCGCGCGCCCTTCGTTCGGCTGACCGGTCCGCCGGTCCGGCTGGTGACGGTGGATTTATATTTCATCCCTAAAAACGTGTTATGTATGTATCAGGAGGGGCACTACGGTGGTGCACTCCTGGCGTACGCCCCGGTCGGCACCGTCGTTGCACTCGCGAGCCACGCCGAGGTCGCGATCGTCTGCGGCCTCGTCTGTGTCGGCCTGTCGACGCTGCCCGACTGCGATCACCGACTGCCGCTGATCGACCATCGCGGTCCGACCCACACGGTTCCATTCGCGCTGCTCGTCGGTGCCGGCCTCGCCGCATTGGCCGCCGTTCTCATCGACGCCTCGTCCGCGTTTGCCGATCTCGGGTTCGTTTCCCTCGCGTTCCTCGTCGGCTTCGTCTCCATCGGGTCCCACCTCCTCGTCGACGCACTGACGCCGATGGGCGTTCGTCCGTTCTGGCCGCTCTCGCGCCGCCGCTACTCCTTCGAGATCACCACGGCGGCGAACCCGTTTGCTAACTACGGTCTGTTCGGTCTCGGACTCGGTGCCGTCCTCGCCGGGGCCGCTCTCGTCGTCGCTCTCGGTTGAGTTCGGCTGCGCGCCGAGCGGCTCCAACGCCCGCGCTACCGCGAGCGCGCGTCCGTCATCCCGCTCGAGGTGTCGGCACCGCGAGTGAGCACGATGCCGGCGACGAACGTGACGAGAAGCGCAGCCGCGGTCGCGAGGTAGGGCCCCTCGAGCGCCGGGTTGACCGCCTGGCGGCCGAAAAAGAGCACGCCGACTACGAGCGGCGGTGCCGCGAGCAGCGGTGCGAGGGCGCGGCCGGTAAACCGTCGGCGACCGACCATGGCCGCGACGATGGCCGCACCCAACAACGTTAGCGTCACACCGTACTGTGTCATCTGCATCGTCGGGGAGTACGTCGATATCTCGGACCCGACGACAGGGCTGAGAACGACGTGTGTGGGTAGGGCCACGGTTCCGAGCGCGAGCGCGCCGACGACATGCGTTCCCGTCAGCCGCGGTGCCCAGACTAGGACGGTGGCGACGAGGAACAGCGTAAAGATCGTTACCGCCGTCCAGAAGTGCAGCGAGAGGATATCTATCGTGTACTGCTGGACGGTTTCCCGGCCGAGTGCGACCTGCACCGGCGTCAGCACCATCCCGAGGGCGACCAGTCCAGCGATACGCCGGTCGACGTCGGGCAGTCGCCAGGCCGCGACCGCAGAGCCGATGATGGCGAACCCGGCGAACATCGCCACGAAGCGGTGGAACCACTCGTAGAAACTCGGCAGGCTCCCCGGCAACAGGTTGTACGGTCCGGCGTCGCACTGGGGCCAGTTGGCCTCGCAAGCCAACCCTGAACCCGTCGCCTTCGCCGCGATACCGAGCAGGATCGTCGCCGCGACGAGGACGAGCGTCGCGCTCAGCAGGTGTGGAAAACCGAACCGATCGATCAACGACCGAAACCTCGAGTTTGGCGCGTGATTATCGTACGACACGGGCGTTCTGTCGGAGGTTAGAACGGGCCGTACTTAGGTTGACCGAGTTATGCAGTGCCGTGGGAGTTGCGTCTCCGTCGCCGACGAGGGGCCGTGATCGGCGCTCGAGTGACGATGCAAAAAAGACCGCATACCGGGTCCGTCGGCTACTCGACGATGAAATCGCCCGCTAGCTCGAGTACCTCCGAGCGGGAACGGGGCTGGTCGAAAGCCATCGGAAACCCGACCTCGCCGTTCAACTCCCGCAGGTACGAGGCGTGTCGTGCCTCGACGCTGTGGATGCTGAGCGCCGGGGGAACGAGTTCGGCCATTTCGAGAAACGGCGCTGCACCCGCGTACGCCGAGACGCCGACATCCTCGAGCGTGGCCGCGGTGGCGATGAACTCCGCCGGCTCCTGGACGGCCGTGCCGAAGTCGAACGTCGGCCGCTCGATGGGGTCGCCACCCAGCGTCTCGATCGACTGCTCGAGGACGCCCACGTGGGTGATTTCGTGATCCCGAACGACGCGGAGTCGGTCCGCGACCCGCTCCTGAATCGGGCCCCAGCCCTCGAACTGCTGCTCGAGGGCCGCGTCGTCGATGTTCTGAATGCCACGCGTGTAGAACTCCGCTTCCAGGTACTCCAGGGTGAGCGCGTAATTGATGATCTCGAGGTCGCTCTCGAACTCGTTGGAAACTGCATCGGGCGGTCCGCCCCCCGAGTCGTCCTGTCCCGTGTCGTCGGTCGATCCGTCCTGCTGTTGGCTACTGCCCGCCGCGGTTCCGATCGCACCAGTCGCTACTGCTCCGGCGAGGCCACCGAGGACCGGTCGCCGACCGAGGTCGAAGCGGTTCGAATTGTGATCAGTCATCGGATGAGTACTACCCGCCCCGACCTTCCACGAATCGACGCTAAGTATCGGGGTATCGTTTCCGCGTCCAACGTTCACTTTCGCCTACAGCTGTCGTTCCACGGCAACGGGCGAATTTACCTGTTATATCGGCATCGAAACGGGTCGTCCAGGAGCCGCCGACCGTCCCCGTCTCGTGGAAGCCGCGGCCACCCGACCTCGAGAGCCACCCAGCCCACGGCGACAGTGCCGTGCGATCCCGCTAACGAACCGCTAGACGGCCGGTAGACGACCGAGGGCAGCCCCTCACGCTCGGAAACGACGGAAACGATGACGTGCGTGAGAGATGCTGATTCGGCCACCCGGCGGCGGACAGGGTCGAACCGAGCGCGAGTAGGGACAGCGTACGGTCGCGACTCGACCCCGAGCGACTGTCGATATTCGATAGTCACGCCGATCGCCTGCTCGGCGTTCGCCGCTTTCAAGGTCCACCCTCGCCAGCATCTGACATGGACAAACGCGCGCGACTCGAGGCCTACCTCGAGTCCCACGACCTCGATTCGGTCTGGTTCGCCCGGCCGAACTCGTTTGCGTGGCTCACCGGTGGAAACAGCGTCATCGACCGCGAGAGCGAGAGTGGAGTCGCGGCGGTCGGGTACGACGGCGACGGCCTGACCCTGGTGACGGACACCATCGAAGCCGACCGCATCGTCGCGGAGGAACTTCCCGACCTCGAAGCGGACGCGGTTTCCGTGGAGCGGTTCCCGTGGCACGCGTCATCGCTGGCCGACGCCGTCGCCGAGTTCGTCGGGACCGACGAACGAGCCGCGGCCGATATCGACATCCCCGGCTTCGAGTCCGTCGATCCGACGCCGTTGCGCCAGCCGTTGACCGAACGCGACCGCGAGCGGTATCGCGAACTCGGCGCGCAGACGGCGGCCGCCGTCGAGTCCGTCTGTCGGGAACTGCAATCCGGCGATACCGAACACGAGGCCGCCTCGGCGCTGCGGATCGCGCTCTCCGCTCGAGGGATCGAGGCTCCGGTCGTGCTCGTCGGCGGATCGGAACGGGTCCAGCAGTATCGCCACTATACGCCCACCGAGGCCGAACTCGGCGATTACGCGCTCGTCTCCGTGACCGCCGAGCGGGCCGGCCTTCACGCCAGTTGTACCCGGACCGTCGCCTTCGATCCGCCCGCATGGCTGGCATCGCGCCACGAGGCCGCGGCTCGCGTCGAGACAACGGCACTGGCCGCGACGCAAGCGGCGGCCGCAAACGGGGGTAGCGGGGCCGAACGCGCCGGCACCGCCGGCGACGTTTTCGCCGCGATTCAGGACGCATACGACGCGGTCGGCTACGAGGGCGAGTGGGAGCGCCACCATCAGGGCGGTGCCGCCGGGTTCGCGGGCCGGGAGTGGATCGCCACGCCAGGCCACGATGCGCCGGTCGACGCACCGATGGCCTACGCATGGAATCCGACGGTACAGGGCGCGAAAAGCGAGGATACGGCGCTCGTCACCGAGGAGGGCATCGAGGTGCTGACGTCGATGGACCGCTGGCCGACGACGACCGTCGACGCGGTCGGGCACGAACTGGAACTCGAGCGACACGACGTCCTCGAGCTCGAGGAGTGACGAGAGGGGGCTGACGGCCGCGGCGTTACTGTTACTCGTCGTCCGTCTGCGCGTCCGAGCCGTCGCTTTCGGCCCTGTCGCCGTCCGCCTCGTCGGCGGACTCGAGCCGCGTGTCGTCATCGAACTCGATGACATCGGCGTCGTCGGCGTTCGAGTCGGCGTCGGTGTCCGCCGTCGGAGCCGTGTCGTCGACGGTGATCGTGACGGGTTCGATGTCGTTCTCGAGTCCGGTTCGTGGCTCGCGCTCAGCCTCGCGGTCGAGGACCCGGTCGAGCGTGAAAATGGTGTTCAGTTCCTGCTGGACCTGATCGACGACGCCACCGACGAGGTCGCTTGGCTGGATCGCCGTGTACTCGTAGGGGTTGTTCCCGGCCCCCTCGTTGGCCCGCTTCTCTCGGGTGACCCGCTCTTCCTCGTGGAGTTCCGCGAGCGCCTCACGGACGGTGCTCGGATAGAGGCCGGTTCCCTTCGCGACCTCCTCGGAGGTGCTTCCGGGGGTGGCCAACAGGTACACGTAGATCTTCGCGCGGGTCTCCGTGTCCAGGATCCACGAAAGCAGGTCGACGATCCGCTGGTCGAGTTCCTCGACGGGCGGGCTGCGACCGCCAGCGTCCCCGTCGTGGTCGACGAACTCGTCCGGTGCCTCGAGCGATTCGTCTCGATCGTCCGCGCCGTCGATCGGGCCCTCGTCGGTGTCGTCGGAACTCATGTGTCTACTCGTACAGGACGAGGCCTCGAGCGGAGTTAAACCTTTGCGGGGCCAACGCGGTCGTGTTTAGTTTGTAGCATTGTGCCAGACGGCAAAGGCTTGGAGCCACGATTCTGCTGTTGATGGTTTTGCGTGACTGAAGCAGTTTGAGAACGAAGAGGTGCGACGTTTTATATCACGAAAGACACGTTCAGCAGCGTTCCGATTTCCATGTTTTTCGTATCGAAATCGGAGCCCAGATCGACGGAGTGCAGTCTGAAGGTGTTGTGCTCCATCGACGAGAAACATGGCATCGTCGAGGTCATGTTTCTCAGTGAGTTCCTGCAGGAACCGTTCTGTCAACGCGGTTGTAGTCGTCGAATACAGCCGTATATGGAGGATTTTGTTCGTCTCCGGATCAACAGCAGTGTACAGCCAATAGCGGTGTTGATCAAGTTGAATCACGGTTTCGTCAAGCGCGACGTGATTCGGCTTTGCGTCATCTGCTGGCTGTAGATCGCACTTGTGAACCCAATCGTGGACGGCCTTGCGACTGCGTTTGACACCAAACTTCTCCAATTCCCGAACGGTATTCGAAAGCGAGAGACCAGCAAGATGGAGTCGAATACCGAGCTCCATCAGCCGACGCGGTGTCCGTTCTCGCTCCACAAAACTCAAATCGATCCAGTCGCTATACCCGCTGTGGCGGTCGATTTTTGGCATAGAGCACCACAAAATCGTACCGCCTCACTTTTCACGCTTAACGAAACAGCACCGCTATCCAACTACTCTCGTCGGTTCTGCACCGTGGCTGCAAGCGGCACTCCATCAATACAGTCTCGATTACAGAGACGAAAAACACGGGAATCGGAACAGTGTTGAACGTGTCTTTCAGAACTAAAGCGTCGAACTGACCAATTCTCAAACTATTTCAGTCATGCCGAAGCAGATACCGTCAAAAATTGGCTCCAAGCGTTCGCCTTCGCATGGAATCAGTGTATCTGAACACTACCGGGTACATCGGCTGACGACCTCACAAGTTCTGTCGATTTCTAACGGTGCTTAGCACGCGCTGGGAGAACTCGAGTTGAGAGAGTTCGTCGCCGAGTCGGTCGAACCACTCGCGTTCGACGTACCACCAGCCGCGGACATCCCCGTCGGTCGTCAGCGACGTGACCTCGAGACGGCCCGGCGTCCACTCCCGCTCATCGCCGATCGTCAGGAGCGTCCGCAGGACGGCCCCGACTTCGTCGCTCGTAACGGCGGGCGCGTCGGAGACGGCCTCGTACTCGAGTTCGATCCCGGCTCCGTCTGCTCCGGGTGGTTCGTGCTCGTCCAGCCACCGAAAGGCGGTCAGATAGAGCCCGTGGCTCATCAGCCGATTCTCGAGCGTGACGGCCACGGGTCGTGCCCCCGCCGCGGACTCGTCGCCGACGCCGGGATCGCTTCCCTGATCAGTCATACGCACCCTTCGGCGGGGATCGAGAAAAGTCGGTCGACGGGCCGCGTCTTCGAGACGCGGTCGGCGTCGGTGCCTGCTTCAGAGCGGTTCGACGAGGTCCTCGAGCGCGGAGTGCGGATCGTCGGCCTTCGCGACCCCGCTGGCGAGCAGGACGCCTTCGGCACCCAGGTCGCCCGCCGCGACGACGTCGTCGCCCGTACTGATGCCCGCACCACAGAGGACCGATACCGTGGAGTCGACGTTCGCCGCCGCCTCGACAGCGTCCTCGACGACGTCGGGATCTGCCTGACTGACCGGCGTCCCGGTACCGATGAGCGCGGGCGGTTCGACGGCGACGGCGTCCGGTCCCAGCGCGGCGGCCGCGCCGATCTGGGCCGGGTTGTTCGCACAGACGACCGTCTCGAGGTCCGCCCGCTCGGCGGCGCGGACGGCACCGTCGATGTCGGCCAGCTTCAGCCGCCGCTCGGAGTGATTGATCAGCGTGCCGACCGCGCCGGCGTCGGCGACGCTCTCGGCGAGCGTGTGACCGGTGTTGCTTCCGTGTTCGATCGCGTCGACGTGCTGCGCCCACGTCTCCACGCCCGTTTCGGCGACGCGCTCGATGTGGGCCGCCTGCGGTGCGACGGCTAGACGAGCGTCAGTTGCATCGTTGACGTCGCGAACGGCCTCCGCGACGTCGACCGGGTCACACGGATACGTCTTCAGATTAACGAGGACGAACATATCGGCAACCGCACCCGCCCGAAAGAAATAGTTTGCGAGTCGGCGGCGGTATCGAGGACGGAGACGGCCGTCGCAGTCAGTCCTTGCGTTTGACGACGTCGCCCAGGGTGTAACTCCCCGTCGAGGAGCCGCCGGACCACTCCGAGTCCTCGCCGGAACTCCCCTGTGCGCTCAGGCTGATCTCGAGGAAGTCCTCGAGTTCGGTCTGTACCTCGTCGCTCGGCAGCGTATCACCGCGCTCGATCTTGCGGATCAGGCTGGCCTTCTCGTTGAGTTCGTTCGCGAGATCGGACTGGCTGAGCCCCGCGTCCTCGCGTGCGTTGCGGACGCGGTCGTCGTAATCGGTCGCGAGTTCGTCCATGTCGTCGAACATGTCCGAGCGGCGCTGGCTCGAGCCGCCCGAACTGGAGGAACTCCGACTCGAGCCACTCGACTGGCCGCCCCCGCTCGACGAGGACGAACTCGACCCGGTCGAGTACTTCGTCGAGCCGCTCGAACTCGACGTGTCTTTGACTTCAGTGCCGAAGTCCGTGCAGTTCGAACACACGTCTAGCTTCGCGCCCTCGACTTTGATGGTGTTCGGGGACGACGTCTCGGCCCCACACATCTCGCACTGAACCATGTCGGACTCTATATCGCGGTGAGGGATAAAGCATGCGGCGCGGCTCCACGCTGTCGAATCACCCGGAGGCCGGGTCGAAACGGGCCTACTCGAGGGCGATCCAGGAGTAATAAAAGCGCTGGAGCGCCGTCAGGTGGCCGACGACCGCGAGGAAGACAAGCAGCCAGCCGACCAGCGAGAACCCGGCGAGCGTCGCGTCCGCCAGCGGGTACGCGAGGAAGCCGGCGAGACCGATGATCGCCAACCTGTCCGCTCGACCGACGAGGCCGCCGTAGACCCGATCGAGACCGACCGCCTGGGCTTGCGTGCCCAGATACGAGGTCATCACGACGCCGGTCACGGCCGCGAAGCCAAGCAGGTAGTCCTCGATGCCCGCGGCCAGCCCGGCGATGACGACGATATCCGCGTATCGGTCGAGGACGTGATCCAGCAGGTCGCCGCCGGCCGAGGCGACCTCCTGCTCGCGCGCGAGCGCGCCGTCGACGATATCCAGCCAGCCGTTCAGGAAGACCAGTACCGCCGCCACGGCGTACCAGATCGGCTCCTCGAGTCCGCCGAGGGCGAACGCGCCGGCCGCCAGGATCGCCATCCCGAACGCGACGACGCTCACCCCGTTGGGCGTCATGCCGACGCGATCGAACCCCCTGACGAACGGGTCGAGGAACCGCGAGACGTACGGGCGGAACCTATCGAGGGTCATGTCAGATACTCCATATAGTCGACCTCGCCGGCGCTCGGGTCGCGCTCGCCCGTCGCGACCGCCGTCAGTTCGTCCGCGACCGCTGCGGGAGCGCGGTCGGTCGTGTCGATCTCGTAGACGGACTCGAGGCCGTGTTCCTCGACGGCTGCCGAGAGGATCACGTCGAGCGCCTCGCTCTCGGCGTTTTCGGCCGCCTTCGCCTCGGTTTCACCGCGCTCGAGCAAGCGTTGCTCGAGCGTCTCGGGGTGACACCGGAGGACGACGATCCGGTCGGCATCGAAGTGGTGGGCGAGGTGGGATTCGATCACGATCCCGTCACGCCCTTCGAGCCACTCGGTCAGTGCGTCGAGATCCGCGATCTTGCTCTCGCGGTCGGCATCGACCTCGGTGTAGAGTCCCTCGTCCTCGAGCACCCGGTTGAGGTGGATCACCTCGAGTTCGGGTGGCGACTCGTCGCCGGCATCCGTCCCCGCAGCGGCCAGCCGGGACTCGAGCAGTTCCGTCGCGGTCGTCTTCCCGGTACCCGGCGTCCCGGTGACGGCGATCCTCATGGATCGGCCACCTCCGCATCCGGGTTCTCGGGCTCGCCCGCCGACTCCGGCTCGACGTCGAGGTCGTCGAGCACGTCGTTGAGCGTCTCGACGGCCCGCTCCGTTTCGTCCTCGGTTCCGCAGGTGATACGGACACAGCCCGGCAGCCCGAAACTCGAGCAGTCACGAACGATGACGCCGCGTTCCTGCATTTCGGCGGCGACGGCCGAGGCATCGCCGACGTCGACGAGGACGAAGTTGCCCTGGCTCTCCCAGACGTGTGCGTCGATGTGGTCGCGCATGTATGCGCGGGATTCGCGGGTGGTTTCGACGGACCGGACGACGTGTTCCTCGTCGTCGATGGCCGCAAGCCCGGCCCGGCAGGCGAGTTCGCTCGCCGCGAAGGGCGTGTTCACGCGGGCGTAGGCGTCGGCCCACTCGTCGGGCACGACGGCGTAGCCCAGCCGAACGCCGGCCAATCCGTAGGCTTTCGAGAACGTCCGGAGGACCGCGACATCGTCGCGGGCCTCGAACTCGTCCCAGCCGTCCAGCAGCGCGATGGCACTTTCGCCGTCGGCGAACTCGCCGTAGGCCTCGTCGACTGCGATCAGGGTTTCCTCGTCGGTCTCGTCGGCGAGACGTTCGATTTCCGCGAGGGGCATCGTCGAGCCCGTCGGGTTGTGCGGGCTCGTGACCCAGATCACGCGCTCGCCGTCGTAGGCCTCGAGGACCGCGTCGGCCTCCTGCGTGAAGTCGTCGGCCTTCGAGAGTTCGTACTCCCGAACGTCGCCGTGGTGAAAGCGGGAACTCATTCCGTAGTAGGCGAAGCCGGGCGTGGGAACGAGGACGGCGTCGTCCGGGTCCAGCGTCGTCCGGTGGAGGTAGTCTATGGCCCCGTCGCCGCCGTTTGCCAGCCAGACCTGGTCGTCGGTGACGTTCCAGCGGCCGGCGACGGCGGTCGTGAGATCGGCGTGGGCGGCTTTGGGGTACGAACTCACGCTCGAGGCCGTCTCCCGGATGGCGACGGCCGCGGCCGGCGAGGGTCCGTGCGGGTTCTCGTTCGAGGCGAGTTTGATGAACTCGGAGGGGTCCCGGTCGAGTTCGCGGGCGACCTCCTCGATGCCTCGACCCGCCTCGTAAGCGACGTGATCGGACAGGTCGCGCGGTTGCATACGGGAATCCTGTCGGTCGTGGGTCTTAAGGGTGCTTACCTGTCTTCGACGCGGGGGATCGTCGGTGATCGTCACGGTCCGGAACGCTCGGGTCCGAATCCCGCGGCCCCGCCGACGACACGCCCGCTCGGCGATGGCTCAGTTCGGGAGTGCGCGGAGAGCGTGGAACTCACAGACAGGTGCGCCGCGAATACGTCAGCGAACGCTACATTCCGGCTGAGTCGTCGGTCACTCCGATTCGAACGCCCACGTCCCTTCCCGCGAGTGAATGGAGAGATCGTGATCCTCGAACGACGCGCTCGCCTGATCGTGGACCTGAACCATGTTGAACTCCTCTCGAGACACCGAATCGTTATGACATCCCTCCCCGTCGTCGTCGTCCCGTCCGTCGATCCATTCCTCGCTACAAACGCCGACCGTGTAGACGATGGTGTCGTAGGTTCGATCGAAGTCGTCGTGTAAGTCGTCGGAAACGACCGGTTCTCGGGGCGTGTCGAAGCGGTCCTCCCACTCGGGGTCGAGATATCCCAGCTCCGGTTCGCCACCCGGCGGGGAACTCAGCTGGACGGACATGATGGGATCGTTTCCCCCGCCGTCAGCCGCAGCGTACCACCCCTCGATCGACTTCAGTTGCACGTATCCACTGACAGCACGGAGAGACGATAGACAGCCGGCTCCGAGACCGCCTGACACAGCACCGATAGTACTCAGAAACGTTCGTCTGGAGGGCATAGGTCACCGGTCCGCGTATGACAGCATAAAAATAACTAGTTCTTCTATATATCCGTCCCAGTTGGGTCGCCGTGACTCGTCGACTCGGTCCGAGAACGAGGGCGATACGTCGATTCCACCCCGACTCGTCACGCCTGCAGGCGCTGTAAGCGCTCGAGCGAGTCCGCGCCCTCGGGGTCCTTGTCGTATCGCACGCCCTGAAACCGCGGGAACCGCAGCGCGTAGCCCGAGGAGTAGGTCGGCGAGGACTGGATCTCCTCGTAGCCGACCTCGAAGACGACTTCCGGCTCGAGGTCGACTTCCTGTCCGTTCTCGGCGGCAATGTGTGGCTCGAGCAGGTCGGTCAGTTCCGCGAGTTTCTCGTCGGTGATCCCGGTCGCGACCTTGCCGACGGTCTCGAAATCGTCGCCCGTGCGCACGGCGAGTTCGAAGGTCCCGAGGAAGGTCGCCCGTCGGCCCTCGCCCCACTCGGCACCGGTGACGACGCAGTCGATCGTTTCCACGTCCGGCTTGCGCTTGCGCCAGTGTTTCCCCCGTCGCCCCGGCGAATATGTCGACCCGGGGTCCTTGAGCATGATCCCCTCGTGGCCGGCCTCGAGCGCGTCGGCGTCGATCGACTCGATCTCGTCGGGGTCGTCGGTGGTCCAGAGCAGGGAGAGACCCTCGATGTCCTCGTCCGCGACCGCGTCGCCCGCATCGCCATCGGTACCGGAATCGGCCAGCACCGACCGGAGCCCGTCGTGGCGGGTCGTCAGCGGGTCCTCGAGCAGGTCCTCGCCGCCGGCGTGCAGGCAGTCGAAGAAGACCGGGCGCACCGAGACGTCCTCGCGGGCCTTCGCGACGTCGTGTTTCCGGCGGAACCGCTTGAGGACTTCCTGGAACGGCAGCGGCGAGCCGTCGTCGTCGACGGCGACGACCTCGCCGTCGAGGATTGCGGGGGCATCGAGGGTTTCCGCGGCGAACTCGACGACTTCGGGGAGGGCATCGGTGACGTCCTCCATGTTCCGCGAGAAGACGCGGGTCTCGACCGTCGAGCCATCGCCGTCGTCCATGCCCGCGGGGTCGTGGTGCAACTGGATCCGCGCCCCGTCGTACTTCCACTCGACCGCGGCCGTCCCCCACTCCTCGAGCGCGTCGGTCACGGTCCCGGCTTGGGCGAGCATCGCCTGAACGGGGCGGCCGACCGCGAGGTCCATGGCGTCGAGCCCCACAACGCCCTCGTCTCGTGCGATTCGGGCGACCCGTCCGTAGTCGTTCGACACCTGTAGGGCGCGTTCGACGCGGTCCTCGGGGACCTCGAAGGCCGCGGCGATGGCGTCTCGGACCGTCCCCTCGCCGACGCCGATGCGCATCTCCGAGAGGACGAGCCGAGCGAGATAGCGCGCCTCCTCGCTCGAGGCGCGATTGAACAGGCCAAAGAGGAGGTCGACCTTCCGGTCGTGGCTGCCCGACCCCTCGGCGGCGGCCAGTTCCGCGAGGGTGTTGGCGACCTCACGGACGGTGAGATCGTCACCGGTGCCGCCGTCGCCGTCCGTGAACGCACCGAGGCCCTGCTGGCCGCCGAACTCGTAGCTGGCCGCCACGTCGCCGATCTCGCCCATCTCGGCGAGTCGTTCTTCGATGTCGTCGCTGCTGACGTTTCGCCCCGCCGCGCGGGCGATCGCCTCGTAACACGCGCTCGGACCGATATCGAGCGTCGTCGAATCCCAGGCGGGGAACACCCGCCCCTGAACGAACCGCGTGACGACCTCGATCTCTCCCTCGGCCGCCGCGAGCAGGTCCCTGACGTGGGCGACGATCTCGAGGTCTGCGGGTTCGGCATCGATCGTCGCGGCGCGGTCGGCGAACGTGGCGAACTCCATCGGGGACGTGTATCGCCGCCGGGAGTAAAACGGTTCTGAGACGGACCGCTACCGTCCCCTCGAGAGACGTGCTTTAAAGACAATCGGCCACACACTCGGTGGTATGCCAGAGGAGGAACTCGCCGCACGGGTCGCGGACGTGCTGGCGGTCGACGCCGCCGACTTCCGGGAGCGGGCCCAGGCGGACGCGGCGGTCATCAAAGACGCCGTCGAGGAGGGGGTCTTCGACAATCCGCAGGCGATCGTCGGCCTCGAGTACGAGTTCTACGCGGTCAAGGCCGACGACTGTGCGCTGCGGCGGGTCCCGCGTCGACTGCTCGAGTTGATCGGTTTCGAGAAGGAACTGGGCCTGCACAACGCGGAGATGACGACCAGCCCGCAGCCGCTGAACGCCCCCGGACTGGCCGCCCAGGAGTCGGAGGTCAAAGCCCGGTTACAGACGGCACTGGACGTGACGAAGTCCGAGCGAATGCGGTTAGTCAGCGACGCGCTCTGGACGCTCCCCCCTGAAGGCGAGGCGGCGGGGACCTACCTCACCGACAGCGTCGAGCGGACGGCGACCGCTCCGGACGGGACCGAACGGGCGATCCGCATCGCGACGAACATGAGCGACTCCGCGCGGTATCACGCGATGGCCAACACCGAGCAGGCCGACGCCGCGGGAATGCGCATCGAGGCCCCGAACGTCTCCGTGCAGGGCGATACCGTCATGCCCGAGAGCCTCATTACGTCGATTCAGCCCCACTATCAGGTCGCTCACGCCCCCGATCTCCCCGAGTACTTCAATTACGCGCTCCGGGTCGCCGGCCCGCTGCTCGCGCTCGGGGTCAACTCCCCGTTTTTCCCCGTCGACCTCTACGACGACGACGCCACCGCTGACGACATCCTCCGGGACGCCTGGATGGAACACCGGATCAGCATCTTCGAGACCGTCCTCAACGATCCCACAACGGGAGACGGCAAGGTCCGCTTCCCACACGACCTGGAGACGGTCGACGAAGCGATCGACCGGGTCGCCGATGACGACACTATCGTCCCGATGCCGATCGAGCCCGGCGAGCGCTTCGACGATCAGTTCCCCCACTTCAGCCGCAAACACGGCACGTATTGGCGGTGGGTCCGACCGGTCTTCGGCGGCCCGACCAGATCGGCTGCGAACGCCCGCATCGAGTTCCGGCCGATTCCTGCCCAGCCCACGGTTCGCGATTCGATCGCCTTCCTCGCCGCCTTCGCCGGCCTGATGGAGAGTCTGACCCGACTCGAGCACCCCGTCATCGAACTCGACTGGCAGCTCGCTCGCGGAAACTTCTACGCCGCGATGGTCGACGGTCTCGAGGCCGACCTGACCTGGATCACCAACGACGGCAAGCAGACGGCCGATCGCCTCGCGCTCTACGAGGACCTGCTGGCTCACGCCGAGGACGGGCTGACCAACCGCGGTCTGAGCGAGGAAGACGCCGCGAAGTATCTCTACCCGCTCCGGCGGCGCGTCCGGCAGGCAGTCACGCCAGCCGGCTGGAAGCGCGAGCAGGTTCGGTCCGCTCTCGATGACGGAGCAGACTTCGACGAGGCGATCGCAACGATGCAACGCGCATACGTCAGCCGGCAGTCGGAGACGCTGCTCGAGGGGAGCTTCGCGGACTGGATCGGCGAGTAGCGGCTCGAAAAAAGAGTTATCGGGCGGGTTCGACGTTCTGGCTCAGCCGAAACAGGTTCTCCGGATCGTACGTGGCCTTGACCTCGGCCAGCCGGTCCCCGTTCCGCCCGTAAGCGAGGGTTTCCTCGCCCTCGTTCTCGCTGATGAAGTTCACGTAGACGCCGCCGGTCGCGTACGGAGCCATCGCGTCGAAGAACGTTCGGGACCAGGCGATGCACTCGTCGTCCATCGCGGGGTCCTCCCAGCGCGTGTAGACGTTCATCGCGTACGCGGCGTCCCGGTGGGGGTAGGCCATCGCGTCCGACGGGACGCGTGCCATCTCGCCGCCGAGTTGCCCGAAGACGATCTCGGACAGTGGCGACGGGAGATCGGCTGCGTACTCGACCGGTGCGTCCTCGTTGAAGTCCCGAACGTGTCGGATGACCTCCCGCGCATCGTCGCCCGCGTAGACGATCGGTCCGGAGAGGATTTCGGGGCCGACCTCGTGGAGATCGAACTCGAACGAGGTGACCACGCCGAAGTTACCGCCCCCGCCTCGAATCCCCCAGAAGAGGTCCGAGTTTTCCGCCTCGCTTGCGTGACGCAGTTCGCCGTCCGCGGTGACGATATCGACGGAGCGCAGGTTATCCACCGTCATTCCGTACCTGCGAGTCAGCCAGCCAAACCCGCCGCCGAGCGTGAGCCCCGCGACGCCGGTCGTCGAATTGATTCCGGTCGGCGTCGCCAGTCCGAACGCTTGCGCCTCGTGGTCGAAATCACCGAGGGTTGCGCCCGGCTCGACGCGAGCCGTCCGTTCCGCCGGATCGACCCGAACCGACCGCATCGCCGAGAGATCGAGCATCACGCCGCCATCGCAGACGGCATTGCCGGCGATGTTGTGTCCGCCGCCGCGAACTGCGAGCAGTACGTTCTGCTCGCGGGCGAAGTCCACCGTTGCGATCACGTCCGATACACCCGTCGCTCGAACGATGAGCGCCGGCCGCCTGTCGATCATGCCGTTCCAGATTGTTCGCCTCTCGTCGTAGTTCGGATCACCGGGCCGGAACAACTCGCCGCGAAGTTCCTCGTCGAGTCCGTCCATTGCACCGTCGTCTACGGGTGTGGTCGTTACTGCCATCGGTCCTCGGTAGTCGTAGGCCTCGCTCGCGGATATGGATACCATCATCAATGATTATATAATGTTGCATCGAGGGGTGCCCGGAACCGGGGAGATCACGGGACGGCTCGAGGGAATCCGGATCGCGCCGCACGCCTGCAAACTGGCCCACGCTCCGATCGGAGGCCGGTCGTTCGAACCGGATTCAGGACCGACGGGGCTGCGATCACAGCACAGCAGCGCGAGCGACGCCGTGAGGCACCGTTTTAGGCCATCCAAAATCGGAACGCATTTATATATTTAGGCGAGCCTAAAACCATGCGACAGACACGACGCGCGTGGCTGAAGGGGAGCGGCGCTGCAATCGCGAGTCTCGGACTCGCCGGGTGTTCCGAGACGACCGAGGAAAAAGACCCCAAATCGGACTCGGGGGAAGACGGGACATCTCCGGAGTCCGACGAGGGATCGACGGTCGCGGAGCCGGCCAAGACGGCCGTCGCCGCCGAGTGGAACGCGATGCGAGCGCGGCTGTGGGACGCGCTCGCCGCGGGGGAGGCCGGTGAGACCGGTGCCGGCGCTGCTATCGCCAGCCGGACGTTCGATCGCTTTGAGCACGCCAGCGGCGAGTACAACGCCCACGAAATGCTCGAGGAAACCGACGAGTCACGCTACGAGGCGTTCGAGGAGGCGCTCGTCGAACTCCGGACGGAGGGGCTGGAGCGGAACGACATCGCACGCGGCCGGGAGGAAACCGGTATCGCGGACGAGCAACTCCGCGGGGCCCAGCAGACCCTCGTTGGCGAGCCGACGGCCCAGGCGTTCGATCTGCAGGCGTTCGGGACGACGGTCGCCGATAGTGTCATGCTCGCCTCGGCCGGTGCCTTCGACGCCGCCGAAACCGTCGCGAACGACGCGTTCGAACGGTTCGAGGGGGCGGCCGTCCACGACGCGATCGGGGAAGCCGACGGCGACGTTTACGAGCGATTCGAACACGCCATGGAGAGCGTCGCCACGGCCGCGGGCGACGAGGACGTAGAGGGCGTCCGCTCGAGCGCGAGCGATGCGCTCGCGGCGGCTATCGACGGCGGCTACGCCCTGGCACCGTCCGAGTCGGCAGCGGGTGCCGGACAGATCGCCGCCTATCAGGCACGAGGCTGGGACGCTGCGGCGCTCGCGGGGCTGGGCGGGCCGTCGACGGCGTTCGCTCACGCCGCTGCCCTGACCGTGTATCGGGCGCGGGCCCACGACGCGGCCTGGCTCTTCGAGCACGGGAAGCACGATGCAGCCGCGCGGGTCGTCGAGAACGCGTTCGAACACTTCGAGGGCGCTCGCGCACACGAGGCACTCGAGGAGGCGAGCGAGGACGCCTACCACCGATTCGAGGAGGACGGTCTGGACGCACTCGCGACGGCGATCGAGAACGACGATTCGGCGGGCGTCGACACCGCCGTCGATGCGGTCGACGACGGGCTGGTGACCGGGATCGAGGCCCTGGGGACCGGCAGCGAGGCCGCACTGATCGAGGCTGGCTTCTTCAAAGCTCGAACCGAAGACGCGGTGGAACGGTATCGGCTCGGCGAGAACGCGGCCGCCGCCGAACTCGTCCGCGGGCTGTTCGAGACGTTCGAGGCCAACGAAGCCGACTTCCACGAAACGCTCGAGGAGACTGACGAATCGCTCTACGAGACCTTCGAAGAGGAGCACCTGCAAGGCCTCATCGAGGCCTGCGAGAACGGCGACGACGCGGCCGTCGACGAACACGCGACGGGGATCCGCGAGACCCTCCTCGAGTTCGAGACGACCGTCGGCTCGACCGCACAGGTCAGCGCCGTCGAAAGCGGGTACATGACCGCGCGGGTGTTCGACGCCGGCGTTCTGGACGCCCTCGGCGCGTCCGACCGAGCCGAAACCGTCGTCGGGGAGACGTTCGAGTACTTCGAAAACGGTGCGGGCGGGTTCCACGAGGCACTCGAAGACGCCGATCACGACCGGTACGAATCGTTCGAGGGCGCGCTCGGCGACGCGCAGACCGCCGCCGGGAACGATGCGGCTGTCGGAGCCACGGCCCGGGCGTTCAACGAGCACGCGGTCGCGGCGACCTATTCCGTCGTCGCGGCCGCCGGCGGCTCGTTCGGTGCCGCCGCCGCGTCACTCATGGATGACGTGTACGAGACGTTCGAGAGTGCGCAGGCTCACGAACTCCTCGAGGAAGCCGACCGGGAGGCCTACGAGGGATTCGAGGCGGCGCTCGAGGAGTACACCGCCGCGCTCGAGGCGAGCGACGCCGAGAGCGACGCCGCCCACGAGACGGAGATGGACGTCGACGAGGCCGCCGAAGCGTTCGCGACGGCGGCGTTGCGGGCGCAGTTCGCGGTCGCCGGCGCGGCCGACGCAGCGCCGGTCGACGGGTCGGCTGACACTGCCGACGAGACCGAATCAGCGCCGGACCTCCAGGGCGGACCGAACGTCGTCGAGGGCGTCCCCGACGACGCCGACCACGTCGTCGAGATGCAGGCGACCGCGTACGCTCCGGAGACGCTCACCGTCAAGCAGGGCGAGACCGTCGCCTGGAAACACGCGGCCGGCGAACCGCACACGGTGACGGCCTTCGAAGATCGGATCCCGAGCGACGCGGCCTACTGGACGTCGGGCGGGTTCGACAGCGAAGACGGTGCTCGCGAGGGATGGGAGAACGGCAAAGGCGCGGTCCAGTCGGGCCAATCGTACGTCCACACGTTCGAGACGACGGGCGAACACGAGTACGTCTGCATCCCCCACGAGCGCTTCATGACCGGAACGATCGTCGTCGAGTAACCGCGCGATCCCCCCGGTCTACTGCATTGAACCGCCACCCTGGCCGCCGGTCGTCGTTCGACGAAGCGGTTCGGGACGATATTTCCGGGTCCCGAACGCCGGCCATAAGCGATTAAGTAGCCTCGCTCGAGAGGTGTAGGTATGGTAACTTTCCTCTCCGGTGGCACTGGAACGCCGAAGCTATTGGACGGCGCTGCCGCCGCGTTCTCGCCGGAGGAGACCACGGTCGTCGTCAACACGGGCGACGACATCGAGATCGGCGGGCTCTTGGTCTCGCCGGACGTCGATACGCTGCTGTTTCAGGGTGGTGGAATCCTCGACCGAGAGACGTGGTGGGGTATCGAGGGCGATACGCAGCGGACCAACTCGGCGCTTTCCGATATCGCATCGGCCGCGGGGCTGCCCGAGGGGCCGCAGTATCTCCCCGACGACAGGCAGACCGAGGGCCGGACGCTCGCGAACTGGCGTCGCTTTTCGGGCGTTGCCGAATTCATGACCATCGGTGATCGCGACCGGGCCGTCCACATCACGCGGACGAGCCTCATCGACGAGGGGAAGACGTTGAGCGAGGCGACCGAGCGACTCGCCGACGCCTTCGGACTGACGATCGATCTCCTCCCGATGAGCGACGATCCCGTGGCAAGCCTCGTCCACACCGACGAGGGAGTCATGCACTTCCAGGAGTACTGGGTCGCCCATCGGGGCGACCCGGCCGTCGACACCGTCGAGTTCCGCGGCTCCTCGCAGGCCGACCCCGCTCCGGGCGTCCTCGAGGCGCTCGAGGATACCGTCGTCATCGGCCCGTCGAACCCGGTCACCAGTATCGGACCGATGCTCGCGCTCCCGGGCGTCGCGGACGCGCTCGCCCAGACGACCGTCGTCGCCGTCTCACCGTTCCTCGGCGACGACGCGTTCTCCGGGCCCGCTGGCGACCTCATGGAGGCCGTCAACGCGGAGCCGAGCACCGAAGGGCTGGCGACCGCCTACCCGTTCGCGGACGCGTTCGTGATCGACGACGGCGACGACGCCGATTTCGACCGGCCGACGGTTCGGACGGACATCGCGATCGACTCCAGCGCGGACGCCGCGCGCGTGATCCGCGCGATCGACGATGCGATCGGACACGTGAGTTGAAATGGCATCGACAGTGTCGTTTACGCCGCCGCTCGCGCTCGCGAGCCTCAGCGGCGAGGCAGACGCCGACTGGGCACGGGCCGGTGCCGAATACGCCGGGGCGGCGTTCCTCGGCGGCATCGCCATCGACGCGGATTCCCGCGCGGCCGCCCGCGAACTCGTCGCTCGCGATCGCACCGAGTTCCTGCCCGATGATCCGCTGGCCTTCGTCGCCCGCGAACTCGAGTCGCTCGCCGGGACGCCGATCCAACCGGGGGTCAACGTCCGAAGTGCGACCGTCGACCCCGTCGTCGACGCCGCTCGCGTCTGTCGCGATCGGGACGCGTACCTCGAGATCAACGCCCACTGCCGACAGGCCGAACTCCGCGACGTCGGCTGTGGCGAGACGCTCCTGCGGGACGGCGAGCGACTCGCTGGCTACGTGGCGCGGGCGGCCGAAACCGGTGCGACCGTCGGCGTGAAGGTCCGCGCGGAGGTCCCGGGCGTCGACCTGCCGGCACTGGCCCGTCGCCTCGAGACGGCGGGAGCGGCCTTCGTCCACGTCGACGCGATGGATACCGAATCGGTCGTCGCCGCCATCGCCGACGCCACCGACCTGTTCGTGATCGCCAACAACGGCGTCCGCGACGACGAGACCGTCCGCGAGTACGTCGGCTACGGCGCGGACGCGGTCAGCGTCGGTCGCCCGAGCGACACTCCCGTCGTGCTCGAGCGGGTTCGCGACGCGGTGGAGCGACGACTGGGCTGCGAGACGAGCCGATAACGGCCGGCGAGACCGGGACGGCGCGGGCGTCAACGGCGAACCGCTTCGGCGGGTGGTCGTGGCGGGACGCGGTGCCAGCGTGAACGGAGCGTGCGTCGCAGTCCGGATCGGTTCGACGGCGTTGGGACCCAAGCGGTGCCGCGAGACGAACGCTTTTGCCGGCATCGGTCGAGGACTGTGACATGAGCGACGATGCGCCGGACGTGCTCGTCCTGCGAACGGGCACCCACGGAACGCCGATCGAACAGTACGCCGACGCGATCCGCGATCGGCTGCCGGACCACACCGTCGACCTGGCGAGAACGCCGGCCGAGGAGCGCGAGGCGATCGAAAACGTACGCTTCGTCACCGGCATGACGCTCGAGGAGGAACTGCTCGCGGCCGCCGATTCCCTCGACGTCTTCGCGTGTGCCTACGCGGGGACCGGCCACCTGCCGCTCGCGGACCTCGAGGATCGGGGCGTCACGGTGACGAACGCCTCGGGTGTTCACGGACCGAACATCGGCGAGCACGTCGTGGGTGCGATCCTCCACTTCACCAGGCGGTTTCACGTCGGCGAGCGCCGCCAACGTCGCCGCGAGTGGCGCCACTACAAGGCCACGGAACTGCAGGGGTCGACGGTAACCATCGTCGGCCTCGGCGCGATCGGGCAGTCGGTCTGTACGCGCCTCGAGCCGTTCGGCGTCGACACGATCGGCGTGCGCTATACCCCGGCGAAGGGTGGGCCGACGGACGAGGTGATCGGCTTCGAGGACGCGGCGTTCGACGACGCACTCGCACGGACGGACTACCTCGTCCTCGCCTGTCCGCTCACGGAAACGACGCGCGGTCTGATCGATCGCGAGGCGTTCATCACGATGGACCCCGAGTCGGTGCTCGTCAACATCGCCCGCGGGCCGGTCGTCGACACCGACGCGCTCGTCGCGGCGCTGCGCTCGAACCGGATTCGGGGCGCATCACTGGACGTAACCGATCCCGAACCGCTGCCCGAGGACCATCCGCTGTGGACCTTCGAAAACGTGCAGATCACGCCACACAACGCGGGCCACACGCCGGCGTACTACGATCGACTGGCCGACATCGTCGCGGAAAACCGCCGTCGATTCGACGAATCCGGACCCGATGCGGCCCTCGAAAACGTAGTCCTCCCCTGACGGAACTGCGGCCGCGGACGATCCCGGACGACCGCCGCGCGAGCCGTCGATCGACTCTACTTTTTTGCCCCCCTGTGACGAACCAGGTGTATGAAGCTCACAGCAGTCGTCGACAGTCGCACGAAAGACGCCGCGCAAGCGGAGAACGCGGGAGGTGTCCCGTGTCGCTGACCTTCGACGGGACAGTGCTCGTTCCCGTGGCCGATCCCGAAGACGGGGAACGGACCGCGGCGGCGCTCGCACCGCATCTCTCCCCGTCGAGTCGGGTGATCGTCGTCAACGTGATCGAGAAAGCAGGGGGTGCGCCCGACAAAGCCTCGGTCGAACAGCGCGAGGAGTATGCACGGACGGTCTTCGAGCGCGCTCGCGGGCCGCTCGAGGAGCGAGCCGGCGCGGTCGAGACGGCAATCCTCTTCGGAACCGACGTGGTCGAAACGATCTTCGAGGCGGCAACCGAACGTGACGTCGACGCCGTCGTCTTCGAGCCCCGCGGCGGGAGCCGGTTCGTGGAACTACTCACCGGCGACGTGGCGCGACGGTTAGTGACGGAAGCATCGGTCCCGGTGGTCGCGTTGCCACGAACCGACGACTAAGCGGCGACGTACCGCCACCCTTCGCTCGTCGATCAGTCGCTTCCGACGGTCCTGAGGAATAGGTCCGATCGCTCGTTCAAAGAACGATTAGTCCCGGTCCTCGAGCAACACCTGTCCCGTCTGGTCGACCGTGATTCGATAGGTGGCGTACGCGAACGTAACGGACCCGACGGACCGGTCCGTCCGCGGCGTCGACCGAAACAGCGAATCCAACGCGGTCGGATCGACCGCGTCGTAGAGCGGCCCGAACTCGTCGGCGATTTCGAGTTCGTCTAACCCCGATTCCGCCGCGACCGCGGCGATGACCGTTTCGCTGAGTGGGGTCTCCGGTTCGAACTGATACGTCCTGTCCCCGTCGTGCGGGCGAGATTCGACGGTCGACGGTTCGGTTTCCATACTCCGGATACCAGTCGGAGACGGGAAGCGAACACGATTGAATGGCCAACCCGTTAAATGGGGGACCGTTCACCCATCGTATTGCGGAGGAGATTGGCCTGTCCCCGTCGAAGGCGCGCGGACAGGGCTTGGTCCGAAATCTCGAGTTTCTCGGCGATCGCCGATAACGTCGTCTCCCGCGGCACGTCGAAATAGCCCTCCTCGAGGGCGACCTGCAACGCCTCTCGCTGCCTGTCGGTGATTCCGTACCGATCGCCGGAGGGGTCCGATTCCCGAAAGATTCGCTGAATCCGAAACGGGATGCCCTTCTCCCGACAGGCGTCGCGATACGCGAACAGCGATGCTCGCGTGGGAACGCGGGCCCGGATCTTCGTATCCTTCGTGACCGTGATCTCGTGGTAGCCGATATCGTACTCCGCTGCCGTGGGATACGTCAGGTGGGCCTCGCCACGCTCGGAGAGCGTGACGCTGTAGAGACGACAGTCGTCTTGCTCCTCGAGCAGCGAGGCGGTCCGTACGGTATCGTCCGCGGCCAGCGCCGCCTCGAGATGCCCGAGGTCGTCGCCGTAGACCCAGCAGATGAGTTTCGTCGCCCCCGTTTCGGACTGGTAGATCTCATCGACGTCGATCTTCGCGACGTCGTCGACCGTTCGCCGGAGGATCGGCGTCGCGATTTCGAACTCGACGATCAGGACCATGCGGGGCGTACGCTCTCATTACGTGGCGCTGGGGCTTATATTATCGCACTCTCCCGACCCCGTCACAGCACGGCCGAGCGACAGTTTTGAGGGAGCACTGCGACCGGAGAGCGGTTCGAGAGCCGTGGCAAATGACGGCGATCGAACGGTGACGCCGACCGTCCGTCGACCACGGGACGGCTTCGCGCGATTAGATGTATCCGTTCTCGAGCAGCAGTTCGCCGTTGAGCACGCTCGCACCGGCGGCACCGCGGATCGTATTGTGAGCCAGACAGTTGTACTGCAAGCCGAAGGGCGATTCCTGAAGGCCGCCGGCGGCGATGGCCATCCCGTCGCCGAGGGTACGGTCCATCCGGGGCTGCGGACGGTCGGGTTCCTCGAAGACGTGGATGAGCGGGTCCGGCGAGGAACGCAGGTCCAGCGACGGGTACTCCCGCATGGCCTCGGCGGCCGCGTCCGCGGTCAGGTCCTCCTCGGTCTCGACCCAGACGTTCTCGAGGTGGCCGTCGATGGTCGGGATGCGGTTACAGGAGGCCGCCACGTCCATACCGTTGTGCATGAGTTCGGCCCCGTCGAACTCGCCGAGCAGTTTCCGCGACTCGGTCTCGAGTTTGTCCTCCTCGCCGCCGATGTAGGGGACGGCGTTGTCGATGATCTCCATCGAACTCACCCCGTCGTAGCCCGCGCCGGAAACAGCCTGGAGCGTCGAGACGTGGACCTTCTCGAGGCCGTATTCCGTGAGCGCCGCGAGCGTGGGAACGAAGGTGATCGTCGAGCAGTTGGGGTTCTTGACCATCGCGCCGTCCCAGCCGCGCTCGTCGCGCTGGACCTCGAGCAGGTCGAGGTGGTCGGGGTTGACTTCCGGAATCACGAGCGGGATGTCGTCGTCCATACGCCCGTTCGAGGAATTCGACGAGACGACGTACCCCGCCTCACAGAAGCCGGGTTCGACATCCGCGCCGATGCTCGAGGGGAGCGACGAGAACAGCATGTCGACGTCGTTCGGGACCGCGTCGGGATCGGTCGCCGTCACGGTCATATCGGCGACGGCATCGGGAATCGGGCTGTCGACGCGCCACTTCGCGGCCTGTCGATACGTCTTGCCGGCACTTGCCTCGCTGGCTGTGAGCGTCGCGATCTCGAAGTCCGAGTGAGGATCGAGTAGTTGAATGAGTCGCTGTCCAACGGCACCGGTTGCACCGAGTACGCCTACTCGTACTGCCATTTTTCGCCACTCCGAGTCGTGTCCGCAAAACCGTTTGGGTTTACGGTAGCGCGTGTCAATGGTCGGAATCACTTGGCCGGCGTCGGGCCCGCGTGCGACCGGTAGCCGGTCGTCGCGAGCGCTGTGAACGGATAGAAGATATTAAGAAACGGGAGCGCCAGTTGTCGACCGATGCATTATCGACAGGATCGACTCGAGGCCGCCGACGGGAGGTGGTCCCGATGACGAGTTCGACCGCGAACACCAGCGACCGAGGACTGTTCGACACCCGCTTTAGTATCGGTGCGGCGGCCATCGCGGCCGTCGCGGCGCTGCTGGGCGTCGCCTTCGCGTGGACGGGCTACAACGGCGGGATGCTCCCGGTACTCGGCCTGGAACTGAGCATTCTGACCGGCATGATCGGGCTCCTGTTCGGATTCGGGATCGCGACCGTCGCGTTCGTCGCCGCGGTCTACATGGAACCCGGTTTCGACCAGTAAGGCAGGTATCGAGTCGGACTGTTCTCCGCGCGCGCTCGACCGCGAAGCGCTCCGCTCTATCGGCGAAGCCCCGGCTCTCGAGTCGGACGATCGACTGCGGTCGCTTGCCGTCGGGTCACTCGCTCGAGGTGAAAAGATCGACTTATGCGGGAACTTCTGCGCCTTTCTTTCGCGTTACGTAGCCCGCGATGCGGTTGCGGACGCCCTTGGACTCGACGTTCGTGAGCTTCGTGACGCTCTCTTTGTTCTGCTCGAAATCGGTCGTGAACGCCTCCGGGTACCGCTCCAGAAGGAGGTTCCCGGTCTTCTTGACGTAGGCCGGTTTGATTGCCATGTAGGGTGGTTCCGTCTAGAGGCTCTTAATCCCTTTCTCTTTGGCGCTCCGAGATATCGATCCGTCGGCCCGCCGTTTCGGTTCCGGGTTACCACGACGACCGCTCGCGGACGCGCTCGATGGCCTCGCGTTCGCGTGGCCCGCCGGCGCGGTCGACGACCGACGCACAGTACGCGAGGCGGTCCCGAAGTTCGGTCTCGTCGTAGCCCGAGACGGACAGTCGCGACGCGGCGACGGTCGCCTCGACGACGGCTCCGAACCCGCGATCGATCGTGGGCACGGTTTCTCGCTCGATCGTCGCCTCGAGCGGGCGAAGCGTCCAGTCCTCCCAGTCGGTGTCGCCCTCGCGACCGCTCTCGACCCGGTCGACGGCGACGTGCACCCAGGCGGTCGCGGACGCCAGAACCGGTTCCTCGCGCTCGACGATCGAGAGAGCGGCCTCGGCGAAGTCGACGGGGTCGTCGACGAACTGCACGTAGCCCGTCCCCTGTCGGTGGAAGTTCCGGCGGGTGCGGGTGTTGCCCCACGTTCGGGCGGTGACGGGATCGCCGGCGTGGAGGCCGAGCGCAGCGGCGTTCCACAGCCCGTTGGGCCCCAGCGTGGTCACGATCGACTCGGTGACCCCCGAGAGGTCGACCGGCCACTCCGTGAGGTCCGCCCGGTCGTCCTCGCGACCGGTCACTGCGTCGTCGGTCATGGCCTCTCGCTCGTCGATCATACGTCGACCGCCTCGCGCTCGAGCGCAATGAACAGCCCGGCTGCGGTAACGTCGGCCGTCGTTCCCGGGTTGATCCCCCGCTCGACGAGATCGTCGGCGAAGGAGTCGACGGCTTCGGGGGCCGTCTCGAGGGCGTCCGCGTCGTGTAAGGCCGCAGCGCGGTCGGTCACCGCCCGTGCAGTCGCCTCGTCGTGACGCGTCGCGACGAGCGTATCGGGTCGCTCGGCGAGCAGCGAGAGGAAGACGGCCGCGGTCCGATCCGATATCGGGCCGTCGGCCGCGGCGAGTCGCTCGGCCGCCGCGAACGAGCGGTCGAACCCGTGGACCCACTCGCGAGCGACATCGTCGCCGGGAACGCTCCGGTCCATCACGTCGAAAAGCGTCAACCCGCGGGCGTCGACGGCTGGGACCGCGTCCGCGCCGCGGCGCACGTCGAGGGCCGCCATGTCGTCTGGCGGGTCGCCGACGGCGACGTCGACGTGCTCGAACGCGCGGTAGAACGATGCCGCGTCGTCGACGGTCGTCCCCCGGGTGACGGACTCGGCGACGGGCCGTGAGAGATCCTGCTGGGCGGCCCGCACTAACGGGACGAGCAACAGAAGCGCGCCGAACTGCGTGTTTCCCCCCTGTTGAGCGGCCATCTTCTCGACGGCCCGCTCGAATGCCGGCCCGACCGCCGCGCCGTCGGCCGCCATCTCGAGTCCCTCACGGGCCCCCACCGCGCCGGCCATGAAGTGGGCGAACCGCAGGTCCGGGAGGTCCCGATGGCGGTCGACGTTCCCCGGTTTGGGCGTCGCCGCGACCTCGAGGAGCAACGCCAGTTGTGCGTTCCCTGCCGTCGATCGCATACACGTCTCACTGTGTGCCGCCGCGGTTTAGCAGTTGTTGTGGCGGACCCGGTGGCGTCTCGAGACGGGCCAGCGGGAACCGAGTCACTCGACCAGGCGCTCCCGCTCGTCCGCCGATCGCGATTGCCGTTCGGTCTCGAGCAGTCGGTCGAGTCGGCGTTCGAACTCGTCGTCGCTGATTTCACCCGCTGCGTACCGTCGCCGCAGGGTTTCGACCGGGCGTTCGTCGGACTCGTCCGGCATCCCGGTCTCGTGTGGGCTCGCCTCGGGGCCCGCGGAGGCGGCCTGTCGAACGACACCGCGCGTCAACTGGCCGGCGACGGTCAGGGTTACGACGCTCATCAGAAGGAACAGGAGTCCCGCAGCGGTGTTGCCGGCCACTCCGAGGAGTCCGAGCACCAGCGCCGGGACCCCGATCACCGAGGCGCTGATCGCGACGAGGGTCCGGCCCGCGGGACTCGCGGGGGCATAGCGGTGGACCAGATCGTACATCGTTCGTTTGCTATGCGTGTCGGAACAAAAACGCACGGGGATGTGCTTCCGCCGTCGAGCGACGGCGGAGTCGTCGTCCCGTCGATTTAAGTTTCGAAACGCGAAGTATCGATCATGGGCTACGATACCGTCGCCAAGACCGATCCGGAATCAGTCATCGACGAGGAGTGGGGCGGCATGTGGTTTCTCAAGGACGATCTCGACACCGAGGAACTGGGCATTTCGGTCCTCGAACTCGAGCCGGACGGGAAGGGCATGGAACACGACGAGACCGACTCCGGCCAAGAGGAGGTCTACTACGTCGTCGCGGGGACGATCGACATCGAACTGGGCGACGCCGACGAAACCGTAACGCTCGAGGCGGACGAGGCGATCCGACTCGACGCGGCGGAAACCAGGCAGATCCACAACCGGAGCGACGAACGCGCGAAACTCGTGCTGGTCGGCGCACCGCTGTAATCGGCCGTCGCCCGGGCCGTCTCGGGAGGCCGCAGTCCGTTTCGGTCAGACCTCGCGCACCGCGACACAGCGCGGACCGCTCCACCGCAGTTACCGATCCGGACGGAGACGGTGGGCGACGCCGAGCGTCGAAAATACACCTCGCAGTTTTTATAATGACCCAATGAGTCCAAACGGCGTATGGAACGCGTAGACGTCGCGATCGTCGGCGGAGGCCCCGCTGGTGCGTCAGCGGCCGAACGGGCCGCCGCTCACGGCGCAAAGACGGTCCTCTTCGAGCAGGGGGTCCCGCGGGAGGACCGCGAGGGACCGGGGCCGGATTCGACCGACGCCGCCGGCATGCTCGATTACTGGATCGACATCATGGGCTTTGACTACCGGGACATCCCCGACGAGGTCATCCACCGGGAACTCGAGGCGACCGAGTTCGTCGGCCCGAACAGCGACGTCGAACTGACGTCGACCGGGATGGCGGCCAGCTATCCGAACTTCGGATATACCTTCCACCGCGCGCGCATGGACGATTGGCTCTACGACCGCGCCGCCGACGCCGGCGCGGACCTGCGCGTCGGGACCGGCGTCTCGGACCTCGAGACGGACCTGCGGGCCGCGAGTCCCAAGGGGCCGATCCACACGCTGACGCTCTCGAACGGGGAGCAACTCGAAGCCCAGTACGTCGTCCTCGCGGACGGCCCCCAGCGACGGATCACGCTCGACGCGCTCGACCAGTTCACGGCCCCCGGCCGGAGCGTCTCCGATCACCTCTCGCCGCCGGAGGCCAACCACATCGCCTACCAGGAGTACCGGGAGTTCCCGCCCGAACTGTTCGAGGAGTTCGAGGATCGACTGCTGTTCTGGTGGGGACACATGCCCGGCGAGACCGCCTACCCGTGGATTTTCCCGAACGACGGCACCGTCGCCCGCGTCGGGCTGACGATGCCCATCGGCATGGACCTCGACGACGTCGACGATCCCGGTTCCTACAAGCTCCTGCGGCCCGACGACGAGGGGATTCCCTCGGGCGCGGAGTACATCAGCCGCCTCCTGGAGCAGGAGTTCGGCGACGAGTACGACATCGAGGAGGACATCCCCCGCGTCGAGGACCGCGGCAAGTCGAAGGGGACCGAAACCTATCCGATCTCCTCGACGCGACCGATCGAGTCGCCCGTCGGCGCGAACATCGCCGTCGCCGGCGGCGCGATGGGTACCACTTCCGCCTTCCACGAGGGGGGCTATCACGTCGCCGTCCGCACCGGCAAGATCGCCGGACGGCTCGCCGCGACGGACTCCATCGCGAACTACAACGATGTCTGGAAACGCGCGATCGGCGACGAAATCCTGCGCAACGTCGCCTTCGCCGATATCGTCGCCGACTACGGACCCGACGACTGGGACCGGGTGTTCGACACGATCAACGACATGCAGGGCACCGGCTCGAGCGACGGTCTCGTGAACAAAACGTACTCCGCCGGCCTCGGCGCGGCGAAGATCATGGCGGCGTACAAGCGCCGGAAGTACACCTATCGCGACGGCGACTACGTACAGCTCTCGGCGGACGACTACTTCTACTGAGCCGACCGGCTCGTCGGCCCGCCGGCCATTCGCGCTCTCGCATGCTCGCGGGACAGGCGAGCGCGTTTCGATCGCGACTCGTTGTCGCGTGATGACGGCACCTCCCGTACGTAGCGGTCCTTTTTCCGGCCCGGCGTGGAAGGCGGCCCTATGGACTCCGGTGGACGTTCCGAGCCGCTCGACGAGCATCCTCCTCGAGCCGACGGGTCCGGCCACCGCGTTCCCGAGGGGCAGGCCCCCGAGGAGTACGGCGACCACCGCGATCGCGGCGATCACGACGAACACGATCACCGCAGTCGCTGGCCGCTCGTCGCCGCCGCGGGAGCGGCCGGCCTCTACGGCGGGGTCGCGGTCTCCATTTTCGGGGACGAAACCGGTCTCGTCCAGCCGCTGTTCGGCGTCGGCCTCGCCGTCACCGGAACGATCGTTCTGCTAGCCGGCATCGCGGGCTGGGTCGACCAGGCGTTTCTGGCACCCGCCCGCGACGAACGCAGACCGCGAAAGTCACGGGCGTCGTACGTCTCGACGACGCTGCTCTTCCTCACGACTGACGTCTCGACGTTCGGCGCGCTGTTTATTTACTACTTCGTCGTCAGAATCGGGGCCTGGCCGCCTGCGGAACTCCCGCCGCTGCTCGGTTCGCTCGTGATCGTCAACACCGGCCTCCTGGTCGCCAGCAGCGTCACCTTCCACTACGCCCACAGGGCGCTCGAGCACGAGAACCGACGGCGATTTCTCGGGCTGCTCGGAGCGACGCTCGCGCTCGGCCTGCTATTCCTCACCGGGCAGGCCTACGAGTACTACGAGTTCGTCGCTCACGAGGGGTTCACCCTCACGAGCGGGTTCTTCGGGACCGCCTTCTTCGGACTGACCGGACTGCACGGGCTCCACGTCGCGCTGGGCATTGGTGGCATCGCCGTGCTCTGGTGGCGAGCGGTCCGCGGTCACTACGGTCGGGATCGCGATACGTCGATCACGACCGTGTCCCTGTACTGGCACTTCGTCGACGCCGTCTGGCTCTTCCTCGTCGTCGTTCTTTACGTCGGCGCGTCGGTGTAGGCGGACCGCCGCCGATTGGACCGCCGCCGGAAAACCGAACTCACGGTATCTCGTCGTGGTCGAGCTCCGTCTCGAGGACTCTCAGCGTCGATGCGTCGCAGTCACAGAAATCCGACTGCCCGAGGGGCTGGAGACGTCCGTCGGGCCAGATCTGAACGATACCGATCGTCCCGCACCCGTCGCACTCGGCCGCCGCTCGCTGTTTCCCGTCGTTCGTTCCCACTAGGCTCACCTCTCGGGCTGGGCCATACCACAGCCACCGACGAAAAACCCCGGTCCGATCGGTAGCCGCCAGTCCGCACTCCGCACGGTGAGAGCGGTTCGACTCTCCGCGCGTCCGTGGCCACTCGAGGGCGACGGTAACAAACTGTTGCCCGGCGGATTCGGACGTCCACCGAACGGCCCCGAACTCGAGCGATCGGTCCGACTCGAAGGTGACATCGCATCGGACTCGGTGAAGAGGAACGCACGGTACGACGGCACGTGATCGTCGGCGATCACGGTCGTTCGATGGGTGTCCTCGAACCGCTCCGGTAGCCAGTCGGGCATCGACTCGAGGACGGTGACGGGGCTGTCCGGAACGAACGACGCCGTAGTCGGCTGGCCCAGTATCTGACATCACGTCATCAGACAGGACGGGGAACGGTCACTGGCGATCGTCCCAGTGGTTTATCCGACTGGCTGTGGGCAGGGCCCAGTGGATGTTCTTCCAAAAACCGGAACTCCAATACGAGGTCACCGTCGACCAACCCGACCCGCACTTCGCGAAACTCCTCCAGCAAGCGATCGGCGGCCAGGAAGGCGAGATGCGCGTCGCCATGCAGTACATGTTCCAGGCCTGGGCGCTGCCCGAGGAGTACGAGGAGTATCGGACCCTGCTGATGGAGACCGCAGCCGAGGAACTCGGCCACATCGAGATGCTCGCGACCGCGGTCACGAAGAACCTGCGCGGGTCGTCCACGGAAATGGACGCCGACGCTCGGGAACCGGCGGCCGCGGCGTCGATGACCGGACAGAACCCGCGGCAGTTCCTTTCGGCCGGCCAGTCGGCGATGCCGGTCGACAGTAACGGCGTCCCGTTCACCGGCGGCTACATCGCCGCGTCGGGCAACCTCGCCGGCGACCTCTACGCGAACGTGATGGCCGAGGCGACCGGCCGCACCCTCGCGACGCGGCTCTGGGAGTACACCGACGACCCCGGCATGAAGGACATGCTCTCCTATCTCATCGCTCGAGACACGATGCACCAAAACCAGTGGCTCCAGGTCCTGGAGACGCTCGACGACCCGGTCCCAGTGCCCGCGAGCTTCCCGCAAGACCAGGAGAACCAGGACGTCAACTACACGTTCATCTCGACGAGGCGCGAAGCACAACCGAACCCCGAGTACCCGTGGACCCAGGGAGAGACACCGGACGGCAACGGCCAGTTCTCCTACGCCGCCGAGCAGCCGGGTGACGGCAACGTCGTCGCCCCCGATCCTGCTCCCATGACGAACAACGATCCGAACAGGGACACCCAGTCGGCCGACGCCGCGGACTCGAACGAGTAAGCGCGACACCGTCGCATCGTGTCGTCGCCAGCCGCGGTCGCGCCGCCTGCGAGCGGCCGTTCAGTCCGTTCGATCGCGTTGCATCCGCTCCTCGAAGCCCGCCATTTTCCGGTATATCGGGGGTGTCAAGACGCCGATCCCCCCGATAAGGATCGCGATCGCACCGATCGGGAACAGCAACGGTGCAACATCGAGACAGGAGTTCTGGGACGCGATCCGGACGTAGTAGCGGTCCCCGTCGTACTCGACGACTGCTCCCTCGAGTAGCGTCCCCCTGTTTCTCATCTCGCCGTCGACTGTCGCCTCCCGGAGCGGGCTGTCGATCGCCTCCTCGAGGGCCGCTCGCTCGGCCGCCGAAAGTGACGTGGCTGGCAGCGTCTCGACGGTCTCCGGTGGGGTCTCACCCTCGGCGATCGGGTCGACCGTGATACTCGGGTCCCCACAGAGCCCGATCCCGTCCTGAATCACGACGTAGCCCCCCGCGATCGACAGCGGAATGCCGGCGGCGATCAGGAGGACACCCAGAAAAGGCGCGGCGTAAGTCAACACCAGCGACTCGGACGACGCCGTCGGCTCGATCGGTCCCGCCTCGTCGGTCGCGGGCGGCTCGGTCGGGTCGGATGACCTGTCGTCGCCGGCGCTCATCGCTACTCGCCCTCCCCGGCCGACGGGCGACGTTGCCGACCGCCGAGAGTTGCGATCGTGCCGGCGAGCCCGAGTCCGTAGCTCCANCCCGCCTCGTCGGTCGCGGGCGGCTCGGTCGGGTCGGATGACCTGTCGTCGCCGGCGCTCATCGCTACTCGCCCTCCCCGGCCGACGGGCGACGTTGCCGACCGCCGAGAGTTGCGATCGTGCCGGCGAGCCCGAGTCCGTAGCTCCAGTGACCGAGCAGGACGAACAGCAGGTACGCGACCAACTGCAGGCCGGGCTGCCCGGTGTAGAATGCGAGTGCGAACCCCGAGGCGATGACCGTCGCATACCACAGCCCCGTTACGAGCGTGAGCGTCCCGGGCAGGTACTCGCCCAGCGACAGGAACAGGAGCGGCCAGACCGTCGTTCCACCGGCGACGAAGAGCGCGTATCCGAGCCCGAGGTTCGCCGGCAACCCGACGAACGTCGCGAGGGTCGCGAACGACTCGAGGTCGAACACGCCGAGTACCACTGCCAGAAGCAGAACGCCCGTCATCAACATCGTCCCGACGAACCCGCCGACCGCACCGATACCGGCGTCGTTCGCGACGGTCCGGGCCACCGGCTTGATCCGGCCGTAGATCGACAGCGGCCGCTCACCCTGTGCGGGCACGTACGACGGACGGATGTCCTCGGGCTCGCTCGGCGGCACGCCACGCTCGCGCTCGAGACGGTCCTCGAACCACTGCCACTCCGGCGTGAACTGTTCGGTCGCCTTGAGCTCCCAGGGGTCGGCGGTCTCGATCGGCGTCCCACGAACGGACGACCAGAGCAGGTTATACAGCCACATGAGGACGCTGAGCCCGATGATGAACGACCCGACAGTCGCGACGACCTGCAGCCCCGAGTACGCCGGCGGGTACGTCGCGTACCGACGTGGAAGCTCGAGAAAGCCGAGCGCCATCAGCGTCGTGAACGTGAGCGCGGAGCCGACGACTAGCAGCGACGACTGAAAGATCGCGAGCCGACGGTCGTACATCCGGCCGGTGAGCACGGGGAACCAGTAGTAGCTGGCGGCGAACATCATCAGTGGGATGATCCCCATGAGGATGAGGTGGAAGTGACCGACGACGTAGTAGGTCCCGTGATAGATGACGTCGACGGGGATCACGGCCAGGAAAACGCCGGTGACGCCGCCGACGATGAACAGG
>NZ_AOII01000026.1:112045-113753 GCF_000337615.1 Natrinema pallidum DSM 3751
GAGCCGATACAAAGGATCGTCGGCGCGGCGAGTCTGACATCACCGTTCCACATGGTCGTGATCCAGTTGAACACCTTGATCGCGCTCGGGACGGCGATGGCGATCGAAGTCGCCATAAAGCTCGCTCGGACGCGCGGATCGATGCCGGTCACGAACATGTGGTGAGCCCAGACGCCGAACGAGAGGACGGCGATGGCGATCGTCGAGTAGACGATGAACTTGAAGCCGAACAGCTTTCGACCGACGAACTTCGGTAAGATGAGACTCATCAACCCGGTTGCTGGCAGGAAGATGATATAGACTTCAGGATGACCCCAGAACCAGAAGAGGTGCTGCCAGAGGATCGGACCGCCCCCCTCAACTGCGAAGAACGTCGTCCCGAAGTTCCGATCGAACAGCAACATGAGTAGAGCAGTCCCGAGCAACGGGAACACGAAGATGATGATCGCACTCGTGACGAGCATGNAGGTGCTGCCAGAGGATCGGACCGCCCCCCTCAACTGCGAAGAACGTCGTCCCGAAGTTCCGATCGAACAGCAACATGAGTAGAGCAGTCCCGAGCAACGGGAACACGAAGATGATGATCGCACTCGTGACGAGCATGTTCCACGAGAAGATGTCGAGATTCGCCCAGCCGATCGACTCGTCGCGCTCGTAGATGACCGTCGTAATAAAGTTGATCGCGCCGATCGTGGTAGCGATGCCACTCAGGTGGAGACCGAGCAAAAGGAAGTTCGTCTGCGGGTTCGGTGCCAGTGACAAGGGCGGATACATCGTCCATCCGATCGCCGGCTCCTGAAACGCCAATAGGACCGAGAGCCAGTCCGTCGGTACGACGACTGCGAGCACCGCACCCGTCACTTCGGCTACGATCCCCAGCCGAGCGAGCAAGAGCGACGGCGGCAACAACCAGAACCCGACGGCGTTGAGCCGTGGAAACGCCATGTCGTCGGCCCCGATCAACAGCGGGAGAAAATAGTTCCCGATCCCGAAGAACACCGGCGTGACGAAGAAAATCAGCATCGTCAGCCCGTGCATCGTGAACAGTTCGTTGTACGTCTGTTCCGTCCAGATGTTCGCTTCGGGCGTCAACAGATGCGTCCGCATCATCATCGCGTCGATCCCGCCCCAGATCGCCGCGACGGTCCCGAACGCGATGTAGAGCATGCCGATCTCTCGATGGTTCGTCGTCGTCGTCCAGCGGACCGCGGCCGCCTTTGCGTCCCCGAGTCCGAACCCGAGCCGCCGCTCTGCCGCATAGCCCCCATCCGGCGACGCCTCAGCCCGAACGCGCTGCGCATAGAGGACGACCAACAGACAGCCGATGACGATGACACCGAACAGCGACACCTCCGCGAGTGCACGGTTCATCGTCTCCCGTCACCCCCCGCTGCTCGGTCATGCCGCTCGTCACCGCACATAGCGGTGGTCTCACCATCGTCCCCAATAAAGGTGGACTGGCATCTCCGTGAGTGTCGCCACCCGTGACAGGTCTCAACCACCACTCCCTGTCGCCTCCGATCAGTAGTCGACCCTGACAGTCCGCCGATTCGTGAACGCCGTATATCATGCCGGTCGTCGAATGCCCGCTAATGGGTAGCCGTCGACGCGCGATCCTCACACTCCTCGTCATGGCGTGCTCGAGTTGCCTCGCGCTGACGGGGGTAGTCGCTGCACAGTCGACCAATCGCAACCTCATCGACTCCCT
>NZ_AOII01000027.1 GCF_000337615.1 Natrinema pallidum DSM 3751
GGAGGAGCCGGAGTGCCGCGCCGATCCCGATCATGAGGGCGAGTGCGACTGCACCGGCGACGATCACGGTGAGGCCGTCCCTGATCTGATCGACGAGGGTGTCCTCGGCGATTTCGTCGTAGACGTTGTCGAACGCGAGGCTCAAGCCGCGAAAGACCTTGAGCGCACCCCAGGTAGCGACGAGGAACGCGACGACGGTCGCCTCGGCACGGCCCGATTCAGTCGTCAACGCGTCGGTGACTAACTGTTCGCCCGACGCCGGGAGGAAATCACCGGCGGCGGTGATCAGCCGCTGGGCCGCTTGCTCGCCGCCGACCACCGATCCGACCACGAGCGCGAGCAAGACGAGCGGGATCAGCGAAACGAACGCGTAGTAGGCGAAGCCGGCGGCGAGAAAGCTTATATCGCGGTCGCTCGCCGTCCGATAGATCGCCGTGAGTGTCTCCGGAAACGCCATACGGTCCATACGACGGTCAGGGCTAAGAACGTGTACGTGTTTGCCGTGCCGACGGTCGTTTATTTTCCACGTTCGCGCTGCTTCCGTCACTGCTCGAGGCGGTATGTCCGACCGATGGTCACCATTCGCGACAGAAGTTCTGGCCCGCGTAGACGGAGCCGTCCGCGGCGATGTAGACGCCGACACCCGCGCGATCCCAGCGGGGCGTCTCGCCCGCTTCGAGGATCGCGTGCCGGTGGTCCGTGGAGTTCATCCACTGATTGACCAGCCCGTTCGCGAGGGCCTCGGCAATCTGATAGCGGACGACATCGTTGCTGTCGGGCCGCTGGACGCGCCGATCGACCCACGTCATGGCGATATTCTCGCCGTACCCGCGACAGTAGCTGTCGACGTCCTCGAACCGGTCGTAGGGTCCTTCGCCGTCGGGATTCGTGTGTTCGAAGTACTCGTTTTGGGCCATATCATACGCGTGGGCGCGGGCGACGGACGCGACCGTCCCGTCCCACTCGAGAGGGGGGAGATCGTGCTCGGCCCGACGCTCGTTGATTTCGGCGTGGACGAAGTCCTCGACGGTGGGGGACCTGATCGTCTCGATATCGGTCTCGTAACTCGAGTTCCCGGGATCGTCCGGGTCGGTCACCGCGGGGGTGCGTTCGCCGGCCGGCGGCGGTTCGGAACTGGGCGAGGGTCCGTCCTCGAATCCGAGGCCGTCGATGAAAGTGGGCGCGAACAGCGCCGTTCCGAGCGCGAGCGAGCAGACGAGGGCGACGGCGACGAGAATCGTCGCGACGCCCCGAAGCAGCGCACGGTCAGTGCTCTCCGCCGTATCGGTTGCCGTCGCCGCGAGCCGCGGACCGTCCATTAGGTTACGTATCGATCTCCCGGTACAAGACAGTCGCGATCGCTTACATGAAGTGAGACAGTGTGTCCACGTAGCGAGGCGAACAGGACCCGTTGAAAACGGAAACCGGGCCTCTCAGCAGTTCGCGGCTCCGTCGCCGAAGATCGTCTCGTGAATCCCGATGACGAGTCCGGGGACGACCGCCATGAACAGGTGTTCCTCGAGCGGGATGCCGGCGATGTCGATGCCCGTCCGGAGTTTGATGTCGAAGACACCCACGGCAAGGGTGTACCGGTCCCAGACGTAGGCGATCGGGTAGNCTTCCGAAGCGCGTTCGCGCGACGTAACAGGAGGGCGGCGACGGTACCCCAGACCACCTCCGTGAGGAGGTAGGTGTAGCGACCGAAGACGCTGATATCGAGCATCGGCCGCCGATTCAACGGCTAGTACAAAAACCCCCTGGGTGCTCCCCCATCGATAAAACGGGCAGTAACTTAAATACCTCTGCGACAGTAGCTACTCCTAGAAGGATGAATATCGCTGATATCGCCACCACGGAGTACATCGAAGTCGACGTCGGAACACGCATGGGGAAGGTCCGTTCGATGTTCGAGAACGGCAACCCCAAGGGAATCATCGTCACCGACGACGGGGAGTACGAGGGCGTCATCAGCGAGCGGGAGATCCTCCAATCCCACGTCGAGGACGACGCCAAGGTCGCGGCACTCACCAAACCGAGCCGAAGCACGCCGTCGCCCAAGGTCGACCGGCAGGAAGACGTCAGAGAGACCGCACGCGTGCTCGTCGAGAGCAACGCCAAGGTCGCGCCGGTTTTCGAGCACGGCGACCTCTGGGGTGTCATTACCGACGACGCCATTCTCGAGGCGGTTCTGGAGAACCTCGATACGCTGACCGTCGAGGACATCTACACCGCCGATCCGGTCACGCTCACCGAGGACGACGGGATCGGGAAGGCGATCAACCACCTGCGCGAGCACGGCATCTCCCGGCTGCCGATCATGAACGAAAACGGCTACCTCTCCGGGGTCGTGACGACCCACGATATCGCCGACTTCGTCATCCGGGAGAACCACACGACGACGACCGGCGATCGGGTCGGCGACACCCAGCGCCTGCTCGACGTGCCGGTCTACGACATCATGACGAGCCCCGTCGAGACGACGACGCTCGACGCCACCGCCAAGGACGCCGTCGAGACGATGCTCGAGAACGATTTCGCGGGACTGATGGTCACGCCGGCGGACGACGACCGCGTCGTCACCGGCGTCATCACCAAGACGGACGTCCTGCGCGCGCTGACGTTCACCGAGGAAGAGCACATGGACGTCCAGATCACGAACATCTCGATGCTCGATACCATCACCCGGGAGTCGATCGTCCAGAGCATCGAAGACGTCGCGGACAAGTACGCCGACATGCAGGTGATGCACGCTCACGTCCGCTTCCACGAGCACAACGAGAAGCTCCGCGGGACGCCGCTCGTGCAGTGTCAGATCCGCCTGCGGACGAACAAGGATCAGGTCGCCGGCACCGGCGAAGGATACGGCGCGGAGAACTCGTTCCGGGTCGCGCTCGACAAACTCGAGCGCAACGTCTTGGAACTCAAAGGCGTCACCAGCGACGAGGAGTACCGCGGCCAGCTCCTGCGGAAGCTCAACCAGATCTAAGGCGGCGCACACCGCGCGCGAACTCGCGGCTCTCCCGGCGGTCGCGCCTTTTTTTCGAGAGACGACCCGGAAACCGGGTCGTAGCGACTGGGGTCCGGTAGGTCGTCGCACTCGCCGATCGGTTCCGGAACGTGGACGAACTGCGATCCGACCACGGACCGCGGCAAACGAACGCGGTCGGGACGGGCCGAACCGTGTGTCAGCCCCGTCGCGTGTCGTCTTCACCCTCGAGTCCGGTTTCGGTGATCCGGAACTGTGCCGATTCTCCGGCGGGCTTCGAGCGGTGTTTCTCCAGTGTCGCGCGTCGCTTCCCGGCGCGGAAGCGCTCGAGGCGGACGACCGTTCCGGTCCAGTGTTCCAGGGTGTTGCCGCCGAGTCCCTTGGTCCGATCCGAATCGGGATCGGCGAAGACCTGGTTGGTCAGGACGACCGCGAGATCGTGTTTTCGGGCCAGCGAGAGCAAATGCGTCACCTGCCGGGTGACGCTCCGGAGCGCCTCGCCCTCGTCACCGTCTGCGGTGCGCTCGAGGCGGTAGAAGCCGGTCGCGCTGTCCACCACGATCAGGTCCGCGCGCTCGGCGAACTCCTCGGCGTCGCGGACGGCTTCGGCCTGTTCCTCGAAGTCCAGTACGTCCTCGATGACGATTCGCGAGGCGACGGCCTCGATGTCGTCCGGCTCGGCCCCGTCTCGCGACGACTGGCCGGTGGTTGCCTCGAGCAACTGCTGGAAGCGGTCGACGGACACCCCCTCGGTGTCGATATAGACCGCAGTCCCGCCGTCGACGGCCGTTTCCACGGCCGCCGACAGCGCGAGGTTCGTCTTCCCGGCGGCCGGCGGGCCGTACAACTGCGTGACGGTGCCGCGTTCGAACCCCCCACCGAGCAACTCGTCGATCGGGCCACAGCCGGTCGGAATCGCCTCGTCGATCACGGTTCGTGTTGGGATGGGATGCGCAAAAAGGCCCCGGAACGGGCGGCCGCTCGCGGGTTGGGTACGTTTATTCTCCCCCGGCGCGAAGTCCGAGCCGTGATCGTCGTCGCTACGACGGACTTCGAGGTCTACCACGGTGTCGTCAACGAACTCCGCGACCGCGGAACCACGTTTACGACTATCGCATGTGTTTACCCCCATAGAGTTCCTGGCTGAGCCACTGAGACGGCTGAAAACAGCACCCTCTATTTGATTTATATATCTCTCAG
>NZ_AOII01000028.1 GCF_000337615.1 Natrinema pallidum DSM 3751
CCTGCGATTTCTGGGGGTAAACACATACCGGATTTCTAATTGAATTCCCCGATTTTGAACCTACTGTCCTCCTGCGATTTCTGGGGGTAAACACATACCGACTATCAAGCCCGACACGGCGCTTCCCGAGCAGGCAACCGTCGTCGTCACCGGCGCGGATAACGCCGACGCCTTCGCGGACGTACCGACGATCGTCGCCGACCCCGACGACCCTCGGCGGACTGTCGACCGGGCGCTGGCGGCGGTTCGCGGCAACGGCGGCCGCACGGTCATCGGCGTCGATCCGGGAAAGGAACCCGGGATCGCCGTCCTGACCGGCGAGACCATCGTCGCGACGTTTCAGGTCCCCCTCGGCGACGCGGTCGACGTGATCCAGCGCGAGGCCGCCGAGGCCCCGTCGCCCCTCGTCCGGATCGGCGACGGCTCCCGCCTCGAGAGCGCGAAACTGGTCAACGAACTCGATACCGTGCAGGTCGAACTCGTCGACGAGACGGGGACGACCCCCTATCTCGGCACGGGCGCGCGGGGCATGGGCGACGTGCTGGCGGCGGTCAACATCGCCCGGCTCGAGGGGGAGGTCGTCGACGCACGCGAGATCGAACCGACGGAGGGGGAACTGCAGGTCATCAAGGACCGCTCGCGCGAGCGAAGCGAACACAACCGGGCGATCGACGAGGTGCTCGCCCGGCGTGTCGCCGCCGGTGACCTGACCGTCGACGAAGCCCTCGCCGAACATCGAGACGACGGGGACGGATCGGCACCACCGGACGACCCGGACGAGTCGTAGTCGGGTCCCGTCCCGGCTGCGCGGCCGTTCTCGATGATAGACTCGCATCCGTCGCACGACGGGACGCGCCGCTCGATGACGTCGGGTGAGGTCGAAAGAAACGAAGGTCGTCGGTCACGGTGGCCGAACGTCGGCCGTGTGACGGACTGGAATGCGTTACGCGCCGGCCCAGACGTTCGTCGACGCGACGGACGTGAGCTGGACGTTCTCGTTCTCCTGCAGGCTGATCTGTGAGCTACCGGCACTGCCGCCGTCTTCGGCGACTGCGACGGCGGTGTGTTGCTCGTTGAGGTTCTCCTGCGTGATGAGTTGGCTCTGCACGATCGCCGCGCTCGCGGTCTGCTCGGCGTCGTTCGTCTGGTTCGCGGTACCGGCGTAGTCGTACGACGCGCCGGGGATAGCCTCGCCCGCGTTGCCGTCGACCGTCACGGTCGTACTCGAGGTCCGGGTAACGTCGTCGGTGACGTAGCCGGGGCTCGCGTAGACGTTGATGGCGTCGGCGTAGCCGACCTGTGCGTTGTAGTTTTGCTGGTAGGCCAGCTGAATCGCGGTGGATTCGCTACCGTTCTGTGCGATGGCCAGTGCGGTGTTTTGCAGGTTGATGTTTCGCTGTTCGACCGCCTGCTCCTGAGCGACGCCGGCGGTCGCGACCTGTTCGCCGTCGATCCCGTCTTTCTTGTCCTCCTTGTCCGGTTCGCCGACGTCGGTCTCGGTCGAGAGGATGTCACCGCTGACATTGCCCGCGGTCGCGACGTTCATTCCGGTGGCCGTCGCCATCAGGTTCGAGGCGTCGGCGCTCCCGATCTGTTCGTTGAGGTTGCTCTGGTCGGTGAACTGGATCGCCGTGGCGGTACTGTTCTCGCCGATGGCGATGGCGACCGCACCGCCCTGTTCGTTGACGTTCTCCTGGACGACGTCCTGTGACTGCTCGAGCAGCGCGTCGGCGTCCTGGCCCGTGCTCGAGCCAGCGCCGTGGTCACCCGACTTGTCCTTCTTGTGCCCGACTTTGCCGTCACCGAGGTAGACGTTCGAGGCGTTGGCCATCCCCTCCTGGAGGTTCTCGTTTCGCTGGTAGGACTGCTGGAGCGCGGTCGCATCGCTGTCGTCCATCGCGAAGGCGAAGGCGGTGCTCTGGTTGTTGTAGTTGACCTGCCCGACCGTCTGGGACTGGGCAACGCTGGCAACCGCTTCCTGTGTGATCGTCTCATCGCCCTTCTTGTCCTTGACCCCCCAGCCATCGAACTGCTGGTCGCCGCCGTTGCCGATAATGATGTTGACATCGCCGACGTTCTCGAACTGGGTTGTCGCGGTCTCTACGCTCCCGCTCTTGGAGATCGCCTCGCCGCTCTGGACGTTATCGTTCTCCTGGTTCGATTCCTGGATGGCGGTTGCCTCGCCGCCGTCGATCGCGATCGACACCGCAGAGCCTTGCTCGTTGATGTTGACCTGATCGACGTCCTGGTATTGAACGATCTCGGTATCGGCATTACTCGAGTCGTCCGCGTGTTCGTCGACGTACTCCTCGAGCGACTGGTCGCTCAAATCGGCACCGAACACGAGATAGAGTTCCTCACCCTCCTCGAGTGCGTGTACCGTTCCGGCATCCAACTCACCCTCTCCGCCTGCGGTCGCAGCCGGCACGCCGGCCGCGACCATCGACAGGGCGATCATACAGGACAGAAAGAGTGTCGTAGTTCGTGAGCGTCTCGTTGTAGTGGTTGTCATTGATCGTGTGATCTGTATCGTGATGGTCGTTTGTTTCTGAATCTCTGCGATGCAAACCATCCTATCCGCATGAGTCCCTTTGTTATCGACAGGTTGGCGGCAGTATGAAGCGGCCTATGGATTCGAAGGCCGCTGCTTATCCGTGGAAATCGGCGGCTTCTCGATCGGATACCGGCCCACGGTTCCGCAACCGAAAGCATCTTATCGCAAACGAAGGCGGTCGTAACCGTGCCGAATCAAACCGAAGCGAACGCTCACGATACGTGGACCGTTTCGGCCGCCGAATTCGAATATTAGCGCACAAGAGTCGCGTACCGATCGTTTCACAGGGAGTGATCTCGGTCCCGAGGCGGTCGAACGCGACGGAGAGGAGACACACCCGATAGCGTCCTCGAAACGAGGACAAGTACTCGACCGCCGGCCGCTGAACGGTCCGCCTGAGACGATAGCCACCCCAATCAGGTGCTCTAATGCCGCTATTCGGTCCGAAACCGTTTGCCGGGTTCAAATGGGTCCCTGTGATGAGTAGCGACCGGGCAACGCGCCATATCGGGACGCTACCGGGAGAAGGCTGCCTGTTCGCGACCAGCGACAGCGCCGCCTGACGAGGAGTGTCCTCCCGTATGGATGCGCTCCGGTGTGGTTAGACGCGTGGTGCCCGACTGCACAGCGGTGACCGCAATCCACTATGAAACGCACACTCACGCTCGCACTGACGGTAGCACTGATCGGCGGCCTCGCTTTCATGGGGTTCGCCGGAACAGCAGCGGCACAGCCGGAGTTCAATCAAGACGTTAATTCCTCCGTGGATATCGATCAGGACTCGGACGCGACGACGACCATAAACAACGATCAGAGTAACAGCAACTCACAGACCCAGATCGCAGCATCGTTCGCCAGTTCGGACGAGAGCTACTCGAAGACTGTTGCGCTCCAGAACCAAGACGTCGACCAGAACAACGTCAACGTCGTTGACGACGTGTACACGATCTCCGCGAACCAGGCCAACGACAACGACGCCAATGCGACCGGGATCGACGTCGACGTTGACTTCCCGGCAAATCTCATCACTTAAGGATAGCAGCCCACGTTAGCAACAGCGTACGCTTTTATTTTTGGAGTCTAGCGGAGAGACTACTGTTGTCCACCTCGAGAGAGCGAGGAGCGAAGATATCGGCGGCGAGCTGCGGCGTCGATCACTACTGCGTATTACAGGCGATGACTGCGCGTTCGCCGTGCAACCCGTCTCGAACCGACCACCCACCGTCGTACGACGCGCTTCCGCCGTCGCCCTCGTCGGCCGTCCTGCCCACGATCGTCACGGTGCCCTCGTACTCGCCGCCTTGATCTCGAGTGCATCAGATCGCTCACCGTTCCGGTCTCCTCGGTCCGTATTCGGGTGACGGACTCTCGAGCCGCGACCTGGTGACCGCCTCGAGTGGTCTATCGGAGCCACTGCACACCCGATTGCACGACAGTTGTGCAGTGGCTCCGATAGTTCCGTGGCGGCTTGTTTAGACGCGGAACAACAATGCGTTCCACGCACTTGACCCGACGAATCGGACTGTCGGGTTAATTGGATTACCGGCGCAGAAATCACCACGCTTATTGAATTTTCAACAAGACTGCCAACTATGAAGACTATCGTGAGAGGAGCGATCTCGGTCGTGCTTGCGTTGTTTCTCGGGGTTTCAATCTCATTCATGCTGAGTCCGGATCCGACGGGAATCACTCCGATACTCCTCGGACTGGTTCTGACAGGTGTTCTGATTCCAGCCTGCTATTTCGTACTCTACAGAACGGTTACAGATCAGCAGGCTTCGTCTTGATCGGTTCAGTCGATGCTAACCGAAATCAGGAAGGCGGTTCGATATTCCTCACAGCCGCTTTTAGAATACGGTCCGGAACTGTCCGAACCATGCCCGAGCCCGGAGCGTGTCACTGTCCCGCTGCTTGAGCGCAACGAAGACGGCCTCAACTACTGCTCGGCGATGATGGATTTTATTATTATGTCGATCATTGTATTTCATATAAAGAAGATGGCATTCACGATATTTGATCAGTAGCCGAACGCCGGCTTCCCGAAGTTCTTCACGCAAATCGCCCCAGTCATATCCGTTGTCAGCGGTACCGGTCCGTAATCGGTTGCGATTCCGCGTGAGTCCCCTGCCGCCCAACTCGGGTATCGTGAGGCTGCTTCATCGAACAGTACATATCCAGGGTCGTACTGGTTTCCGTTCCGTGGTGTTCTGACGGGTTGTACCGTTGATCTCGAACAGCAGTAGTGAGATGCTATTCGCCGGTGGCGAATATGGCCAGCAAGTACGTTGTGCTCAAATTCGGACGCAGAGACAGGTTATATCCGTCTCTGCCCCCATCGGATTGGGGACAACGAGTTGATATTCCGTATCGGCTACTAAAAAACAGCTACTGGCAGTAGTTTCGGAGAACGCTCGAGCGGTACACTGTAGGGCAGGAGTAGGGTTCTGAACGGTATTCAGCCTTCATATGGAACACTGCGGTCGTGATCGACCAGGTGACGCATCGTGATACGCGGGCATTCGCAGTCAAAGAACGACGGAGTGGTGGAGTGATCGAAACGATCCGTGTCCTATCGAAGGGCCCGCTTGTACACGGTGCGCTCGCCCAGACGAACACAGCAACCTAACTATGAGACGAACATCCACGGTACTACTGACGCTCGCGTTAATTGGAAGCCTGGCGGTCATGGGCTTTGCAGGAACGGCAGCTGCAGGTGGTGAGCATCACGACGACGACGACGACAAGCGGATCGGTGACCTGGGGATCGCAGAGACGAACATCGAGCAGGGACAAGACGTTTCCCAGGTGAACCAGATCGAACAGAACGCGCTCCAGTTCGCCGATCAGAACGCGACCGGGGTCGACGTTGACTTCAACGAGCGCGTGATGGATGGCGGCGATAACGGTGCTGACGGGACCCAGCCGGGTATTCAGACCGTCACGTTCACCCAATCGGAAGGACCGAACCCAGTCGCCGTGTTCGAATGGGACGGAGACGAGTTCGTCCTTATCGACTCCATCCAGTCGGTCGAAGTGGGTGATATCACCGTGACCGCGACTGCGTTCAACGAGCAGGGAGAACCGATCGAAGCGACGTATACCCTCAACGATGGGCTGCCGCCTGGACAGGCCCCGACCACTGCAACTGTCGCGTCGAACGGGCAGACGTGTGACTTCACTGTCCCTGAGGTGACCGGTGCACCTGATCTCCCCGTTAGCGGAACGGTGTCCGTGTGTTCGACCGACGGCAACGGCGATAACGGTGGCACTGGTGGCGTCACCATCGACGGCTCTACCGGCGACCAAACGATCAATCAGACGCTGGAACAGTCGGTCGACGCGTCCAACAATAACGGGCAGACCGCCAACGGGTCCGCATTCAGCGGCAATCTGGCCGCACTCATCGCTGGCTGAGAGGGTCGCTCTCCGGCCGATTCCACGTTCGCTTTTTTATACGTTGTGCTCGAGTCGATTAGGCGACCGTATCGACCAGACGACTGGCCCGACTCGAGGCCGAGTGACGGCGACTCCGGATGCCATGTTCGCGGTCACGGAGTCGCATCGAGCCCTGCCGCTCGAGAGAGTATCCTTACGGGGCGTTAACAGTAGATATAAGTGACAACCCATCAAACTGAAAACCGGAAGCCGGTCTCCAGCGGCAAGGGGGCGTATCGAAATGCCCCGGGTGGTCATAGCACCCGAGACTCGCTTCCAAACCCGCGAGGGTTCCGAAGCATGATTACGTTGATTCTACCGGGATATAAACGTCCCGCACGACGGCAGAACCGCCCGACGCGACCAGTGTCGACGCCGCGCTCGATCGGGAGGTGCGCTCGCGATGTGTAGCGAGGGGACGGGAGATGGCGACGACGGCCGAATGGACGACTCGGCACTGCTCTCGTGTCCCAGTTGCGGGCAGCCCATTACCGCGCTGACATCGACCGGCCCCCATACTGGCGTCGTCAGGCCCTGTGGCTGTTCGGTCGCACCTGGGCTGCTCCACCGCGAGACTGACAGCGGCAGCCACCGCGAGACCGACCGCAGCGACGAGTAATCGGGGCTCGGCGCTCGAGTCCAGTCGTCTCCGATCGGCACACCGTCCTCCACGGCGGAACCAGCAGTGGATCGCGTGGCGAACTGCCAGCGTCTCGAGCGTGGTGTGTAACTGGGACTGACGGGAGCGAAGCGTCCGACCCTCGGGGCAGGGAGTGACCGCGTCCTTCCCCTTCCCAGCCGATTCGCTCGCTCAGCCACCGCCGGAGCACGCGCTGCCAACGCCTCGCACGCTGTCGTCGACTGCCCTCGGTCTCCCCCGGGTAGTCGACAACGCGCGCCACCGCGTGCCACCAGTCGGGAGTGATTCGTAGACCCCCTGTACAGAGCGGTTCGATGACGCCGATCTCACGAATCGGAGCGCTGGTGGCCCCAGCCCGGCCGCCAGGACACTCGAAGCGGTCGCTCCTACCGAACGGTCGCGGCCGTCGGTAGGCACACCGCGATCCCAGTCCGCCACCGGTCCGCCCCGGGAGTAGACCGGCCGACGAAACGGAAGGTCGTCGTTAGGGACTGTCGGTAGTAGGTCGGCGTTCGGCTCGCCGCGATCGACCAGCGGGTCCCGATGGCGACGGCGAGACGACGATTTTCGTCTCGAGCCCTCGCTTCGAATCGGTCGAAAACCGTAACAACGGCGGCCGTTGCCGGGGGTACGTGGTCGTTCCGTCGGGAGCCGTCCGATCGGCAAGCGACCGACTCGCTCTCCGCCTTCCTGAATTATGATATTCGTGATATGATCGGCGAAGCTGATACGAGCGCTGTAATTCGGTCGCAGCGGTATATCACCCCCTTAACTCCGTTCTACAATACTGATTCTTACACGTTGGAACGATTTAGTTTCGCCGATTTTATACAATCTTCTCAGCCACACAATTTAGATATCGACTATCCGTTTGAACGGTGTTTCGCCTTCATATGGCCGTACACGGTCGATTTCGACGGGTGATCCGCATGGAAAAGCGAGTCACGGCCGACGCGCGATGCGGTGAACCGTGACAACCCGTGTCCCATCGGGCAGCGTTCGACTCCGTGTGTGATCATCCGAGCTTCAGGAAACTATGAAACGGATATTCACTGCACTGTTGACAGTCGCCCTCGTCGGAAGCATGATGGTTGCAGGTGTTGCCGGCACGGCAACCGCAGGCCAGAACGAAAACACCGACGCGGACGCGATCGACTCCATCACGTTTTACAACGACGATGGCGATCTCGAGCAGTTCGCCAAGGCGACGTGGACCGGCGACGAGTTCGTGATCGAAAAACTGGACGGCAACGACGACGTCTCCCTGACCCCCACGGAGTACACCGACGACGGCCCGGTCGAAGTCGAGTGGACGTACGAAGGGTACGTCGGCAGCGACCACCCGGATCTGGTCCGCGTCACCGCCGGCGGTGAGACGTGCGACTACGCGGTCGACTCGAGCACCTATCCGTTCACCGGCACGGCGACGGCGTGTGACTTCGCCGATGACGACGGCGATAGCGAGGACGGCAATGGCGAGGACGGCGAAGACGACAACGCTGACGACGGTGAGGAAACTGATGGCGACGACGAGTACGAGGTCCCCGACGACGAGACGATCGACGAGGCCGTCGACGGAATCGTCGACTCGACGACCGACTCGGAAACTCAGACGTCGTCCGCGATTGCCGACCTGGTCGGACTCCTCCTCGGCTGAGGAGCCCCTCCATCGCGATATCGCTTTTTCGACCGCCGACGAGACGAGTCGGTCGGCCCGCGCTCGACGGCCGCTTCCGTGCTCTCGATCGGCAGGCTCACAGATACCCGTCACGAGTGGCCGAGCCGTGGCTTCTGCATCGGTACTACGTCCTGTGTGCCCGCGTCCGCGACCGTCCCGTCCGTTCAGCACCTCGGGGAATGCGTCATCGAGGGTGGTCTCGAGGGCAAGGGGTCGGCACCGGCGTCGAGAAACCCGGCGATGAGCATGTCGCCGCTGGTACCCATTCGACCGTCGAAAGCGAGGAGTCGTGTGTCGCTCCGTTCGTGAAGACCCAAAAGCCACTCTCCCCGTCGCATTCGGCCGGTCCCGAAAGGGCCAAAACCAACCGAGGCCGGTACATCTTTGTAACGTCCGGTCCTACCTGTGTGTGATAGCTACTAGCACAGGAAATGACTCACACTAGCAAAAAGCCTATCCGCGCACGAATCGGAGTCATTGACATCGCCGTCCCTAAAATATGAACGAAGTTCAACTGGAGGTTGCGAAGGCGTACCCGAACGACTCGGGTCGTGGTATCGCCCGACTCGACCCGGACACGCTGTTGCATCTGAAGCTGAGTCCGGGCGACATCATCGAGATCGAGGGTGCAGATACGACTGCTGCGAAAGTCTGGCGTGCAGACCGGCAGGACTGGAACACGGACACCGTCCGTATCGACGGGTTCACCCGACAGAACGCCGATGTCGGTATCGGCGAACGGGTGACCATCCGGAAGGCGGAAGCGACGAAAGCCGACAAACTGGTGCTCGCACCGCCCGAGGAGGCGTCGGTCCAGTTCGGCTCCGACGCCGCCGGCATGGTGAAACGCCAGATCCTCAAGCGGCCGGTCGTCGGTCGCGACATCGTCCCGGTGATGTCCTCGACGAACCATCCGTTCATGCGGTCGCCGGGCCAGGCGATCCCGCTGATCGCCGTCGAGACCGAACCCGAGGGAGTAGTCCTCATCACTGAAGATACCGACGTCGAACTCCGCGAGGAGCCCATCTCGGGCTTCGAGAAGACCGGCGGCGGCATCACCTACGAGGACATCGGCGGCCTCCAAAACGAGATCCAACGGGTCAGGGAGATGGTGGAGCTCCCGATGAAACACCCGCAGATCTTCAAGAAGCTCGGCATCGAGCCGCCACAGGGCGTGCTCCTCCACGGGCCGCCGGGCACCGGGAAGACCCTGCTGGCCAAAGCGGTCGCCAACGAGACCTCCGCCAGTTTCTTCTCTATCGCCGGACCGGAGATCATCTCGAAGTACTACGGCGAGTCCGAACAGCAACTCCGGGAGATCTTCGAGGACGCCACCGAGGAGTCGCCGTCGATCATCTTCATCGACGAACTCGACTCCATCGCGCCGAAACGCGAAGACGTCACCGGCGAGGTCGAGCGACGGGTCGTCGCCCAGCTGCTGACGATGATGGACGGCCTCGAGTCCCGGGGCCAGGTCATCGTCATCGCGGCGACCAACCGCGTCGACAGCGTCGATCCGGCGCTGCGCCGTCCCGGCCGCTTCGACCGCGAGATCGAGATCGGCGTCCCCGACGAAACGGGCCGCGAGGAGATCCTCCAGATCCACACCCGCGGCATGCCCCTCTCGGACGATGTCAGTCTCGGCCACCTCGCCGACGAGACCCACGGCTTCGTCGGGGCCGACATCGAGAGCCTCACCAAGGAGGCCGCGATGAAGGCGCTCCGGCGCTACCTCCCCGAAATCGATCTCGACGAGGAGGATATCCCGCCGAGCCTGATCGACCGGATGATCGTCAAACGTGAGGACTTCCGGGGCGCGCTCAACGAGGTCGAACCGAGCGCGATGCGGGAGGTGCTGGTCGAACTCCCGAAGATCTCGTGGGACGACGTCGGCGGACTCCAGGACGCCAAGGATCAGGTCCAGGAATCCGTCGAGTGGCCCCTCTCGAGCCCCGAGCGGTTCGACCGGCTGGGCGTCGATCCGCCGGCCGGGGTGTTGCTGTACGGCCCGCCGGGGACCGGGAAGACGCTGATGGCGAAAGCCGTCGCCAACGAGACCAACGCGAACTTCATCTCGGTGCGCGGCCCGCAGCTCCTCAGCAAGTGGGTCGGCGAGTCGGAGAAAGCCATCCGCCAGACCTTCCGCAAGGCCCGCCAGGTCTCGCCGACGGTGATCTTCTTCGACGAACTCGACGCGCTCGCGCCGGGCCGGGGCGGTGAAACCGGTTCGAACGTCTCCGAACGGGTCGTCAACCAACTCCTGACCGAACTCGACGGGTTAGAGGAGATGGGCGACGTGATGGTCATCGGCGCGACCAACCGCCCAGACATGATCGACCCCGCACTACTGCGCTCGGGGCGCTTCGATCGACTCGTCATGATCGGCGAACCCGACGTCGACGGCCGCGAACGCATCCTCGAGATCCACACCGAGAACACGCCGCTGGCCGCGGACGTCACGCTGCGCGAGATCGCCGAGATCACGGACGGCTACGTCGGCAGCGACCTCGAGTCGATCGCCCGCGAGGCGGCGATCGAAGCCCTGCGCGAGGACGAGGAGGCCGATATCGTCGAGATGCGTCACTTCCGGCAGGCTATGGAGAACGTCCGGCCGACGATCACCGACGATATCCTCGACTACTACGAGCAGATCGAAGAGGAGTTCCAGGGCGGCACGAGCGGCCCCGATCCGACGGGTCGTCGCGGGAGTCGCATCGGATTCCAGTAGTCGCAGTCGTCGACCACCCCGGCCCTGGGTGGTGCGTTTCGTTTTCGGCGGGGACTTCTCTTGAGCGCCGATGATCGGCGATCCGCGTCCGACTCGGTAGCGTCACGATCGTCAACGACGGCGGCCACTGTGTTCGCTGGCCCAGCCGAGTCGATCACCCTCGGCTGAGCGTTCGCGTGGCGTCCAACGGACGTCCTCGCAGCAGTTGGTGTCACGGGAACGTGATCGGTCCTTCGACGCCGATCCGGTCGCCCACCATCCACCACCGGCTTACCACCGGCTTATACTGTGTCCATTTCCTCCCGCGCGGCCTCGAGGTGCCGGCGGTCGACGACGACCTCCGACGCCCGTTCGTTCGCCGCCTCGGGTCCGTACTCGTCGGCGACCTCGCGGATCGCTCGCATCGAGGCGTTCCTGACCAGCGCCTCGAGATCGGCACCGGTGTACCCCTCGAGTTCGGCCGCGAGATCGCCGAGATCGATGTCGTCGGCCAGCGGTTTCCCTTCGGTGTGGACCCCGAGGATCTTCTCTCGAGCCTCGAGATCGGGCTCGCCGACGAAGACGTGGGTGTCGAGCCGGCCGGGGCGCAACAGGGCGGGATCGATCTGGTCCTTGCGGTTGGTCGCGGCCAGCACGACGAGGTTGGGGTTTTCCCGCATCCCGTCGAGTTCGGTCAACAGCTGTGAGACGACGCGTTCGGTGACCTCGTGGCCCTCGCCGCGGGCGGCCGTGATCGCGTCGATCTCGTCGAAGAAGACGATCGACGGGGCCGACTGGCGGGCGCGTTCGAACACCTCGCGGATCGCCTTTTCCGACTCGCCGACGTAGCGATCGACGATCTCGGGACCGTCGACGCGGACGAAGTTGACGTCCGTTTCGCCCGCCAGCGCGCGGGCGAGCAGCGTCTTGCCGGTCCCCGGCGGGCCGTACAGCAGGACGCCGGAGGGCGGCTCGGTGTTGGTCTCTTCGAAGAGTCGGTCGTAGGTCAGCGGCCACTCGACGGACTCCCGGAGCGTCTGTTTCGCCTCCGAAAGCCCGCCGACATCGGAGAAGTCGGTGGTCGGCGACTCGGCGACGTACTCGCGCATCGCGGACGGCTCGACGGACGCGAGCGCGGCATCGAAGTGCGTTTTCCGGACCGTCGGGTTCCGGCTCCAGTCACGACGCTCGTCGGTCTCGGTCGGCCGGTCGCGGATCGCGGCCATCGCGGCCTCGCTCGCGACGGCGTCCAGGTCCGCACCGACGAAGCCGTGAGTCCGTCGCGCGATCGTATCGACATCGACGTCGTCGGCGAGGGGCATGCCGCGGGTGTGGACCTGGAGGATCTCGCGGCGACCGTCCTCGTCGGGGACGCCGATCTGAATCTCGCGGTCGAAGCGGCCGCCCCGCCGGAGCGCGGGATCGATCGTATCGACGCGATTGGTCGCGCCGATGACGATCACCTCGCCGCGGGCGTCGAGGCCGTCCATCAGGGTCAACAGCTGGCCGACGATCCGATTTTCGGCGTCGCCATCGTCGTCGCGCGTGCCGGCGATCGAGTCGATCTCGTCGAAGAAGACGATCGTCGGTGCGTTCGCCTCGGCGGTCTCGAACACGTCGCGGAGCCGCTCCTCGCTTTCGCCTTTGTACTTCGACATGATCTCCGGCCCGGAGATCGTCTCGAAATTGGCGTCGACCTCGTTGGCCACCGCGCGGGCGATCAGCGTCTTGCCAGTCCCAGGCGGGCCGTACAGCAGGACGCCCGACGGGGGCTCGACGCCGAGCCGGCGGAACAGGTCCGGCTCGGACAGCGGAAGCTCGATCATCTCGCGGACGAGTTCGAGTTCCTCGTCCAATCCGCCGATGTCCTCGTAGGTGACGCCGGAACTCGGCCCGGGGCCGTCGATGCCGCCCTCGGAACCGGCGTCGGCGGTGACTGCCGTCCCCGACGAATCGGTCGAGCCGCGACCGCGATCGATCGTCCCGGAGCCGCTCGAACTCGCGATGCCGCCCGGTCCCGCCTCGGCATCGACGATCCGAACCGTCGTCGCGGTCGTGATTCGAACGTCGCCGTCGGGATCGGTGTCGGTGACCCTGAACGGCTGTTGGTCGATCCCTTCGATCCGTACCTGTTCACCGGCACGGACCGGTCGGTTTCGTAGTTTTTCCGTCGCTTCGTTCTCGGCGGCTCGTCGTTGGCGGTCGGGCAGTCCCGGTGGCGCGATCAGCGTGACCCGGTCGGCGTCGGTAATGGTCGACTTGTCCTTCGCACGGACGGCAACCGTGTCCCCGACGTGGACGCCGGCGTTCGCACGCGTGTCCCCGTCGATCTGGATGGCGGTCTCGGGGACCGACTGGTCGGCGGGCCACATCTTTGCGACCGTCGTCTCCGCGCCCTCGATCACGACGGTGTCGCCGCTCAGGATACCGAGCTGGCGACGCGTCGGTTCGGGAATCCGTGCGACTCCCCGGCCGGCGTCACCTTTCTCCGCAGCGCGGACCGACAGCGTCACGCCGTCCGATTCCGACGAACTCATACGCGTTCCTTTCGGGCCAGTCGCCTTGAGAATTGCCCTCTCCGGCAGTTTCCCGTCGCCGCCCGTTCGGGACAGGAACCGGCCACGGGTTACAGGGCGTTCTCGAGTAAGCGATCGATCCCGCGTCGCAATCGCTCGGAGGCCGACGGTGCCGAAATACCGAGTCGATCGCCGACGACTTCGGTCGAGGCCTCCCGCGGGACCGCGAAGTAGCCCGCTTCGTGGGCCGTGACGAGCGCCTCGTACTGTTCGTCGGTGAGACCGAACGGCGGGTCATCGGTCGACGACTCGCGGGTGAGTCGCTCGAGTTTGAACGTCCCGCCGCGGTCCGTACAGAACGCGCGATACTCCGCGAGCGCGTCCCGGTCGGGAAACCGGGCCCGCCCCCACCAACCGTCGACAGTAACGATGCCTCCCAGCGGGGTAGTCCCCAGTTCGACGTACTTCCGGTAGATCGGGAGCGGCGGGTTCCGCAATTTGATGCGGTACATCGCACTTCCCTCCCCGTTACCGTCGTCTATCGTCGTGTACGTGTCGACCGTCGGGTCCGCCGCGAGCGCCTCGAGAAACCCGTCGTCGGCCTCGACCGCACGGCAGAGGACGACCGGTCGATCGGGATCGATGACGAGTATCCGCTCGATGTAGAGCGTGACGTCCGGGACGGCCGCTACCGCGTCCGTCAACGGGAGGTCGGGGGAGTTGAGCTGAAACTCGGCGATGAGTCCCATAGCGGTCCTTCGATGGGAGAGTATATAATGGCCCTACTGGATGAGATATAAGCTCATCGGACTGCGACGCATATGTTCGGGTGAGTATGGCCGTCAACGACCACCCCGCGATGCAACTCGATACGACGATTCGATCGCACAACTACTACCGAAACGCGGTCGAGAAACACTGGGACCCCCACGAGATCGATCTCGAGGCGGATCTCGAGGGCGTCGCCGAGCTCCCCGATTCCGCTTTCACGGGCCTCAAGCAGTCGCTCGCGCTGTTCGGTGCGGGCGAGCAGTCGGTGACCGAGGACCTCGCGCCGCTGGCGATCGTGCTGGGGGACATCGACGATCAGATGTTCATCACGACCCAGCTCTACGAGGAGTCGAAACACACCGACTTCTTCGATCGCTACTGGCGCGACGTGATCCACGCCGAAGAGGACCGACGCGGGCAGGAACGCTCCTCGCCGACCGACGAGCGGTGGTTCAACGAACCCTACGACGAACTGTTCGAGCGCAACGAGCGGGCGATGGCACGGCTGCTCGAGGAGGATACGGCCGAAACTCGAGCGCGCGCATACTGTCACTATCACCTGACGATCGAGGGGATTCTGGCCCAGACCGGCTACTACGGGCTCACCCTCGCCTACGGTGAGAACGAGCCCGACCTGCCCGATCTGCCGGGGCTGGTCGAGGGGCTCAAACTGATTCGCAGCGACGAGGGCCGTCACGTCGGCTTCGGGATGGCGAAACTCAAGGGACTCGTCAGCGACGGCGCGGTCGAGCCGGCCCTCCTCCGCGAGACGATCGACGAACTGGTGCCGCTCGTCCAAGAGAGTATCGCGGGCGACGAGGGGGCCAGTTCCGAAGACGGACCCGGCCCGAACCCCGCCGATCTGGCCGACTACGCGTACACGAAACACGAACAGCGAATGCAACAGATCACCTCCGCGAGCGAGCAGATCCCGGCCGTCGAAGAGCTAACCGAACTCGACGCCTGATCGCGAGCGGTCCGATCCGACGCCCCAACCGACGGCGACGGTGCCCGGAGAAACGCCTGTTCTCGTCCGTATCCACCGTCTCCCATGGTTGTCCAGACGGAGCACGACGACACCACCTGGGACGAGTTGTGAAACCTGCCGGCGTCTCTTCGACGAGCAGTCCGATGCTGCGGCACACGAAAAGCAGTGTGACGGCTCCGGTCCGACGGACATCCGGCAGCGGTTACTCGAGTCGGTCGCGGTGCTCGGCCGCGAGTTCGCCGGCCCCCTCGAGCGTGTGGGTCTCCGTCCAGCGGACGCGGTCGCCGTCCCCATAGGCTAGCGCGCTCTTGAGTTCGTCCCGGAGGACGCCGTGATCGATCGCCAGTACCGTCCCCGACCCGTCGCCGAGTTCGTAGACGCCGGGCCGATCCGGCGCGGCGGCGACCGTTTCTCGCTCGAGGTCGCGCCAGGGTTTTTGCAGCGGCATTAGTCCGTCCCCTCGACGAGTTCGTAGGCGTGTTCGCTCATCTCGTCCTCGGCGAAGACGAACACCCGCCCGTCGACGACCGAGCGGTCGGCGTCGACGCGGATCGAATACGCCTCCGTCGCGACGGTGACGCCCGGGAACAGTTCCGTCTCGTCATCGCGGTCGAGCATGACGCGACCGACGCCGGTCGTCTCGAGGATGTCGTCGTGCGTGTTCCGGTCGTTAACGTAGGTCATGACGCCCTCGACGCCGTCGGGATCGGTGACGAGGACGTGGACCTCCTTCCCCGGGGGGGTCGTTAGCGGCCCCTCGACGGGTTCGGGAGGGCCGTGGTAGAACACCTCTCGACCGTCGTGGTACTCGACGACCACGCCACCGTCGACGAAATCGACGCCGATCGTGCTGGGGGCGACGTCGTTGCGTGCACTCATATCGACTCGTTGGATCGGATCGGGGAAAAGCAGTGTGCTCTCCCAATCCGTCATCTCGAGTCACACTGCTCTCGTTTCGAACGCGAAATATCGAACACGTCGGCCGGACGCGGGAGCCGTCGCCTACATCTTCGAGGACATCGACGCCTCGATGCGTATCATGGAGCAACTCGACTTTCACGCCGGTCGCGACGGACTGGGCAGCGCCTTGCTCGGCCAGTGGCCGGATTCCGAAGCGGAGCGCTACCGACCGGTCGCCGCGTAGTCACGAGACCGTCAGCCGTAAGTACGCGCTCTGAGAGTGTCCGGGTATGGATGGCCGTGCTGTCGCCCCCGCAGCCGGGACGGTACTCAACGCGCTTGCGACCGGCACCGGGTCGGCGTTCGCGATCGATCTCGAGACGACCGCGACCGTCGAACTCACCGAGGACGGCGAGGTCGTCGGCGAGGTCGCCGGCCAACCCGAGGCCGATACGACGCTCATCGAACGCTGTGTGGCGATGGCGATCGGTGAGTACGCCGAGCAGGCCGGGCTGGACGACTCGACGGTCGGCGCTCGAGTCCGCACCGAAAGCGAGGTGCCCATGGCCGCCGGGCTGAAGAGTTCCAGCGCCGCCGCCAACGCGACGGTGCTCGCGACGCTGGACGCCCTCGCAGTCGCCGACGCGGTCGAGCGGATCGACGCCTGCCGACTGGGCGTTCGGGCCGCCCGCGACGCCGGCGTGACGGCGACCGGGGCGTTCGACGACGCCAGCGCGAGCATGCTCGGCGGCGTGACGGTGACCGACAACACGGCCGACGCGCTCCTCGCTCGCGAGGAGATCGATTGGAACGCGCTGGTCTACACGCCGCCCGAACAGGCCTACAGCGCCGACGCCGACGTATCGGCCTGCGAACGCGTCGCCCCGATGGCCGCCCTCGTCGAAGAACTCGCGCTCGACGGCCGCTACGGCGAGGCGATGACCGTCAACGGCTTCGCCTTCTCGGCTGCACTCGAGTTCCCGACGGGGCCGATGATCGACGCCTTGCCTGACGTGACCGGCGTTTCGCTGTCGGGCACCGGCCCGAGCTACGTCGCCGTCGGGGAGCGGGACGCGCTCGAGACGGTTCAGGAACGGTGGAGCGAGCGGGACGGAACGACACGGTTACTGCGAACGCGAACGGACGGCACACGACGGATATGACTCGAGACCCAACTGATGCGGCGACGGACGGCGGAATCGACGAAGCGGAACGGACCCCCGAGGAGATGGACCTCGACGAACTGCGCGCGGAGATCCGGACGATCGACCGGGAACTCGTCGAGTTGATCGCCCAGCGAACCTACGTCGCGGATACCATCGCCGCGGTCAAAGACGAACAGGGGTTGCCGACGACCGACGAAACACAGGAACAGCAGGTCATGGAGCGGGCGGGGGAGAACGCCGAACGGTTCGACGTCGACGCGAACCTCGTCAAGGCGATTTTCCGACTCCTGATCGAACTGAACAAGGTAGAACAAAGACAAAACCGGTAAATCGCCGGACGGCGCGGTGATTTCGATTCGTGGAGAATACTCTTTAAGTAGGACATAAATCAACGAGACAGACAGCCAATATAATTGGATGTTCGGCTTTGTTAAACCACTCGGGAAGTGACAGGTGGTGCGTGCTGAATATAGAGCATGAATGCAGCACGTTGACTGTGTTCGACTCGGGAGTAGGCTGGATCAACTGCGAGGAACGCGTGTGTTTCTTGTAATCTGAAAGGCCACGATCGTGAATCGTGATCACCAACGGGAACGAACAGAAAGGCATTAATCGATGAGTACTCACCGGCCACGTAACGGGTTCTCCACCTCGTATGTCATCTGTCATTGGAATCGTAGCTATCGCACTCGGCACGTCGCTATTCATGGCGTTTACCGTCGGAGCGAACAGCAACTCCGCACCCATTGCGCCTGCTGTCGGCGCGAACGCGATCTCGACCCTCAAGGGAGCGTTAGTGGTCGGTATCGTCGCCGGTCTCGGGGCCGTCGCACAGGGCGGCAGTATCTCGAAGACTATCGGGCATGGGCTGATTACAGGGGTCACGATCACACCCCTCGCCGCTGCCGCGACGTTGCTCACGGCAGCCACGCTCATCACGATCGGCAATACCTACGGCTATCCGATCCCCTCCGCGTTCACCGTGAGCGGGGCCGCCGTCGGCGCGGGCCTCGCACTCGGCGGTGGCCTCGCGGTCGGAACGTACCTCCAGATTCTCGGGTTCTGGTTCGCAATCCCGGTCGTTGAGGGGGTACTCGCCTACGGTCTTGCACGACTCTTGCTTGGCGACCGGATTCCCGACACGATCTCCATCCCGTTGCTGGTCGCCGGTGTCGGGTATGCGCTGGCCAACGTCCAACTCTCGTTCGTCTCGACGCCACGCGGTGAGCAGGGTTCGATCGCCGGCTTCCTTGCTCATCACCTGGCGGGGCAGTTTGGGCTCTTCGGGATCGACGGACTCGTGGTCGTCCTCGTCAGCGTCGTCATGGCACTCGCCGCGGTCGGGGTGACCTACAGACAGTTGGACAAGGACGTGACGACGGGGATCAATCGCATCCTGATTGCGCTCGCCCTCGTCGTCGTGTTTACGAGCGGCGGGACGCAGGTCGGCCTCGCAACCGGGCCGCTGGAGCCGGTCTTCTCGTCCGCACTCGGGCTGCCGGGGCTGTACTTGCTCGCGCTCGGCGGCCTCGGTATCCTGTTGGGCGGCTGGATTCGGTCGCCGCGGCTCATTCAGGCTGTGTCCCGCGAGTACGCGTCTCTTGGGCCCAAGCGGTCGATTGCCGCGTTCATCCCTGCGTTCCTCGTCGCGCAGACCGCGATCGTCCTCGGCTTCCCTATCTCGTTCAACAAGGTGATGATTTCGAGTATCGTTGGGGCTGGTCTCGTCGGTGGGTCGTCCGAGTCAGGTGGCGTATCTGCCAAGAAGACGGGCTATACAGTCGGTGCGTGGATCGGTTCGATGGTCGGCGGTGCAGCGATCAGTTTCGCGCTGTACCACGCCCTCGCCGCTGTTGTCGGTTCAGGGTAATCAGACGTGAGTCAGTGTGATGAGGTCTGCCACAGCGGAGCTTTCTTTCATTTCTGACCACCTCTCGAAATCGGTCGTCCGTTCCACAAAGTCGTTGCGCTCATTGGCAGACAATCGTCGGATGCCAGCGATGGAATCACGCTCGCAGGGGCTAGCTTGGCAAAACGCGTCGAATGATTCAAACTCGGTATAGCGCTGGATAAACGAGTCCGCAAAGAACGCATCCGCGTCGTACGAATTGCGCGTCTCCGGTGCGATAGCCTGTTCAATTACCGCCCTGACACGGGTGGAAACCGGGTCGTCTGTCTTGACCTGAAGGTCAAGAACCATACGGATGTATTCCTCTGAAATCCATTAAATCTGGTACGGGGCACCCGAACACGAGGAGCAGGCGACCGCACCCGAGGTTGTCGTGGATGCTGTCGATGGCGTATCGAATCTCGAGTATGAGACGACCGTTGATTCTTTCTGAGTCTGTCCTGAACGATCCCGACGCCTACGTTCTCGCGCCGGATCGTGCGAGACTCGCGACGTGTATGCAGCACAAATCCTGAAACATATCACCGACCGAGGGATTCAACAAGGGCCTCATATCACCATCGTTGTTTCTTTATATAGGGTTGTGGTTCGAGGTCTCTGACGACTGATATCGGCGACCTTGAATGCATGACCGCTTAATTTTCCACGAGAATCCATGGTGGATTGCAGCGACCTGAACAAAGTTGAGCAACGGGAGAGTCGGTAGCGAGTAGGATAGCTCGGCATTCGCTCGCCCCGGACACTCCCGTCTCTTTTTTCGGCAGAAAGAGAACACGAAGACCGATGATCTCGAAGGAGAAGATGCTGAACGGAGACCTCTACGACGCCGACGACCTTCGACTGCGTCGTCTTGGACGTGTGCCGAGTGGACATCGGGAAGAACTGCCGACTCGGACCGGGCGTCCACATCTACACGGCGACTCATCCGCTCGATGCAACTGAGCGAATCAAGGGGCCGGAGTACGGAAAACCGGTCACGATCGGTGACAACGTCTGGATTGGTGGCCAGGCGATTCTCAACCCCGGCGTGACGGTTGGAGATGACGCCGTCATCGCGTCCGGCGAAGTCGTAACCGAGGACGTTCCTGACGAGGTCGTCGTTCAAGGGAATCCTGCCGCGGTGGTTAAACAACTAAAGACGAACTGAACCCGCCGGTACGGGGGCAGAAAGCGGCAAACTGAGCGAAATTTGTAACGCGAGTTATTGACCGGAACAAGGTCGAACAACGGGACGAGAGATAGCACAACAGGAATATCGGAGGGCGTGTACCGGTCTGTTCGGTTGGGACGCTTCCGATTGCTGTTCAGCTGGTTCTTCGATCACAGTTCACTATCGCGGATGACCATCACTTTCACTCGGCGCACCCCGTCGAAATCACGTAGTCGATATGTGAGTTCGCGCACCCGTTCGGCAGAACCGCGACAAAACAGCGATTCGAGACACCACTCGCCTTGATGCGTGTGGCTCGTATTGAGAATCACGTCCTGATACTCGTGTTGGACGCCGTGGAGTTCCTGAATCACGTCGTGATGACGGTAGTCGAATCCCACGAGCGCGACGATCTCACCGATCGTATCCTCGAGTCGAGCGTGGGCTTCGATGAATTCCAGCATCGCTTCTCTGACGGCTCGGGACCGATTCTCGAGTCCCTCGTCCTGCCACACCCGGTCGAACTCCTCGATCACTTCGTCGGGAATGTTGAAACTCGTTCGCATCGGGTTCAACTGACTCGCGCAGATACAAGAGGGTCGTTATGACGAATCCCCCGATCCGGTATTAACAATCCCTAAGCTTGCTAGTTTCTGCGTGTCGAGTGAGTCGATGGTTCCACACGAGATACTTGGTCCGCTCGTCGGTGCTGTCGTGCTCGGTGCGATCCATGGGATCGAACCGGGCCACGGCTGGCCGGTCGCCGCCTCGTACGCGCTCGATCAAACGAACAAATGGGTGTACGGGCTTGCGGCGAGTCTGCTCATCGGAATCGGCCATCTCATCAGCAGCCTCGCAATGGTGGCCGTCTTCTTCTACGCGACGGACTACTTCGACCTCACACGACTCAATGACCCACTCACGGTTTTCGGTGGCATCCAAATCGGCGGCCCTGTGAGTCTCGTCGCCGGGCTACTGCTTCTCGCACTCGGGATTCGCGAATACACTCACGGCCACTCGCACGGAGAGGCCGGACACATTCACGGCGACCACAGCCACGATCACTCCCCCGCAGAGCACGGCCACGAGCACGACATCGGTTCGTCGGATGGGGGACTGGCTCGGCTGAAGCGACGCCTCCCGTTCGGAGGAAATTCCTCACACACTCATTCGCACGATGAACCCGACGATACCGCTGCCCGTGGCCTTCTCGGAATCGCATGGTTTGCGTTCGTCCTCGGGTTCGCTCACGAGGAGGAGTTCGAGATTATCGCGCTGTGCGCCGGCTCGAATTACTGTCTCGAACTGATGGGCGCATACGCCATCACGGTCGTCATCGGTATCGTCGGGCTGACGCTGCTACTGATCGCAGGCTATCAAAACTTCGAACACGAAATCGAGCAGTACACACCGTATCTCCCGGCATTTTCGGCGTCGGTCCTCATCTTCATGGGACTCGGATTCATTACGGGACTCTTTTAATCAGTTTTAGCGCGACTCGTTCCGCCTCGAGGACTTCGTGGGCCATCTCGGCTGAACGTCGTCATCCCCGAACTGGGGTCGGTGACGATCGGTAGAACGATCTGTCGCCGTTCTGCATTCCCGTCCGGGAACGAACACGTCGCAAAGCACGTCTCGCCCCGGCTCGGGCCGTCTAGTACTTCCCGGTCAGTGAGCGAACCGACGCCCGCCACTGCACGTCATCGAGTGGACCGAATCGCCGCTCGAGGCGGTCCCAGACGACGATCGTCGAGGGCAGGAGGAGGATCGACGTGAGGTAGGCATAGAAGACCCCCAGCGCGAGCAGGAGTCCGAACTCCATGATCAGGGGGATCAAGGCGAGATACAACACGCCGAGTCCGCAGACGGTCGTGAGCATGCTGCCCGTCAGGGCACCGCCGGTTCCGCGAACGGTAACCGCCAGCGCCTCGTGGACGTCGGCCCCGGCCTCGTACTCGTCGACGAATCGGTGCATGAAGTGGACCGTGTAGTCGACGCCCAGTCCGATCGAGACCGAAAGGATGGGGGCATTAAACGGCGACAGCGGGACATCGAACAGCCGCATCGACGCCGCGAGCATCGCGACCGTCACGAGGACCGGCACGAGGTTGATCACACCGTAGATCATCCGGCCCTCGAGCCACCAGTAGGACAGCATCAGGAAGCCCGCGGTGAGGATGAACGCGACGATGAGGCTCCTGATCGCCGAGTCGCTGATGCGGTCGATGACGGCCTGATTGACCACCAGACTCCCCGTGGCCGTCGCGTCCATGGACATGTTGACGGCGACCGCCTCGGCGGCGTTCGTCGCATCGGTCTGATCGGCATCGACATCCACCTGGTAGACGATCCGGGTCGCGCTCCGGTCGCTCGTGACGTACTGGTGAGCGGCGTCCGACTCGAGCAGTTCGTCGTAGACGTGATCGACGTTTCGGTTCGGCAGTTCGTCGCCGTTCGAATCGGCTCGCGTGACCGTCGCTGCGAACTCGGGATCGGTCGATTGCCGTTCTTTAAGAGCGCTTACGAGACTGTCCGCTTCTGCCCGCCGGTCGGTTTCGACGAACGCGTCGGGCGGCTCCGTGACTGCACGGTCGACCTCGCGGAATGCGGCGGCCGATCTGACGTCGGGGTCGTCGACGTAGACGGTAACCGAGCCCACGAACCCCTGATCGAAGTCCTCCTCGAGGTAGTCGAGGACAGTCATGAACGTATACTCGCCGGGTGCAAACGGCTCGGGAAGCCGTTCGTACTGGGCGATCCGCTCCTCGTCCGGGAAGAACGCCTCCTGTGAGAACTCCGTGTCGACGCCCGTCCCGTAGCCGGCCGCTGCCGCACCGAAGACGAGCGCGCTCACGAGGACGATGACGGGAGCGATCCGTGCCGCTTTCGTTCCCACGGGGAGAACGCGTCCGAGGATCGAGTCCTCGCTTCCGAGGGGTCTCGTTCCGAAACTCGGCATACGGGTCCCCTCACGGAGTCCGTCCAGGCCGACCTTCCCGGCCGGCAGGAAGAAACCGAAGATGAGGAAGGTGAAGCTAATACCGACGGCGGCGACGATACCGAAATCACGAAGTTGGGAGAGCGAACTCGTCAGGTTCGCGGCGAACCCGATGACGGTCGTGAGCGTGACGATCAAAAATGCACCCGAGAGCTGTCGCGACGTGATGGCCATTGCGTCGCCGATCTCCGCTCCCGCCGCCCGCTCTTCGCGATACCGGTTGATGATGTGGATTCCGAAGTCGATCCCGACGGCGAGCAACAGCGGAAAGACCGTGATCAGCGAGTCCGAGAACGGGATGTTCGCATAGCCCATGAATCCGAACGTCCAGATCAACGTCATGACCAGCGCGACCAATCCGAGCGCGAGATCGATCGGGTCGCGGTACGCGACCAACAGGAAAAACATGATCAACACCAGCGCCGCCGGGAACACGACGATCGCGGTGTCGCCGAGCAACTGCAGCGTCTCTTCCTGAATGATTGCGTCACCGAACACCTCGACGTTTTCACCCGTCTCGTAGCCCTCGATCTCGTTCGCTAACTCGACGGTCCCAGTCTGTAATTCGGCTCTGTCGTCCGAATCAGCCTTCGGGGGCGTCTCGTACGTGACCGCGATCTGCGCGACGTCGGCCTGTGCCGACTCCCGGGTGAAGTCCGTACTCACCGGCAACCCCGCGGCTTCGTCGGCATCCGCGATCGCCGCTTCCAGGTCCCGTTGGGTAGCCCGCTCGACGGCACGTCGCTGTTCCTCGCGTGTTTCAGCGTCCGGATCGAGTTGGCGAGCGACCAACGAGGCCGGACTCGTCGTCGATGCGATCCTGAGTCCGTCCGCGTGTTCCGCACGCTCCTGGAACACGAGCATCCGACGGAGACTCGACTTCGAGAGGGTGTTTCGCTCGTCGGTGATGAAGAGGTTCGCGCTCGAGTTGCCGCTCTCGCGGCCCTCGGCCTGGAAATCGTCCTGCATGTCCTCGAGCGCCTCCTGTTCTTCGAGCCCGTCGGTAAACTGGTCGGTTCCGGCCTGTTGTTCGCCACCGCCACCCATACCACCGACGAACAGCACGGTAACGATGACGAACGCGAGAACGACCTGCCAGGGTCGGTCGGTGATCACTGCATTGACCCGCCGTCCGAGCGACGACTCGTGCTCCGTTGAGTCGGTCCCGCCGCAGATTTCATCGAGGTCCGGCATCGGTCAGTCCCGTCGCAACCAGAGGCCGATCCCGATTCCGGTCACGGCGAGGACACCGAGCATGCCGACGATCAGCGACGGGAACCCGCCACCGCCGTCTGTACCGGGTTCGACGTCGATCGGGTGGGTATAAACGTCCGAGAGGACCGTCTCACCGCGTGCGGTGTCGTACTCGAAGTCGAGTTCGACCGGATGCGTCTCGACGGTCGCAGCCATCGACGCCGAGATATCGAACGGAATCGTGGCCGACTCCCCGGGCTCGAGTTCCTTGACGAAGGCTTCGTCGTCCGACGTGTCGAGATCCCCTTCGGTGTAGAGTCTGGCGTCGATGTTCGTCACCGTCTCCGGGCGCTGATTCGTGATCTCGAGGACGAGATCGCTCGTCTCGCCCTGCCGGACCGACGCGTTGTCGTCGCTGATCGAGAACTCGTCGGTCCGGTCGTCGACCACGACCCGCTCGGAGATCGGGCCGTCCCGCAGGGTCGCGTCCCCGCTGCCGGTGTATTCGACGGTAAATCGGAGCTGCCGGGCACCCGGGTCGGCCTGGCCGCTTACTTCCATCGGGTAGGTAAACGTCGCGGCCTCACCCGACTTCAGTTCGGGGAGCGCGTAGCGGGTGTCTTCGACGAACAGCGAGTCGCTCATCGGTTCGACGACCAACACCGCGTCGTCGACCGGTCGCGGGCCGTCGTTGACGATCTCACCCGTCACGGTTCCCTCGTAGCCGACCGAGAGGGACCCCTCGAGCGTTCGCAGCGAGAACGTCTGCTCGCCTGCGGGCGCGAACGTCGACCGAACGGGCGTCGATGTCCGTTCGACACCCGATCGATCCTCGTACGTAACTGTTGCCTCGATCGACTTGGCCGCCGCGCTGGTGGAATTCGCGATCGCCGCCTCAACCGTCGTGGTCGTCGTCTCCCCCGGCTCGAGGTCGCCGACGGCGGTCTCGCTCGTCCCACCGTCGATCGTCACGCCGCCGAATCCGGTCACGGCGACGCGCGTCGCGGTTGCGGCCTCGGTTCCGGTGTTTTCGATCTCGAGCGTCATGTCGCCGCTCCCGCCCGGTGCGACGTCCGTATTGACGTTCGAGATAGAAAACCGGGGCTCGTCGGGAACCGTGACCGTCATCTCGAGCGTTTCGGTCTTCGTGAAGCGTTTCTGTAACTCCGACGCGTCGGAAACCCATGCCGTATACGCGTATTCGACCTCGATTTCGATCTCGTACTCGCCGGGATCGGTGTGTTCGGGGATCGTTAGATCGAGCGGGGCGGTTGCGATCTCGCCGTCCCGGATCGGACCGACGCCGACTTCGCCGGATTCGGACTCGAAGGGGCCAGCATCGTCGATCCTCGCGGTCACACCGCGGGCGGTCAGGACGCGATCGCTCTGGGCACCGGTCCCCAGTTGCCCCTCGTTTTTGAGTTGGACCTCGAGCGTGGTTTCCGTCCCGGGCGTCACGTCGGGGTTGGAATCGACGACTTCGAGGATCGGCTCACCGCTCGTCTCCTCACCGGTGGCCTGCTGAGCCAGTGCTGCCGGGCCGGCGAGCGACAGCAACAATCCGAGACTCGTCACAATGGCAAGTACGAGGGCTGCAGCGCGGCGATCCCTCACGGCATCCACCTCGAGCGAGCCCCGAGCGTGACCGTCGGTCCGATCGCCATCGGGGCCACGTGATCGACGCGTCCAGCGGGCGGACTGTCACACATTATTCGATGACGCGAAGGCGATCGTTATAACTTTTCTTACGTCGAAATCGAATCAAACCGGTTATGCCGGCGCGACGCGCTCCATTCGAGTATGAACGTGCCCGATCAGAATTCGTCCGGACTCATCGCGGAGACGGCACCACGACCGGCTCGTGATCGAGGTGAGTCGCCGTGAGCAGCGATGTCTTCGAAAACCCGGTCAATACCCGCGAAGAAATCCTCGCGGCGACCTATCGAACGCTCAGGGATCGCGGCTACGCCGATCTGACGATGCAGGCGATCGGCGAGGAACTCGACCAAAGCCCCTCGTTGGTCTACCACCACTACGAGGACAAGGACGCACTGGTGCGTGCGTGTCTCGAGTACCTCCTCGAGCACTTTCGGGACGAGTACAGCTACGAGACGATCGACGATCCGCGCGAGCGACTCGAGGAGGTGGTCGACTGGTGTTTCGGAACGGCCGATGCCGACGACGATCGGCAACCGTTCGTCAGGACGGTGCTCGAACTCCGCGTACAGGCGATTCACGATCCGGCCTACCGGGCCCACTTCACGCGGAGCGATCGGGTGTTCACCGAGACGATCGCAGCGATCATCCGCGTGGGCATCGAAACAGGCGACTTCCGGGACTGTGACCCGAATGCGGTCGCCGAGACGCTACAGACGGTCTTCTTCGGGATGATCAGTCGCCTGTTCAGTACCGATGCTGATGCGTGGGCCGACGCCGTCTCGAACGAAGTCGAACACTATCTTGATTCACGCGTGTACGCGGAATAGAATTTCTCGATCGGCCGAGTATGGTGAGCGATCGAAAACAGTTCTTCCCCGTTGGGATGCAGTGATCTCGATTTCCCTCCTGCGGTAAAATCTAATTACCAGCCCGAGACGAGGGACGAGGTCGAAACGAACTCCAGGGATAGTATTACCGGAGTACGGGTGTGGCCCGCGAGTCGAATCGAAGTCCCGGACGGGGACGTCATCGCTCGAGACCGGATTCGGCGGACGACGCGATCCGGTAATATACTATAAATCAGACCTATTTTTCCGATCAATTATAGCGAAATACCGGGGGTGGACAACAAAGCATATATGGTGAGCCTCGCAACGGTTGTACTGTACCCCTACCCATGGTCATGCAAGCAAGTAGGATCGACGGCCGAGTCGGGGTCGGATGTAATATCCGATTACCGAGCGCCCGATCGGAACGCAAGCGTGGCCGTGCAGAACACACGACTACGATATAATATGACAACAGACAACATAACCTATCGCGAGAAGGGACGCGCAGTGCTCCTGACCGCGATGATGGTACTCTCTGTCGTTGCGATGTCCGCGGCGTTCGTGGGCGGAGCAGCGGCGGTGAACGAGCGGTACGATAATCCAGACAGTCCGGTTGTATCGGAAGACACGCTCTTCCAGGGCGAAGATGACTTCGTCCTTGAGGGCGATGACTTCGAAAATAGGCCTTCCCTCGAAGGTGTGAGCGGTAACGCTGAGGGCGAACTCCTTGATCTCCAGACCTCGATTCCGGAAAGTCAGACTCCGGGTCGCTATTCCAAGGGTGGAGGCTCCGACGCTGACTACGTGTACGTTCAGACCGCTCGCGTTACGGATCTGACCGTCAACAACCTCGACGAGAACGAGGAAATCATCTCCGACGTTGACGGCTCCAGCATCTCGACCGATGACGCAGGCGAAATGGAAGTCGTCGTCGACTACAACTTCGATAAGGCCGAACTCCTCGAAGTCGTCGTTGAGGACGAGGACGGTTCCGACATCACGAACCAGGTCCTTCAGGACGGCGAGTCCGACACGATCGACGACTCCGGTGAAAGTGTCCTGATCGACCTTTCGGATGAGGACGCTGGCGAATACACGATCACCGCTCAGGGTTCGGAAAACCTCGACTTCGGTGATGCCGTCAAAACTACGACGGTTGAACTGACTACCGATGACGATGTTGGTCTCGAACTGAGCGACGACTCCGCAACTCGCGGTGACAATGTTCAGTACACCGTCACCGGTGGGACCGACGGCGCATACCACCTCGTCGTGATCGAGGAGTCCGAATTCCGTGACAACCTCGACAAGGAAAACGCTAAGGGAATCTTCCGATACGTTGACGATACGAACGCAGTTGGATACGAGGAAGGCGAGTTCGCCTGGGCTGAAGTCGAGATGGACGGCACCACTGCTGTCGGCTCGATCGAGACCCAGTACCTCGATGACTCCTCGATCGACATCGACGTGTACGAGTCGTACACTGCTGGAGACAGCCGCACTGATCAGATAGCTGATATCGTCAGCGGCGACGCAGAGAGTGTGGACGATGTCTCCCTCGATGTGGAAACGGGAGACATCACGATCGAGAGTCCGGACGGCACCTACGTCGTTGGCTCTGAAATCGACGTGAACGGTACTGCGACCGGCTCCGACGAAGTCGCAATCTTCGCTCGTGACAACAGTGACTGGGAACTAGTCGCAGAGAACATCAACGTTGACTCGGACGACACGTTCGAGGAAGAAGACATCACGCTCTCTGATACGGAGTACGAGGGTTCGGACGTCTTCAGTCTCCCCGGCACCTACCGCTTCGGTGTCATTGACCAGTCCGATGCCGACGAAGTGCGGAACGAGGCCGGCATCGATGAAGGGAACTTCTACACCATCGGCACTTCGGACTTCAACCAGGGAACCAGTACCAGTTCCTCGCTCCGAGTCGTCGAAGGTGACCTGACCGCTGAGTTCGTTACGATCAACGGCGAAATCGCCGAGGACGTCGACGGAGACATCGACGTGAACGGTGCTGCACGCGGTGAAGATGAAGTCGTCATCGCGTTCGTCGACGACCGTGGCCGCACGTATGCGACCACGGCCACTGTCGACAGTGACGACTACACGTTCGATGAAGAGGACATCTCGCTTGGTGACCTCTCGCAGGGTACCGTCTCCGCACACGTTCTCTCCGATGGACGTGACGAGACGTGGGGCAACGGCGATATCGAAGACATGGTCAACTGGTTCGATACCCGTAGCTCCTCCCTGAGCGGCGAACAGATCCGCAGTCAGCTCGCTGACAAGACGGTCGACGAGTCGGCAAGTGACGACCGTATGGTCACGGAAACGTTCCGCTACACTGACGCTTCGACCACGATCGAGTCGATCTACCCCAAGGGGCATGAGGCCGACGGCATCAACCCCGTTTCGGACGACGGCACGATCATCGTCGAAGGTTCGACCAACCTCCAGCCGAACGACAACACGATCACGGTAGAGGCTCTGGACGAGAACGACGAATCGAAAGAAATTAACAGCACGGACGTGTGGGACACTGACGGCCAGTGGACCGTTGAGGTCAGCACTGACAACCTCGATGTCGGCTCCTACACGATCGAGTCCGACGACGGTGAAACTACCGACCGTGCGGACATCGAAATCGTTGACGAGATCGATACGGGCGGCGAGGACCCCGGAGAGGGTGACTCCGACGACAACTCCGACGACAACTCCGACGACAACTCCGACGACAACTCTGACGAGAACTCCGACGAGAACTCCGACGAGAACTCCGACGACAATTCGGATGAGAACTCCGACGAGAACTCCGACGAGAACTCCGACGAGAACTCCGACGAAGACGACAGCACGCCCGGCTTCGGTGTCGGTGTCGCGCTGGTCGCACTGCTCGGCGCTGCGCTGGTCGCACTCCGACGCGACAACTAAGCACTGAGCGGTAACCGGTAACTGGGCCTTCACCCAGTTCTTGCCGAACGTTCCTTTCTTTTGCAATGCTGACCGGATAGTGACGACGCTGCCTGTTCATCGGACCGCAGCGAATATCCGGTTGCCAGCGACCGAATCTGATCGTCCTGGCGAGTGACGCGAACAGTACTGGTGGGCGATCACCGACTTCCACGCCCTCGAGACGGCCACTAGTGATCAGGCGTTTCGATACTGCACCCGTATTCGGGCGTGTCCGACTCGTTAATTCAGATGCATACTGTGCCGTATTTCAAAATTGATCGCCCTACTATCGACTGGTGGCCCCATCCTGTGTTGGCGTTGTGAAGCGAGTCTCGCATAATGACACCGAACGAGAAACTGTCCAGAAAGTACTTACCGGAAGAAAAGAAGTAGTCTACAACTACTATGACGCATCGTACGCTGCTATGGACAACAACCGCCGTGCTCTCTCTCTGTCTGCTTCTCTCGATATCAGTCGTGGGTGCCGGGTCCGGAACCGAGGTCGATACCGGGGCCGAGATCGGGCCCCAACCGGTCGACGGGACCGTCGAATTTGCCGATTCGAACGTCGTCGAGCAACGGGGGAACGTCGCGACGATCCAGCTCGAGCTGGCAAACACCGACGAGGCAAGTCTCTTGGTTCGGTCCGCACAACGGGACTTCAAAGCGGACCTCCGGGTTCGGGACGAGGACGGTGACGGGACGGTCCGCGTCCGATTCAATACGTTTTACGGAGTCGAGCAGCAGGGCCGACCGGCCTTCACTGCCGGTGGGGACGACAGCGTGACCGTTCGCACGCACGCGACGACCCAATCACTGCCGATGCTCGAGGCCGGTCGGTACAATATGATCGCAGCGACCGAGACGTCCCGTATCGCGGGCGTGTTACAGATCGAAGAGCCAACGGTCGGTGAGAGTCGAAGCAGGGCGATCGCACCCGGAACTGATGTAAAGACCGTCGCTGCCAGTGGGGTCGATATGCACGCCACTGCGGAGAAAACGACGGTCGCAAAGGGTGATATCGGCCGCGCCGAGTTCGACGTTGGAGGTATCGAAGGACTACTACAGGACCAGACAGCACGTGACCAGCTAGTAACTGCAACCGATAGTCGGCCGGGAGCCCAAACGACGCATCGCCTCCAACAGACCCCCGATCGGGATATCGAGGACGTGGACACGATATCGATCGACTACGATGAAGCGGGCGGCGTCGCCCCGAACATTCAAAGCCTCTCCTGGAACGATATCGAAATCCTCGGCGTCGACACGGACAACGACGGACACATCGACCGGTCCGTGACGGGGTCCGTGTCGGGCGTTCGGACGACATCCGCCGGTGAGATTACGATTCGGTTCGACGATCCGGTGTCGATTGCCGAGTCCGAAACGTTCGTTGCGGCGTATGCGGCGACGAATCCGAGCAGGACGGGGACCGCTGACGTTCGTGTTCGCTTCGGAGCGGATCAATACGTCGAGACGGGCGACATCTCCTATGGGGTGGAGAGTCTCGGAACGCTCACCCACGGCGTCGATCTACGCCTCCAATCCGCCGACGACCGATCACGGATCGGGGCACCACTCCGGTCGCTGACGACCACGTATAACTCGACGACGGACACGCTCGTTGCCGATGTCGATACTACCCACCTCGAGCCCGGAACGTACACTGTCAGGTTCCAGATCTACGACGACGCTCCCGTTTCCGACGACGGGAGCGTCGTGACCGAACGGTTCGTTGTCGTTCCCCAGTCCACGAGCGTGTCGGAGCCAACGCTGATGAACGAATCGACGCTCGTCGTGAACGCAACGACGAACCTCGCCCCGGGGAACGATGTCGCGATGCGAGTGCAAACGGATCCGTTACGAAAAGGATACCTGCTCGAGTGTAACACGACCGTCGAAAGAGATGGGACGGTGACATGCGAATACGAGTTGCCGGATACCGAATCGCCGCTGAACGTCACGATTAGACGAGACGGGACGCAACTCGCGGAGCCGGTACAGTACGAACTGCCGGACGCAACGAACCGCTAGTTCGTCGCGGTCCACACTACTCCGGACCACCGTTCGCTCGTCACGCAGTCTGCGAACACCCCGACGTGGGGACTCTCGTTTCGAGAGCACGGGTCTCGAGTCCGAAGCGGTCAACCGAGAGCGGCGGGTCCACAGTCGTTCAAAATCCGATCGACGATGGTCACAGCGCGAAATCGGCACGTGATTTCGCGGCCGGCCGGAGGGTATCTCGGCGACGCGTTGCGATAGCACCACCTGGAACGAGTGACATACTCATCGCACAGCCGTCGTGCGAGCAGGTGTGCGGGTCCTTTCTGTGCGATGATAGCTGCGGCGATTCCGTGCCCCAACAGTCGTCATGGCCGTCGGAACGTGGCCCTGACGTGTGATGGGCACGGCTCCACACATGCGCACGTGACGCTCGTGTATCGAGGCGCGAGAGGTTATTCGACCGGACCGTCGGCATCGAGGGCCGTAATCTCGAGAGTCACGTGTCGTCTATCTGGGCAGCCACGTACTGAGTCGAGATGCGCGAAGAGAGACGACGAAGGGGCAACCGTGTGACTGACTCGGACCGCCTTACCGTCCGACCGTCCGCGAGTCGAAACCGGGCGTTCGATGGGGAGGCGGTCAGTGACGGATGCCGACCGCAGTGGTCACGCGGTGCCACAACGATGGGGATTCGTTATAGCTGGCCCAGAGGAGCATCGCGGGTGGAAGTGCGACGATCGCCGTCACAAACGAGTAGACGACGCTCAGCGCCATCAGCAGGCCGAAGTCACCCAATACGGGGGTAATCGCGAGTGCGAGTGCACCCGTTCCGAGAGCCGTCGTGAGCATGCTCCCCATGAGCGCGCCGCCGGTTCCCGAGAGCGTCGTCATGAGCGCGGTGAACGCGTCAGCCGATTTGAACTCGTCGATGAACCGGTGCGTGGCGTGGACCGAGTACGCGATCCCGAGCCCGATAGAGATCGATAGGATCGTCCCCGTCAGCGCGTTCAGCGACATGCCGAGGGACCGCATTGTGGCAATCAAGAGCGCGATCGCGATCAGGATCGGGAACACGTTGACGATCCCGAGTAACGGCTTTCGCTCGAGTGCGGCGTACGTGATGACGAGGAACACGGCGGTCAAGCCGATTGCGAGGATCAGCCCTTGGACCGACGACGAGAAGATCAGGTCGGTCACCGCTGCGAAGACGACGATATTCCCCGTTGCCGTCGCTTCGTAGCGGAAGTCGGTGGCGAACTCGGCGGCGTCCGCGGCCACCGCCTGCTGGGACGCATCGCCGTCGATGGCGTACTCGACCTGGGCCTTGCGTCGGTCTTCGGTCAGATACTGTTCCGCCTGCGAGCCGGCCGGCGACGCGAACAGTTCGTCGTAGATCAGATCGAGGTTCCGATCGGGGATGTCGTTGTCGTTCCGATCGTTCCGATCGACGAGCGCGGCGAACTCGGGATCCTCGGCGGCGTGGGCCTGGATGACCGTGATGATACTCCGTGCCTCCGCTTCGCCGCCGGAGCCGACTGCGAGGTTGCTCGGCGGATCGTCGTTCGGGTCGGCCAGAGCCTCGAGCGCGTGGTCGTCCTCGAACGATCCTTCGACGTATATCTTGACGGATTCGTCTTGGTCAGTCGCGAACTTGTCTTCGAGGAGGTTGATCGTTTCCGTTACCGTGTACTCGTTGGGGGCGAGCGGGGCCGGGACGTATGAGACGTACGCGGGTTGCTCTTCGGGAGGTAGGAAGTCCTCAGTGTCGAACGAGGTATCAACTCCCGCCCCGTACCCGGCTGCCGCGCCGCCTATGACGATGAGCACGACGACGAACACGAGCGGTGCGTGACGACTCGCCCTGGCGGGCATCGCAAGGAGGCGTCCGAGGGACGAGTCCTCGGATGCGATCGGGTCCGAGCCGAACTCGGGGACGCCGAACCGCTCGCGAAGTTGGTCGACCTCCAGCTTGGCTGCCGGAAGGAAGATTCCGAAGATGAAGAACGTGAAGATGATCCCGACACTCGAGGCGATTCCCATGTTCCGGATGGGGCCGAGGTCCGAGATCACGTTCGCCCCGAACCCGAAGACGGTCGTCACCGTGACGATGACGAACGCGATCATAAGCTGATTGTTCGCGGTCCGCATCGCCTCGAGCGGTTCGTACCCTTGGACGGTTTCCTCACGATACCGGTTGACGATGTGAATCCCGAAGTCGACCCCGACGGCCAACAACAAGACGGGAACGGAGACCATCTGCTGGTTGAACGGAATCCCGGAGTATCCGAGGAAACCGAACGTCCAGATGACCGTCATCAACAGCGCCAGGAGCCCCAGCGCGAGGTCGATCGGGTCCCGGTACGAGATCGCAAGGAAGGCAAGCAACAGGAGGACGACTACGGGCATGACGAGCGTCATCGAGTCACCGATGACGTTCGCGGTCTCCGCGTCGGTGATACCGCTCCCGAACGCACGAATGTCGCCCGGCTGGTCGCTCGCGATCGACTTGATCGACAGCTGAATGTCGGTCAAGTCGTCGTCGGTGAACTCGTTCGGGATGTCGTGGGAGATCACCGTGATCGAGGCCGACGCCGACGCCGCCGTCGGGTTGAAATCCGTGGACAGGGTACGCTTAAACGTGGGATCGTCGCTCTGCTCCCGGATCGCCTGTCGAATCTCGGTAGTCGTCGCGGATTCGATCACCCGCCGCTGTTCGGCCGGTGTGGTCGCCGTCGGATCGATGGCCTGAGCGATAAGCGGTGCGGGTCCGTTCGCCGACTCCATGCGGAGGTCCTCGCGCTGTTCGACGCGTTCGAGGACCAGCAGACTCCGGATGAGGCCTTCCTTGGTCAGAACGTTATCTCCGGTATGGACGAGCTGTGTCGTCTCGTCCGAGGTCTGGAACGGGCCCTCGAACTCCTCGTTGACGGAGTCAAGCGCGTCCTGCTCCGGGAGGTCTTCGGTAAACGAGTCCGTCGAATCCGTATCGGTGGTGACCAGTCCGAATCCACCGGCGAAGACGACGGTGAGGACCAGAAACCCGATCACGACTGTTCGTGATCGGGCGATGATCACGTCATTGAGGGTTTCGGTCGCAGTCTCGATTCGCTCGCCCGCTGTCATCGATTAGTCCCTCCGATACCAGAACACGCCGACCGCGCCGATGAGAAGCGAGCCCGTGATGAGGACCAGCGATAGCGGGAAGCCGCCGTCGTCGGTCGTAACGGACATCGGCACGCGAATCGTGTTCGAAAGCTGGCTCTTGTTCCGTTCGTCGTCGTATCGGAAGTCAAAGGAGACCGGGTACGTCTTTTCTGTCGCCGACTCCGACGCGCTCAGTTCGAACGTCATGGTGACCGACTCGCCGGGCTCGAGCGACTCGACGTAACCCGTGTCGTCGTCACCGGTGTCGAGCGGGTCGTCGGCGAAGATACGCGCCTCGACGTCGGTCACGGTCTGATTGAGTTCGTTCGTGACCGAGACGGTGATCGCTTGCTCGCCGCCGGCCGTGATCGTCGACTCCTGTATATCGACATCGAACTGATCACGTTCGCGAGCGATATCGGCGGTCACATCGAGTTTGGTGTACTGACGAATCTCCGCCTCGGAGTTCCGATAGCGGACGGCGAAGTCCAGCGATTTCGCTCCGGCTTCGGCCTCGCTACTCATTTCGATCGGCAGTCGGAACGACGCCGAGTCACCGGGCTCGAGGGCCCCGACGGCGACGGACCGCTCGATGGGAATCACGTTCGGCGAACCCTCGTCGGCGAACCGGACGACGGTGCTGTTGACCCGTTTCGGACCCGTGTTGGTGACGGTTCCCGAGATGCTCCCGTCCTCGCCGACCCGCAGCGTCGAGGAGACGTTCTCGAGGGCGAACGACTGTTCGGCGGCAGTCGGGACGCCGGCCTCCAACGGGGGTGACGTTCGCTCGATACCGTCGCTATCGGTGTATCCGACGGACAGACCGAGCGAGTAGCCGCGGTGTGGGGCATCGTCCGACAATGCGACGCTGTAGGTGACCGTTTTCGTCTCCTCGGGTTTCCACTCGCCGACGTAGCCCGTCGACGTCTCCGGACCGGCACCGAAGGACATTTCCGCCGTCTTGGACTGTGCGGTCACGCTCGCGTCACGTGCCGTCTTGGTTCCCGTGTTCCGGAGCGTCACCGAGACGTCGTTTCGATCGCCGACTTGGGCGTTCGATTCGACATCGACGACTTCGAACTGCGGTTTGTCTTCGACTTCGATCGTCAGCGTCGCCGTCCGCGTCCGCGTCAGGTCGTTGTACTCCGCGCTCGCTTGATTGAATTCGACGACGCGCGTGTACGAGTACTCGTATTCGACCGGGAGTTCGTAACTTCCCGGCTCGAGGTGGTCGGGAATCGTGACCCGAACCGGCGAGACGCCTCTCGTCCCCGTCGGAACGTTGCCGACGGAGATCGGCCCGCTATCCACATCGATCGGCGAGTTCTCGTCCTGGAAATCGAGCGACAGGCCGCGTGCCGTCGTGACCCGTTGCTCGTACTGTGACGGGCCGGCGCGGTCGATCTGCCCGCGGTTCGTGATCGAAAGCGGGAGTTCGACCGACGTCCCGGGGGTCAGCTCACCGGCCGACGATTCGATGGTGATATCCGGCTGTCCGACGACTTGGCCCGACCGTTGCCCCGACTGGGCGAGTGCGGGACCGATACCCGCGGTGGTGACCAAGACGACGACGAGGAGGCAGCCGAGTGTGCGACCCGCCCTCATTGGTCTGCCCGTCTCGAGTACGGAATTCGGTTCCCGTCCTGTCCGCTATGTCGACGTACTAAGCGGTCTTGAATACTCATTCAAGAGAGAATACAGTGATCGTCTCATATAGGGGTATTGGTTTCTCACCGTGTCCCGACAGTGTGCTCGCTGGATAGGGGGCTATCGAGCGCGCTGTCGTTTCGACGACGGACCGCGAGCGAGACCACACGGGAACCGGACGGCGATCGGCAGAACGGAGGAGGAGCCGAAACCGACGGGAATCAGTTCGTACGGTGACGGATAATAGTCGACGACTGCGCCGAGCGGACCCGCCCTCAGTCGTCCGCCGCGGCCGGCTCGACTTCTTCCCCACTCGAGTCGGCTCGCTCGAGGTCGTCGAGGTACTCGTCGGCGTCGAGGGCCGCCTTCGAGCCCATGCCGGCGGCGGTCACAGCCTGCTGGTAGTGGTAGTCGACGACATCGCCCGCGCCGAAGATACCGGAGACGTCGGTTTCGGTCTGGTTGCCGCCGTCGCCGCCGTTGGTCTTCAGGTATCCGTCGTCGTCGGTTTCGACGCCGGTGTCCTCGAGATAGTCGGTGTTCGGCGTGTGTCCGATCGCGAAGAAGACCGCCCCAACGTCGAAGTCGAACTCCTCGGTCCCGGGGTCGTCGAGGCGGTCGGTGGGATGACCTTTGTCGTTCTCGACGAGAGTGACGTGATCGACGCCGTCCTCCTGGGAGCCGTGGATCTCGGTCAGTTCGGTGTTTTTCATGATTTCGATCTCACCGTCCTCGACCTTCTCGTGGACGCGATCGACCCAGTAGTCCTCGGCGCGGAACTCCTCGCGGCGGTGGGCGATGTAGACGGTGTCGGCGAACTTCGTCAGGAAGGTCGCTTCCTCCATGGCGGCATCGCCGCCGCCGACGACCAGCATATCCTCGCCGCGGAAGAACGCGCCGTCACAGGTCGCACACGTCGAGAGGCCGTAGCCCATGAGCTCGTCTTCCCCGGGGATACCGAGCGTGCGGGCGCTCGCACCCGAGGCGGCGATGACGGCATCGGCGGTGTAGACATCGCCGTCTTTCATCTCGACGCGGAACGGTCGGCTCGAGTCATCGACGGATTCGATGATCCCGTTTTTCAATTCGGCCCCGAACTGTGTGGCCTGCTCTTTCATGTTGTTGACGAGTTCCGGACCGCCGATCCCCTCGGGGAAGCCGGGGTAGTTGGCGACATCGGTAGTCAGGGTGAGTTGGCCACCGGGCTCATCGCCCTCGATAACGAGCGGCTCGTTGTTCGAGCGCCCGGCGTAGATGGCGGCGGTGAGGCCGGCGATGCCGGTACCGGCGATGACGAGTTTGCGGTGTTCGACGATCCCATCGTCGTTGTCCTCGGCGATGCCCAGCTTTTCGTCGAGTTCGCCGGTCTCGTTGAGCGCGCTGGTGTCGTCCCAGCCGCCGATGAGTTCGTCGTCGATGAACACTTCGGGGGCCGTCTTGCGGCCGTTCGCACGCTCGACCATCTCCTCGAAGCGGTCGTCGTCGTCGGTGACGTTGTAGGTCTCGTACTCGATGCCTTTGCTATCGAAGAGGTCCGTGGCCTTCTCACAGTATGGACAGTCCGTCTTGGTATAAATCTCGACGCGTGGCTGGTCGCTCATGTCCCTTATTTCGGATAGAGCGCCTAAACGCCTTGCGCTCTCAGCAATCTCTCCCCCTTACTGTGCCGGGCCGATCGCCACCGACGCCGACGCACTTACGGGGCAGAGCGACGAGAGTCGACCATGGCTGCCGATCTCGAGGAGAAGACGAACCGCTATGGCGAACTGCTCACTGACGCGCTCGAGGCGGCGACGATCGCGCCGCCCGAGGGGACTCCGATGGCGGACGCTGCCGCCGACTGCTACGAGATGGCGGCGTCCTATCTGGAGGACGGCAATCACTTCCGGGAGCAGGACGATCCCGTCAATGCACTCGCATCGTTTTCGTACGGGCACGCGTGGCTCGACGCCGGGGCCCGCATCGGGTTGTTCGACGTACCGAAGGATGGCCACCTTTTTACCGTCGAGTAGCGCGGCCCGTTCGCCGGGAAAGGGCCGACCTCTCACTGCACTATTTCAAACGATTAATGAGTATATAACCGGAACCTATATAACAGAAAATTCGGGCAATTTATAAAATAGCCGAAACCTTTATATGCCTTACGGCCTTACCCTATGTTAGGCGAGGCGACCGGGTTTCTTCTGGTTACCCCACCCGGGAGCCCCGAGTAACCCACCCGATACACTATGACAGACACAAGCATCCGAACCTATACGAACGAGCGGGAGACCGAAATCGAGGAGGAAAACACGGCGGTATCCGACGAACAGGAACACTGCCCCGAATGTGGCGGACGCCTGATCTCGGACGATGAACACGCGGAGACGGTCTGTACGGACTGTGGTCTCGTCGTCGAGGAAGACGAGATCGACCGCGGCCCCGAGTGGCGTGCGTTCGACGCCGCCGAGAAAGACGAGAAGTCCCGCGTCGGTGCACCGACGACGAACATGATGCACGACCAGGGACTCTCGACGAACATCGGCTGGCAGGACAAGGACGCCTACGGCCGGTCGCTCTCGAGTCGCCAGCGCCAGAAGATGCAGCGCCTACGCACGTGGAACGAGCGCTTCCGCACTCGCGACTCCAAGGAACGGAACCTGAAGCAAGCGCTCGGCGAGATCGATCGGATGGCCAGCGCGCTCGGTCTCCCGGAGAACGTCCGCGAGACCGCGTCGGTCATCTATCGACGCGCACTCGAGGAGGACTTGCTTCCGGGGCGCTCGATCGAGGGCGTCGCGACGTCCTCGTTGTACGCCGCCGCTCGCCAGGCCGGGACGCCGCGCAGTCTCGACGAAATCTCCGCGGTTTCCCGCGTCGAGAAGATGGAACTGACCCGTACGTACCGCTATATCATCCGGGAACTCGGTCTCGAGGTTAAACCGGCCGATCCCGAACACTACGTACCGCGGTTCGTCAGCGATCTCGACCTCTCCGACGAGACCGAGCGCATGGCCCGCGAACTGCTCGAATCGGCCCGTCAGGAGGGCGTCCACAGCGGGAAGTCCCCGGTCGGCCTCGCCGCAGCAGCGGTGTACGCCGCCGCCCTGCTGACCAACGAGAAGGTTACCCAAAACGAGGTCAGCGAGGTCGCGAGCATCTCCGAAGTGACCATCCGGAACCGGTACAAGGAACTGCTCGAGGCCTCGGACACGGCCGCACCTGCCTAAATCGGCCGAGTCTGCGGTCGTGTCTGTCGCGTCGCGATGACGCGGGGGGTCTTTTTCGGTTGTATGGAACCGCGGCAACGTTTTTCACCACTCATGTGAAAGAATGTGACATGGATAGAACGACCGTCCAACTGTTGTGTCCCGAGTGTACGAAGGACTGGCGGACGTCTCCGGACGACCTCCCTGCGGCCGCCGAGATGTTTCACTGTCCGAACTGTCATGCCTCCCGTCGGACCGCTGAGTTCATGCGAACCGACCGTGATCTACAGACGCTGAAACAGCTCGGGTAGTGTCGAAATCACCCCCGATCTGATACCTAACAGATATTTTCACACCGTCGTTCCAGTAGTAGCCACGGTTTAACTCTCCGAACGCAGCGTATCGGAAGCTGGAGAGAAAGAAAATATTACACACATAAATAGAGTTATAACCCCACGGAGTCCCGTGGTTTCACTCCTTTAGGGACGGCATTCGAATCTTCTTCACGGATGACACACCACACATATGACATTGTATGTGTGTTAACGCGACTCAAGATAATAATATAACCCTGCAGTGGATAGGACGAGATGGTTATGAAGAAGCAGGAGCTCATTCACCTTCACGGCCTTCTCGCGGAGGTATCCAATCAGTGTGCAGCGTGGGAAGACTGTCAGATCGATCTCGAAGAGTACGAGTCGCGGGGTATTCGGCCGACATCGATCCATAAATCGAAAACCGACCACAAAGCCGCTGNGGGAAGGGGAGCAGGAAGCAGTCGCCGCAACTGCAGACTGAGCAACTCGTCGCATCCTCCGATAGATCGCTATACTGACCAGTGAGACGTATCGCCGTCACTCGTCCAGCCGTCTCGGTTGGCGGCGACCGCCGACCACGACGAGCCGACGCTATCGACCGGGGGCACCGTACTCGCCGTTCAGTAGGTGGCTGCTACGAGGCGTCAGAACTCGTTCGGACGGGCCGACTATCCGATCGACGGGGCTGACGGGCGGACTTACTCGACGAGGTCCTCGAACTCGGGAAGGATCTCCTCGTCGTCTTCCCCGTCGGCGTCCGAGGCACCGGCCGCGTCGACTTGCTCGTCCGCGTGCTCGGCGTCCCCCGTCTCCGACGCCTCGTCGCCGTCCTCGTCTTCCAGGACATCGACCCGTTCGACCTCGAGTGGGATATTCTCGAGGAGCTGGCCGATCTCTTTCCGGGCAATACGCGAGGCGTGTTCCTCGCGCTCGACGTTGAAGACGGTCATCTCCAGTTCGAGCGCGACGAGCGCTTCGTCGGCCGCGATGAACGCGGGCGGCAGTTCCTCGCCCGACGGCGAGGTCCGCTCGCCCATGTTGATCTCGACGTAATTGAGGTCAGGGTTCAGCATCTCGCCCGTCTTCGAGATGGCGATACGGATCGCCTCGTCCTCCGTTTCAACGTCGAATACCGGCACGGCAGCTTCGACGACGACCCTGCAATTCATGTATAGACGTTGTATCGCATACAGTAAGAAGGTTCGCCTCGTGGCGGCCGGGCCGTCGCTACGGGCCGTCTCCGTTCGGCGGCTGCCCCACGGCGGATCGCTTCGAAAGGCAAAGGACCCACACGCCCGAAGGGGCGTCCGAATGGAGACGGGGACCATCCCGATCGACGATCTCGGTGGCGGACTCGACCTGTATCGAACGCTCGAGAGCGGCCAGAGCTACCTCTGGCGGCGCGGGGACGGCGAGATGTATACCGACACGCCGGCCCCCGGCGCGTGGTACGCGACGGTCGTCGACGGCGAGGTGATCCGCGTTCGGACCCGCGACGGTCGCCTCGAGTGGGAATCGACGGCCGACGCCGAGCCGACCGTGCGTCGCCTATTGCGCCTCGAGGACGATCTCGAGGCGATCGCCGCGGCCGGGCCGGACGATCCGTTGCTTCGGGAGGCCTACGAGGCCCATCCCGGAATGCGACTCGTTCGGGACCCGCCGTTTGGCTGTCTGATCTCGTTTATCTGCTCGGCACAAATGCGGGTCGGCCGCATTCATACCATGGTCACGGCGCTGGCTCGGGAATACGGCAGTCCGATCACGTTCGACGGGGCGACCTATCACGCGTTTCCGACGCCGGACCAGCTCGCGACTGCGACCGAGGCCGAACTCCGCGACCTCGGGTTGGGGTATCGTGCTCCCTACGTCGTCCGGACCGCCGAGATGGTCGCGGGCGGCAAAGCCCATCCGGCCGACGCCCGCGACCTCGAGTACGAAGCCGCGCGGGAGTTCCTGACGCAGTTCGTCGGGGTCGGCGACAAGGTAGCCGACTGCGTGCTCCTGTTCTCGCTGGGGTTCGACGAGGCCGTCCCGCTGGATACGTGGATCAAGTCGGCGGTCGAGGAGTACTATCCCGAGTGCGATCGCGGCTCCTACGCCGAGACCTCGCGGGCGCTTCGCGACCGCCTCGGCGGTGAGTACGCCGGCTACGCACAGACGTACGTCTTTCACCACCTCAGAACGGGTACATAACACGGGACGGCGAGGGGCCGTCGTTACCGCCCTGGATCACTTATCGATTCCACTGGCGATAGCCGAGGAACGAGATCCCACCGAGGCCGAGAAGGACGATTACCGCCCCGAACACCGATCCCGCGCCCGACGCGCCGGCGGCGATAATCGACTGTCCGCCGATGGAAGCGATATCGGACTCGGTCGCAGTCGCGCCGGTGATTTCGATCGTCCGGGTCGACCGATTCCTGCGGTCGTCGATCGTGTACGCCGCCTCGATCTCAGCAGTCCCGGTCAGCGCCTCGTCGATGGGAATGGACACCGTTTCGGCCGAAGCGGCGTCGACGGTCTCGATCGTCGCGCCCGGCAACTGCTCGCTATCCGTTTGTCCCGAGATGCTTACGTCGTCGATCGGAGCGTTCCCCCGGTTGGTGACGCGATACTGCAGCACCGTCGATTCGTTGCGCTCGAGAACCGAGGCGTACAGATCGACGTCCTCACGCAGCGGTTCGACTCGAATCGGTTGGACGGCTTCCACTCGGTTGCCATCGTCGTATTCCAATGCGGCTTCGAGGCGGTCTGGACCGGGTTCATCGGCTCGGAACCGGAAATCGAAGGTCGTCATGTTCCCACCCTCGAGCGTCGGGTGGATTCGAGTCGGTTCTTCGACGGCCCCCTCGCTGTCGAGGTGTGCGACGAGGTCGGTCAGGGCCTCGTCATCGCCGTTCGAAACCGTGACCGTCACCGGGACCTCGGTGCCGGCGACTGCGCGGTCGGCGTCGATCCGGAGCCGCGGGTCCGTCGTCGAGTCCGATGACGGTTCGGAGACGCTGACGTACACGGGCCGCTCGATGACACCGACCTGCTCGGTGTTCCCGTCGGCGTCTTCCTTGATGCCGCGTACTTTGACGATGAGTCGTTTTTCGCCCGCCGTGTCGAACGTCGTCTGGAGGGGCACGTCGATGGTCTCCCCGGAGGCGATCGAGCCGAGATCGTCGGCTTCGTCGACCTTGCCTCGGTCGGGAGCCTCGAGAACGACCTGTGTGACCTGGAACCCGCCGTCGTGTCCGCTCGAGTGTCGAATCGTCGGTGTGACCGTGATGGCATCGTCAGTCGTCGGCTCGTCGTCCGAGACGGCGATGTCCGACACGGTGACGTAGACGTTCGAGGAGGAGGCGGTGACGGCTCCCGCCCCGCCGAGCAGCGAACAGCAGAGCAGTCCAGCAACGAGCAGCGTCAGTAATCGGGTCGAACCGCTTCGTTTCGATCGTGGCATACGACTTTTAGGCCCACCTAAAACTACTTACGTCTTACTATTTAGGCCAGCCTAAAAGACAGCGCGTCCGTCTTTTGCGACGGGTCAACTCCCGAGCGGACGAGACTCGTCGGACCCTCGCATCCGGATTCTGAGGGGCCGAGACGGGAGTGAGCACAAAGACGAGGAACTCCCGTCGACCGTATCGGTCGAAACAATCCCCTCACGATGCCGTCCAGCTACCGAAATGGGCGGTCGAGGCATCGCCGTTACTTCCGCCATGTAGTGATCGGAAGCGGCTTTTTTACGGTCGCGGTCAATGCCACTCATATGGCGACACGAACCCGTGCACACGTTTTCGTTTCGGGGACGGTACAGGGCGTCTACTACCGCGCGAACACCCGTGATACGGCCGCGGAGATGGGCGTCGACGGCTGGGTAAAGAACCTGGACGACGGACGGGTGGAGGCGATCTTCGAGGGGCCGAAGGATGCCGTCGAAGGGATGGTCGAGTGGTGTTACACGGGCAGTCCCGCGGCCGACGTCGACGACGTCACGGTCGAGTACGAGGACCCCCGTGGCGAGGACGGGTTCGAGATCAGGTACTGAGTCAGCCGTCGCTCGGGACGACCGTCGTCACCTCGGCGGAACAACCACCTGAGGCCGATGTCGACGGCAATCGGAAACGAGGTGGTCGGCGTTTCCACGGCGATTTCGGGTTCGGGCGGGCTATCCGACTATCGGACCGGCCGCTGTGGCATACACCGAGGGATCGGTGCCCCCGCGCACGGCCGTGATCGGGCGAGAAACCGTGGGTGTGGGTGGCTCTCACTCGTGCTCCGGAAGCAAGGCCTCGAGCCACGGCGGTTCGTCGGTGTATTTCCACTCGGCCCAGTCGGCCTTCTCGCCGGCGTAGTAGGCGCGGTAGGCGGCCACGGGGTCGTCGGCCTGCCTGTACTCGTCGGGCATCGCCTGCGGACGGGGTGTCGGCTCGTCGGCGGGAAACGAAATCGCGGCGGGGTCGATACGCTCGATCACCTGCCAGGAGGCGTGGTCGTCGTCTTTCCCGTAGCGCTCGACGAACTCCTCGTTCAGCGCCGCGGCGTGCTCCCGCAGGCGGAGCCAGTTCGCGCTGGATTCGGTGGCCCACCTCGTGACGGGGTGGTCGACGTGGGTCGCTCGGTAGAGGAAGTCGGCCTCGTAGCCGTTCTCCCGGGCCGCGGTACAGAGGACCTGCGCGGCCTCGAGCAACAGTTTGTTGACGTGCTGGTCGCAGTGATAGCGCGCGGCGAGTCGCGGGTCCTCGTCGAGCCAGAAGACGTTCATACCGGAGCGCGGGCTCCGAAAGGGATTGAGTCTGCTGCCTACCGATGTTTGCCGGTGATGTCCGCAACGTTGAACGGACGGCCCGTCGAACCCCCAGCCATGATCACAGGCGAGCGAATGGCCGCCGTCGACGCGAACGCCGCGGCGCTGGGTGTGCCGCGAAAGCAGTTGATGGAGTCGAGCGGGCACGCGGTAGCTCGAGCGATCCGTGCGAGCGCTGATCCCGGCGCTCGGGTCGTTATCGTCGCGGGTCGTGGAAACAACGGCGGCGACGCCTTCGTTGCGGCCCGCTTTCTGGACGACTACGACGTGACGACGCTGCTGCTCGGCCGCGCGGAACTGATCGGAACCGAGATCGCTCGCGAGAACTGGGCTGCCCTCGAGCGAGCCGGCTACGACACCCGGGAAACCACCGACTCGAGCGGCTTCGATCTCCCCGACTGCGACGTCGTCGTCGACGCGATGTTGGGGACGGGACTCAGCGGCGATCTCCGAGAGCCAGCGGCGACCGCGGCCGCGGAAATCAACGCGGCCGACGCGACCGTCGTGGCAGTCGACGTCCCTTCCGGCTTCGACGCCGACGGGGGCGACCACGCGGCCAACGGCGTCGAGGCGGACCGCGTCGTCACTTTCCACGACGCGAAACCGGGACTCGAGGACCTCGACGCGGACGTTACCGTCGCGGACATCGGCATCCCGGCCGCGGCGGAGCGGTTCGTCGGGCCCGGCGATATCGCCCTCGCGCGGCCCGACGGTCGCGAGGGGCGGCCGTACGTCATCGGCGGCGGTCCCTACACCGGCGCGCCGGCGTTGGCCGCCCAGGCTGCGCTGCGTGCCAGCGCGGAACTCGCCTTCGTCGCCGCACCCGACGCCGTCGCCGGCGAGATACAGGGCTACGGCGAGGACCTGATCGTCCAGCCCTACGAGAGCGACGTGCTCACGCCCGCGGTGGCCGACGACCTCCTCGAGACCGCCGAGCGCTACGACGACGTCGTCGTCATCGGCCCCGGACTCGGCACCGCCGACGAGACCCGCCAGGCCGTCCGGCAGTTCCTCGCCTCGTACACGGGGCGGGCAGTCGTCGACGCGGACGCCCTCGAGATCGTGCCGTCGGTCGAAACCGACGCGACGCTGGTCTGTACGCCCAACCGGGCCGAACTGGCGCGGATGGGCGGCCCGGACGCGGACGATCTGGCCGCGGCGGCCGACGAGATCGCGTCGTTTGCGGCCGAGTTGGGCCACGTCGTCCTCGCGAAGGGCGCAAACGACGTCATTACCGACGGGGAGCGGACGCGAATCAGCCGGTCCGGAACTCCCGGGATGGCAGTCGGGGGGACCGGCGATACGCTCGCCGGCGTCGTCGCGGCGCTGCTGGAACACGCCGAACCGCTCGACGCCGCCGCGGCGGGCGCACAGGTCAACGGTATCGCGGGCGAACGCCTCGCGGAGACCCAGGAGTTCGGGTTCCTCGCGTCGGAGGTCGCCGAGGAACTGCCGGCGGCCCTCTGGGGTGATCGCGATGCGTGAGGAATCCGAGGACGAGTCGGCGACCGCCGACGAACTGACCCATACCACGGCCGACGGCGACGTCCAGATGGTCGACGTCGGCGACAAACCGGACAGCGAACGCCGTGCCGTCGCCGTCGGGGAGATTCACCTCCGACCGTCGACGATCGAAGCGATCCGGGACGATCGGGTGGGCAAGGGCGACGTACTCGCGACCGCCCGCGTCGGCGCGATTCAGGCGGTCAAGCACACCTGGGAGACGATCCCGATGTGTCACCAGATCCCGATCACGAACGTCGACACCGACTTCTCGCTGGCCGAGGACTGGATCGAACTCCGCGTCGCCGTCGAGACCACCGGCAAAACGGGCTGCGAGATGGAGGCTCTCGAGGGCGTGACGACCGGCCTGAACGTCGTCTGGGACATGGTGAAGGCCATCGAGAAGGACGACGACGGGCAGTATCCGGATACGGGGATCGAGAACGTCCGCGTCCTCGAGAAGGAGAAGCGACGGGCCTGATCCGTCGGCAACGATGACGCTGCAGACCCCACTCTCCGAACTGCTCGAGATCGAGTATCCAATCGTCCAGGCACCGATCGGGAGCGCGACGACTCCCGAACTCGCGGCCGCCGTCTCGAACGCCGGCGGCCTCGGCCATCTCGCGGTTACGTGGCGGGACACAGTGGAAACGCGCGCAGCGATCCGCGACACGCGCGAACTGACCGACGAGCCGTTCGCGGTCAACCTCGTGCTGGACGGCGCGACGACCGTCGTGGACACCGCGGCCCACCTCGAGACGATCCTCGAAGCCGGTGTCGATGTCGTCAGCCTCTCGTTCGGTGATGCCGCCCCCTACGTCGACCGGGTTCACGAGGGGGGCGCGCTCGTCGCACAGACCGTCGGCAGCGCCGAGGCGGCCCGCGTGGCGGTCGACGCGGGCGTCGACATCGTAGTCACGCAGGGGCTCGAGGCCGGCGGCCACGTCCAGAGCGAAGTCGCGACGACGGCGCTGGTTCCCCGCGTCGCCGACGCCGTCGGGGACGACGTCCCGATCGTCGCGGCTGGTGGGATCGCCGACGGCCGGGGAATCGCGGCCGCGCTCGCGCTCGGTGCCGACGGCGCGTGGCTGGGAACGCGGTTCGTGGCGACCGAGGAAGCGGCCGTCCACGACACCTACCAGCGCCGTCTCCGTGAGAGCAACGAGACCGACACCGAGTACACGACCCTCTTCGACAAGGGCTGGCCCGACACGCCGCATCGCGTCCTGCGAAACGAGACGCTCGAGCGGTGGGACGGGGACGGCCGTCCGCCCGCGGGAGAGCGGCCGGGCGAAACCGACATCGTCGCGACCACCGGGGCCGGCGACCGGATCGAGCGCTACGACGAGGCGCTCGCGACGCCGGACATCGACGGCGATATCGAGGCGATGGCGCTGTTTGCGGGACAGAGCGTCGGACTGACCGAGGCCGTCCGCCCCGCCGATAGCGTCGTCGCGACGCTCGCCGCGGAAACGCGGGACACGATCGATGCATTCCCCGGTCGGGGACGGGAGGACAGCTAAGTCGATACCTGCAGGATAGCCGGTGTCCACTGGGCGTTGGGTTCCGTTTTCCTCCTGCGCTCGCCGGTCCGGCCTACGCGGTGTCCAGGGCGCGACTCCACGCGTGACGAGCCGCCCGCACGGCTCGAACGCCGACTCGACGCGTTCGGAATCGGCGGCACCGCCGCGCCGTCAGTCACGGCTGTCGTCGGGTCGCGAGAGACGCGCTAGCGACGGACGCCGCCGATTGAGACACAAGACTCATAAGCCTCGATTACTCTCAATCTCGCTATGACGATCTGTTCTGCGGTAGTTCTCGCGGCGGGAGAGGGGGCCCGCCTCCGGCCGCTGACGAAGTATCGGCCGAAGCCGATGCTTCCCGCAGCGACCAAGCCCATCATCGAATACGTCTTCGATGCGCTCGTCGAGGCCGGCATCACGGAGATCACCGTCGTCGTCGGCTACGGACGGACGCACGTCCAGTCCCATTTCGGATCGACGTACCGCGACGCGAGCCTCGAGTACGTCGGACAGGACAAGCAACTCGGCAGCGGGCACGCCCTGTTGGCGGCCGAGTCCGACGTCTCGGAGCCGCGACTCGTCCTCAACGGCGATCAGCTCGTGGCCCCGCGAATCGTCGAGGACGTCCGCACTGCTCACGACGACGGCGATGCGGTCGCCACGCTCGGACTCATTCGGGACGAGAACGTCGCCGAGTACGGCGGCGTGATCTGTGAGGACGACGGCCACGTCGCCGAGATCGTCGAGCACCCCCACGACGACCGCACCTATCAACTCAACGCGGGCGTCTACGCGTTCGAGCCGGCCATGTTCGAGTACCTCCGCGGCCCGGAACCGCAGTTGCGCGAGTACTCGCTCGTCGACGGCATCGCGAACGCGATCGACGCCGGGGAAACCGTCCGCGGCGTCACCTCCGACGGCATCTGGATCGATGCGACGTACCCGTGGGACCTCCTCGAGGTGACGGCGACGCTCCTCGAGCACGCGGACGGCGTCGAGAGTTCGGTCTCGGCGGATGCGCGGGTCCACGAGTCGGCGACGATCGTCGACCCGGTCGCGATCTCGGCGGACTGCGTCGTCGGCCCCGGCTCCGTCGTCGGCCCGAACGTCGCACTCGGCGAGAACGCGACGGTCGGTGCGAACGCCGTCGTCGAGGACAGCGTCGTCGACGCCGATACGCGCGTGGGGTCGGGAGCGACGCTCGTCGACTGCGTTACCGGTCGCAACGTTCGGGTCGGCCCCGGCTCGACCGTCGTCGGCGGGCCTGGAGACGTCCGCGTCGGTGACCGCGTCCACGAAGCCGAGCGACTGGGCGCGTTGCTCGCCGACCGCGTTCGCGACGGCGGCGGCGTGACCTACGCGCCGGGAACGGTCGTCGGCTCCGATGCCGTCGTCAACGCCGGAACGACCGTTCGGGGGACGATCGAAACCGGGACCGAGGTGCAGTAACGATGTGCGGAATCGTCGGCTACGTCGGCACGACCGACGGACACGACGCCATCGATGTCGTCCTCGACGGGCTCTCGGCGCTCGAGTATCGCGGTTACGATTCCGCCGGCGTGGCCATCCCAACCCCCGAGATGACGGTCTCCAAGGCCGCCGGCGAACTGTCGGCACTCGAGGAAACGGTATCGCGGGACGAACTCGCGGGCGAATCCGTCGGGATCGGGCATACGCGCTGGAGCACGCACGGCGCGCCGTCGGACGGCAACGCCCATCCCCACTGTGACGAGGCGGGTCGGGTCGCCGTCGTCCACAACGGGATCATCGAGAACTACCAGCGACTGCACGACGATCTCGTCGACGCGGGTGTCACGTTCCGCAGCGAAACCGACACCGAAGTCGTCCCCCACCTGATCGGGCGCTATCTCGATCGCGGCGCGGACCCCGAGGAGGCGTTCCGGCTGGCGGTCGATCATCTCGAGGGGAGTTACGCGATCGCCGCGGTTATCGAGGGGTCGGAGACGGTGTACGCGGCGCGCCAGGACTCCCCGCTCGTCGTCGGCCTCGGCGACCGCGGGACGTATCTCGCGAGCGACGTCCCCGCGTTCGTCGAGCACACCGACCGGGTCCGCTACCTGGAGGACGGCGACATCGCCCGGCTGAGTGCCGATTCAGCGGTCGTCACCGACATCGAGGGCCGTCCCGTCGATCGGCCGACGGAAACGGTCGCGTGGGATGCCGAAGACGCGGAGAAAAGCGGCTACGACCACTACATGCTCAAGGAGATCCACGAGCAGCCGTCCGCCCTGCGTCAGTGTCTCCGCGGTCGGATCGACGAACTCGAGGGGACGGTCGATCTCCCGGAACTCGAGGCCATCGATCACGACGGTCCGATGCAGTTCGTCGCGTGTGGAACGTCGTATCACGCGGCGCTGTTCGGGGCGGAGCGACTGCGAAGCGGCGGTGTGGACGCACACGCGTTTCTCGCAAGCGAGTACGCGAGCGATCGCGTCCCGGTCGACGAGGACACGCTCGTCGTCGGCGTCACCCAGAGCGGCGAGACCGCCGACACGCTGCGTGCACTGCGCGAGGCCGACCGCGCCGGCGCGACGACGCTCGCAGTGACGAACACCGTCGCGAGTTCCGCCGCACGGGAGTGTGACCACACCCTCTACATCCGCGCCGGCCCCGAAATCGGCGTCGCGGCGACGAAGACGTTCGCGAGCCAGCAACTCGCCCTCGCGCTGCTGGCGTTCGAACTCGGCGACGAGCCGACGCGGGGGGAACTCGAGGCGCTTCGGGACATCCCCGGCCAGGTCCAGACGGTCCTCGAGACGACGGACGCCCGGGCGATCGCCGAGACGTTCGTCGACGCGGACGCCTACTTCTTCATCGGTCGGGGCTATCACTATCCGGTCGCGCTCGAGGGCGCGCTGAAGATGAAGGAGATCACCTATCGGCACGCGGAAGGGTTCGCCGCTGGGGAACTGAAACACGGGCCGCTCGCGCTCGTAACCGAGCAGACGCCCGTGTTCGCCGTCGTCACCGGCAATGGCGAGACCGCGCGGAAGACGATCGGGAACGTCAAGGAGGTCGAGGCTCGCGACGCGCCCGTCGTGGCGATTACCGACGGCGCGTCCGACGTTGCGCGGTACGCGGACCACGTCCTCGAACTCCCGGCCGTCGACGACCTCGGGGCGTCGGTGCTCGCGAACGTCCAACTCCAACTCGTCGCCTACTGGGTCGCGAACCTGCTCGGCCGCTCGATCGACAAACCGCGGAATCTGGCGAAGAGCGTCACCGTCGAGTGAACCGTGCGAGCGTGTGGTCGCCGAGCCCCACGTCGAATGAGTCCGATTTATGTAGTCGCGTTCTCCCACTTCCACCAGTGACCCGCGCGGAGTTCGTCGTCGCGATACTCGCCGGCATCGTCCAGGGAATCGTCGAGTGGCTTCCCGTCTCGAGCCAGGGGAACCTCTCGCTGTTTCTGACGCTCGCGGGGACCGACCCCGCGAACGCGGTGCAGTTGGCGCTGTTCCTGCAAGTCGGGACGACGCTCTCGGCGACGCTCTACTACCGGGACGATATCGCGACGGCCCTCCGAGCGGTGCCCGGTTGGCGGCCCGGGACGGCCTACCAGGGGGACAACGCCATCCCCTCGTACGTCGTCGTGGCGTCGTTCATGACGGGACTAGTCGGTATCCCGTTGTACCTGACCGCGGTCGATCTGGCCGGCCGGGTCTCGGGCGGCGTCTTCATCGCGCTCATCGGCGTCCTGCTAATCCTCACGGGACTCCTCCAACTGGTTTCGAAGTCGGTCTCGATGGGCGGCCGGGACGCCCCGACGCTGCTCGACTCGATCCTGGTCGGGGCCGTCCAGGGCGTCGCGATCCTGCCGGGAATCTCCCGCTCGGGGACGACGACGAGCGCGTTGCTGTTCCGGAGCTACGATCCGCCGGCGGCGTTCCGGCTTTCCTTCCTGTTGTCGATCCCCGCGACCCTCGGCGCGGCCGCGCTGACCGTCGCGGAAGCCGGCGGCCTGCCGGGCATTTCACCGGGGGCAGCCCTCGTAGCGCTCGGCGTCAGTTCGGTCGTCGGCTACTGGACGATCGACGCCCTCATGCGGGTCGTCGACCGGGTCCCCTTCTGGGTCGTCTGTTTCGGTCTCGGCGGACTCGCGATCGTCGGCGGCGGTGTCGTCTCCGCGTTCGTCTGAGGACCGGCCCGTAACCGGCGACGGATCGAGGGGCCGTCCGATCCGTCGGTCGGCCGTTCGGAGAGAGCGTAACTATCATGGCCTCCTGCCCGAATTTGACTGCCAATGGCCGAGGACAGCGACTCGGGAGCGATCGCCGACGCGACGACATCCTTCTTGGCGGACCGGGAAGACGGTGACCGCGTGCTCGAGACCGTCCTCGCGACCGACGGCGAACACGCCACCTGGACGTTCGACGACATCGAACTTGACTCGGGGACGTTCGGCGAACTCGTTTCGAGTGGCATCGTCGAAAACGCCGACGGCGAGTATCGCGTTGCGGACCCGGCAGTCGTCGAGGCAGCCCTGACGGGGGACGACCTCGAGGCGGACCACGAGACGGAGTCGGCCGACCGCGCGGGCGGACTCGAGCGGGTTCGAAGGGGCGTCGATCCGCGAGCGCTGATCGCGCTGCTCGGGGCGCTGGTCGTCGTCGCCGGTGCCAGATCGACGGCGGTTCGGGCCGTTTTTCGGCACGGACGCGTCGTCTCACCCGGCAACGATCCCTACTACTTCCGCTACTGGATGGAAACGCTGGTCGAGGACGCCTCGGGACCGCTGGACTACGGCGTCCTCGTGGATACGCCGGCCGGCGTCTTCGGAACGCGCCCCTTCGCACACGCGACGAACTGGGTCGTCGCCGAGTTGCTCGGCGGCGGGCAGGGAGCGACCGCGACCGTCGCGGCGTGGCTCCCCGTCGTCGCGTCGGTCGCGCTCGGAGTCGCGATCTACGCGTGTGCCGTCTCGCTGACTCGAGACGCGCGCGTCGGGGTCGCATCCGTCCTCGTCTTCGCCGTCACGCCGATCAACGCGGTGTACACGGGGCTTGGCTTCCTCGATCACCAGTTCCACCAGTACTTCTGGCTCGGCATCACGCTCCTGACGCTGACGCGACTCGCCGTCGATCTCCAGCGGCGACTCGAGACCGGCGGTGACGGGCGGGCGGCCGTTCGCGACCACCTCAGGGCACCCGCGACGTGGCTCGTCGCCGCGGCCTTCGGGCTCTCGGTGACCGCCGGGGTACACGCCTGGGGCGGCTCACCGCTCCTGTTGGTCCCGCTCGCGGGCTACGTCGCGTTACGGGTCGCGATGGACGCTCGAGCCGGTCTGTCACCGATGCGCGCGAACCTACCGCTGTTCGCCGGCCTGGCCGTCGGCAGCGCACTCTCGCTTGCCCTGCACCACCGCTGGGGCTGGCACGCGGAGTTCGTCGCAACGACGCCCGCGCTGGTGCTCGCCGGCTCGATCGCCGTGGCCGCGCTCGGTGAACTGTGGCAGCGGCTATCCGTTCATCTCGGCGGGTTGCTCGCCCTCGAAGGGGGCGTCGCAGCCGCGGGGCTGCTCGCGTTCCGACAGCTACAGCCGGCCGACTGGGCGGCAGCGATGGCTCGCGCTCAGGACCTGTTCGCCCGCGAGGGCGCGACCGAGACGGCCTCGCTGTTCTCGACGGAGTATTTCGTCATCTTCGGGCCGCTCTACCAACTCGGAATGGGGTTTTACATCGCGCTGGCGGTGCTCGGCTGGGTCGCCTGGCTCGTCTCCCGGCGGTACGAACCCGGCTGGTTGCTCGTCGGCACCTACGCGGGGTCCCTCCTCGTACTCGCGGGCATCCAAGTGCGGTTCGCCGGCCAGCTCGCGATTCCGCTGGCCGTCCTCACCGGCCTGGGACTCGTTCGACTGCTCGCCGTCGTCGACCTAGCCAGGCCACCCGTCCCGGTTCGCGATCCGGAACCCGCTCGGCCGGGACGCGCCGACGACGAAGCGGCCATGGCCGCCGATGGCGGCCTCGAGCCGGCGATCGCGATGCCGGACGGCCGACGGCTCGCCTACCTGCTCGGCATCGGCCTGCTCGTCTTTGGGCTGAGCCTCGTCTACGTCCCCAGTCTGACGGCGGACGTGACCTACAGCGAGGCCCAGCTCGAGGCGGTCGACGCGATCGACGACCACGCCGAGGCCGCGAACCGCACCTATCCGGACACCTACGTCCTGAGCGAGTGGGGTGACAACCGGATGTACAACCACTTCATCAACGGCGAGTCACGGAGCTACGGGTACGCCAAGAACAACTACGAGGCGTTCGTCACCAGTCCCGATCCGGACGACTGGTACGACACGTTCAATGGGCGGGTCGGCTACGTCGTCGTAACCGAGTTCGACGACAGGGACATCCCGGACGACAGCGCGCAGGCGCGATTGCTCGAGACCCAGGGCGCAGGCGGGGCCGACACCGACGGACTCGCCCACTACCAGGCGCTCTCCGTCGCCGACGACGTCGCAGCGTTCGCCGTAGTCCCCGGGGCGACGCTCACGGTGTCCGGTGAGCCAGGGACGACCGTGACCGTCGAGACGGATGTCTCCGTCTCGGGCGACACGATCGCGTACGAACGGCGGGCGACGGTCGGCGATGACGGGCAGGCAACGGTGACGGTCCCGTACGCCGGCGAGTACACGGTCGGCGACCGAACGGCGACCGTCACCGAGGCCGACGTACTGGACGGGCGCTCGGTCGCAGTTGGAGCGTAAGCAATCCGCTTTCTCACTCGCCGTCGTCGGACTCGGAGCGTTCCCGTCGTCGCTCGAACGCGTCCGGCTCGGGTCCGCGCTGGGAGACCGTCCCCGGTCCCCGATCGACGACCATCGGCACGGTTTCGTTCTCCGGCCGCGGCTCGACGGGTACCAGCACGCGCACCGCATCGGCCTCGGCCCTGATCTCACGCACGTGGCGCTTGCAGCGCTTCGTCGCCTCGTCGCCGAGGTCGTCGTCCCGCTCGAGGGAGGCGAGTAAGCCGCTCACCAGGCGATCGATCCGGGTAAGCGCCATGCGGTAGCGGGCCGCGCGGTCCTCGGAGCGGTCACTCGACGGTGATCGTGGAGGGCAGTCAGGCTGGTCTGTCGGCGGTTCGTTCGACCGGTCGGAATCAGTGTGATTCCGTGAATTGTCATCTGGCATGGCTTGCGAACGGAAAGACGGAGCCGTTGTGGATTCGTGCCGTACGTCTCTGGTATCGTGTAGTGGATAGTTTCGAGTTCACAGTACACCTCAAATTCATTCAGGAATCCGTACAACTTATATTTTAGCCCATTTCCGCTACTATAGTAGCGTATATAGGCTACAATTCTGCGGAACCAACCCAAGTTAATGCCTGTCTATCGGACACTCCCTTCGAATGCGCCCCCGGCCAGAGTGGATGTCACTAAAAGACGGACTCATCCTCGAGTTTCTCGAGACGCATGATTTGGAATTGCCTGCAAAACCGCTTTATCGGAACCTCAACCGACACGGCCACGAAATCGGCTATTCAACGGTGAGACAGCGGCTTTCCGAACTCGAAGAACACGATCTTATCGAAAAGATCGACGAAGCCGGTTACTATGCGATCACTGAGAAAGGTCAGGCGTACCTCGCCGGGAATGTAAGTATGGATGAATTGACGGTCGAAGAGGATTGAAACTACCCGTTCAAATATTGTCGGCCTCGTTCTTCACGGCCTCCTCATAGATTTCCTGAACTCGGCGAAGCATACGTTCTCGTGTGAATAATTCCTCGACGCGTTCCCTGGCCTGTTTGCCGTATCGCTGCCGAAGGTCTTTATTATTAACCAACGTATTGATCGCCTCGGCCAAAGCTGAGGAGTCGCGCGGTGGGACAGTGAGTCCCGTTTCTCCATCCAGACTAACCCACGGGACGCCTGTCGGCAAGGCAGTATTCACAACTGGAACTTCCCTGGCCATTGCCTCGAGTTGGACAATACCAAAAGCCTCGCTTGGTTCTACGGATGGAAATGCAAAGACATCTGCAGTACGATAGGCGCTTGCAAGTTCTGCGTCGGACACGTATCCCAGAAACTGTATTTGATCGGCGAGTCCACGATTACGAACACGCTTTTCGAGAGACGTTCGACGTTCACCATCGCCAGCTATGAGCAGCGTTGCATCGACATCCCCCATTGCATCGATTAGATACTCGCATGCATCCGTCTTTAGCTAAGACGAGAACCGCGTGACAGCGACGGCTTATCGAGGCTACTTTTCGAGAGGAATGAGGAGGAGAAGTCTGTGCACCACCCTCGCTCC
>NZ_AOII01000029.1 GCF_000337615.1 Natrinema pallidum DSM 3751
GACGGCGGTCGAATTTTACGGATTTCTAATTGAATTCCCCGATTTTGAACCTACTGTCCTCCTGCGATTTCTGGGGGTAAACACATACAGATACTCTATTCCTTTGTAGTAATTTAGACGACCAACAAAAAGAATGGTTGGCTTTTCGCTATCGATCTGTGATTTCGGTGGATTTTCCGAATCAATGGCATGCAAATCGACGGACAGCGGGACGATGTCACATTTCTCTCGATATGACTCTAGCGTAGTCGAATGATCAAGCAACCGTTGAGATGTAACGAGAATACGGTCGACTCGCTCGAGAAATCGCTGAAGGATCGGTTCATATACCTGATGGGCAGTTTTCTGTCGGACGATATCGCTGTGGTAAGTAGCAATAACCGTTGCATCACCGGTTCCGACAGTCAATTGCGAGACGGTCGACAGAGGGTTTGGGAGGTGATGATGGACGATGTCGGAACGCTTTGTTGCGCTATGAAGGTGAGCGGGAAACGTCGGTGCAAGTGGGACCGACTGAACGACACCCAGGCTTGATGTCTTGGTCACATCGACCCCGTTGTGCCGCTCCTGGTCACCAAATCCTTGCGGTCGAGAAGCTAATACGTTGGTCGTGTATTTTTCCGGAAGGCCCTCGGCAATATTCTGTACGACGCGTTCAATACCGCCGACTTCCGGATAATAGAACTTATTGACTTGAAGAACGTTCATAATGAGTGTTCGTCTGGTCTATTGCTAGCTCTCGATCGGATAGTTTCAAAAACGATCGGTTCACGATTCGGCGACCTCTTCATACACGATCGCTGTTTGTTTTGCAGTTCGTTCCCAACTAAACGTTGTGGCGCGCTGTTTGCCTCTTTGACTGAGATTGTGCCGTTTCTCCGGATCATCGAGCACATGTTCAATTCCCGATGCGATAGCGTCAACATCGGTTGGGTCAACCAAATGTGCAGCATCTCCGGCTACTTCAGACATCGCACCACAATCGGACGTAAGGGTGGGTGTTCCGACGCTCATTGCCTCAAGAATTGGCAACCCGAATCCCTCATAGAGAGAGGGAAACACGAAGAGAGCAGCATTATCGTATAACCACGTGAGTTTCGCCTCGGACACAAATCCGAGACGGGACACCCCATCAATATTTGGAAGGTCGGTTGCTGCGAATATATCATTATTCGGGCCTACCAGTACGAGCGGATAGGGTTGGTCGGTTTTTTCTCGGTATTGCTTATATGCTTTCAGAAGCCGCCGAATATTCTTTCTCGGGTTTATTGAACCAACGAAAAGGAGAAACCCGTCCGGCGTAAGATCATCGCACGGAATAGCCGCCGATGGATCTCGAGGGGTTACGCCATTAAGAATCGCCGTCGTTTTACCCTTTGCAGAGGGATACGTGGAAATTATTTCTTCGCGAGCGAACTCAGAGACAGTAATAATCCTTTCTGATGTCCGTATTGCGAGAGGCGTCAAAAGACGATAAAGTGCGGCATAAGCGTCGGAGAACCATTCCGGGTGCGTAATCGGAGAGATATCGTGAATCGTTGTGACGAGCGGTGTTGCGGTGAGAACAGGCGGTTGGCCGGCGGGCGTGTGGAATACGTCGAAGTCGTGCGACCGCAATTCTAAAGGAAGCTGTATTTGTTCCCAGATGTGGGCGCGAAGCCCGCTATGATCCGGTATCCGTCCAACGGATTCGATACCGTCAGGAACAGTCGACGCGGTCGCTGATCCAACCGCCACGACAGAACAGTTTGAGGAGGCTTCCCGTTGTTCAGTAAATTCAGATAGAAGCCGTTCCGTATAACGTCCAACTCCACCCGAATCGGGCTTAGCTAGTACTCGACCGTTTATACCAACTCGGACTGAACTCATACTGGAGAATGACACCCCATCCCGCAGTTCACTCCTAATATTATTTTATTCCCGATCATATATTTGAACATTCAAGCTGGATATTGAATATACATCGCAGTCGATCAATGGAGTCCACGATAAATATATATCCTTATTTCGTTCTGCTAGTTACTCTCTCGTATGACATTTCGTGATCCATCTATACTCGTTATATCTCGGGAATTTCCCCCTCATGTCCTCGGTGGACTTTCATACCATCTCGGAAATTTGTACTCAAGTCTCGAAAAGCAGGGTTGTGAAGTAACTGTTCTGGCCGGTACATGTGATCAGACAACTGCTGATGAATCAGCCCCATGTCCACAGGACGTAGCTGTCGAGCGGATTCCGTTCGGCAGTCAGCGTGGCCACCACATTCGCTTCCCATTGGCTCTGAAGCGCCGATTACGGACGTTCGATATCGATTCGTACGATGTCGTTGTTGCTCATACACCCCTTCCATTTGGTTTTGATATTCCGATGGTCGGAAAGTACCACGACTGCATTCGCGAAGAAAAGACGTTTCAAGAGTCAGAACTCCCTACTCACGAACAAATTCTTAGTCGGATTGTCGAGCCAACGCGGCGATTCGTTGACCAGAAATCCCTACACGTTGTCGATGTGGCCGTATTTAATAGCGATCTCACACGCCGGGTTTGGAGGAAACACTATGATCTCCCCTCAAAGAGCATTGTTCATTACAATGGAGTCGACACGGACCTGTTTCGCCCATACCCATCAGAAGAAGATAGCTACTTACTTTTCGTTGGTGGGTCAGAGCGGAAAGGATTATCTACTGTTCTGAATTTTGCAGAGACAGCGTCCTATCCGATACGGATCGTTGGTCCTTCCAAAGTCGATTCTGAGAATGTCCAAGCGATGGGGCGCGTAAGCCAGCCTAAACTGGCACGACTATACAGCGGTGCTATTGCTACGATACATCCGGCGAAGTTCGAAGCGTTCGGAAACGTCGTACTCGAATCACTTGCTTGCGGGACCCCTGTCGTGACGACCGAAAACTGTGGTGCATCCGCAATCCTCTCGAGACACTGTGGGGAAATTACTGACGACCTTGCACAAGGGGTAGATCAAGTGGTGAACAAGAGAACTGATCCAACAGCGTGCCGTAATATAGCACAACAGTATTCTTGGGACAATGTCGCTGAAAGAACGTTTGAACTATTGTGCGAACTGATAGAGTAAGACATCAGCTGTCAAGATACCCGAGTTCTTCGAGACGGTCTCGGGTTGCATCGTCAAGACGTTCATGTTCACTGGAACGCTTATCGAGCATTGATTCAAACTCATCAATTATTACTTCGGCCTCTGATGATGAGAACTCGGCCTTTCAAAATTGAGCTGTGTTACTGAGAGATACTTAACGAGAGAATTGAACTATCCCAAACTGGATACTGTCCCGCACCTCTGGTTAGACTATACTAGTCAGTGATATATCCTAAATCACGTAATCGCTGACGAGCGGCATCGTCAAACTCAGCGCTGTCGCGGTCGTCAGTATGATTCCAAGCAATTCCTTGTTCATCAAGAACATCAGAGAGTTCTTGGCACTTCTCAGAATGAGTTTCAGAAAGATCAGTTTCTTCGTTCGGTAAATCATACAAAAGCTGTATATCAGAGGACTCAAGATATTTATACTGCGAACTTCGAACAGCAGTGAGCGGATCTTTGTCGACCTTTGGAATTCTAAAACTCGAATTATATTCCATATATGAATCAACAGAAGCTATCCCGCGTTGACTGAGCGCGAATCGTCGGTTAGAGTTTCGAATATCCCGACCCTCAAACTGTTCTGTTTCTGCCCCAGTAATAGACGCAAGTGTCTTTACTACATCGATATGTTGAGTAGTAATATCAGGGCCATCAGCAATATCGCTAATTCCAGAAATAACTAGTGGAACACGAATCAGTCCGTCATGAAGAACAAGATTATGCCCAAGTAATCCATACTCTCCGAACAAATCACCGTGATCACTAGTGATGATTATAATAAGATCACGGTCAGACATATCCCTAACCTCTTCGATTACTTTACCAGCTATATCGTCTGTAAATCGAGTTTCAGCGTCGTACAGAGTACGAATGGCGTTCCATTCACGCTGGTCCAAATCTAGACCACACGCCATTCTACGTTTGATTTCATCCGAACCATCATAAATGTCGTCTACTAGGGAATATGCTTCATCAATATCCATTTCGAGCTCGTTGTCGAAGACATCTCGGTATTTTGCGATGGGTAAATACGGATGGTGTGGGGCATGCAAATGTGCATATGCGAAGAAAGGCTGGTCCGATCCCGAGCGGTCCGTTTTCCATCGTCGAAATCGTCGTGGGACAATATCCGTCTTATTATGAATGACATCGTTTTTATACCGACTTAAGCTAATGCCATCCATTTCGAAGAAACGGCGAGCAGCACAATACCAGTTATCGGCAAATAATGAGCTTGTGGGTAGGAAATCATCTTTAGAAGTTATTAGGTTTTCCACGTCATCGAAACCACGGTCAAGACCCGTCGATGAGCTTATATAGATGTTTGGAGTGAATAACTTTGTTTCATATCCTACTTCTGAAAGCAATTGTGGTAATGTCTGGATATCGGTTCGAAGTTTTTGTTGGGCTTTGCCATCTTGACCAAGTTGGTGGGTTGAAAGATAAGTTCCAGTGAGAATCGACGCAGTTGATGCCGGCGTCCACATTGATTGAGAAACTGCTGTCGATAGTACCGTTGCATCGGACCGCTCGCTTACCGCTTCGATATTCGGAGTCGTCTCCCGCTCATACCCATAGATCGTGGTATGATCTGCTCGAACGCTCTCTAAGGTTAGCCAGAGAATGTTCGGCTTTTGAGTCATACCGAATGCTAGTTGGGGGCCTCTAAGACAGTGTCGAAAAATAGCCTTATATTATGTATTAATGGCAAATGTGAGCCAACACAACTTTCCTAAACTAAAAACTAATTTCCGCTAGGGATTGCGTCCTTCATGACTTTCAAGCTCCGCTCATTAATCCCAAGCAGATACAAGCTAGCTACGAACGCGAGACCACCGAATAAACTACCGACAAAGAGTATCGTAAATCCTTCGAATATAAAGGACAATAGATACATAGTAGTGGCAGCGATAGCTCCTGCAATAATCGGCTTAAGATACGACCAGTCATATGGCAATATTCGTTCGAGATACCAAACCTCACCGAGTCTGAGGAGATTGACCATAATCAGCACACACGCTGTCGCGACTGCAGCTCCAATAAATCCATATTCGAGAATTAGAACATAATTGAGGATCGCATTGAGAAGTCCGGAAGAGAATTGATTGAATAGTGTCAAGTACTGACGATCGGACATCATCAGCAGATAGCCGCTTGGGCCAACTAAACAATTCATCATCTGCGCGATGGTGAACAGTACTAGAACGAGTGCTCCCTGTGTAAATTGATCTCCAAACACGTAGAGGATATTCTGGGCGTAGAGTATCATCGCGATCGCGGGGAACAGCGTGACCGTGAAAATGATCCAAGTTACACTCCGATAGACTTGTTCGAGTTCTTTATTTCGATCGTTGTGATATAGCCGTGACGCAACCGTCGGGAACAACTGATTGAATGCCGTGAGTGGGAGAACTAGGACGCCAGAAATGACAACGGCTACATTATAGATACCCACTTCAGATCCTGAAAGTAAAAATCCGACCATCAGAAGGTCTATCCGATTGTAGAGGAAGTTCCCCAGTTGATTGAACGTTAAAGGGAGAGAGAAGTTGTAATATCGTTTCGCGTCTTCTCGAGTCGGCCGAACAACGGTTCCGAGATCAGTCTTTTTGACGAGAGCGACAAGCGCTACGAGAAGAGTCAAAACAGCAGTGACGATAAGCCCAGCAGCGACACCAGTGAGTGCAGAACCTAGCACTGCACCACCGCCGAGAAAGACGAGTCGAAAAGCAGGATGGATGATCGACGAAATAGCAACGTTGTAATCCATTCGTTCAATTCCTTTGAAGACGGCGTAGGTAATCTTCGAAAGGGTATTAAACGGAATGATGATCGCGGTAGTCCGGAGAATGTCGATGAACAACGGATCATCGAGAGTATATGCTGAAATCAGCGGAGCAAAAAAGTAGATCGCTACTGCAACGAGAATACTTGCCAATACGGACGTTCCGTAGGCAAGAGTCAACATTGCCTGTCGCTGGCGGGGATTCTCTCGATATTCCGGCAAGTACCGAAGTACAGAATTGCTTCCACCAAGCCTGGCAATCACAGTGAACAGGGAAAATACGACGTTCAGATAGGCGTAGATACCATACAAATTCGTCCCGAGATAACGGGTTAAGACGATATTCGTCAGAAAACGGAATACATTGCTAATGCCTTTACCAATCAAAAACAGCCCTGCACCTTCCGAAATAGATGCGAGTGAATCAAGTGATCGTCCGCCATCCTCGTCGTCACCCATCTGGAATCAGCTATCATGTGGTCTGGGGAATGGTGAACTTTATAATTGCGGTACGATTGTAATCACCACCACTCCGGAAGCCAGTTGATTTGGGCGGTTCAAGCGATACAACAGAGATATGGCGCTTCAATCTAATCCTCAGATGAAATGACGGTCGTCGACTGGCTTGGACGTTCTGTCTCGTATATCAGATCAGAGGGTGTAAGGCAGGGTCTTGTAACATCCGCGGATGAATTCAAACAGGGGTGGCTTACCGTCTCGATAAGCGTGTTTCTGGGGATTCTATTTTTGATTACGAGTGGGACATGCTCGTTGTCCTTGATGCATGTCGTCCGGATTTACTCGAGGAAGTCGCCGAAGGTTACGATTTTCTTCCTAATGAACCAGCAACGATCAGATCAAAAGGAAGTGGTTCACGAACATGGATGGATCGAAATTTCACATCCGAGTGGCGTTCCGAGATCGAAAACACGGCATACGTCACTGGAAATCCATATTCTGACGACTACGTGAATCCAGGTGGATTCGCACATCTCGACGAAGTATGGCGCTATGCATGGGACGACGATCAGGGGACAGTTCCCGCTCGGTCGATTACTGATCGGGCGATCGATACAGCAAGGACCCACAATCCTGATCGATTACTTGTCCACTATATGCAGCCACACTTCCCGAGCATTCCCGATCCGATTGGTTCAGGAATCGATATAGAAACGTTCGGCGAATGGGAATCCGTCTGGGATGATCTCGAATCTGGAGAGATAGCTACCGAACGAGTTTGGAAATCGTATCGAAAAAATCTCGAGTACGTTCTCGAAGATGTCGAGCTGCTATTGGAGAACGTCAACGCTGAGAACACGGTTATCAGCGCTGATCACGGGAACGCGTTCGGTGAACTCGGGTTCTACGGACATCCACCGCATAATCCACTGCCATGTCTTAGGCGGGTCCCGTGGGTTGAAACGTACGCATCAGATGAGAATTCATATGAACCGAACAAGGAGCGACAGACGGTTGATGTCTCCGAGAGCGATGTCGAATCTCGACTCGAAGACCTTGGGTACTTGTAATGTGTATCCTCGTGAACATTGGCAGGNAGGAGCGACAGACGGTTGATGTCTCCGAGAGCGATGTCGAATCTCGACTCGAAGACCTTGGGTACTTGTAATGTGTATCCTCGTGAACATTGGCAGGTCCGATAAAATATAATATAATATTTACATTGCATTAGGTGGAATTTTCGATATTGAACAATCAAAGAATAGCCCATATTTTCCGAAACAAAAACCAGTCGAATGGAGTCGGGGGCAAGCACTCTGACAAGGTCACTGTCCCCAATATTTCCAAATTTTATCATTCTGAATAATGGCCAATAACATCACAGATGGGATAGAAACACCAACTGAGCGGCTTATTTCTTGAATTGGCTCAGCTAGCCGCTGTCCCCCTAAACTATATCCGGGGTAAGCAAAGAGGTTATATCATCTCCATGGCCCAAGTATCCGTAATTATACCTACGTTGCGGGATGAGAGTCAGATTGAAGTACTTGATGCGCTTGAACGTCAGACGCTCCAAGATTTTGAGGTTTTGATCCAGACAGAAAAGAACGCGTCGAAAGCACGGAACGTCGGTGTTTCAAGTGCTAGTTCAGAAAAATTGATATTCTTAGATGACGACTCAGAACCAGCGAAAACGCATCTGGAAGTCGCAGATAAAACTTTAGAACATCATTCGCTGGTTGCAGGCCGTATCATATCAAATAAAGATGGTGTTCTTGGGGATTTGTCAGACCATTACGATCACGGGAATAAAGGAAAATACGTAGACATGGCCACAGGATGTAATATGGCTATTCACAGAAAAGTATTCGATACAATTGGGGGGTTTGATGAAAATTTAGCCTGGGGACATGAAGAGTCCGATTTAGTTAAACGAGCCAAACAAAATGGTTATGATGTGTGGTATGAGCCAAATATGGTTGTTGATCACCAATATGTCGATTCAATACCCGACTTTTTCCGCAAAAAATGGACTTTTGGACGCGAGGCAATATATTATCATCGGAAGCATGATTATAGATTTGCTGACCGACTCCGGAAGTGCATCCCGCTGGCACCCGGAAGTGGCTCGATATCGGAATTCATCATTCAGTCTCTAGCTAAAGGAGTCTGGGGAAGTGCACAAATCTACGAATTGCTCTTTGGAGACATTCCTGATCATCAGCAAGCAAAAGACTCCCGTACGTGTTTACCCCGAGGTCTCGACAGCCGGCACAGCGTGAGCCCGTGAGAGCATCTCATTGCTGCTGATGACTCGACGAAGCTCTT
>NZ_AOII01000030.1 GCF_000337615.1 Natrinema pallidum DSM 3751
AATTAGCCCTTGCTGAGGGTGCATATCTCCCCGATTGGCCGCCTGCTACGAGACAGTGGCGAAATTTACTGGGGCTAAACACGTACAGACTCCCTATAGATGAGGATTTTACGGGGTAATTTGACGATAGTGAGACCTAAGACATGTATTTTTATTGACCTGTATTAGAATGGGGATCGACGGGCTTAAAAGAGAAAGGACTTTTAAAGAGGTTAATAGGATGACTTCAGAGATATTGAAAAGGGTGGTGATATAATGCATTCAGATTTGGGGAATAGATTAACACATAATAAATTATTAGACCGATTTATACCATATATCCAAGAAGAAATACTCATGGTAGATAACTATTCTATCGAGGATGTTTTTCTTACTTCAATAATTCTTATAGTTGGTCTTGTCTTTGTGATTCCAATTTTCGCACTATGGAAAAATATTTCACTGCTTATTCTTGTGCCTATCGCAGGTATTTTTTATTCCCTATATCTTTATACGACTAATAGGGTTTTTTCTGGAATAGTAAGTTCATTTTTTATTCTATCCATATTTAATGCAGACATTCCAATCGTAAGAGTTCCAACAAACGAGGTTTTTTCCCTTTATCTGGTTGACCCAATTGCAATCGGACTGTTTGTTGTTCTCGGATATGGATTCAGCAGAGAAATTCAGGATGCGAGGGACAAGTGGCTGGGGGTTATTGCAGTGTTTGGACTCACAATATTCGTTCTATGGTCGTATCTTGCTGCAGTCATTGGAAATGGCCCCTCCCAATCCGCAGCAATGGTTTTTTCGTATGTGTTTACCCCCAGAAATCGCAGGAGGACAGTAGGTTCAAAATCGGGGAATTCAATTAGAAATCCGTAAAATTCGACCGCCGNTGAGAGATATATAAATCAAATAGAGGGTGCTGTTTTCAGCCGTCTCAGTGGCTCAGCCAGGAACTCTATGGGGGTAAACACATGCGTTTTTTCCATTGAACAAACTCGATATCTGCTTATATTCGTTGTTTCAATACTCATAATATCATATACAAGTGTTTGGGCAGGAATATTTCCATTAATGGTATCTATTGCGGGAAATCTTTTTTATGCCCTTGCGGAAGCCTTCGTAGGTCATACATTTGGGCTCACCTATTTAGGTGACAGCAATGGTGTAGTGCTGTCAGAACTCGTTATAGGGACATGGACCTTTCCAACGGGCCTATACGCTGGTGGATTTGTAGGACAGACTCGTCATCTTATCGGTCTCCTTTTGCTTTTGTTACCTTTCCTCGTATTTTCGCATGTGTTTACCCCCATAGAGTTCCTGGCTGAGCCACTGAGACGGCTGAAAACAGCACCCTCTATTTGATTTATATATCTCT
>NZ_AOII01000031.1 GCF_000337615.1 Natrinema pallidum DSM 3751
TGGGGGTAAACACATACCGGATTTCTAATTGAATTCCCCGATTTTGAACCTACTGTCCTCCTGCGATTTCTGGGGGTAAACACATACCTCGTATTTTTAGCTATCTATGGATCAAAACGCGGCACAGTGGCTTCTGTTCTCGGTCTCTTAGGTCTCGGAATTATTACTAAGATCGGCGAGACCGATGCTGGCTGGATGTCAATGATCCTCGTCCTCGTTATGTTGGGAGGTTTCTGTCTGGCCTCATCACTTGCATACAGACGGTTGCAGCCACTCCGAGGGAGTCTCGCCTCAGTGTACGGTATCGGGGTTAGTATTCTACTATACTCAGAACGACTTGAAACACAGGATCAATCCACTGGTAAAGAGACGGCTGTTGATGAGGGACAACCAGATAGCACGGGAGGAGGTGCGGGGAACGCAGGAAACGGAGAGCCAGGTTTCCAAGAGAAAATTATCGATTTATCTTCCAATATTCCGCTGGTTGAAATAGATACGCTAGGGACTCGACTTACACAGTATGCTGCTGCACTGGAACTCGCATATACATATCCATTATTTGGCATCGGTGGTTATAATTTCCATCTGGTCTCCGAGAGCTATGGTCTCCCTACTCTAGGGGTACACAATACATTCTTTTCCCATCTTGCTGCGACTGGAATTCCTGGTTTTCTCGCCTATATGGCTAGTGTACTAGCTGTTCTTTTATTGGTGAGTCGTCGCATATATAACACCGCTGAAAAAGAACGTATCTTCTGGGTTTGTGGATTTGTGGGCCTGTTGGGGTATCATGCATACTCATTCTGGGTAGTTATATACGGTTGGCAAGCAACAAATGCGGGATTTTGGGCATTATCAGGTATTTTTGTCTCAGCAATCTTGTTTGACTCTTGTCACCCACAAGATATGATTGGAGCAGATATTTAGAGTGTGATGCCGTTCGTGGTGTAGCTTGATACGTAAAAATACTAATCCAGACTGTATACTTATGAGTCCGATACTTATCCCAGCACACATAGGATTGTGTACACTAATTGATGGGCTGTCCAGCAGTCGGGAAAATCGTTTCTAACCCGTGTTCAAGTGGAACTGACGGATCAAATCCGAGGTTCGACTCTAACTTGCCGATATGGGCACAGCTCCGATCGATATCGCCGGAACGGGATTCAACATGTGTTATTTCGGATGTTGTGTCCGAAATATCCCGAACAGTTTCGGCGAGCTCGAGAATGGAGATGCTCTCACCGGTTCCGACGTTGAAGACACCCGTTTGCTCGGCACGTGCGGCCAGCAGGTTCGCCTGGACGACATCGTCGATGTGGACGAAGTCACGCGTCTGCGAGCCGTCCCCCTCCACGGTGATCGGGTCGCCGGCCGCCGCCTGGTCGACGAAGACGCTGATGACGGCGCTGTAATCCCCGTCCAGTTGCCCGGGACCGTAGACGTTGAAGTAACGAAGCGCGACCGCCGACAGGTCGTAGAGATCGGCGTACAGCCGTACGTACCGCTCGGCGGCGAGCTTCGAGAGCCCGTACGGTGATGTCGGCTCGAGAGGTGCATCTTCGGAAATCGGCACCGTGTCCGGGTTGCCGTACACGGCCGCGCTCGAGGCGAACACGAACCGCGCGGCTTCGTCGCGGGCGCGCTCGAGCAGCTTCACGGTCCCGGTAACGTTGATGTCGTGGGTCCGTTCGGGGTCGCGGATGGATGCTTCGACGCTGATCAGTGCCGCGTGGTGAAAGATGATGTCGATGTCGGCGGTGGCTCGGTCGAGCGCGTCGTCGTCTCTGATATCGCCCTCGATCAGCGTCGCACCCTCGGGGACGGTCGAGCGGGAGCCGGTCGAGAGATCATCGAGAATGCGGACCTCGTTGTCGGCGACGAGGGCGCGCGCGATGTTGCGTCCGATAAATCCGGCCCCGCCGGTAACGAGAATGCGCTGTCCGGAAATCGACGGCAAATCGGCCTGGGAGTTCATTCGTCAGAAGCGAACTCCCTGAGATCGGATAATACTTTCCAGACCTGGCGGATGACGATCCGTACGTCGAACCAGAACGACTGATGGCGGACGTACTCGAGGTCGTACCGCAGTTTCTTCGCCGGTTCGTGGCCGGTGACGTCGTTGATCTGGGCGAGGCCGGTCAGTCCGGGTTTGACGAACCAGCGTTTCTCCCAGTCGATGCCGTCGTCTTGGATTTCCGAATCCAGTTCGGGCCGCTCGGGACGAGGGCCGACGACGCTCATGTCCCCGACCAGGATCGACCACAACTGGGGAATCTCGTCGAGGTGTGTCTTTCGTAAGACGCGCCCGACGCGGGTCACGCGCGGGTCGACACTGCCGGCGTCTTCCGCGCTGATCGTTGCACCGGTTTCGGACTCCGCGTTTTCGATCATGCTCCGGAACTTGTAGACCGGAAACGACTCGCCGAACACGGCGGTCCGATCTTGCGTGTACAGGATGGAGCCGCCGTCATCGAGCTTGATCGCGACGACGATCGCGAGGAGGATCGGTGTAAGAGCGAGCAACCCGATGCCGGCAAACGCCACGTCGAACAGCCGCTTGAACAGGTGATCCAGCGGGTCCCACGGCTCGAGATCGACGTCGACGAGCGCGCCGACGTCGCCCGCCGACACCAGTACGCTGTCGGCGTACTTGCGGTGAACTTTGGCGTCCACGCCGTGTTCGTGGCACGCGTCCAGCGCGCCGAAGAACTCGGCGCGGTCGGCGTGGCGAAACGCCAGCACGACCGTGTCGATATCGTGGTCCACTAGCGCGTCCTCGAGTCGGGAGAGACCGCCGAGGCGCGTCATCGAGTCGAGAACGGTCGACTCGACCGCGTCGTGTGCGAACGCGGAGTCGTCGTGGCGGAGTTCGACTCCGCCGTCGGCGATCGGCTCTTCGGGACTGTCCGCGGTCGTCTCCGATGCCGCAAACCGGGCGACCGTCGGACAGAGGTAGCCGATGATGGGTGCGTCAACGGTCGGCGTGACCCGCGCGATCTGTGCGGGGTCGTCGCCGACGATCGCCATCCGGCCGTCGTCGTCGGTCGGGCTGGCGCGGATCAACAGGAACCAGGCGGGGAGGACGACCGCCACCAGGCCGACGGTCATCACGAGCGTCGCCCGGGGGAGTCGGTGAGACCACTTGAAATAGCCGAGCGTCGCTAGCGCGAAGCCGCCGACGAGGACCCGCTTTTGGACGAGCACGACCGTATCGAGGATTCGTCGGGGACGGGGTTTGTAGAGGGGCCACGCCGCGCCCCCGATCGCGAGGACGCTCAACGCGATGGCCCGCCGCAGCGACGGGCCGTCGAGGACTTCCGGATCCAACCGATCGAAGAGGGGAACGACCGTCGTGAACGCGGTCTGAGAGATCGGGTGGTTCGCGACGAGCACCGCGATGACGACGAACGCCGCCGTCCCGGTCGCGCTTGCGAGCCGATACCGCCAGCCGGTAAGCATCTGGTAACTGAAAGGGAACTACACGGACATATACCCTTTGGAACTGCTGTTGAGCCGACGATCGACTATCTATTGATTGTGGCCCCCGCGGCGACGATAGCCGCCGTCTCCGGAGCGACGCGAGTGGTAGCTGTCGTGGCGCGGTCGCCGGCGGACGGACGGCGGCCCGGCTAGAGGTCCATCCCGCCGTTGACGTCGATCACTTCACCGGTGACGTACGACGAGTCCTTGCTCGCGAGGAACCGGACGACCGCGGCGATGTCCTCGACTTCCGCCAGCCGCTCGAGCGGGATGCCCGAGATGATCCGGTCGAGTACCTTGTCGGGGACGCTCTCGAGCATGTCGGTGGCGGTGAAACCGGGCGCGACGCAGTTGGCCGTCGAGCCGCCCTTGGCGAGTTCGAGGGCGATGGTTCGGGTGAAACCGAACATGCCGCTTTTCGCGGCGGCGTAGTTGGCCTGGCCGTAGTTGCCCTGTTTCCCGACGACGCTCGAGATGTTGATCAGCCGGCCCTCCTCGGCGTTCCAGATGTCGTCGTAGAACAGCTGGGTGCAGTTGAACATGCCGCCGAGGTTGACGTCCATCACGCGGTCCCACTCCTCGCGGGACATTTCGGTGAACTGTTTGTCGGCGGTGATACCGGCGTTGTTCACGAGGACATCCGCCGGACCGAAGGAGTCGTGGCAGACTTCGACCATCCGCTCGACGTCGGCACGGTCGGAGATGTCCGCCTGTGCGGCGACGGCCGAGCCGCCGGCGGACTCGATGGTGTCGACGGCGTCGTGGGCGGCACCCTCGGAGGTCCGATAGTTAATGACGACGTTTGCCCCTTCTTCGCCGAGGTACTCGGCGATTCCGCGACCGATACCCTTCGCCGAGCCCGTGATAACGCAAGTACGACCATCCATGGACATAGTTCACACATTCGACGGCCGATGATAAATAACGACCTGTTAGTTATCCGTCCTGTCCGAGCGAGACGAACCCGCGGTCCCGAGCCCGAAGCCGACGGTCGGCTCCACTATCGGTCCCGTGCCTGCTCGATCCAGTCCTCGAGTCGGCTCGGCGAGATATCGGTCTCGGTGGCGAGATCGGCGGCGTCGGCCGCGGCAAGCTGGTCGATCGTCTCGATCCCGGCCGCGGTGAGGGTTTCGGCGTACGCCTGCCCGACGCCCCGTAGCTCGGTGAGATCGTCGGTCTCGGTGTCGATCTCGGATGCGGCCGCCTCGTCGACGACGTCCTCGACGATCTCTTCGTCGACGGTCATCTCGCCCGGGTCCGCGGGTTCCGCCTGGATGTCGCCCTCGCCGCGCTCGGCGAGTTCCGCGTCCGAGCGGTCGGTCGTCTCGCTGTCGAGGTCGGGGCTCGAGTCCGGTTCAACGCTCGAGGTGCCGTCGGCGGGGTTCGTGGTGCCGTTCGAGCGCTCCTCGAACCACGCACAGACCTGCGGCCAGAGTTCCTCGTGGCTGCGCGAGGAGACGGACATCCCGATGTGGCCCGTCGCGAACTCGAGGATATCGGTGTCCTCGGAGGCGATCGCGTCGTTGAACGGTTTCGAGGCCATCGGCGGGATGAGGTGGTCGTACTCCGCGACGATCTGCAGGACGGGCATGTCGATATTGCTGATGTCGACGTGGTCCCCGTTCAGGGTGAGCTCGTTCTCGTAGAGTTTGTTGTCCTGGTAGATGTCGCGGATGAACTCCTCGTAGGCCACGCCGGCCATGTCGATCCCCTCGTCGAGCCAACGCTCCATGCGCGCGAAGTTCTCGACGAAGTCCTCGTCCTCCATGTTGTCGTAAAAGCGGACGTACTTCGTCACGTTATTCGCGACGGGGTCCATCAACGCGAAGCCGACATCCAAGAACCCGGCGGGGACGTTGTCGAACGTCTCGGTGACGACTTCGGGGTCGTAGTACTCCTCGCCGCCCCAGAGTTCGAGGACGCCGCCGTCGCCGGCGAAGCACAGTCCCGAGGCCATCAGTGCCAGATTCTCGACGTTGTCGGGGTGCAGCGAGGCGTACATGGCCGACATCGTGCCGCCCATACAGTAGCCGAGGATGTTGATCGAGTCCCGCCCGGACCACTCCCGAACCACGTCGACGCAGTTGTCGATGTACCGGTTGACGTAGTCGCCGATCGACAGCGAGCGGTCCAGTGTGGACGGCTCGCCCCAGTCGATCAGGTAGACGTCGAAGCCGGCCTCGAGCAGCGTCTGGACCACCGAGCGGTCGGGTTGCAGATCGAGGATGTACGGCTTGTTGATCAGCGCGTAGACGATGAGGATCGGGACGTCGTGTTGCTCCTCCGTCATCGGCTCGTAGTGGAGGAGTTCGAGCTTGTTCTCCTCGTAGACGACTTCGCTGGGCGTCTGCCCCACGGCGACGTTCTCGACGGTGTCGGTTCGGTCGGGGGCGATCCGGGTTTTCTCGGCCAGGTCGGCGGTCGCCTCCCAGGCCTGTCGTTGCATGGTCAGTGCGGTTGCGAAGGGGTTGTTCATTGCTCGTCTAGGTGCTCGAGAACGCGGTCGAGTTTCTGTTCGACGGCGTGTTGGCGGCGTTCGAGTTCGACGAGGCGGTCACCGATCTCGACGACGTCGTCCTGCGTCGCGAAGCCAAGCGAGCGCAGCGTCTCCTGGGCTGCCTCGTCGGCCTGCTGTTGCATCTCGAGGACGTCGCCGACTGTTTCGCCGGTCATCTTGGCGAACGCGGTCGTCGACATGACGTCCTTGAACGCCTCGTTGGCGGTGTTGAGCCAGATGTCGCGGAACTCCTCGATGTCGACGTCCTCGCCTTCGAGTTGGTCGTTCATCCGATCGACCATCTGCTGGGAGGCGTTCATCCACGTCTCGTAGGCGCGGGCGTACCCCTCGACGCCGTCGGAGAATTCGGCCTCCTCGCTAACCTCGCCGACGGTTTCGGACCAACTCTCGACGAACTGCGCCTGCGCTTCCATATTGTCCTCGAGCGCGTCGAGGAACTGTTCGTTCCACTGTTCGGCGAACGCGTTCCAGTCTCCCATCGGAGGTTGTGAATCTGACATAGGTGAAAATTGACGGTGGACGATAAAAAGCTGAGCCCGAATTTACGCCGAGACGTCGAACTCGTCGGCGGCCTCTTCGACGTTTTCGGCGACGGTACTGACGTTCTCCGTGACCTGCTCGTGGGCTTCCAGTGCCGCGTCGAAAGAGGTATCGACGACCTCGGAGTAGCTGGCGGCGAACTCCTCGTAGGCGACTTCCGACTCCTCGAGCGCGTCGAGATAGGCGTCGATCGACTGCGACTGGGCCTCGGTAGCCGAGTCGAAACCGTCGTCGACGAGGTCGCGGAGTTCGCCGAAGTCCGCGGCCTCCTCGGGCATGGACGCCTCGAGCGCGTCGAAGGAGGCGTGGATTGCGCCCTTGGTCATCTCGGCGTTGGATTCGGCCAGCGAACTCGAGGTTTCGACGGCGTCGGCGAAGGCGCTGATCGAGGTCCGCTGGGCCTCGAGAGCGTCGTGGGTCAGGCGCTGGGACTGTTCGAGTGCGGTGCGCTGTGCGTCGAGTACTGCGGTGAATGGGTTCTGCGTCATGAGTTATCCTCTCGGTTGCGTTTGACGGGGACGACGATCGTCTGGACGATATCGCCCTCCTCGATGTCGAGGGCCTCCCGTTCGGGACCGGGAATGCTGATCCGACCGCCGCTCTGAACGCGGGCCTTGAACGTGGCCGTGCCCATGTTCATCGGCCCGAAAGCCGACGTGTTCTCGAGCGGGTTCGCCGACGTGGCCTGCAGCAACTGTTTCATCATCTCCTGCTGGGATTCGGCGACCTGCTCGCCCGCTTCCTGCATCTGTTGCGTGAACATCGCAGGCGGGAACCAGGTCGACCGGTCGGAGTCGTCCGTCATCATCAGGACGTTGGTTCGCGGACACAATAAGCGTTTCCTCTAGATACCATCTAAAACCACAAGATGGCATGAAATGGAGCTGGCCGCATACCGGGGTCGATCGGACGACGGCCGAGACCGACTGCCGGACGTGACAGTTCAGTTTTAGATACGAACGGGGGCGGAAGAGAGGCCCTAATCCAGTATTACTGGCTCTGTCGTACGGTAAAACGCTCTTGAGCGAGCCAAAGAAGTCATATACGCACCACGCCTAGCCGCTCGTAGATGTCCCACCAGAACGCTGGCGAAGACAACCTCGCCGCCATGACGAACGCGTGGTCGGCTATGACGCGAGGGTTTCTTCGAACTGCGACCGCGGCGAACCGTGCCGCCGTCTCCGCGATGCTTCCGCCGACCGACGGCGAGTCCAGCGCGGAGACCGACCGGATCGCCCCGCCGATCCCGTCGGTCGACTACTCCGATCTCGACTGGCAGTTCGACCGTACCGTCGACGATCCGGACGGGATCAGCGTCGGCGATACAGTCACCTTCGAGAAGGTCCTCAGCGACGACGACGTCCGGGCGTTCGCCGCGGTCAGCGGCGACACGAACCGACTCCATCTCAACGAGGAGTTCGCATCCGAGACCCGCTTTGGCGAGCGCATCGTCCACGGGACCCTCGTCTCCGGTCTCATCAGCGCCGCGCTGGCTCGGCTTCCCGGACTCACCATCTACCTCTCCCAGGACCTCGAGTTCAGCGGCCCCGTCGGGATCGGTGACCGCGTCTCCGCCCGCGTGGAGATCGTCGAGGATCTGGGCAACGACCAGTATCGACTCGAGACGCTCGTCCGCGACGAGGACGATGACGCGACCGTGATCGACGGCGAGGCCGTCGTTCTGATCGACGACCTGCCCGCCGAGTAGCCGTCGCATCGGGACTCCCGTTTTGCCCCGCAAGCGGCGAGTGCAATATCGCTAAGTGGCTCCTCCCGGAACGGACGGCTATGACACTCTTTGGGACTGCAGGAATCCGTGGCCCGGTCGAGGAGGTTTCGCCGTCGCTGGCGCTTGCCGTCGGCCAGGCAGCGGGCGACCCCGGGGAAACGTTCGTCGTCGGTCGTGACGGCAGGGAGACCGGGCCGGCACTCGCGGCGGCGATGGAAGCCGGCCTCGAGAGCGCCGGCGCGGACGTTCGCCGCATCGGCCAGGTACCGACGCCGGCGCTTGCCTTCGCCTCACAGGGGCGACGGGGCGTGATGCTCACCGCGAGTCACAACCCCCCCGAGGACAACGGCATCAAACTCTTCGCGGACGGCGTCGAGTACGACAGCGACGCCGAAGGGGCCATCGACGACCACGTGGCGCGCGATGACGACGGCCTCGCCCGCTGGGACCAGTGGGGCGACGCACAGGAACTCTCGGTACTCGATCAGTACCGGTCCGCCGTCGGCGACTACGTCCGAAACCAGTTCGGCGAGCGGCCCGGGACCGACGCGGACGCTGCCGCGAGTGCCCCTCTCGACGGGCTTCGGATCGCCGTCGACTGCGGGAACGGTGTCGGCGCGCTCGCGACGCCGCAGGTCCTCGAGCGCCTCGGCGCAACGGTCGTCGCGGTCAACGCCTCGGTCGACGGCCACTTCCCCGGCCGCGGGAGCAAGCCCACGCCGGAGACGCTCGCGGCGTTTACCGATTTCCTCGCGGACGGGACCGAGCCCGCGACCGGCGACTTCGATCTCGGGCTGGCCCACGACGGCGACGCGGACCGACTCGTCGTCCTCGGTCCCGACGGCGAGGTAATTCACGAGGATACCGTTCTCGCGGTCGTCGCGGCCCACTATACGGCGGCGAGCGACGCCGACGATCCCGTGGTCGTCACGACCCCCAACGCCTCCGCCCGTATCGACGAGCAGGTCCGTGCGGCGGGCGGTCGCGTCGAACGCGTCCGACTTGGCGCGCTCCACGAGGGGATCGCCCGCGAACGCGCCGCCGGAGCCGACGGGACGGAGGTCGTCTTCGCCGCCGAACCCTGGAAACACATCCACACCGCCTTCGGCGGCTGGATCGACGGCGTCGCCAGCGCCGCGGTCGTCGCCGCCCTCGTCGCCGACGCCGGCGACACCGATCAGCTCCGCGCGCCGGTCACCGAACGCCCCTACCGAAAGGTCAGCGTCGAATGCCCGGACGCCGCCAAAGCTGACGCGATGGCCACCCTCGAGTCGGCGCTCCCCGAGGCGTTCCCGGACGCGGCGGTCGACACGGACTACGGCGTCCGCCTCGAGTTCGACGATGCGTCGTGGCTGCTGGTTCGGCCCAGCGGCACCGAACCCTACGTGCGCCTCTACGCGGAGAGCGACGCCGTCGACGAACTCGTCGCCGATGCGCGAGCCGTCATCGAGACGACGATTACTGAAACGGCGTAAGCGATAGGGCAGCGGGTGGCGGTCGCCGATTGAACGCCCGGAGGGCGGATCGCCAGCCACGGGGTCGACTTCTACTGTTTCGACGGGTATATATCGACACCCTACGCTAGCCCGCCTCATGACGCGAAATCGACGACGGTTTCTCGAGGGTGCAAGCGCAGTCGGACTCGCCGGCATCGCCGGCTGCGTTGGCGGGTTCGGCGACGATGGCAGCGCGGAGTATCGAGTCGGAATGGTGTACGCGACCGGCGGGACCGGCGACGACTCCTTCAACGACATGGCCAAGCAGGGACTCACAAATGCGCTCGAGGAGTTCGATCTCTCGTACGAAAAGACCGAGCCGGACAACGAAGGCGAGTTCTCGAGCGCACAGCGGACCTTCGCCGAGTCCGGCGACTACGACCTGATCAACTGCGTCGGCTACGCGCAGGCGGACGCCCTACGGGAAAACGCCCCCGAGTATCCCGATCAGAACTTCATCATCGTCGATGAGGTCGTCGATGTGGACAACGTCCGGAGCTACACCTTCGACGAGCCGGAGGGCTCGTTTCAAGTCGGTCACCTGGCCGGCCTGCTGACCGATCGCGAGTTCGCCGCCGGTGCCGGCGAAACGAACCCCGACGCCAGCACCGTCGGCTTCGTGGGTGGGACCAGAACGCCCCTGATCGAGTCGTTCGAGGCCGGCTTTCGCGCCGGCGTCGAGTACGCGAACGACGACGCCGAAGTCGTCTCGTCGTACGTCGGGAACTTCAACGACACGGGCCGCGGGCAGTCGACCGCCCGATCGATGTACCAGAACAACGACGCGGACATCGTCTTCCACGCGGCCGGCCGCACCGGTGTCGGCGTCTTCCAGGCCGCCCAGGACGAGGGCCGATTCGCGATCGGCGTCGACGACGACCAGTCGATATCCAACGCGGACTTCGCCGATGTCATCCTCGCGAGCATGGTCAAGAGCGTCGATACCGCCGTCTACAACGCCATCGAATCCGTCGTCAACGGGACGTTCGAGGGCGGCGAAACCGAGGCTCTCGGACTCGAGCAGGACGGGGTCGGTGCCGTCTACGGCGACGAGCTCGGTGCCGACATTCCCCAGGAGATCAAGGACGCCCTCGCGGAGTCCAAACAAGCGCTTATCGACGGCGAGATAGACGTCCCAAGCGAACTGTAATCGCATGAGTGAGCCCGAATCGGGAACGACTGATGGGACGGGACCGACCGCAGCGGTGGAGACGAATACTGCTGATCTCAACGGGACGAACAGTGACCTCGCCGTCCACCTCGACGGCATCACCAAGCGCTTCCCCGGCGTCGTCGCGAACGACGACGTCGATCTCCGCGTCGAGCGCGGAACCGTACACGCCTTACTCGGGGAGAACGGTGCCGGCAAGACGACGCTGATGAACGTCCTCTACGGGCTCTACCGGCCCGACGAGGGACGGGTCGTTATCGACGGCGAGGAGCGCGCGTTCGACTCGCCCAGAGACGCCATCGACGCCGGTATCGGGATGATCCACCAGCACTTCATGCTGGTCGATCCCATGACGGTCGCCGAGAACATCGCACTCGGGAACGAACCGACGAAGTGGTTCGGGATGGCGGTCGATCGGGACCGTATCGACCGCGAGATTCGCGACCTCTGTGACCGATACGGCTTCGAGGTCGATCCGGACGCCACCGTCGAAGACGTGAGCGTCGGCGTCCAGCAACGTGTCGAGATCCTCAAGGCGCTGTTCCGCGGTGCGGACGTGCTCATTCTCGACGAGCCGACCGCCGTCCTCACTCCCCAGGAGGTCGAGGGTCTCTACGACGTCCTCGAGGAACTCACCGACCAGGGGAAGACGATCATCTTCATCACGCACAAACTCGAGGAGGCGACCCACGCCGCGGACGCGATCACCGTCCTCCGGGACGGGGTGTCCGTCGGTACGGTCGATCCCGACCGAACGGACCGGGAGGCGCTGGCCGAGCGCATGGTCGGCCGGGAGGTCATCCTCGAGGCCGACTCCGACCCCGTCGAGACGGGCGACACCGTCCTTTCGACCCGAGACGTCACCGTCGAGGACGACCGCGGGGTCGAGGTCGTCTCCGGTATCGACCTCGACGTACGCGCCGGCGAGATCCTCGGCATCGCGGGCGTCGACGGCAACGGGCAGGCCGAACTGATCGAGGCGATCACCGGCCTCAGAATCCCCGACGAGGGAACGATCGACTACGCGGGGGACGACATCACGGCGTGGTCTCGCCGCCGCCGCATCGAGAACGGGATGGCCTACATCCCGGAAGACCGACAGAAGCGCGGGCTCGTTATGCCCTTCGATCTCGTCGAAAACGGCGTCCTCGGGAGCCAGCGATCGGGGCGGTTCGCCAGTGGCGGCCGCATCGACTGGCCCGGCGTTCGCGACCACGCCGAGGAGATCATCGAGACCTACGACGTTCGGCCCCCGGACGCGAACGCAGCCGCGCAGTCGTTCTCGGGCGGCAACCAGCAGAAGTTCATCGTCGGCCGCGAGTTCGAGCGCGACCCCTCGCTCGTCGTCGCGACCCATCCGACCCGCGGCGTCGACATCGGTTCGACCGAGTTCATCCACGACCGCCTGCTCGAGCTTCGGCGCGAGGGCGTCGCCGTGCTGCTCGTCTCCTCGAACCTCGACGAAATCCAATCGCTGTCGGACCGACTGGCGGTCATGTACGAGGGCGAGTTCATCGACGTCACCGAGCCCGACGCCGTCACCGAGGAGGAACTCGGACTGCGCATGGCCGGCCAGCGGCCGGCCGGAGAGGCCGACGGCCAACCCAACCCGGGTGAGTCACGATGAGGGACCGACTCGAGTCGATCGCCGAGCGCCTCGCTCGGGCGTCGGTCGTCGACCGACTCGTCATCAGCCTCGCAGCGCTGGTGACCGCCGTCCTCATCGGCGGCGTCCTCGTCTTCGTCTCCGGGGCGTTCGCGTCCTGCCGGACCGGCCTCGAGATGGGCGGCGCAACGTTCTGTTACAACCCGATGCAGGTCTACTACGAACTGTTCCTCGGGGCCTTGGGCCACCCCCTCGAAGGTGGCTGGACGCTCACTAATTACAGCCTCGCGACGACGCTGCAGCGGACGACGCTGCTGATTTTCTCGGGGCTGTCGGTCGCCGTTGCGTTCCGCGCCGGCCTGCTCAACATCGGGACGCAAGGGCAGTTGGTCGTCGGCGGCCTCGCGACGGCCGTGACGGTCGTCTACGCGGCGGCAGTCGTTCCCTCCGGGTTCATCGGGACCGTCGTCCTCATTCCGCTCGGCGTCCTCGCGGGCGCGCTCGCCGGCGGGGTGTACGGTGCGGTTCCGGGCGCGCTCAAAGCCTACGCCGACGCCAACGAGGTCATCACGACGATCATGCTCAACATCATCGCGGTCGGTATCACGTCGACATTGCTCTCCTGGCAGTTCCAGGACCCCAACAGTCCCAACCCGCAGACGGCACCGGTCCCGGAGTACGCCGAGATACCGACCGTCCCGGTCGTCGGCTTCGGCGGTCGGATGGACTTCTCCCTGCTCGCGCTGGCGTTCGCCGTCGCGCTCATGATCGGTATCGCGTGGCTGTTCGCTCGGACGTCGTTCGGCTACGAACTCCGGACGAGCGGCATTCAGCCGGGAGCGGCCGCCTACGGCGGCGTCGACGAGAAGCGGATGACCGTTGCCAGCATGACCCTGTCGGGAGCGCTCGGCGGGATCGGCGGTGCCTTCTGGGTGTTGATGGTCCACGGCCGCTGGATCGAGAACGTGCCGTCGCTCGGGTTCGACGGCATCGCCGTCTCGGTGCTGGCCGGCAACAGTCCGATCGGCGTGGGCGCGGCGGCGTTCCTGTTCGGCATCTTCGATAGCGGCGGGAACGCGATCGGGACCGCGACGGACGTTCCGCCGGAACTGGTCGGGATACTGACCGGACTCATCATCCTCTTCGTCGCGATGCCGGAGTTCTTCCGCATGCTCGGACGGCGGTACGTCACCGTCGACTCGGCGAGCCCCGCACGGACCGACGGCGGTGACGCGGGGGCCAACGACGGAGGTGATGCCGATGCGTAACTCGGTCCATCGAGCGCGAACGGCCCTCGAACAGCGCCCGCTTGCGGCGGCCGTCGGCGGTGTTGCCGCCTTCCTGCTCGTCCTCTGGGCGACGCCGGCGAGTTGGCAGACATCGACGCTCCGATTCGCCGTCCCGATCGCGCTCGCGGCGATCGGCGGCATCTTCGCCGAGAAGAGCGGCGTCATCAACATCGGCATCGAAGGACTGCTCATCGTCTCGGCGTTCAGCGCGATCGTCGTCGTCAACCGGCTCGGCGACGGCGGTGCGACGGCCGGCCTGCCGAACCTGTGGTGGGGCATGCTGATCGGCGTCCTCGTCAGCGTCCTCTTCGCGCTGCTGTTTGCGATCGTCTGCCTCGAGTTCGAGGCCGACCAGATCATCGCCGGCCTCGCGGTCTGGCTCATTTCGCTCGGCCTCGCGCCGTTTGCCTCGCGAATCCTCTTCGACAGCCCCAACACCGCGAACATCACTCGGTTCGAGAACGTGACCGTCCCGGTGCTGTCGGAGATCCCGTTCGTCGGCTACCTCCTGTTCGACACCGAACCGCAGGTGTACCTCATGCTCGCCGGGGCCGTCGCGGGCTGGTATCTCCTCTCCCGGACGACTTTCGGACGGTGGGTCGTCGCCAGCGGCGAGAACCCGAAGGCGCTGGATACGGCCGGCGTCGACGTTCGGAAGGTCCGGTACGCCGCGGTCCTCCTCTCGGGCGTCTTCGCCGGACTCGGCGGCGCAGGGTTCGGCCTCGGAACCCTCGGGACGTTCGCCGGCACCGGCGACACCGTGATCAACGGTCGCGGGTTCATCGCGATCGCGACCTACCTGCTCGCGAACTACCACCCGATCGGTGCCCTCCTCGGGTCGTTCCTCTTTGCGGGGCTCAACTCGATGCAAAACGGGCTACAGGCGGCGGGGTACGCCATCCCGACGGAGCTCATCCGGACGCTCCCGCACATGACCGTCATCGTCGTCCTCGTGTTCGTCGGGCGCACCCGCCTGCCCGACGCCGCCGGCGACCACTACGAGTCCGGCGAGGACTGACCCCCGCCGTCGAGACCGACCGGTCGATGGCTTCTTGCACTCGCTCGCGGAACCACCGCTCGTGACCGACCACGATCTCATCGACGCCGCCCGCGACGTCCAGGACAGCGCACACGTGCCCTACTCCGAGTACCGGGTCGGCGCGGCACTCGAGACCGCCGACGGCGCGGTCTTCGTCGGCTGCAATCTCGAGAACGCCAACTTCAGCAACAGCCTCCACGCCGAGGAGGTCGCGGTGGCGGAGGCGGTCAAGAACGGTCACCGCGAGTTCACACGGCTCGCGGTCAGTTCGGACCGCCGCGACGGCGTCACCCCCTGTGGGATGTGCCGACAGACGCTCACGGAGTTCTGCGACGGCGATCTCGTCGTGCTCTGTGACGAGGGCGACGCGGTAACCGAGTACACGCTCGACGAACTGTTGCCGAACACGATCAGTCAGGAGACGCTCGAGTGAGGCCGCGGTCGGTCCGTCCCGCAGACGAACCGACAGCGAGCGCCGTCAGGACTCGACTCCCTCGAGCGCCGCCCTGAGAACCGTCCGGTGACAGCGTTTCGTCTCCGTACTCTCGACACAGACGAGCACGAGCGACTCGCCGGCGGCCACCCTGTCGTCCAGCGCCGCGAGCGCGTCTCGCGCGTCGGCGTCCGTCTCGAGATGCGTTCGATAGGCCTCGCCGACCCCAACCCGCTCCCACGCGGCGTTGTGAGCCCCCTCGTCGCAGAGCCCCTGCAGTCTCATCTCCGCCGCGGCGTCACGTATCGACGCGAGCAGATCGGCGGGCAGTCCCAGTTCCGGCATGGTCTCGTCGACGACCGCACGGGCCCGAGACGGCGGCCATCGCAGTACGCCGATACGCGTCGCGTCCGCCGGCAAGTCGGCCAACCCATGTCGGATCGCCCTGACGGAGGCGTCCGTAATCGTCCCGCGTGCCATGTGTTCGCGTACTGCCGTCCAGCATTTATATACCGTGCCGACCCGAACCGCCGCTCGTCGATGACCCGCGACAGCGAAGACCCGAACGCCGACCGACAGTACCACCTCGAGATCGACTCGGCGGACGTCGCCGACACCGTGTTGCTCCCCGGCAACCCCGAGCGCCTCGAGAAGATCGCCGCCTTCTGGGACGACCACGAGATTCGAGCCCACCATCGCGAGTACCGGACGGCGACGGGATCGTACGAGGGAACGCCGATCTCGGTCACGTCGACCGGCATCGGCAGTCCCTCCGCTGCGATCGCCGTCGAGGAACTGGCCCGCGTCGGCGTCGACACGTTCGTTCGTGTCGGCTCCTGTGGCGCGATCCAGCCCGAGATGGACGTCGGCGACCTGGTCATCACCACCGGTGCGATCCGACAGGAGGGAACCAGCGACGAATACGTCCGCGAGGACTACCCCGCAACAGCGGACCACGAGGTCGTCTCGGCGCTGATCGCCGCCGCCGAACGACTCGGCTACGACTACCACACCGGCGTGACGATGAGTGCCGATTCGTTTTACGCCGGCCAGGGGCGGCCCGGCGTCGACGGCTTCGAAGCCGCCGGCGCAGACGACCTGGTCGACGAACTCAAAGCGGCGAACGTCAAAAACATCGAGATGGAGGCCAGCGCCATCCTGACGCTCGCGAACCTGTACGGGCTTCGGGGGGGCGCGGTCTGTACCGTCTACGCCAACCGCGAGACCGGCGAGTTCCGCACCGACGGCGAGTCCCGCGCCGCCGAGACCGCGACGCTCGCGACCCATCTCCTCGCGAAGATGGACGCCGTCAAACGCGAGGCCGGCGTCGACCGCTGGCACGCCGGCTTGTCGCTCGAGTAGCCCGCGGCCGCGTCAGTCCCGCATTCGGACGACGCCGTCCTCGAAGACCTTCCGGTTCGGAACGATGTACTCCTCGGAGTCGTCCTCGATTTTCGTGACGAACAGGTCGACCTCCTGGACGATCCCCGTCTGGTCGTCGACCCTGATCTCGTCGCCGATCCCGTATGGCTGGTTGAGCAACAGGTAGATGCCGGCGGCGCTCGAGACGAGGAAGTCCTTGAACGCGACGGTGCCGACGATGACGACGCCGACGGCGTAGACCGTCAGCAGGATCAGCAACGCGAGGACGTGAACCCCGACCTGTCCGAGCGCGATAATGAAGGTGACGTAGAGAACGGAGTACTTGACGAGTTTCGGGATGACGGATACTTCGGGGAGTTTGACGCCCCGGAGATACTCGCCGACGACCAGTTCGGACTTGTCGGCGATGACGAAGCCGAGGATGAGCACGAGGACGGCGATGAACAGTTGTGGGATAAACTCCGTGACACGCAGCCAGAACGCGTCCGTGTCGAGCAACTGCGCGATGTGGATCGCGGTCAACACCGCGATCCCGTAGATGAACCACGAACTCAGCCGCGCGACGATCTCGACCGTCGAGGTACCGATCGACTGGGCCGTCCGTTCGAAGGGGGTGCCCTCGACGGTTTCCGGGACGCCCGAGGCCGAGAGCAACTCCTCGTTGAGCCGGCCGACCAGATAGCCGACGACGAGGCCGAGCGCCAGGACCGCCGCCGCGATGACGGCCGGTTCGTCGAGGAGTGGCTGCCACGCTACCATATCAGTACGCCTCCGGATCGACCTCCAGGATGAGTTCACCGGCCTTGAACGCCCGGACGAGCCCGTCGCTCTCCGAGAGCACGATCGAGATCGCGTTGGTATCACGCGTGATCGCAGCGCCGGACATGTGTCGCGCACCCAGCCCTTTCGGAATGTCGATCCCCTCGGCGGACGGCTCGAGGTAGCGATACGCCGAGACGATCTTGCCCGCGTCGGAGATGATGAACGCGCCGTCGAGCCGCGAGAACTCCTTTAACATGACGTTCACGATGGGGTCGCCGACGTGGACGTGGGATTTCTCGAAGGGGTTGTACGAGAGCGGCCGCGACTTGTTCATCACCTTCCCCGCGTCGCCGACGACGAACAGCGCGCCGACGGGCTTGCCCTTCTGGCCCTTCTTGCCGAGTTCGATCGCCACCTCGAGGACCGACTTCACGACTTCCGGGTCCGCCCGGGATTTGACGAACAGGTCGTAGATTCCCGTCTGCGTCTCCGCGTCCGCCCGGACGCGCGAGACCGTATCGATCTCGTCGCTGAAGACGCTCGTCGCACACGCGAGGTCGTCCCCGTCCTCGACGACGCCCTGCTCGAGGGCACCCTCGAGACCGAAGCGAATCCGGTCGGTGATGGCCGCGAACTCGAGGGGGAGTTCGACGAACGTCTCCGCGCCGACATCGTTTTCGGTTCCGACGACGACGATGTCGAGATCGTCGACGGCCATGAACTGCTCGTAGTACGAGCCGCTGGGTGAAAAGAGCACGACCGCGTCCACATTCGCAAAGAGGTCCCCGAACACGTCGTCTAACCCGGCCATTGATACTACAACCCGGCCCTGCGCGAATAAGCGTTATGGAGCGTCTGACGCGCGTCTGTCGTTTTGCTCCGCGGCTATCGCTCGAAACGATCGGTGGCGGCAGTCGGCTTACTGCTCGTCGGCGTCGTCGTGGGTGCGTTGGAACGCCATCGGGTCGGGACCGTGGACGACGGTGCCCCCGCCGCCGCTGGTCCGGATCATCGGCACGGTCCCGTCGTCCGAGTCGGTCGTCACGCCCTCGTGGACGGGGCGTCCCGCCAGCGCTCGACGGGCGAACACGGCTTCGGCGCGGATTTCCCGCAGGTGTCGGACCGCGTCCCGTCGCCACTCCTGCTCGCAGTCGTCGGCGTCGGCCGTCGCCTCGACCGCCGCCAGCAGGTCGCGACTGAGCGCCTCGATCGCCCCGAGGCGTTCGCCGTACCCCGAAAGCGACGTTCGTGCGTCGGTTTCGGTCGATTCGTCCGGTCGGTCGGGGGCGTCGGACCCCCGCGAGTCGTCGGTTGGCATGGATCGTCGTGGGGATGGAAACGTATGGGCATCGACCTCGAGTTCTTCGGGTCGGCTCGTCTGCCTATTACGCTTTCCGGATAGATAGTTTCACTTTGGGTACAAAAAACTACGCTTGAGGAATCTATCGAATCTTCCAATCTAGAATTGGATTGTTTGAAGGTAGCTGTAGGTTATCTATTACATACCTTCATAGAACACTGTCCAGCATAGCTATACAGATGCGAAAGCGTGCTGAGTGGATGACACGGGCTGACGACGAGATATTGGAATACCTTGCATCAGAAACCGCCGGTACTCCGAAGGTGATCGCGGACGCTCTCGATCGGAGCAACGGCTACATCGGCGTTCGCTGCCGAAAACTCGCCTCGTACGGCCTCGTCGAGCGGCCGTCGCGCGGGTTCTACGTGATTACCGACGCGGGGACGGCGTATCTCGAGGGGGAGTTAGACGCGAGTACGTTATCGGACGACGAGTGACGGGCCTCGAGTGCGACTGAACGATTCGCACTTGCGGTCGGGAAACGGAACAGGAAACCCAGATATGATCGCCCGATCAGAACACTTCGAGATAATCTTCGACGACCTCGCGTTCGTCCTCGGTCAGGTCGAACAGGTCGTACACTGCTTCGTCGATTACGGACTCGAGTGCCCCGATATCGGTCTGTCGGACTTCGTCACGATCTGCTTCGAGTCGGTCGAGGAGTTCTTCAACACCGGCATCATCTCGGGGGATCGGGATCGTCGTTTCCTCACCGCTCTTGACGTTGCGTCCATCCACGGCGGCATGGACGTACTCGGCACGTAGCTTCCGTGCCTCCCGGTCATCGGAGTACATTGCCGGGTCGTTGATCGTGTCCGACCGGCCAGCTTGGACCGTGAAATTGTCGTCTACGTCGGCTTGCACGTCGGCGTTGACCGGATACCGGCGGGTCTGCCACTCGTAAGAGATGTAATCGAGTTCACCGTCGTAGTCGCCAAGGTACGCTTCCGGGAAGCGGTCGGCCTTGCTGTCGAGATCGATGGTATCAATAATTTCTCCAGCAGTCTCACGCATTGTTCCAAAGACATCTGCGTTGTCTTCGGTCACACAGGGGAGTTTCTCGACGTACTGGGAGCGATACTCGTAGTAGCCACCCATCTTGACCGTCGTGATATGCTTGAAGTAGAAGTCGAGAGCCTTCGAGTTGAGTTGGCAAACCATCTCCTCCGTAAGGTCCCGATAGTTGTCTGAAAGAAGGACTGAATATGCTGTTGAGAAATACCACGTCCCAACCTCGTCAAGCATGAAGGTGGCATCTTGACAGATGTGGGCTTGGATGATTTTTGGCTGCTCGAATTTCCCGAGGTTCTTGGGGTAGATGTACCCGTACCAGTCGTCTTTTCCATCTTTTCGACCCCCTTCGCGGCCCTCAAGAGCGTTTTTGTGTTCGAGGAAGAACTCCCACGTTTTCGGTAGATTTTCTTTTAAGTAATCTTGTGAATAAAGGCCTGCATCAAGTTCCCCATTGTCAGCCGTTTCAGCATAGTAGGGATGTATAACGTGAAGGCCACCCCAATTCCCACGCCAGCGTGTCACTTCGTCACCTTCGAGAAATGGACGAAGCAGGTCGGTTTCAATTTTGTATTCTTCTGATTCTCCGGTAGGAACTACAGTTACAATGTCGCCCTCGTCGTCAGATTCTATACGATTAGCATCCAGTACGTCCACAACGTAGATTTTGTTTGCGCTGGTTCGGATACCTTGGAAGACTGCGTCGGTCACATCTCCGATGACGGCGTCTTGTCTGTCCTCCAACTTCTCGAAGACCTGCAACTCCTCAGGTGGCATCAGCGGCCAGTAGTCCGGTCCCGAAAGTCTCCGTTGTGGGAAATCAAATACGTCAATGAACTCGTCACTGTATCCCGGCTCGCCGCGATGGTCACGGACCGCTTCGATGATCGCTTCGTCTAACTCGCGGTCGTTCTCCTTGTCGGTGTTTGCCTTCACTCGAACACACCGAATATCGTTGTCTTCTCGAGCAGCCTCATCCGGTTCGTCTTCCAGAATTACGATGGCCGGATAGTTGGTCGCGTCTTCGAAGACACCGGAGTCACGGAAATCATAAACCTCCTCGATGTGAGCCTCATCGAGGAGAACCTGCCGTAATCCCTCGCCGTAGTCAGTCACCATGAACTGATTCGGAGTGATGAATCCAAGTTTGCCGGACCCCTCGCGAAGCCAGTTGAGGCCCCGCTCGTAGAACGGACGAGCGTGTCATAGAATCCAACTCATAGCTTGAGCATCTCACGTCCTGGATCGTGTCCTCGCTCGTAGTTGGTGATTGCAATGACGATCC
>NZ_AOII01000032.1 GCF_000337615.1 Natrinema pallidum DSM 3751
CGTCTCGGTCGGCGGCATCGACTCATCGACCGAAGCAACGTCTTGCAGGGTCGCGGTTGTGCTGGACACACTTTCCGCACCCTGCTGCTTCGTACGTGACGCTTTCTATGACACGCTCCGGACAGTAAATGTCGTAGTTGCCCGTTGTCGCATCATACAGCTGGTCCATCATGGTCTTCTGGCTGGCTGGAAGATTCTGCGTGCGGACGTAAGGCGGGTTCCCCACCACGTAATCGTACTCCATGTAGTTCTTGACGACGAGGGCCAACACGGTGTCCTCGAACATCTTGAACAGCCGTCCGTCGTTGTGTTCCTCCTTGAGGTACCGGACGTTCTCGAGCATATCGTTGACGTACGGCTCGAAGAAGTCCTCTACACCGTCATACTCCTGTGAAGTGTAGTGATTGATCCGTTCCTCGAGCCCACTTTGATACGTCCAATCGTATTCGTCACCGAACTCCTCGGCGAGGCGCATATGTGCCTTCACCGTGTCCAGGACGCCTTGCAGGGCCGCGAAATACTCGCCGAAATTGCTCACGCCTGTCTCTAACTGGATTGTGTCGAACAGTGGCATCCGCACGCGGCGAACGAGGAATCCGTCTTCCGTTTCGGCAACCTCTTCCTCGTCGACTTCGACCGGAAGCGGAACCGGAATCCGAACGTCCTGCTCGTCCTCGGTCATTGAATCGAAGGTCAACTGCCGAGTACTGTCGTCTCCGATGTCGACCCCAGTTAGCTCCCGTTCGTTGCGGAGCGTGTCGGTACGGTAGATCGGCAGCCGGCGAATGGTATAGGAAGGGTTCTGCTGCTTTGCCTTCTGATACGCCGGTAGAATGGCGACAACGAACCGAATTTGCGCCATTAGTACCGCGAACGGATGGATATCCAGACCAACGATTCGCGGGCGCGTACAGAGGTCCCGAAGGTGTTCTTCCCAGTTCGGGTCGTCCTCGTAGTTTTCAACGTCAGCGATGTATCGCTCGACGGCTTCCACGAGGAACGTCCCGGACCCACAGGACGGATCGATAAGCCGCTCGTTCGAGACACCACGATTGTAGTCCACGCCGTCCATGATGTAGTCGATAACCGGCTGCGGTGTGTAGAACTCGCCGAGGGCCTTGCGCGTCTCCGGATCGAAGTACCGTTGATAGAGGTCCCCGAGGAGGTCACCTTCCACGTGTTCGAAATCGAATCGAAGCACGTTGAAGAAGACCTCGGCAACGGCACGACTGAAGCGGTCCCGCGTAGCTTCGCTAATGCGCTCTACTTCACCCGTCCCCTCTGCGACGGCCTCGAATTGGTTCGGACCGGTTTCGTGTCCACGGGATAGTTGCTCGACGTATCCGTCAGTCCACCACACGAAAATATCGTCCTGGAACAACCCTTCGACCAACTGTTCTTGCATATCGTCGATGAGGTTGTCCGCTGCGACCGGGAACGCGTCAAGATTGATGCTGTCGCTGAAACCTTGGAGTCCACGGAAGTAGTCGTCCATTCCATCGTATCCCGTTCCCGCGAAGAAGTCATGATCCTCAGTGGCCTTGGCAAGCAAGAGCCGCGCAAGTAGCGCGTGACCGCTTTCGAGACAGAACATGAAATCCCGAAGCGACTGCGTACCGTCGATAAACGGCTCCCAAGAGTCGGGCGTTTCGTCCGGCTCACTGGCGTAAGTCGCTTCCCAGAAGTCGTATGCGCCTTTGACGAACTTCGCTTCCCGCTCGTCACGGAGTTCGTGAAGCAAGTCCATCATCCCGATGATGAGATCGGCGAAGGGACTGTCCTCCTCAAGTCGGAACGTATCGAAGAAGTGTTCCTGTCCAAGTGCCGCTTGCCCGTCCAACGGAACCGGTTCGAGTCGTTCCAGGAACTGATTCACATCCTCAGGATCAGTGAGATCGAACTCCCGTTTCTGGAGAGCGCTGACGAGATCACGCGCCTCACTCTCGGTGACTGACTCGAGTGAAACGACGAGCATCGGACGGTCGTCACCACGGCGGTAAAGTCGAAGCATCTCTCCGTTGGTGAGGACGCCGTATTCCGCCCGGAGATGGTCCATATAGTGGAACAGCTGGTCCTCATTTGGAGGCAGGTCTCGTCCGGTCGTCTTGAATTCGTAGACCGCAGTAACGGCTTCGTTAGTGTCAAGTGTGATATAGTCCGGTCGTCGACTATCCGGGAGCGTAAACTCGCTCCGGAGGTCAGTACCTGTCCCCTCGTAATCAAGCGCATCGTAGAACCCCTGTTCCAAAAACAGGTTTTCAACGTCCCGCTCGCTCATATCGTCGTTTGCGCTGTCGGCAATAGCCCGTAGAGAGTCGTGGACGGCGGCCGCATCTGGCATTATCGAACTCAATTCAGCCGGTCATCAAAAAAGTACGCAAAGTGTAATGTCCGCGCGTTACTGAATAGAAGCATTGCTTGCAGACCGGTACAAACACCACCGACGGTAGATATGAATTGCCCGGGACCGGATTCGAACCGGAGGAAGACGATCGCTCTCGCTTCGCTCGAGCGCTGCGACTTCCAGGGTTCGAATCGGTCGACGATTGCTGTCGCTCGCGAGTTTGCTCGCGACAGCAATGCGCGGGACCGGATTCGAACCGGCGGACCCCTACGGGACAGCGTCCTAAGCGCTGCGCCGTTGGCCTAGCTTGGCTACCCGCGCTCACATCCGGCTTTTCACGAATCGAGTAAGTACCTGTCGGTCCGCGCTAACCGCGCGCCGGCCGTCGGATCGTCCCGCCCGCCCCTCGAGCGGCGCTAGCAGTGTTTCACCGGCTCCTCCGGCGACCAGTCCGGGGGAACGATGAACGTCACGTGCTCGGCGTCCCGTAGCTGGTGGAGTTCCGCGGCCTGTTCGGCCAGCGACCGCTCCCGGTACGGCATCTCGAGTCCGCACCCGGTACAGACGAGTTTGCAGGTTGGGTCTTTCATGGACAGGTACGACCGCCCCGGCGACCGGCGTTCCGCCCTTGGGCCGAGGGCTGGTTTAGTAGTCGTCGCCTAGTGAAATCGGCCGAGAACGGCCGTCTGGCCGAGATATTCGTACCTGAACGTTGCCAGTCGTAGTACAGCGTTGGCGAGCCAGTCCGACGCGACCGCCGCCGAACGGCGCGACGGTGGTGACCGTAGGTTTATGCCGTCCGACCCGATATCCGGCAGTATGCACAGCGCCCGGGATCGCATCGAGTACGAACCGTGGCTCGAGGACCTCGAAACCGTCGCCGAGCGCCTGGAACTCTCGACGGAGGCGCGATCGTGTGCGGTCGACCTTTTTCTGACTGACGTACCGGCGTCCGATCGCTCGAAACGGGCGGTCCTGGCCGCTAGCCTCTATGCCGGGTCGCTCGTCGCCGGCGACGGCCGCACACAGGGCGCGGTCGCGGAGGCCGCGGACGTCTCCCGGCTCTCGATCCAGTCCCGCTGGAAGGAGTTACTCGAGGCGGCCGGGCTCGAGCCGCCGCGCTGGTAACGCCACCATACACCCGCTCGGTCGCCGCTCAGTGGCGGCCTGACTCGGGATAAGTATCCGATACGAGAACAGACGCCGCACCCTGACTCCAGTGGAACGCGCCGAGTTGGTGGGGCAGTCGCTGGGAACCGCGGTCGTCTCAGTCGTCGTCGATGACCGTTCCGTGTTCGTCGATTTCGCCCTTGACGATTCGCGTACTCGAGATGATGTCGCCGTCGTCGGCGAGGAGGTGTGGCACGACGACCACGTCGAGGGTATCGTGGCCGCGCTCGCGGCGGAGTTCGTTGATCCGTGCACCACCCTCGCGGGTCTCCGGCGAGACGACGAGATAGTCGTACTGCGGTTCCGTTGCGATCCCCGTCGGCGACTCGAGTGTCCGCACCTCGAACGCGCGGTCGTAGTCGGCCGCGATCGACTCGAGTTCGGTCTCGAGGTCCGCCTTCCGGTCGTCGAACGATCGGACTCGTCGGTCGACGTCTCGTGTCTTCGGCGCGAGTTCGTCGCTGGTCAACCCGACCGTCACGTCTCCGAGTTCGAACGCCCGTTCGAACAGCCGTCGATGGCCATCATGAACGGGGTCGAAGGTCCCACCAAGCGCGACGTCCATATCCCAGGTCAGTCCCGCGGTGCGTATAAAACGGTCGAATTATCATCTTTTCTCACGGAACGTCGCATCCCGTTATACGCGGGGGTTTTCGACACACGTCGAAACTACCCTTCGCATTGTTTTTAGTAGTCCCCTGCAGTGTCCCCGATATGGGACTAGACGAGGACGCACTGGAGTACCACCGGACCGATCCGCCCGGAAAGATCGAGATATCGACAACGAAACCGACGAACACGCAGCGGGACCTCTCGCTCGCGTACTCGCCCGGCGTCGCCGCGCCGTGTCTCGAGATCGACGAGGACGAAACCGATGCCTACAGCTACACGGCGAAGGGGAACCTCGTCGGCGTCGTCTCGAACGGCTCGGCCGTGCTCGGCCTCGGCGACATCGGCGCACAGGCCTCCAAACCAGTCATGGAGGGGAAAGGCGTCCTGTTCAAGCGCTTTGCCGACATCGACGTCTTCGACCTCGAACTCGACGACTCGGACCCCCACAAGCTCGTCGAGGCCATCAAAATGATGGAGCCGACGTTCGGCGGCATCAATCTCGAGGACATCAAAGCACCCGAGTGTTTCACCGTCGAGGAACGACTGCGCGAGGAGATCGACATCCCGGTCTTCCACGACGACCAACACGGCACCGCGATCATTTCGGGTGCCGCACTGCTCAACGCCGCCGACATCGCCGGCAAGAGCCTCGATGAACTCGAGGTCGTCTTCTCGGGGGCGGGGGCAAGCGCCATCGCGACGGCGCGGTTCTACGTCTCGCTTGGCGTCCGGAAGGAGAACATCACGATGTGTGATTCCACGGGGATCATCACCGCGGACCGCGCCGCGGCGGGCGAGGTCAACGAGTACAAACAGCAGTTCGCTCGCGACGTGCCCGAGGGTGGGCTCGCGGACGCGATGGAGGGAGCCGACGTCTTCGTCGGGCTCTCGATCGGCGGCATCGTCTCGCAGGAGATGGTCCAGTCGATGGCCGCCGATCCGATCGTCTTCGCGATGGCCAACCCCGATCCCGAGATCGGCTACGAGGAGGCCAAGGCGGCCCGCGACGACACCGTCATCATGGCCACCGGCCGCTCGGACTACCCGAATCAGGTCAACAACGTCCTCGGGTTCCCGTTCATCTTCCGCGGGGCACTCGACGTGCGCGCCACCGAGATCAACGAGGACATGAAGGTCGCCTGCGCCGAGGCGCTGGCCGAACTCGCCCGCCAAGACGTTCCCGACGCGGTCGTCAAGGCCTACGGCGACGAGCCGATTCAGTACGGCCCCGACTACATCATTCCCAAGCCCGTCGATCCACGGGTGCTCTTCCGCGTCGCGCCGGCGATCGCCCAGGCCGCGATGGAGTCCGGTGCCGCCCGCACCGAGATCGATCTCGAGGCCTACGAGGAGGAACTCGAGGCCCGCCTCGGCAAGTCCCGGGAGATGATGCGGGTCGTCCTCAACAAGGCCAAGAGCGACCCCAAGACGGTCGCGCTCGCGGAGGGAGAGAACGAGAAGATGATCCGCGCGGCCTACCAGATTCAGGAGCAGGGGATCGCCCTGCCGGTCCTGATCGGCGACGAGGACGAGATCAGGGGGACGGCCGCCAACCTCGGGCTGGACTTCGATCCGACGGTCGCCGATCCGTCCGTCGGCGACTACGAGGAGTACGCCGACCGGCTTCACGAACTCCGCGCCCGGAAGGGGATCACGCGCAGCGAAGCCGGCGAACTCATCGAGCGCGACTCGAACTACTTCGGGAGCGTGATGGTCGAACAGGGCGACGCCGACGCCTTACTGACCGGCCTCTCCCATCACTACCCCTCGGCGCTGCGACCGCCGCTGCAGGTCGTCGGCACCGACGAGGACGTCGACTACGCTGCCGGCGTCTACATGCTGACGTTCAAGAACCGCGTGATCTTCGTCGCCGACGCGACGGTCAACCAGGACCCCAACGAGGAGGTCCTCGCGGAGGTCACGAAACAGACCGGCAAACTGGCACGCCGGTTCAACATCGAACCCCGCGCGGCCCTGCTCTCGTACTCGAACTTCGGGAGCGTCGACAACGAGGGGACCCGCAAACCGCGCACGGCAGCGCAGATGTTGCAGGACGACCCCGACGTCGACTTCACGGTCGACGGCGAGATGCAGGCCGACACCGCCGTCGTCGAGGACATCCTCGAGGGCACGTACGGCTTCTCCGACCTCGAGGAGCCCGCGAACGTGCTGGTCTTCCCGAACCTCGAGTCGGGGAACATCGGCTACAAACTGCTCCAGCGGCTGGGCGGGGCCGACGCCATCGGCCCGATGCTGGTCGGCATGGACGAACCGGTCCACGTCCTTCAGCGGGGCGACGAGGTCAAGGACATCGTCAACCTGGCCGGCGTCGCGGTCGTCGACGCCCAGCAGGAGTAAACGCGTGAGCGAGCACGCCGCCCCTCGGGACGGTGACACCGACCGGGACACCGACGACGCGGAGGTCGATCGGGACCGCTCCGAAGCCGGCGGTGCTCGAGTATCGCGACGGACGCTTCTCGGGACCGCGGCGACTGCCGGGGCCGTCGGTCTCGCGGGCTGTACCGCCCGCCAGTACCGGTCACCGCCGGACTGCGGGGCCGTCGCGAGCGCCGCGGATGCCGCCGACGGCTACGTCCCGCTGCCGGCGGACGACGACCGCTCGATGTTCCGCCGCGGACTGCGCCGGTACGGCTACTATCCCGACGCGACCGTCCCCGAGACCGTCCGGAAAGCGTGGTCGATCCCGGTCAACCGCATCGGACACACCGCGGCCAAGTCGACGCCGCGGCCGACGCCCGACGGCGAGACGATTCTGGTCGCCGGCGACACCGGAACGATCCATGCCGTCGCGCCGACCGGCGAGCGCCGCTGGACCCTCGAGACCGGTGCCGGCCGGAGCCTCGGCTTCCACGGAACGCCGGCGATCGTCGGCGACACCGCCTACATCGGCGGCTACGACGGCGAACTCTACGCCGTGGACGTTCCGACCGGGGATATCGTCTGGCACACCCGGACTCGCGACTTCGGTGACGCGATCGCGATCGGCTCGAGCCCCGCGTACGTCGACGGCTCGCTCTATCTCCTGACCGAGCACAAGAACCCCGCCAGCGGCGCGCTCTGGGAGATCGACGCCGCCACCGGGAACCCGACCTGGAGCGATGACCGTCTCTGGGGGATGCCCCATCCCTCGCCCGCGATCGACTGTGAGACCGGCCGGCTCGTCACGGGCTCGAACGACGGCGTCGTCTACTGCTGGGAGTTCCCCTCGCTCGAGTTCGCCTGGTCGTTCCAGGCGGGCGGCGAGGGCGGTCCCGACGGCGAACCGATGGCCGGCGGCCGGTTCGATCTCGGCGCGCAGATCAAGGGGACGATCCCGGTCTACGACGGCGCGGCGTTCGCCGGCTCCTGGGACGGCCACTTCTACCGGCTCGACCTCGCCGACGGGAGCGAGGAGTGGTCGTTCGATACCGGCGAGGTCGTCATGTCGAATCCGGCGATCGATCCGAAGCAGGGGATCGTCTACGTCGGGAGCGACGACCATCACGTGTACGCGCTCGATACCGAGACGGGCGACGAACTGTGGTCGACGGACGTCGGCGGCCGGGTCATCGGCTCGATAACCGCCACCGCGGAGACGATTCTCGTCGGGTCCTACGATACGCACCTGTACGCCCTCGACAGGGAAACCGGCGACCGGCGCTGGCGCGTCGAAAACCGTGGCCACGTGACCAGCGGCGCGATCCCGCGGGGCAACAGGATCTACTACGCCGAGCGCGGCGACTTCTCGTACTACTACGACGATGACGAGGAGACGGTGCTCGAGGAGCCCGGCCACGCGTACTGTCTGGTTCCGGACGACTGAGTGCGGGCCACTGACACTCACCGCGAGCGACCGCAGGGAGCGAGCGGGCCGACGATCGATGTAGAGGGCCACGAAGCGGCCCGGAACGGAGGGAGGAGTGCTTTTGATCGAAATTTCACCGAGAGCGCGGCCAAGCCGCGCCCGCAGAGTGAAATTTCGTAGCAGTGCATTCAAGTATACGCCCGGATTTTTATCGGGTATGCAAGATCAGGGACGCTCTACGCGCAAGCGAACCGGTGGTCGACTGAAGAACGTGCGAAAGCGCCGCAAGAACGAACTCGGTCGCCTCCCGACGGAGACCGAGGTCGGCGAGCCGCGGTTCCGAACCGTCGACGTTCGGGGGAACGGATCGAAGACCCGCGCACTCGCGACGAACGTCGCAAGCGTCAACAAGGGCAGCGAAACGGTCTCCGCGGAGATCGAGGACGTCGTCGAGAACGACGCCAACCCGAACTACGTCCGCCGGAACATCATCACGAAGGGGGCCGTCATCGAAACCTCGGAAGGACAGGCCCGCGTCACGTCCCGTCCCGGCCAGACCGGGCAGGTCAACGCCGTTCTCGTCGAGTAACGACTTTTCGACCGCAGTTTCCTACTGCTCGGGTTCCGGCTCCCCGAGCGCGACGATATTGCCGTAGTCGTCGCCGTAGACGAGCACGCCGTCAGCCACTGCGACCGACCGCGAGATTTCGTAGTCGGCGTCGTACGTCCAGCGGGGTGACCCGTCCGCGATATCGAGCGCGTGAACGACCGCGTCCCACGTCCCGACGTAGAGGACCCCGTCCGCGACGGTCGGCGAGCCGCCGATACGACCGACATCCGCCTGCCAGCGGCGGGTACCAGTCGTCGAATCGAAGGCGCGACTCAGGCTGCTCGTGTGGAGACGGTGTCTCCAACGACGGCCGGCGTTCGGACGGTTCCGGTAGCCGTCGAGGTCCACCGTTCGTCCCCGCTCGCCGCCTCGAGCGCGTAGAGCGTCCCGTTGGTATCTCCCACGGACACCGTGCCGTCGACCACCGTCGGCGCGTTCGACCCGCCGCCGTTCTCGACCCGGACCGTCCAGCGCTCGGATCAATCGGCGATATCGGTCGCGTGGACGTAGTCGTCGTGACTCTGGATGTAGACCGCCCCGTCGGCGATCACGGGACCCGCTCGAACCGGTGCGGGGAGTTCGATCGTCCACGAGGGCTCGCCGCTGGCCGCGTCGAGCGCGGCCAGGGAACCAGCACCGTTGCCGACGACGACCGTCTCGTCGACGACGGCCGGTGGCGTCGAGATGCCACTGCCGGTGTCGACGGCCCACTCGAGGTTCCCGTCGGCAAGCGAGAGCGCGTAGAGGCTGCCGTCCCAACTGCCGGCGTTGCGACGCCGTCGGCGATTGCCGGCTCGGCACCGATCCGGTCCTCGGCTGTGTGTGAGCCACGGAGCGTCGCGGTATTGCGCGGACCGACGCCGGTGCCGGCCGTGCCCGTGTTCGCGGCATCGTACTGCGGCGTCGGCCAGTCGGTGATGGTCCCGTCAGCGTCGGACTGCCCGGTGTCGCTGCTGTCCGATTCGTCGCCGTCAGAGTCGCTTCCGGCAGCACGGTCGTCGGTGCCGGGCAGTGTCGTACAGCCAGCCGCTGCTGTCGTCACGCTTCCCGTAACGAGTCCGAGTACGGCTCCTCGTGCGGTCGATAGTCACAGCGGCCGTCTACAGCGGACGTACTTCAGGTTACCTGTGCGTTCGGCACCCCGTCACGGGCGCGGCGCGGCCTTCTGTAGCGCCGTTTCGGCGACGTTCCCGCCGTAGTCGGCGCTCCGGGACAGCGAGTCGACGATCAGCCCGAGGGACTGGGCCTGTGCCGGCTCGAGATCTCGAAGCATGTCGTCGATCTGGCGGGTGTGCTCGTCGATCTCGACGACGGCAGCGAGGGCGTCGTGGCCCAGTCGGTTGGCCTCGTCGGCGTCGTCGGCGAACAGCGCGTCCATCGACTGTTCGAAGGCGGTCGCGGCTTCGGCGTGGAGCCCGTGGATCGCGTCGGCCACGTCGGCGGGGAGGTCGTCGAGGTTGAGCGCGATGTCGCTCATCTTGACGGCGTGGTCGGCGATCCGTTCGAGTTGGCGGGCGCTCGAGTGATAATCGAAACAGTCCTCGCGGGAGACGCCGAGTTCCTCGACCGCGCGCGGCGAGCGCAGCGTCGCGCGGAAGATCCGCGAGACGACCAGCCAGAGGCGGTCGACGTCGTCGTCGCGCTCGATCACGTCGTGGGCGATGTCGTCGTCGTTCTCGATCAGCGCCGTCACCGCGTCCTCGAGCATCGACTGGGCGATCAGGCGCATGCGCGTGACGGCGTTGACGATCGACAGCTCCGAGGAGTCGNTCAGCGCCGTCACCGCGTCCTCGAGCATCGACTGGGCGATCAGGCGCATGCGCGTGACGGCGTTGACGATCGACAGCTCCGAGGAGTCGAGCAGGTCCTGAATGACCACGCTGTCGCTAGTCTCCTCGAGCACCTCGACGCCGACGAGTCGCTGGGTCGCGTCGCGGATCGCGCTGCGCTGCTCGGTCGTGATTCGGCCCGCCTCGAGCGAGATGACGTCGAAGCCACTGACGTACATCATCATCACGGCCCGCATCAACTCCTCGTCCTCGAGACCCGAGACGTCTAGCGTCCCTTCCTGGCGTCGCGTTTCGCGTTCGGGCGTCAAAAGGAGTTCGTCCCCTTCGGGGTAGAATTCGACCGTGGTGCCGCTGCTGACGTCGTTGTCGGTCGCCCAGGTCTTCGGCAACGAAACGGTGAACGTCGACCCACCTGTGACCTGAACCTTGCGCGTTTCCATACGCTCCGCTTCCGATTACAACAATATAAATCCACCCGTCTATAGAGAGGTTATTCTAGACCAGATCAACTAGTAGAGGCCATATCTATGGTTTTTTCTCCCTATACTGATTAGTATCCATACAACGATAATGGTTGTCATATATAGAAATATATAGCGGATGGTGCAGTCGGGCGACTGAACCGTCCGATCGAACCGAACGGAAACATCGGTGCGCGACCCACCGCGAGAGATCGCGTCGGCTATCGGACGTCGTCGAGGTCGACGATGGCCCGAGCGTCCGCCGAAAGCCACGTCGTCATCCGGTCCGAATCCGGACACTCCCGCGGCGTGATCGTCCACCGATCGGGCCGGTCCTCGTATCGGACGACGATCGACTCGAGGTCGGTCTCGTCGGTCGAGTACTGCGTAGCCGTAGCTAGCCGCTGCCGAGGCGACCGATCGCCGTAACCGCTGGTAGGTTCGGTCATACGTCTCGTGCGTACCCGAACCGAGCGACGACACGTACAAAGCGGCTGCTAATTGTGCTATTGTGCGCTCCATACGGGTATAGCGGCCGGCGTCGGTTTCGTCGCCGACCGACCGGCCTCGTCCGTCGAAAACGGGTCCGCATCCCTCGAGTGGCAGCAACGGAACGGACTGCAAGCCGCCGTCGAGTACTCGCGCAACTGCTGGCGGTCGACGGCCGAGAGTTCGTCGTAGTCGACGATGTGACTCCCCGCGTCGGCCAGCGCCGGGCGAATCCCCTCGCGATAACACACCGCCTGACGCTCGAACAGCGGCCGGGCCGTCCCGAGGGCCGCCGCCCACTGCTCGTCGGGCGTGTCCGTGTCGCTCCCGTCGAGGAGTGCCCGAACCGAAAACGCCGCGTCGTCGCTCGACATCCCCTCGAGCGGCGGATCGTCCGTCGGCGCTCATAGCGGCGTATAGTCGAACTGCGCCGGAGTGGCCGCCGATGTCGGGCTCCCGACGATCACTGACGAGCGTTCTCGTCGGGACCCCATCCGACGGCAAACAGGTACCTCTCTGTCGGAGCGTGTTCGTCCCACGAGGCGCGACCACCTGGGGTGACTCGAGCGGCCGGAGTCACGAGAGGGGAGCGTTCTTCACCGTCGCACCCGCAAGCGGTGGTATGCACGTCGTGGTCAACGCCGCCATGAGCGCCGACGGGAAACTCTCCTCGCGACGTCGGGAGCAACTCGCGATCAGCGGCGACGAGGACTTCGCGCGCGTCGATCGGCTCCGGGCGAAAAGCGACGCCATCGTCGTCGGCGTCGGGACGGTCCTCGCGGACGACCCGCATCTGACCGTCAAAGACGACGCGCTCCGGGAGCGTCGCCGCGACGACGGCCGACCGGCGTCTCCCGCACGGGTCGTCGTCGACTCGAGCGGGCGGACGCCGACGGACGCGGCGGTCCTCGACGACGCAGCCACGACCTACCTCTGTCTGAGCGAGGCCGCACCCGTCGACCGGCGGCTGGCACTCGCCGAGCACGCCGAGTTGCTCACCGCGGGTGACGACCGCGTCGACCTCCTTCGAGCGTTCGGGGCGCTGCAAGAACAGGGCCTCGAGCGGATCATGGTCGAGGGGGGCGGCGAACTCATCTTCTCGCTGTTCGAGGCCGGGCTAGTCGACGAACTCCGGACGTTCGTCGGACCGACACTTATCGGCGGTCGCGACGCGCCGACCCTCGCCGACGGCGAGGGGTTCGTCGCGGCGTTTCCGACGCTCGAGTTAGACGCCGTCGACCGACTCGACGGCGGCGTATTGCTGACCTGGAAGACCAACGACCGCTGAACTCGCGCAGCCGTCTCGGAGCCGTTCGATCGCTGGGGCTCGGGTACAGTACGATACTACTAGGTCGCCCGTTGGCAGCCCCTACTCGGACGGGATCGCCGGGCCCACCGGGTAGCGTCACCGTAGCCGCCGAAGGTGTTTTGACCGGTACTGTCGACGTTTGGCCGGGTGTCCGAAACATGACAAACCGGATCGGTGGAAACGAAGGCGACGGGAACACGTCGCGGCCGAGCGATCCGCCGGGAGTCAGGCGACGCGCGTTGCTGGCGAGCGCCGGCACGGCCGCCGGTGCGCTCGGCATCGGCACGCTCCCCGTCGCGGCGAGTGACGCATGGTCGACTCCCGACGTCCGCGGGGTCGGGTGTGCGCACCCGCAGTTCACGTGTGGGCGGCAGGTGACCGCGGCCGACGGCATGGTCTCGAGCGTCGATCCGATCGCCTCCGGCGTCGCCGCGGGCGTGCTGCGCGATGGTGGCACTGCCGTCGATGCCGCCGTGGCGTTGCAGTACGTCCTGACGGTCACCCAGCCCCACGGCTCGGGGATCGGCGGCGGCGGGTTCATGGTGATCTACGATGCCGACGCGGACGCGGTCGACGTCATCGACAGCCGCGAGCGCGCACCGCGGGGTGCAACCGCGGACATGTTCCTCGACGAGGACGGCGATCCGATCCCCTTCGCGGACCGAATCCGGTTGGGTGAGGCCGTGGGCGTTCCGGGGACCGTGATGGGACTGGAAACCGCACTGGATCGACACGGGACTCGACCCCGCCAGCGGCTGCTCACCCCCGCGATCGATCTCGCGTCCGACGGCTTCCCGATCGATGGGGTCTTCGCCGCACAGATCGCGGACAACTGGGAGAAGCTCAACGATGCGGCGACGGCGGTCTACTCGGACGCGAACGGACGGCCCCTCACGGAGGGCGACACGCACGTCAACCCCGATCTCGCCGAGACGCTCGAGGCGATCGAGCGAGACGGGCCAGCGGCCTTTTACGAGGGCGACATCGCGGCTGATCTCGCCGCGACGGTTCGGGACGCCGGCGGCAGCATGACTACCGACGACCTCGCGGCCTACGACGTCACGATCGACGACCCGGTTCGCGCCGAGTGGAACGGCGTCGAGATCGTCGGCCAACCGCTCCCGAGTTCGGGGCCGAGCACCGTGGCCTCGATCCTGAAACTGCTCGACTGCCTCGACATCGGACGGTATGACCGACGGTCGCCGGCGATGTATCACCTAGTCGGCGAGGCAACGAGCCTGGCCTGGGCCGATCGGAACGCATACATGGGCGATCCCGAGTTCGTGGACGTTCCGAGCGACGCCCTGCTCTCCGACGCGTATCTCGAGGAGCGTGCGGCACTCGTCCGCGCCGGAGAAACACTCGCGGACTACGAGGCGGGGGAGTGCGTCGCTCCCGGGGCCCCGTCCGGCGTCGAACCTGTCCGGGGGCCGTCACCCGATCCGAAGCGCGGCTCGACGACTCACTTCTCCGTCGTCGACGCCGACAGAAACGCCGTCTCGTACACCTCGACCATCGAGCAGCTCATGGGCTCGGGACTGATGGTCCCCGGCCGCGGCTTCATGCTCAACAACGAACTGACGGATTTCGACGCCGTCCCCGAGGGGCCGAACAAGGTCGCGCCGTGGAAGCGGCCGCTGAGCAGCATGAGCCCCATTCTCGTCCTGCGCGACGGCGTCCCCGAATTCACCGTGGGCTCGCCGGGCGGCTGGACGATCATCACTTCGGTCGCACAGACGCTCCTCCACCGCTACGTCTACGGGCTCGAGCCGCTCGCGGCGCTCTCCGAACCGACCGTGTTCACCACGGAGTGTCCGCCGATTATGTGGGAAGACGGCGTCCCGGCGCGCGCTCGCGAGGCGACGAGCCGGTTCGGACAGGTCTGGAGCGACACGTCCAGCGGTGACATCGGTAACGTCCAGGTCATCGAAATCGGGGACGACGAACTGCGCGGCGCGGCCGATCCGACGCGCGACGGGCGGGCCGTCGGAGTCGACCGCGGTCGGCCCCAGTGACACGGGCGGCGCGGTTGAGAGGGCGCAGGGCGCGGACGGCGGAGCCAGCGGGATTCCCGTCACATCTTTCCTCGGTCGCGCCGTAAGACGGGGTATGGAACGTGCCACGTTCGGCGGCGGTTGTTTCTGGTGTACGGAAGCGGCGATGAAGGAACTCGAGGGCGTGGAGTCGGTCACGTCCGGCTACGCGGGTGGACACATCGAGGAGCCGACCTATCGCGAGGTCTGTTCGGGCGAGACCGGCCACGCGGAGGTCGTCCAGGTCGAGTACGACCCCGCGGAGATCGGCTACGACGACCTGCTCGAGGTGTTCTTCGCCACCCACGATCCGACCCAGCTCAATCGGCAAGGGCCGGACGTGGGCACTCAATACCGCTCGATCGTCCTGTATCACGACGCGGCCCAGCAAACCCAGGCCGAGGCCTACATCGAGGCGCTCGACGAGGAGTACGACGACGACGACGTCGTGACCGAACTCGAGCCACTCGAGACCTTCTACCGCGCCGAGGAGAAGCATCAAGACTACTTCGAGAAGAACCCGAACGACGCCTACTGTACGATGCATGCGGCCCCGAAAGTCGAGAAGGTCCGCGAACGGTTCGCCGACAAGGTGGCCGCGAAACGGTAATCTCGGTTCTATCGGGCTGCGGTCTCCCGGCCGGTCGTTTCGTGTCCGAGCGGACGAATCGGGGACGAGGTGTTGCTCGATTGGTGAGTCGTTGACGGATCGCTCGAGGGGTTTCTCGCCAGCAGCAGCCCGTCCCCATTTTATATGTGCTGGTCTCGGCACAGTCTACCGTGGGCATGTCGCGTACGAAATACTCGATACGGAGTGTTCGCAACGGCCTCCGAGAGCCACGGCTCGTCTGGACGGAGCTCTGCAAGTACTTCTGGTCGGCCCACCGGGAACTCTTCGAACGCCGACACGGAAGCGGTATCGACGTCATGGCCGAAGACTGGGACACGCTCCTCGTTCTCGACGCCTGCCGATACGATTTCTTCGCCGAACTGAACTGGATCGACGGCTCCCTCGAGTCCCGGCTGTCCGCCGGCTCCAGCAGCCCGGGGTGGATCGACGCGAATTTCACGGGGAGAACGCACCACGACACCGTCTACGTCAGCGGCAACGCCTTCACGGCCGATATCGGCGACGACGTGTTTCACGCGATCTATCCGGTGTCGCCGGAGCCGGTCGCGGAGTCGGCGGCCGTCGACGCGGCCGACGTCTTCGACGCCCGTCTCCTGGCGGACAGTTACGTGATCGACCCGGAAACCGTCGTCGAGACGGCGCTCGAGGCCCACGAGCGACATCCCACCAAGCGGCTGATCGTCCACTTCCTACAACCGCACGTTCCGCTCATCGGCGAGACCGGACTCGAGATTTACCAGCGGATCGCGTCCCGGCGGGACCTCTCGTCGGTGTCCCGCGGCGGGCGCGGGGACCGCTTCGGCGCGCTGAACGTGCAGCTCTACGAGATCGTCGAGGACGACGCGTTCGACATCGGCGTCGACGATCTGCGGCGTGCGTACGCGGAAACCCTGGAGATCGTCCTCCCCTACGCCGACCGATTGATCCGTGAGTTGGACGGGAAAGCCGTCATCACCGCGGATCACGGCGAACTCCTCGGCGAACGGCTGCTGCCCTTGACGGGCCGCAAGTACGGGCACTTCGAGTATCTGGCGGCCGAGTCGCTGCGACGCGTTCCCTGGCACGTCGTCGACGGGGACGATCGGAGACGGATCGTCGAGGAAGCGCCGGTCGAGTCCGTTCGCATGGACGAGGACGAGGTAACGGAGAAGCTCCGGGTACTCGGCTATCGGTAAGATCACGCGTCGAGCCGGCTTCCGGCTGCTTCGGGTGCGGTCGGTTTCGTGTGAAAGGCGCGACTTGAATAGTCGGCTCGGAGTCGATCGAACCGACGTATGTCCATTGGTAAACTCGGCCCCCAGGCTGTCGTCACGACGAGTCCGGACAGTCGACTCGAGGAGATCACGGCGACGCTCGAGTCCGAAAACGTCGGATCGATCGTCGTCACCGAAGACGACGAACCGGTCGGGATGATCACCGACCGCGACGCGGCGCTCGCGATCCACGACCACGACGACGTCGGGTCGGTCTCGGTCGCGGACGTGATGACCGAACGGCCGGTAACGGTCCACGAGGACGACGATCCGGTCGCAGTTTCGAAGGCGATCCGCGACAATAACGTCCGTCGGTTCCCGATCGTCGACGACGACGGCGAGTTAGCGGGCATCGCCACGCTGGACGATCTGGTCGCGACGATCGGCGAGGAACTCGAGAACGTCGCCGCGACGATCGAAGCCCAGTCGCCGGAGTACAGCCCGTAACGCACGGCGCAGTCCCACGACCCGATCCCGACACGGCCGCGATCCCGACCCGTGGCTCCCGTTTTCGGCGACGCGACGCCGCCCACCGACCGCCACGGTGAAAGGTACGTCCGTCTGGGAGCCATTGCTCGAGTATGGATAGCCGAACGGATGCCCTCGTGATTGGGGGTGGTGCCACCGGGACGGGAATCGCCAGGGACCTCGCACGGCGCGGTGTCGATGTGACGCTGGTCGAGCGGGACGGGCTCTCGTCGGGGACCTCGGGCCGGTCACACGGCTTGCTTCACAGCGGGGCGCGCTACGCCGAGGCCGACGGCCCGGAAGCCAGAGCGTGTCTCGAGGAAAACCGCATCCTGCGCCGCATCGGCGGCGCGTGCGTTCGGGAGACCCGCGGGCTGTTCGTCCAACTCGCGGACGACGATCCGGCGTACTTCGAGGCGAAGCGCGATGCCTGCGAGGACGTGGGAATCGAGACCGAGGTCGTCGGCGGGGACGCGGCTCGCGGGGCGGTTCCGGACCTCGCCGCTGACGTCGATCGAGCGATGTGGGTACCCGACGGCGTCGTTCTCCCCTCGCGGCTGAGCGCCGCCAACGCGGCCGACGCCCGCGAGCACGGCGCGCGAATCCGTACGCACGCGCCGGTCACGGACGTGACCGTCGAGGACGGACGGGTGACGAGCGTCGCCCTCGGCGGCGACGCCGACGAAACGGTGCGGCCGACCTACGTCGTGAACGCGACCGGCCCTCACGCCGGCCGGATCGCGGACATGCTGGGGGCGACCGTCGCGATGCGTCCGACACGCGGCGTCATGGTCTCGGTCGACTACGACGGCCTCGAGCCGGTGCTCAACCGGTGTCGCGAGCCCGCCGACGGTGACATAATCGTGCCCCACGACGGCGAGGTCGTCCTCGGCACGACGAGCGTGTCGGTTGACGATCCCGACGGCTACGAGCAAGCCGAGTGGGAGATCGTGGAGACGGTTCGGGAGTGTGCGGCGATGCTGCCGCCGGTCGCTACCGCGCCCCGTGTTCGGACGTGGTGGGGCGTCCGCCCGCTGTACGAACCCGAGGAGGCCGCTCGCGGCGGCCGCGGGATTTCGCGGGGCTTTCACCTGCTCGATCACACCGACGACGGCGTCACGAACTGTTGTAGCATCGTCGGCGGAAAGCTGACGACGTTCCGCCGAATGGCCGAGGCGACCGCTGATCTCGTCTGCGACCGGCTCGGGGTGACCGCCGACTGTTCCACCGCTGAAGAGCGACTGCCGGGGGCGTCGGAACCGGCACGACTCGATGCGTTCGTTCGGGAGTTCGACGGACAGGGACCGACGGACGCCGATCTCATCGGGACCGAGAACGGTCACTGACTGTCATCCCCCGATCGCGTGACGGGTGTGCGACCAGCGTCGAAACCGTTGTCGCGGCCGCGGTCGGCGGCCGCGACTCGAGCCGATCGAGGGACCGCCCTCAGAGCTCCCGCTGGAGCTCCGACCAGATGCCAAACGCCGTGGAGCGCTCGATGTCGATACACAGCTCGTTGTCGTCGTCGAGGCCGATCGAAATCGCCTCGAGATTGGCGACGTACCGGGATTTCCGGTGGCGGCCCTCGCGGACCCCGACGGCCTCCTCGGCGAGTCCCGCCTCGGTCAGGCAGTCGAGTTTGCGGTAGGTCGTCGAGAGCGGCCGGTCCGTCGCCTCGGCGATGGCGTCGACCGTCATCGGTTCCTCGAGTACTGCGATGATCTCCCGACACGCCTCGTCGTCGAGCGCGGCGATGATGCACTCGACGCCGGGAGCGTCGCCGGACGAGGAGCACTCGAGGGACATGGGATGCCGTCAGGTTAGGAGCGAGGCCTAAAGACACGTTTGGTTAGGGGTGTTACCGAGCGGGAGCGAGACCGGGACGGTCGGAAGCGACGGATCGATGGGGCAACTACATGTGCAACCGGTCCGACGGCACGGGTATGAGCGACGATCGGACCCCCGAGTCCGCGGTCGAGAACACGCCGGGGCAGGGACGAACGCCCGAGGCCGAACGGATCGAACCGGCCGTTCCAGAGGAATTCGGCCTCGTTCAGGTCTGGTGGGGCGACGGAAAGGGGAAGACGACCGCCACGCTAGGCATGGGAATGCGCGCCGCCGGCCACGGCTACCGCGTCCACATGCTCCAGTTCATGAAAGGCGGGGCCTCGAGCGTCGATGCCGTTCGCGGCGAGTACAACGCCATGGCCGCCCTGCCGGGCATCAGTTACGAGAACCTCGGCCACTACGGCTGGCACGGGATGGCAGACGGGAGCGACGAGGCCGACCACGAGGCCGAGGCACAGGCCGGCCTCGAACGCGCCCGCGAGTTGCTCGCGGCCGCCGAAGACGCCGATCTCGGCGAGTCGATCGATCTCGATGCACCGCCCGAGGCGGGCATGCACATGCTGATCCTCGACGAAGTGCTCTACGCCGCGGATCGGGGGCTGCTCTCGGAAGGGGACGTCCACGACCTCATCGACGCGAAGCCGGCCGCCCTCGAGTTGGTGTTATCGGGGAGTCATACCGAGCCCGACTACCTCGCCGATCGTGCGGACCTGATCACGAACGTCCGAAAAGTGAAACATCCGATCGACGACGGCCAGCGGGCGCGACGGGGAACCGAGTTCTGACCGGCTCGCTGCGAACGCGCCATCGCAGGTACCCACCGGCAGCACTCCGTGCCGACCAACACAATTATTATCAGATACTGAGAAAGACTGGCAAGCCAATGGGTGTGATTCGAGTTGCCGGACTGCGAAAGACATACGGAACTGTCAACTCAGTGGATGGAATGGCGTTCGACGTCGACCGGGGCGAGGTGTACGGCTTTCTCGGTCCGAACGGTGCCGGGAAGACCACCACGATTCGGGTCCTGACCGGACAGATCGAGCCGGACGCGGGCGACGTGAGCGTTCTCGGAACCGATCCGGTCGCCGACCCGATCGAGACGCGCCGACAGGTCGGTATCCTACCGGAACAAGAATCCCCACCGAGCTTTCTTACGCCCCGCGAATACCTCGCGTTCGTCGGCAAGGTGCGCGGTCTCGATCCCGACCGGGTCGCCGAACGGACCGACGCGTGGGCCGAGCGGCTCGGGTTCGAGAGCAAACTCGACACGCTGCATACGGACCTCTCCCGGGGGCAACAACAGAAAGTGATGATCGCGCAGGCGTTCGTCCACGAACCCGACGTGGTCTTCATCGACGAGCCGCTGGCGAACCTCGACCCGCTCGTCCAGGAACAGGTCAAGCGCTTTCTCGTCTCCTATGCGGCCGACGACAACGCCGTCTTCGTCTCGACGCACAACATCGACGTCGCCGAGGAAATCTGCACCCGCGTCGGCATCGTCGCTGACGGCCAGCTCGTGGCCGAACGCTCCCTGGCCGACGACCCGACCGACGAGTCGCTGCTCGACCTCTTCCTCGACCGCGTCGAGGGCGAGGACGCACGAGACACGCCGGCGCTCGAGCAACTGCAGACATGAGCGGGCCGAAAACGACCGACCGCGCAATCGGGGCGGACGCGGACCGCTCCGACGCCGGACTTTCGACCCCGCGGCTGCTCGCGATACTCTTTCGAGAGGAATGGCGGCTCCACACGCAACTGTTCGGCGGCTGGCGGTTCGCGCTCTTTCCGTTCGTGATCGCGCTGTTGACCGTGAGCGCGACCGTGGCACTCGTCGAGACCGGCACCGCACCCGGGACGGTCGTCGGTGGCCTACACGTCCTCACCGTCGGCTTCGGGCTCTACAGCGGAACCGCGGGCTTTGCCGGATCGGACATGCTCGAGAACGTCTTCGGGCGGCTGTCGCTGTTGCTCTCGTCATCGACGACGTTGCCGCTCTCGCGGCGGCGGCTGCTGGGTGCGTTCCTCCTGAAGGACGGGCTGTTCTACGCGATCGCGTTCGTATTGCCCATGTCGCTGGGGGGGCTTGCGGTCGACGGACTGTCGACGCCGCCGCTCTCGATCGGCCTGTTCTGGCTTTCGCTCTCCCTCGTCTTCGCCGTCGGAATGGCCACCACCGTCGCACTGATCGCCGTCCGCACGCGGGGCGTTCCGTCCTGGGTCATCGGACTGGGGATCGGACTCGCCGTCATCGGCGGCTGGGCGACCGGCCGACTGGGACCGGTTCGGTCGGTCCTGGTCCCGATCGACGGCCCTCCGGCCGCCGCCGGCGGACTGGCCGTCGGAACTCTCGCCGTCGCGGCGGGTTCGCTCGCGGTCTACGATCCGACCTACGGGCGGCCCTCGCGGACCGCGAGCGATCGCTTCGCCCGGATCAGTGACGCGCTGCCACTCGCGGACGCCCCGCTGGTCACGAAGTCGCTGCTCGACCTCGCGCGCTCCTCGGGCGGCGTCTGGAAGCCGTTCGTCTCCGCCAGCATCCTGCTGGCGCTCGTGGCCGCGCTCGTCGGCGTCGTCGACTCGATCACCGGCGTCGCGCCCGCGCCGGGGGTTTTCTTCGGCGGCGTGCTCGGCCTCTCGGCGTTTACGACGTACAACTGGCTGACCCAGTTCGATTCGCTCGAGGCCTACCTCACCTACCCCATCTCGATCGCCGATGTCTTCCGTGCGAAGCGGATCGCGTTCGTCTTGGTGGGTGCGCCGGCGGTCGCGGTGCCCTATCTCGCCGCCGTCGTCTGGTTCGACGCGACGCTCGTCGACGCCGTCGTCGGAGCCGTTCTCCTGGCGGGCTACGCGCTGTACTACTACGGCCTCACGGTCTACATCGCGGGCTTCGATCCCAACGAGTTCCTCTTCGACGCTGTCCGGTTCGCGACGTTCACCGTCGGCGTCGCCGTCCCGCTGGTGCCGACGCTGGTCGCCGGCTTCGTCGTCGTCCCGCCATCGGCGACACTCGCCGTCGCGCTCGCCCTCGGCGGGATCGTCGTGGGACTCGTCGGACTCGTCCTCTCGAGTCGCGCCGGACCGCGCTGGGACGCGCGATACCGGACGGAATAGCTGGTCACCTCCATCCCGCTATTCCGCCGAGGCTGGGTATGGCGGTCGCGAGACGCCGGCGGCAGGCCGCCGATCGAGGCGATCGTTCGGTCCCGAAGCCGGCCGAAACCCTCCCCGAAGAACCGATAGGACGATACGCCCGGCTCCCCGACTACCGCTCAACGCGGATGACACGAACGCTTCTCGTCGCCGGAACCGCGAGCCACGTCGGCAAGTCGACGGTCGCCGCCGGCCTCTGTCGGTTGCTCGCCGACCGCGGGATCGACGTGGCCCCGTTCAAGGGCCAGAACATGAGCAACAACGCTCGGGTCGTCGCTCGGCCGACCGGAGCCGACTGGGAGCGCACCGACTCCGACGGGACCACCGGCGGCCAGTGGGGCGAAATCGGCGTTTCGCAGTTCGTGCAGGCTCGCGCGGCCCGGATCACGCCGACGACGGACTGTAATCCCGTTCTCCTCAAGCCCCGTGGCGACGGCGAGAGCCAGCTGGTGGTGCACGGAACGGCCCACGACCACGTCCCCGCCGGCACCTACTACGAGGATTACTGGGAGCGAGCGCGTGAGGCCGCCGAAGCGTCCTATCGCAGGCTGGCAGCCGACAACGACGTGATCGTCGCCGAAGGCGCGGGCAGCATCGGCGAGATCAACCTCCACGATCGGGACCTCGCGAACGTCGAGACCGCCGCGTTCGCGGACGCCGACATCCTCCTGCTGGTCGATATCGAACGCGGCGGTGCCTTCGCCAGCCTCTACGGCACGATCGAACTCGTCCCCCCGAACATCCGCGACCGGATCGTCGGCGCGGTGATTACGAAGTTTCGGGGTGATCCGTCGCTGCTCGAGCCCGGGATCGAGGAACTCGAGTCGAGGACCGGCGTTCCGATCCTCGGCGTGATACCCTACGACGACCCGGGGCTCCCCGAGGAGGACAGCGTCGGCCTCCCCGGGACGGACGAACGCGGCGTCGTCGGCGGGGACGACGGCGTGCCCGCCGATCGCCGGATTCGGATCGCCGTCCCCCGACTGCCCAGAATCTCGAACGCGACCGATCTCGAGGCGCTGGCGGACGAGCCCGGCGTTTCGGTGGTGTACGTGCCGGTCGACGACGGCGACGCTGCTCCCCTCGCTGGTATCGACGCCGATGCGGTCGTCGTTCCGGGGACGAAGAACACGGTCGACGATCTGCTGGCGCTCCGGGAGGCCGGCTTCGACGACGCGCTCGCAGCCTTCGACGGGCCGATCGTCGGCGTCTGTGGCGGCTACCAGTTGCTCGGCGACCGGATCACCAACGCCGCACTCGAGGGGACGGGCGCGGACGATGTCGTGGACGGACTGGGGCTGTTACCCGTCGAAACCCGCTTCGAGGGGGACAAGCGCCTCGAGCGGACGACGGTTCCCGTCGACGGGACCGCTTCGCCGCTGCTGTCGGGCGTCGACGGGACCGCGTCGGGCTATGAGATCCACGCGGGGCGAACGACGGCCGTCGGCGACGTGACCCGTCCGCTCGGCGACTCGAGCGCGGCCCGCGGACGGATACTCGGAACCTACCTGCACGGCCTGTTCGACAACGAATCGGTCCGAACGGCGTTTCTCGAGCACGTCGCGGCGACGGCCGGCATCGACCGGCCGGCGCGTGCGACAGCCACGGCGGCGGCCGAGGCGGACGTGACTGGCGCGACACCGTACGATCGTGCGGCGCGGCTCGTCGGCGAGAACGTCGATCTGGCCGCGCTCGGCGACCCGTTCGAGCCGAACTGACGAACCCGATGGGAACGGTCGCGGAAAAAACGTCCAGCACGGTTCGGCGCGGGGCGACGTACGCGACCGAAGCGATTGGCCGGTCGGTTTAGCCCGACTCGCCTCGGTAGGTGCCGAGCAGTTCCTCGAGAATGATACACTCTTGATCGGTCTCGTCGTAGTGGGTGTCGATGAACCGTTCGGCGGCTTCGTAGTTGCCGCGCAGACCGTGTTTTCGAACGTTGATAACCGCGTCGAGGAAGAACGTGCCACCGTCGGCCCCGAGCGCTTTGGCGTGGTCTTCCGCGCTAATATCGAGTTCGGACTTGATCTCGTCGAAGTTGAACGTCTTCACTTCGTGGTCGGAGTCGATCAGGGCGAGCACGTACTCCGCGGAGAAGCGATAGAACTCGGATTTACTCTCGAACATACCGTCTTCGACGAGCGCGTCGATCTCTTCGACCACGTCGTCGGGGTATCTGACGGTATCCTTCGCCATACCCGGACACTGGTCGCCGCTGACTAATTATTGTTTCTACTGTTCAGCGCCGTTTCGAAGCCGAGGCGCTCGAGTCGACGGAGCCGAGGGCTCTGCTCGAGTCGGGGAGCAGACCGGTCCGAGCCTCCTACGGCCGCGCGTACCGCAGTTCGGAGACGGCAAGCCACCTGCACTCTTATCCGCTTCGGAGCCGAACCGTGGTACTTGATGACAGACGAAGCCGAACTCCGCGCGCAACTAGTCGACGCGTTCAAGGGTGCTGAGTACCCGGTCGCGGGGCCGATGGAACTGGTCCCAGCGCTTCCGGACGGGCCCGGAACGACGTTCGAATCCGGCGAGTTCTCGATGACCGTGATGGAACTACAGGCGAAGACGTCCGGCGGCGACTTTCCGTACGACGACGTCGAGTCGCTCGTCGACGACCTGCTCGCGGAGCTTCGGGACCGAGGTATGATGAACGCGTGATGGTACCGAGATCGGTGACGAAATCACGCGGGGAGTCGTCGAGCGGGTGCTAAACGACCAGTAAGCTTTTATTCCACAACATGTCTTGGTAGAATAGAGTCTCGTTGGCTGAATCCGTCCGCATTCATACGGGACAGGGAGGAGATAGGATGACCGCTACACATCGACCCGGGCCGATCGTCGTCGTAACGGACGTTCGAGAACAGGGAAGCGATCTCCGCTCGCGACTCGAGCGGGCAACCGAACACGAGGTTCGAACGCGCCCCGCGACAGGGGACCTCGAGGACATCTTGGGGACGGACGCTACCGATCCGCCCGATGCGGACGGTGAAACGGCGGCGACCGTCCCGAGCGGCGTCGTCCTCGAACTCGACTGTCCCGGCGAAATACAGACCATTCTGCAGCGCGTTCACGCTCGGCTGGCGACCGTCCCGACGATCGTCGCACCCCCAAAGGGAAGCGAGCGGCTCGCGACCGTCGCCCTCAGGGCCGACGCGACCGACTACGTGCCGACGGCTGGTGACGAGGACCCGATCGATCGGATCGTCGCGACGGTCCAATCCCAGCCCCAGTCGCCGTCGGCCGACGACGGCCGCTATCACCGCATCCTCGCAAACGAGTTGCCCGACGAAGCGTTCGTCATCGGCGAGAACGGCACCTATCTCGAGGCGAAGGCCCGGCCCGATTCGGCCGACCTGTACTCGACGGCGGCCGACGACCTCCCGGGGTCACAACTCGAGGATGCCTTCCCCGATCAGGTCGCCACGAAGCTACAGGACTGCATCGATCGGGCGATCCGAACCGACGATGTCCAGTCGGTCGAGTACGACGCGGAAACGACCGAGGGCCCCCGCCGATTCGAGGCCCGCGTCGTTCCGATCGACCAGCGTATTCAGGGACGACGCGCCGTCGTCTGGCTGGCTCGGGATATCACCGAGCGGGTACAGCGCGAACGGCAACTCCGATCGCGACAGGACCAACTCGAGACGCTCAATCGGATCAATGCGGTCGTCCGGCAGGTGATCGAAACGCTCGTCGAGGCACCGGCCCGGGATGCCATCGAACGCGAGGTCTGCGAGCAACTCGTCGATTCCGACCTCTACTGCGGGTCGTGGATCGCCGAACGGGCCGGCGACGGGCAGCTGTCCTATCGGACCGGGGCGGGGGAGGCCGAGACCTATCTCGACGGCGTCCGGGATCTCACGGTCGATCAGGAGCGGCCGGTCACGCGGGCGGTCCAGACCGGCGAGATCCGAACGACGAACCGGATTCGCGAGGACGGGAGGGTTCCCGAACCGCTGCAGGAGGCCGCCCGCGAGGACGATGTCAGATCCGCGATCGCCGTCCCGATCACCCACGAGGACGCGATCTACGGCGTTCTCACCGTCCTCGCGAGCCGGGACGACGCCTTCAGCGAGCGCGAGCGAGCCGGGTTCAGGCTGCTCGGCGAGACGATCGGCTTTACCATCATGGCGGTGAAGAACCGTCAACTGCTCTTTTCCGACACCGTCGTCGAACTCGAGTTCCGGATCAACGGCGGCGAGACGTTCTCGTTTGACCTCTCCGAAGCGTACGACTGCACCTGCTCGCTCGAGTGGGCAGGCACCACGGCCAACGGCCGGACCTTCCAGTACGTGACGGTCGACGGACTGGACGGCGAGACGGTTCTCGAAAAAGCGCGGGACCACGAGTCCATCGAGCAGTGTCGACTCATTCACGACGGCGAGGAAAGCTGTACGCTCGAGATGCAGTTGGCGAAATCCGGCGTCCGGACGCTCGCGAACCACGGGGCGACGATCCGAGACGTAACGGTCGAGTCGGGGATCGGAACCTGTCTCGTCGAGGTATCCCAAGACGCCGATGTCCGCGAAATCGCGGAGGCGCTGACCGTCATCTACGAGAACACCGAACTCGTCGCCAGACGCGAAGTCGATCGGCCGGTCCGGACGGCGGCCCAGCGCCGAAGCCGAATCCTCGACCGACTCACCGATCGTCAGCTCACGACGTTACGCCTCGCATACTACGGCGGGTTCTTCGACTGGCCCCGCGAAAGTACCGGTGAAGAGATCGCGGAGGCAATGGATATCTCACCGCCGACGATGCACCAACACCTTCGAAAGGGACTCAAAGCGATTCTGCATGTGTTTACCCCCATAGAGTTCCTGGCTGAGCCACTGAGACGGCTGAAAACAGCACCCTCTATTTGATTTATATATCTCTCAGTGNCGGCGGTCGAATTTTACGGATTTCTAATTGAATTCCCCGATTTTGAACCTACTGTCCTCCTGCGATTTCTGGGGGTAAACACATACGCGATTCTCGAGGAGTTCTTCGAGAACGGCGGTCACAACTAACCGCGGGGGAGCGGTCGCCGTCGCCGGCCGTCGAGGGCGGGCTCCGTCGTCCCGTAGCGACTCCGCCCTCGGCCAGCCGTAGCCGATCCGTTCGATTCCGGCGTGGTAGTCGGGTTCGTCTGACAGTCACGATTGCTTCAAAGAGTGCCATATGAACCCCAGCACCGATCCGGTCGGGAGCGCATCGATCGAAGGGAAATGACGACGACCGTTCGGAAACCGGGACTGCATGCCACCCTGCGAGTGGCGGAGGGACGTATTCGTGCCACCGTTTGACACCGTCTTCGAAGGAACCGACGGGCGGTACGTCACCGACTGGCAGATCGAACGGCGGCTTCGAGCCGGGGTGTGGACGCTCTGTCTGCGACAGCGGGCCCCCGAGAAGGTAGTGGTCGAAACCCGGGACGGGGCGTTACTCTTGCTCGCGGCGATCGAGCCGGCCGAGTTGCCCGCCGGCGTCGGAATTCGCGTCACCGACGACCGCACTCGAGTCGTCGATACTCGAGCGGGGCCGTCACGGACAGCCCCGTACACACCGCCGGCCGACGGTGAGCGAAGCGGTGTAACCGGACACGAGGGGTAGCCCGTCCATGTCCACCCACAACGAGGGGACGGCAGTACGATGACACGAAAGACGCGTCGCGTGGTCCTCGGAGCACTCGGTTCGATGGTCTCGCTCGGGACGCTGGCGGAGGCGTCGCGCGAGCCACCCGAAACGCTCTCCGTTCGGGTCTGGCTCTCGGAGCAGGCCGCGACCTACGAGGGGGTTACCGACCGCATCCGCGAGTACCTCACGGCGATCCGCTCCCTCGAGCACTGGACGGTGGAACTCTCTTTCGGCGGGACCGTTGCGGTCTCGACCGAGGATGCCGCCCGGCTCATGACCCGCGGAGAGTGGCCGACGGCCGTCGTGGCGGGCGGCCTCGGCCGACGCGATCTCGACCCGGTGGCGGACGTCAACTTGCTGGTTACCGACGGACGGATGGAGGACGCACCGACCGGATACGGGGTGGCACACATCGCATCGGTCGGCGGGGCGCGACATATCGCCGACCTCGAGCCGTTCGACGAGTCGCTCGTCGACGGCACGCGGTGGATCGTCCCGAACACGGCACCGACGCGAACGATGCAGGTCCTCGTGCACGAGATCGGACACGCACTCGGGCTGGACCACGAACACGGCGTGGCGATCCGCGACGGCGAAGCCGTGATCGCGACGCCGATGCTCAGTAGCTACGCGTGGGACCCGTCGTACCAGGCCGATCACGATCGTTGCGGGTCGGCGATCCCGCCGGCGCAGGACGGACTCGAGAAACGGCTCAGCTTCGCCTTCTCGCCGTGTGCCCGTCGCGAACTCGCGACGTACGACGGCGGACTCTTCTCGGAACCCATCCGAACGGATCGAGACCCGATCGCGATCGGATAGTTGCCACTCCGGCCGAAAATGAACGGCCGACGGCGAAACCGAACGTCCGTGCCGTTACTCGTCGGTTTCGTCGTCGTTCTCACCGCGGGCGAAACTGGCCTGGGACTCTCCGTTCTGGTCCGTGGCGGCGTTTGGCCCTTCGATGAGCGCCTCGAAGTCGTCGACTTCGTCGTACTGGTCTCGGTACACCAGCGCCGCCTTCCCCGTCGAGGAAATCTCGTAGAGACCGGATCGCTCGGCAGGACCGATCTTTCGGACGAGCCCGTAATCCTCGAGCACCGGCAGTCTGGTGTTGATGTTCTTTCGGCTCTTTCCCGTGTGTGCAGCCAGATTCGTTGCGACGTTTCGTCCCTTGTCCTCGAGCGCCTCGAGAATCAGGAAATCAGTTGGTTGGCGGAGTTTCACTCTCGTTCACTCTCGTACCGGTCTATATTTCCAGTGGTAACTAATACTTTCGGCTCGAGACGAGTTGTTTTCTTCGATTATTACCATCGGTGTCCTTAAGTACTGGGCGTTCATACGATCCTGGTGGGTGGGCCGAGCGATCGCGGACGGTTCCCCCGACCGTCAGTGCCAGACCGAGCAGAGCCCCGGTACGCCGCTCCCCCATACCGGACTCGGTCCCGACTTGCCCATACTCGGCTCCCACCCGCCCCACTCTAGCCGTTCCCGTTTTCCTCGCGATCCATGCGTGCGCACGAGTCGCCATCGAGCGCCGATTCGCGTCCTCATTGCCGTACTCGTTCGCCGCGTTCGTTCTGGACCGTTTCGAGCCACGAGAGAAACGACGCGACATCGGCGGGTGATGCGACCCGATAGGACGCGCTCGAGGGTTCGTCGTCGCCGACTCGGATGCTGATTCCGTCGGGTTCGACGGCACGGAACGCCGATTCGTCGGTAACGTCGTCCCCGATGTAGACGACGGCCGTTCCGGGGGGCTCGGCGGCGGCGATCAACTCGACCGCGTTGCCCTTGCCCCACGGCAAGTCGGGTCCGATCTCGAGGATGCGTTTCCCGGTCGAAATCTCGAGGGCGTCACCGCCGACGCGATCGACGAGATCGTGGGTGATCCGACGGACGGTCGCCTCGGCGGCCGGCGGAACGGATCTGAGATGGACCGTGCCGGTCAGGCGCTTGTTCTCGACCCGACAGTTCGGGACGGACGCCAGCACGGTCTCGAGCATCGCACAGAGCCGCTCGACTCGTATCGCGTGCTTGCGTGCGACCGGATGGACGGCGATCGACCCGTTTCGATCGAGTTCCAGCCCGTGATTGCCGGCGTAGATCGTCGGCCCGTCGATCCGCTCGCGGACGTTCGTCAGCGCGCGCCCGCTGACGATCGCCGTCGTCACGCCCGGCGTCTCCGCGAGCGCGGTCACTGCCCGCTGATTCGACTCGGTCGGGACCGCCGCGTCCGGATCGTCGACGATCGGCGCGAGCGTCCCGTCGAAATCCAGACAGACCAGCAATCCGGCGGCGTCCGCGAGCGTCGTTCGGATCCGCGACAATCGTTCCCAGAGCGGCCGTGGCGGTGTCTCGATCGCAGGCATCGCTACACTGGCGGTGTCCGCTCCCGGGACTCGGAGTCGGTGTCGGTATTCGTTTCGCTGCGCTCACGATCGCCGTGTACCCGCCGGATCCAGTCGAACTGAGTCGCCATCCACGACTCGAGGTCGTCGTCGAATACGCGCTGACGGAGCGTGTTCATCCGCCGTCGTCGTTCGTACGACGACATCGAGAGCGCGTGCTCGAGTTGCGCCGCGAACCCGTCGGTATCGGTCGGATCGATCGTCAGCGCGTGCGACCCGAGGCGCTCGTGTGCTCCGGTCCGATCGCTCAACACCAGTGCGTCGTCGCCGTCGACGCTCGCGGCGACGTACTCCTGTGCGACGAGGTTCATGCCGTCGATCAGCGGACTGACCACCATCACGTCCGCGCGGCGGTAGAGCGCGCAGATGTCCGCCTGGGACAGCATGTCCTCGGTGTAGACGATCGGCCGCCAGTCGTCGGTTTCGAAGCGGCGGTTGATCCGTCGGACCTCGCCGCGGACGAGTTCGCCGTATCGCTCGTAGGTTTCGATGTCGGTCCGTGAGGGTGTCGCCTTCTGGACGAAAGTGAACGCGCCGCGCCACTCCGGATTCCGCTCGAGGAGTCGCTCGAGGGCCGCCAGCCGTTCGGGGATCCCTTTCGTGTAGTCGAGCCGATCCAACCCCAGCCCGATCGTCGTCCCCTGGGGAATCCCATACTCCGCGAACAGGTCCGAAAGCCGGTCGGGATCGCTCGCCCGGGCGTCCCGCTCGTACGCATCGGCGTCGACGCCCATCGGCGTCGCCACGACGCGAGTCGTGTGCCCGTCGTAGCGAACCGTTCCATGGGAGTGGTCGACGGCCGCGGTCGGGAGGAAGCGATCGACGCAGTGCAGGAACTGCTCGGCGTACCGATCGACGTGGAAGCCGATCAGGTCGTTTCCCAGCAGCCCCTCGAGAACGCGGCCGGCGGCGGAGCACTGCCGGAACGTCGCCGGCGACGGCCACGGGATATGCCAGAAGTGCGCGATGATCGCCCCGGCGGGCACCGAGTCCCGGATCATCCGCGGCGCGAGCGCGAGGTGGTAGTCCTGTATCCAGACGATGGAGTCGGCCGTCGCATGGTCGACCACCGCCTCGGCGAAGCGCTCGTTGACCGTGCGGTACCAGTCGAAGTCGGTCGGCCGGTCCTCGATCAGGGTGGGAAAGCCGTGACAGAGCGGCCAGAGCACGCGATTGCTGAACCCGTAGTAGTAGGAGTCGACGGCTTCGTCCGAGAGGTCCAGTCGGCGGAGCGTATAGGCACCCGCATCCGGCGGGACGGCCACGCAGTTCCGCTCGTCGGTTACGTCGAAGTCCGCGTCGCCGTCGCCCCAGGCGATCCAGGTCCCGTCGGTTCGTTGCATAACGGGATCGAGACCGGCGGTTAGACCACCGGTCGGCTCGTCGACCGCGATCGGTCGTGTCTCGGCCGTGGAACGCCCACCGCCGTCCGTTCCCGTCCGCGGGGGACCCGTTCCGTCGGGACTCGTCGCGCCGTCATCCGACGGCGCGGTGGCGTCCTCGTCTCGGTACTCGTGACGATACGGTTGCCGGTTCGAAACAACGATCAGCGAACCGGGACAGCTGGGCCCGTCGGACGCGGGCTCCGCGTTCGTTCGGCCGCGACCGTCGGCCCGTCGCTGTCTATTTCGTACAGTCGTCGACGACAACCGCTCGGGAACTCGCATTCGCTGAACTACCACAGCATCCCGACGGGTTGCTTCGCCGCTTGCGGTCGCCAGGGGGTTAATACGTTCCTGTTAGCACTCGCGGCGTCCCGACTGTTCGACCACCGGGACAGTCGTCGCTCGAGACCGGTCTCGGACGCGCCGGGACGCGAGGCGTGTGCCGCGCCGCGGTGATGGAAGGGGATGCGAGCACCACACTCGACTGGCCGAGACGGGAACGACGCACCCAACTGGCGAAGCGACCGGTGCTTGGTGGCAGCCGGGGGCCGACGACACCCCACGCCGATGTCGCCAGAACCAAACGTTGATTTCTCGCTCGAGCGAATCCCCGCCCATGCAACCCCCGTTCGAGCGCCGGATCGCGGCCTGCCAGCGCCGACTCGAGGACACGGTGGCCGACCTGGCCGTCTGCTTCCCGAGTCCGAATCTGACCTATCTGACCGGGTTCGAGGAGACGCCGTCCGAACGACACCTCTTGCTGTTCGTTCCCGAGCACGGCGATCCCGCCCTCGTCGCGCCGGCGATGTACGAGGACCAACTCTCCGACCTCCCCATTCCGGCCTTACAGCTGCGGCCGTGGACCGACGCGGACGACCCGCTCGAGGAGATCGCGACCGTGCTCGAGGAATATGCCCTCGACGGCTCCGATCCGGCGACCGTCCTCGTCGACGATCGACTGTGGGCGACGTTCACCCAGGACCTCCGAGAACTGTGTCCGGACGCCGAGTTCGGGCTCGCCAGTACCGCCCTCGAGCCGCTGCGAATCCGGAAAGACGACGTCGAACTCGACGCGCTCCGGCGGGCCGGCGCGATCGCGGACCGGGTCTCGCTCGAGATACGCGACCGCGGCGACGACCTCGTCGGGACGACCGAATCGGAGCTGGCAGCGGAGATCGACCGCCTGCTCGCCGCTCACGGGGGCGAGGAGCCCGCCTTCGAAACGATCGTCGCCGCCGGCCCGAACGGAGCCCGGCCACACCACCACAGCGGCTCGCGGCCGATCGAGGCCGGCGACCCGATCGTTCTGGATTTCGGCGCGTTCGTCGCGGCCGATCTCGAGGGTGGAACGGGACGGTATCCGGGCGATCAAACGCGAACGATCGTCGTCGGCGATCCGCCCGCGACATACGAGCACGTCCACGAAACCGTCAGGGAGGCACAGGAAGCCGCGATCGACGCCGTCGAACCCGGCGTCGAAGCCGGTGCGATCGATCGCGCCGCCCGGTCGGTCATCGAAGCGGCCGGCTACGGCGACGCCTTCGTCCACCGAACCGGTCACGGGGTCGGGCTCGAGGTCCACGAACCGCCCTACATCGTCGCCAGCAACGACCGCGAACTCGAGCCTGGCATGGTCTTCAGCGTCGAACCGGGGATCTACCTCGATGGGCAGTTCGGCGTCAGAATCGAGGATCTCGTCGTCGTGACCGACGACGGTGCCGAGCGATTGAACGATACGCCGCGGGGCTGGGAAAGCGGCCGCTGAGTTCCGCTCGAATCGGCCGATGGCTCGGCCGCGTCGAACGGGGACACCGGGTTTCCGGTGAAATCCGATCGGTCGCCGGACACGAGGCTAGGGCCGGGACGGGGTCACACACCGGGTTTCCGGTGAACGGCTTTCGGCGACTCCGATCGGAGTCCGGGATGTCGGCACACCGGATTTCCGGTGAATTTACCGACCGGCTGCGCCTCTGGAATAGTCGGACCGGCTGGGCGGATCAAAGCAGTGTGAACTGCTCTCACCCACACCGTGTTTCCGGTGAAACGACGCCGAGTTGTGGACCGATGTCGACCGGGATGGCGAACTCGAGAACCCCGATCCGTGGCTGGCTCAGGCCGACCGATTCAGGGCCGTTCCTGCGTCGATCGGCACTCGTCTCCGTGGGTAGAGAACGAATAGAGACGGACACGAGACGACAGCGTGTGGCAACGATAGCGTGGCAACAGCAGCGCAGGGTGACACCAAGCGAGATGCCGCTTCCGACCGAGTTCGAGTATGGGCTCGGCCACCGGTCCGAACGGCAGCCGGCACTCGTTCGGACACACACCGCGTTTCCGGTGAAAGTGCTCGGAAAGAGGTTCGTTCGATCACGCCGTGTTACGCTGCGCGATTACATCCAGTCTCCGGATTGTTCGATTCTGTTGGATTATTCGATCCGGATTATTTGATCGTGCTACTCGAGTTATTCGGTTAAGGCAACTAGTCGACATGGGACGGAACAAATCGATACGAGAGACCTCAGCACGACATCCGACTGCGAACTGACGGACCTTCCCTCGCTCTGTACTCGCTCTATAGAAATATATAAATAGCAAATATGAGAAAAGCTCGCCAAGTGAATCGGACTTTTTCTCACGGGTGATCGGAGAGTGCGAGCGGCGAGACGATGCTTGCTCCCGTCACTGGTGCCGGTCGGTATCGCTCGTCAATACCGGTGATTTCCGCACGGGTGGCATCCGATACCGGATTTCCGCCGCACCGTAACCCCTGTTTCAACTGGACACGATCCACGACGTTCTCCCGTTTCACCGGAAACACGGTGTGTGTTCGCGATCGATCTTGCACGGCTCGTTTTGACGAACGAAACGGTTCTGACCGGCACGTCGAACCTGTAGTCGCCACACAATCGGTCCACAACCGTCATACGACCGGTCTACTGGACTGTGTCACCGCGCCGAGTTCCCCGCTCGAGTCGCCGGTGGCAAACGGAAGGGCTATTTCACCGGAAACATGGTGTTCGACTATGTCGAGTTCCGGCGACGACCTGTTCACGCGCGACGACCCGATCTTCGAGAACAAGGAACTCCTCGAGATCAATCATCTCCCGGCGGAGGGCCGGATCGTCGGTCGAGACGACGAGATTTCGGAACTCGCGAACGCGGTCAACCCCGCTATTTTCGGGCAAAGTCCGAGTAACCTCCTCATCTATGGGAAGACGGGGACGGGCAAATCCCTCTGTGCGAAGTACATCTCGGAACGGGCCGTCCGCGTCGCGGGGGACGAAGACGTCACCTCCGCGTTCGCCTACGTTGATTGTGCTCAGGACAATACGGAGACGCAGGCCGTCCAGACGATCGCCCACTCGCTGAACGAGCCGGCGATCACTGACATCAGAATCCCGGACAAGGGGCTCAGCACCTCGACGTACTACAAGCGCCTCTGGACGGTGCTCGACACCCAGTACGATGTCGTCCTCGTGATCCTCGACGAAGTCGACAAACTCGACGACGACGATATTCTCATGCAACTCTCGCGCGCGGGCGAGGCCGGCAAACTCGAGTCGTGCAAGATCGGCGTCATCGGGATCAGTAACAAGATCAAGTACAAGGACCGACTGGACGAGCGAGTCAAGTCGAGCCTCTGTGAACGCGAGTTCGTCTTTCCGCCGTACGACGCGAACCAGCTTCGGGACATCATGCAGGCCCGCAGCGACGCGTTCAAGGACGGCGTCCTCGAGCCGTCAGTCATTCCGCGGGCCGCAGCCCTCGCGGCCCGCGAACACGGCGACGCGCGGAAGGCGATCGACATCCTCCGATACGCCGGGGAAATCGCCCAATCGAAGGGCAACGAGACGGTTCGGGAAGAGTTCGTCGTCCAGGCGCGCGAGCGGGCCGAAACCGACCGGTTCCGGGAACTCATCCGCGGATCGACGCCCCACTCCCGGTACGTCCTACAGGCCCTCGCCGTCCTCTCGCTCAATGCGGCCGACGAGGACGGGTTCCGAACGACGAAGATCTACGACGTCTACGAGGAGATCTGCCGCCAGGAACGCTCCGATCCCCTCTCGCTCCGGCGCGTTCGCGACCTGCTGAAAGAACACGCGTTCCTCGATATTCTAGAGCAGACCCGTCGGAGCGGCGGGAGCGCCGAGGGGAGCTACACGGAACACCAGTTGCTCGAGGATCCGGACGTCGTCCGGACGGTGCTCGTCGAAACCGACGAGTCGTAGCCGTCCGCCACCGCTGACGCGGACCGGCTGCTCGAGGAGCACGCGCCAATCGCAACGCGCCGACATTTCACCGGAAACCCGGTGTGGGTGTCATTCCGGAAGATAACAGCCGAGGATGGGGACCGGAACAGTCGAGGGAGAGACGGGATCACGGATGTTTCAGCGGCCGCGACGCTCGCGCTCGTAACCAATCCCGTGCGCCGGTCGGTCCACCGACCGGTCGGTTCGGCAGTCGGCGTCGACGTTCGATGGCAGTCTGTGGCGCACTCGACAGCCAGTTCGACAGTCGCGGTCGGTATCAGTAGTAGTAGAGGTCGAGTTCGTGACCGCAGTTCCGACACCGGGTCTCCGTTCCCCGGAGCGGGTTCGAATCGCTCTTCGGGTGGATACCCGGTCCCGGCGGAACGGTGGCGCTGACCGTCGTCTCGCATTCCGGGCAGCCGATCCGCATCTCCGCGTGACCTGTCCGGGACATCGCTCGAGCGTATTCGACGCTCCCCGATAGTTATCGGAGCCGTACGCGACCGCTGTCGCCCCCTTCCGGCCGATCGAGCGCCGTAGCAGGCGATTTACGTCGCGAAGCGACCGGAGCTGCTGCGACGGCTCCATCGATCGCCCGTCCGCCGGTTCGACTCGATTGGAGGAACTGTTTCCGCTCCGAAAGCCGTTCTTTCCGGCCTGAATCGGTGAGCCGGCTCCCACGACCGTCCGCATTCGCTCACCACACGGGATTCCGGCGGCGACACTGCCGCTCCCGACAGTGTCCGACTGCCGATGCTCGCAGCTCGAGTGTCACCCTCGAACACGCCGGCACGCACCGACTCCCGGGCCGGACGACGCGACTCACGGTCCGGACGCCGTCTGGACGATTAGATAGTGTACGTGATCTCGTCGAACTCGAAAAACGCCGTCTCGTAGCCGTCGTGGCGGGACACCTGCGGAGGCGAATCGACGGTAATCGTCACCCGATCGCCCGCCACGAACTCGTCGAATTCGAGCCCGTAATGATGGCCGATCTCGCCGTCGAGCGTTTCCACGAGTTCCCCTTCACGGACGACCTCTCCGTCACGTTCGACGGCGACGGACAAAGCGGTAAGCGGGAGGATGATGTCATTGTACGGCGTTCTCGGGCAGACCGCCAGGTAGGTGCCGCCGTCGGTGAACCGGTCGGCGTCGGACACGAACGCGGTAATCGCCGCGTCGCCGCTGCGCTGGGTCCCGAGCGAGTCGCCGGGGATGTCCGCGATCCGTGGCTCCCGTCCCGTCGGCGGCGGGCCGAGATTACCGCCGTGAGACCCGCTGCCGTCGCCGTGGTCCATCAGCGACAAGGCATCACGGTTACCCCATTTGTCCTCGTCGAGCGTCTCGAACGAGAGCTCGTTGATGTCGGAGCGATCGTACTCGAAGTCGACCTCGAGCGAGGCTGCGGTGTCCAGTCGTCCCTCGACCGCGCCGGTTCGCTCGAGCGTGACGGGACCGGCCCGGATGCGGGCCGTATACTCGCCTTCGCCGGGGAGCCCGACGTTGTCGCCGTAGTGAAAGCCCATCCGCTGGGAGAGCATCGGCCACGGTGACGAGATGCCTGCGTCGACTGGCGAGCCGTCCTGCAGGAGTTCGAGTCGCATGTCCACCGGCAGGACGGTTCGCGTTTCGCGATCCCAGAGGGTGGTCATGAGATGGAGGGTATCGTCCGTTTCGACCGCGACGCGTTGCTTCCCGTCGCTGGTCGCCTCGACGGTCCAGAACCGGTGTGGAAAGGTATAGGAAAGTGACACTGCGTAGTCGCCGTCGGCCGCCATTCCGTAGGTCCGCATCTCCTCGCGCGAGGACGGGAGGTAGACGGCGTCAGGACGGTTTTCGACGAGCGGCGGGTTCGCCCACGCGGACTCTTCTTCGAACCCCAGCCCCTCGAGACAGCCGGCGGTGCCGACGGTTCCGACGGCTCCGATCGTGGCTGTTCCGCGGAGAAAGCCCCGGCGATTCATTGGGCGGTCCTTCGCCGCCGGCGATAAAACGCCTGTTGGTTCGCCGATCGAACGCGCTGCGAGGGGTGCGGTCCGTGCCCGGACCGCAGACAGCCGCCCCACGCCTTTCGCTCACCTCCTCGATGAACGTTCGATCTTCGTGAACCGAACCAATGAACCTTTGATCGGGCGTTCCCTCGAGTCAGACATGGACCGGCGGACATACCTCGGCACGGTCGGAATGACGGGACTCGCAAGCGTTGCCGGTTGTCTTGGTGACACGCTCGGTGGCGGCACAAGCGATACCGTGCTCGAGCCGCCAGAACAGCAACGCGGAGACCCCTTGTATCCGATTCACGGCGACGACTTTCCGGAGTTTTCCGTTCGGGACCCGCTCGCCGACGAGATGCTGTCGCTCGAGGACGTCATCGACGAACGCCCGTTCGTCATCACGTACTTTTACGCGTCCTGTCCCGACGGGATGTGTCAACAACTGCTCCAGCACCTCCGTCGGATACAGGCGGATGCCCTCGAGAGCGGTTACGAGGATGATCTCGCGTTGCTCGCGTTTACGTTCGATCCCGACCGCGATACGGCCGACGCCCTTCGTACGCACGGCGAGCGAATGGGCATCGATGTCGATGCGGGACACTGGCACTTCCTTCGACCGGAAGACAACGAGACGGCCAAGACGATGCTCAAGGAGACGTTCGGGCTGCCGCTCAGACGGAACGACGGTGAGTCGACCGCCACATCGGACAACGAGTCGACGGACGCCGACAGTGCGTACACGTTCACGCACTCGGCGCTCGTCCAACTCGTCAACGAGCGCGGCATCGTCGAGCGGGCGTATCCGAAAGCGGCGACCCAGCGCGATGCGGTCAACACGCAGGTGATGGTCGACGACACGAGAACGGTCGTGGGGGTGGACGAGTAGCGATGCGTCGCCGCGACCTCCTCGCTGGACTCGGCAGTGCGGGCGTGATTGCCGGCGGCGGTGCGGTCGCTGCGTTCGGTGTCCCGTCACCGGCCGCCGTCACCGAGCAGGAGGACGATGGCGACGACTCGTCCGGTATCGTGGGGAAACAACACGACCCCTACGAGATCGAAACCGTCGACGCCCCGGGTAGCGAGGCCGGCACTGTCCGCGTTCCGACGCCGGATCGACCGACGTTCGTCGACTTCTTTGCGACGTGGTGTTCCCCCTGTATCAAACAGATGGACGCGCTCGCGACGGCACACGAGCGCGTCAGCGACGAGGTCGTCTTCCTATCCGTGACGACCGAGTCGATCAGCGACGCCGAACTCAGGGACTGGTGGGTGGAACACGACGGCAACTGGACGATCGGTCTCGATCCGACCGCGGAACTCACGTCCCGGTACTGGGGAACGCCCTACCCGTCCGCCGTGTCGATCGACGCTTCGGGGACGGTTCGATGGTCCGACTCCGGCGTCAAGACCGCGGACGAACTCGTCGCCGGAATCGAACGCGCACTCGAGGCGAGCGAACCAGCGAACGGGGCCGAATAGGATGGTCGACTCGACGCTCGTCATGTCCCTCACGTTCGGGCTGATCTCCGGCATCGGGACCTTTTTCTCTCCGTGTTCGTTCCCGCTTCTGCCGGGCTATGTCGGCTTCTACGTCAGTCAGACCGACGGCGAGCGGGCGTCACTCGGCGGTGCCTTGAGTCGGGGACTGCTCGCCGGACTCGGCGTCCTCGTCACGTTCAGCGCCCTGCTCGGGGCGACGTTCTGGGTCGGTCACGCGACGCTGTCGACGGTCAAGTGGTTCGAAGTCGTCGCCGGAGTCGTCCTGATCGCGTTCGGTCTGCTGGTGGTCTTCGAGCGAGCGCCGACGCTGTCGATCACGCTCCCCAAGCGACGCTCGAGCGTGCTCGGGTTCGCGATCTTCGGGGTCGGCTACGCGCTGGCGGCGGCAGGGTGTGTCGCGCCGATATTCATCGGCGTGGTCACCCGGGCACTGTCGCTGCCGACGACCGAGGCGGCGATTCTCCTCGGAACGTACGTGGGTAGTTTCGTGGCCCTCATGGTTTCGTTGACCGTCGCGACGGGGATGGGACTCGTCGCGAGCGCCGGCCGACTCGCGGCCTATACTGGACTCCTAAAGCGCGTTGCGGGGGCCGTAATGATCGTCGCCGGAGTCGGACAGCTCTATCTCGCGATCGTCGTGCTCGACGTGTTCGGCGTCTTCTGAGGCGAAGCGGTGCCGCTCGACGGAGCGGCCCGTGCATCCCGGAGCGACGGGCCATCCCCGTGGTCGCGTCCGAGCGGCCGTCGAACGGAACCCGGCAGGCAACGGCAGGTCCGAAACCTATCCTCCCGTCTCCCGAACGGGAGACAGACGATGTATCAGGAACTGTTGCTTGCGACGGACGGCAGCGACGCTGCCCATCGAGCGACCGATCACGCCGTCGAACTCGCGCGGGAACTCGACGCCACGCTCCACGTCCTGTCGGTCTCCGAGGACGGCCCCCATGCCGCTGAGAAACAGGACCGGTTGCGGTCCGATCCGGAGGCCGAAGCCGTTTCGGCCGCCGAACGTGCAACGGAGACGGCGGACCGTGAGGGCGTCGCTGTCACAACTGACATCCGCCACGGCGTTCCGCAGGAACGGATCGTCGACTTCGCGGAGACGAACCCGGTCGATATGGTCATCGTCGGGACGGCCGGCCGGTCCGGACTCGACCACCTGATCTCGGGCAGCGTCGCCGAGGAAATCGTTCGGAACGCACCGGTTCCGGTTCTCACCGTTCGCGACACACCCTGACAACGCAGTTCCAGTGACCCGGACACCTCCTCCCGTGCTACGCGTCGATACGAACTCGACATGTATTATGCGGAATAGTGACGAGCCCCTCACGATACCCGCTGGTCCGCTCGTCCGCGAGGGTGCTGCCGGATGAGCGACGGCACCGCCACCGTCGTCCACGATACGCTCCGTGTCCTAGTCGTCGGTAACTCCAACTCCGCCGACGACGCCATGACCACACTCGCTGCGGCGTTCGATGACGGGGCTCTGTTCAGAGCCCGCACGCTCGAGGGGGCGCTCGAGCGACTCGCCGCTCGAGCGATCCACTGCCTGGTCTGTCCGTTCGCGAGTGCGGACGGCGGATCACCCTCATCCGACGCGCCTCTCGAGGAACTGGCGGCCCGAACCGGCGAGCGGCCGATCGTGGCCCTCGTCGACGACGGCGACGCCGCTCGAGCGCTCGCGGCCGGCGCAAGCGATGTCGTCGAGCCGACCGCGTCCGACGCGGTCCTGACTGCCCGCGTCAGGACCGCCGCCGAGCGAGAGCGGTACCGGCTGGCCGCGGCAGCCGCAGATGCGCGCCCTCGGTCGATCCTCGAGCACGCCGCGGCGGTCGTCTGGGTGCTCGATGTCGACGGCGGGATCGAGTACGCGAGCCCGGCCGTCGAGTCCCGGTTGGGGTATACGCCGACGGAACTCGAGCGAACCACGATCACGCGGCTCGTCCGGCCGGCCGATCGCGAAGCGGTTCGCGAGACGCTCGCCGCCGTCGCTGCCGCCCCGATCGGGACGACCGAACGGCTCACCTGCCGGCTGGGTCACGCCGACGGCACCTGGCAGGTCGCGACACTGACCTGTACGAACCGACTCGAGGACCCGGCCGTCGAGGGGATCGTCGTCACGCGGACGGACGCCCCGGGAGTCGAAACGGCCGTCAACGACGAGCTACGAGCGGGGCTCGATCGGCTCGGAGACGCGTTTTTCACCCTCGGTCCGCGGCGCGAGGTTCGGTATGCCAACGAAGCGGCGCTGGAACTGTTTACCGCTGGCGACCGATCGGACGGTGACGTCGTCCCGACGGGAACGGTCGTCTGGGACCTACTCCCCGATCGACTCGGTGACCGACTCGCCGACCAGCTCCGCGAGGCCGACACGACGGGCGAGTCCGTCGAGTTCGAGACCGCACTCCCCGATCGCGAGCGCCGGCTCTCCGTCACCGTCCACCCCGGCGACGACGGTGTCTCCGTCTCCGTGAGGGAACGGCCCGCCGAGACCGCCGTCCCAGCCGCGTCGGACCGGGATCGCCGCGCGCTCCTCGAGAGGATCGTCGACGCGATGGATGTCGGTATCGCCGTGCTTGAGGGAACGACGGTTCGGCTGGCCAACACGGCACTGTTGGAACTCGCGGAGGCGGATGCGCTCGTCGGCCGCGAGCTCGAGGACGTGTTCGACGACGATCTCGCTGCGACGGTCCGAGAGCGGGCGCGGTCGCCCATCGTCAGGTGGATGGAGCCCGTGACGGGCGAACTCGCGACCGATGTGGGCCAGCCCCGGCCGGTCGCCGTCTCCGTCGTACCGCTGCCGGAGTCCGACCGAACGCTCTGTGTGATCCGCGACAGGCGCGGCTCGCGGGCCGCCGCGTTATCGACGGTCCGGGCAACCGTCGCGACCCTCCGCCGTGCCGGCTCACCGGGTCCCGTTCGCGACGCCGTCACCGATGCCGTTCGCGAGTGTACCGACGCCGACATCGCCATCTGGTATCTCGTCGATGACCGCCTCCGTCCGGCAGCGGTGGCGACGGAACGAACGCCCGAACGTGACCGGGACGCGATCGAACCGCCGGCGATCGATCCCGGCGACGCCCCGCTGGCCGACGCCCTCGAGAGTGACGAGCCGACCGTCTACGAGGGCGGGAGTCTCGATGACACCCTCGCTCGGCCCGGATTCCGGGCCGAACGGCTCTTGGCCGTCCCGATCGGGGACCGGGGGCTCGTTCTCGCGACCAGCACGGAGCCGATGGCGTTCGACCGGCTGGACACGGCCCCGATCGAAACCCTGGCCGACGCGGCCGTACTGACGCTCGAGGGGCTCGAGCGCGTCGCTGCTCTTGACGGGTGTCAGCGCGACCGGGAGCGACTACGGACCCGCACGGCACGCGCGGAACGGGTCCGGGAGGCGACGCGATCGCTGCTGGACGCGCCGACCCGGGAGGCGGTGGAACGACGGCTCTGTGAGGCCGTCGTCGCCCTGCCGTCCGTCGAGTCCGCCGGCGGGATCGAACTCGCCTGGGTCGGCCACACCGACGACGGTGGCCGGCGGATCGTTCCCGAGACGTGGGCCGGTCGCGACGCCGCGTTTCTCGAGGAGGTTCGAATCTCGCTCGACCGACACGCCGGGTCGCCGACGGCGGACGCCGCGTCGACCCGCGAACCGGTCGTTCTCGAGACGCTCGAGGCCGCCGAAACCGGCCGGACGAACGGAGACGGCACGGCGCGAGCGTGGCGGCAACCGCTCCTCGAGCGAGGGGTTCGGTCCGCAATGAGCGTCCCGCTCGAGTCGGGCGCGCTCCGGTACGGAACGCTCACCGCGTACGCCACGCGGCCGTCGGCGTTCGGCGACGCCACTAGCCGGGCCTGCGAACACCTCGCGGTGGTGGCCGGCGATGCGATCGCCGCGATCGAGACGAAACGCGCGCTCCTCGCCGATCGTGTCACCGAACTCGAGGTCGTTCTTCGGGACGAGTCGGAACCGCTCTCGTCGATCGCGGACCGACTCGACCGTCGGATCGACGTGCGGGTCGTGATTCCGCGGTCGTCCGGTGGTTCGACGGTGTTCTGTTCGGTCCGCGACTCCGACGCGGAGACGATCCCCGAGGTCGTCGGCTCGCTGCCGGCGGTCGACTCGGTTTCGATCGTCGGCCGCGGGAACGGCGACCCCGTCGTCGAGATCCGACTGACCGAGGCAACCGAGCCGTCCATCGCGCGGACGGTCGCGGATCACGGCGGCGTCCTCCGATCGGTGACGCCGATCGACGATCGGACCAGCGTCGTGATCGATCTCGGGGACCCGATCGATGTCCGCTCGTTCCTCCGCGCGCTCGAGGCGGCTCACTCGGAGACGGAACTGGCCGCTCGCCGGGAGCGCGAGCGGCCGCCGCGTTCGACCCGGCCGTTCGAGACGCTGGCCGAGTCCCTCTCGGAGCGACAGCGACGGACGCTCGAGGCGGCCTATCACGGCGGGTTCTTCGAGTGGCCCCGCGAGCATACCGGCGAGGAGGTCGCCGAGTCCCTCGGCGTCTCGCAGCCGACGTTCAGCCGGCATCTCCGGATCGCACAGCGCAAACTGTTCGCCTCGCTGTTCGACGAGACCGAGGACTGAGACAGTACCGGCGGCCGACCGATCTCGAACGGTAGTACGTGTTTACCGCCGCGTTTCGGCCCAGTAACACACGCTTTCCGCGCCGTCGAGAAACCATAGCGAACTGACCGATGAATCAGTATTGAGGCCGAACTCGAGCCGGTGTCCGTGTATAGCGTCCACGATCATGTACTCGGCTCCTAATGAGCCATTCAATGAGCGCGTTCGAGGTAAGTCGTACTTACGACGGTCGTCCCTCCGGACGGGGGATGGCCCGATGAGCACCGATATCACCGATTCCGAGGACGCGACCGACACCGGGAGCGTCTCGAAGGACGGAGTGGCCGGTGCCGATACCGAGGCCGCCCCCGGTCCGGGTTCCGAGGGCGAGCAGCCGGGGATTCGATCCCAGGCCGAGGGCGGCATCGTCGCCCAACTCCGCCTCGACCACGCGGCCCTGTTCCTGCGACCGACCCTGCGGGACGCGCCGGCGGTCACCGTCGAACCGGCGTACTGGACCACCATCGAACCCGGCCGGACGGTCGTCTTCGTCACCGTCTACGGACGTGACTTCGACCCCTTCGAAACCGCTCTCACAGCCGATCCGACCGTCACCGATCCGGTGCTTGTCGATCGCTACTCCGACAGCCGAGTCTACCGCGTGACGCTTACCGACCGCGCAGTGACGGTTACCGCGGAAACCGCCGCGCTCGGTGGTCGCCTGCTCGATCTCTCGAGTTCCCGCGACGGCTGGCTCGTCCAACTTCGCTTTCCCGACCGCGAGCGACTCGTCGCGTTCAACGACTACTGTCGCGAGCACGAGATCTCAGTCACGGTCGATCACCTTCGGGTCTCCGACGACGAGAGCGAGGGGGTCGTCGCCCTGACCGACAAACAACAGGCACTCCTCACCGTCGCCCACGAAGAGGGGTACTTCGACGTGCCGCGGGGCATCTCCCAGGACGAACTCGCGGAGCGGCTCGACGTTTCGAAGTCGGCGGTCTCCCAGCGGCTCCGGCGGGCGATCGGCGAACTGTGCGCCGCGGCGCTCCCCTGACCGCACGTCCCGGCCGGTGACCGCAAGCGGTGTTCAGCAGTGGCAGCGCCGTCCGAGTTCGCGCGCGAGAAAAAACGACTCGTCGATCGTCTCGAACCGTGTCCGCTCGAGGGTGACCGATTCCGGCCCCATCGATCCCGTTCCGGGGCGGTCCTTACTCCTCGTCGTCGTCCTTCATCGATCCGAGCTGGTCGACCAGCTCGTCCGTCGAGACGTCGGACTCGAACGACATTTCGCCCTGATGGTCGTTTTCGTGGACGTTGACCGCCTCTACGTCCTCATCGTCCGTCGTCTGCTCTTGTTGTTCGGATTCGTCGTAGCTACCAAAACCCATATGCACGCGTCCCGCCCCACCGCAAAAGGTGTGGCGGTTCGTTCTATCACCGGCGCTCGACCGGCAGTGGCTCGCCGCGCTGCGCGGCCGAAGGCCGTCCGCTCGCGGGCGTCCCGAGTCGTGCCGCTCGTTTCCCCTCCCTACCGATCGTTGGGGGCCGATACCGGTCGTTCGATGCCCCGTACACGAGCGTCGGTCGGCTGTTCGGGTATCATACTTTTCGGACATCCGCCCTCGACCCGAAACAACGCCGTGAGCGGCGCTGAAACGGCCGTATTGTGGAACCCACTCGCAGACGGGACGGTCAGGATGCGATACTCGAAACGCCGGTCATCGACAGTCAGCCAAGGAGTACCTGCGGACTACGGGATTTAGTAGTCCGTCTATAGTAATGGGTTCGGGAGGGATGAATTCCGCTCATGGTTGCGTACCGTCTACCATCTCGATCGCTTGCGATGGATCGGCAGGATATCACGTCGCCGCTCCTGCCGTCGTCGGTCGGGGACCGAGCCGACGACGCGTCGCCCCTAGAAACTGACACCGTGTCCGGGCCACACGAGCATCCCCACCGGCCCGCCGGTCGGTGAACAGCCGATGTGTGGAATCATCGGCCGCGTCGGCGACGGGAACGCGCTCGAGCCGTTACTGACGGGACTCGAGAACCTCGAGTATCGTGGCTACGACTCGGCCGGCGTCGCCGTCCAGAACGGCTCGGGAATCAACGTGGCAAAACGCTCCGGGCGGGTCGAGGAACTCAAGGAGTCGATCGGGGACCCCATTCAGGGGACGGTCGGGATCGGCCACACGCGTTGGAGCACGCACGGGCCGCCGACCGACGCGAACGCCCATCCCCATACCGACGAGAGCGAAGACGTCGCCGTCGTCCACAACGGGATCATCGAGAACTACGCCGCGCTCAGGGACCGACTGGCGGCCACCGGCTACGAGTTCACGAGCGACACCGACACCGAGGTCATTCCGCACCTCGTCCAGTACTACCTCGACGGCGGCTTCGACAGCGAGGCGGCGTTTCGCCGGGCCATCGCCGAACTCGAGGGCAGTTACGCCGTCACCGCGATGGTCTCCGGCGAGCACGTCCTCTACGCCGCACGACAGGGCTCGCCGCTCGTCGTCGGCATGGAGGACGGCGAGTACTTCCTCGCGAGCGACGTGCCGGCCTTTCTCGAGTACACCGACAGCGTGGTCTATCTCGAGGACGGCGATGTCGTCATCGTCGACCAAGACGGTGTCGAGTTCACGGATCTCGACGGGAATCCGGTTACGCGGCCGTCCGAGACCGTCGAGTGGGACCCCGAGCAGGCGGGCAAGGGTGAGTACGATCACTTCATGCTCAAGGAGATTACCGAGCAACCGACCTCGTTGGCCCAGGCGATCGAGGGGCGGGTCGATCCGACGAACGGACGGATCGCCCTGTCCGATTTCGGACCGGGCACGTTCGACGATATCGATAGCATCCAGTTCGTCGCCTGTGGCACGTCCTATCACGCCGCGCTCTACGGTTCGCTGGCGCTGACCCAGGCCGGCGTGCAGTCGACCGCGCACCTGGCCAACGAGTACAGCGTCTCGGCCCCGCCGATCGATGACGACACGCTGGTGATCGCGGTAACACAGAGCGGCGAGACCGCCGACACGCTCAACGCGCTCCGGCGAGCACGGGCCGAGGGCGCGGCCACGCTCACGGTGACGAACGTCGTCGGATCGACGGCCGCCCGCGAGGCCGACGACGCCCTCTTCATCCGCGCCGGCCCGGAGATCGGCGTCGCGGCGACGAAGACGTTCTCCTCGCAGGCCGTCATGCTCACGCTGCTTGCCCAGCGCATCGCCGGCGACCTGCGGGACGGGCCGGCGGCCGACCTCGAGACCCTCCTTCCGGAACTCGAGTCGATGCCCGGACGGATCGAAACCCTGCTCGACGAGTCCGACGCCGACCGGATCGCCGAGCGGTACCGCGGGAGCCAGTCGTACTTCTTTATCGGACGCGGACTCGGCTACCCCGTGGCGCTCGAGGGCGCGCTGAAGTTCAAGGAGATCACGTACGAGCACGCCGAGGGCTTCGCCTCCGGGGAACTCAAGCACGGTCCGCTGGCGCTGGTCACACCCGAGACGCCGGTGTTCGCGATCTTCACCGGTCAGGAGGACGAAAAGACGCTGAAAAACGCCGAGGAGGCCCAGACCCGCGGCGCGCCCATGATCGCGGTCTGTCCCGACGACCATCCGGCCGTCGAGGCCGCCGATGAGCATCTCGCGATTCCCGAGACCGAGCCCGATCTGGCCGGGTTGCTCGCGAACGTCCAACTCCAACTCGTTTCGTACTACGCCGCCGACCTCCTCGGTCGGCCGATCGACAAACCCCGCAACCTCGCCAAGAGCGTCACCGTCGAGTAGGACGGCCGCTCTCAGTCCCCCGTTCCGACCGGCCGCGGACAGTACTCGCCGACAGCGTCCGGCTTCCGAGCGGAGTCTCCGTCCCCAGTAGAAGCGGGTGACGACGAGCCGCACCGACAGCTATCGGAGTGCCGCGACGAGTCGGCAGGAGGAAGTCACTCCGTGGCGAGTGCGACGAGGCGGGACGCCGATCGGACTCGAGTAGGGTCATCGAAGCCGCAGGACCTGAGACCACCCCCGTAGCCCGGTCCGCACGGCGTCGGTGGTCGCGACCCGTACTCGAACGATGTCGGAATCGAACGTGGAGGGTCTGTGCGATCGAGCCGCGGCGACGGACCACCCGGCTCGTGGGTATCGACCGATACCCTCCAATTGAACTAGGAATCGCCCGTGATATAAAGGGCACACCTGATAGCTACGGGCGGTCCGGATCGTGCCTGACCGGTGCTCGAGCGGACGGTCCCGACGATATTTCCCGACGGTCCGGAGGCGGGGAGGGTCGACCGACCCGTTCGACGCCTCACCGGCCGGCCGATAGCCGGTGTGCCGACCGCGTAATATCGGATTACTCGTTCGAAACGATCTCTTTCTCTCGCGCGAGGCGTCGACACTCTCGATATTCGGAGTGTCTTGCTCACTGCCAGATCACGACCGAAAGCCCCGACTAACGACGGGCCAGTTGATTATGCAGTCTATAGTAAATACCGTTCTGTCGGTACGGGCTGTTGATGTCGACGGATCAATCCGCGAAGTGGACGCCGATGTCGTCACGATCGCAAACGAGCGCCCCTCGCTGTGTCAACTGCGGAAACCAGGTGACGCGTCAGTTCGCCCGCGTCTTCGGTGATAACCGCGATGTCGTCCATGCCTGTCCCGACTGTGCGACGTACCGCGAGATGAAGACCTCCGATTTCATTCCCGAAGAAGCTAGATAGCCGGTCCGTCCGGATGTCCCCCCTTGAGCGCCGCTGGCGCTGCCGTCTCGGTATCGAACTGACTCGGACCGCTCCTCGCTGTCCTCAGTGGTCTGCCGCCGTCGTCTCGGTGACGAGTCCCTTCGCGGTCTCGAACAGGTCCGCCGCGTCCGATTCCGACCGCGCCTCCGCGGTTACCCGGATCAGCGGCTGAGTTCCGCTGGCGCGAAGCAGGAACCAGCCGTCCTCGGTCTCGACTCTGACACCGTCGAGCGTGTCGACCTCCTCGTATCGCGTTCGAACGCGCTCAGTCACGTCGGTCATAACCGCCGTTTTATCCGCGACGTCGAGGGACGTTCGCCGGAGCGGATATCGATCGATTCCGGCGACGCGGTCGGACAATGGTCCTCCGTCGGCGACCAACTCGACCAGTTTACAGGCCGCCAGCGGTCCGTCCGGGCACCGCGTCTCCTCGGGCCAGATCCAGGCACCGCTCGGTTCCCCGCCGAAGACGACATCGGGTTCGGTCGTTCGCTCCGCGACGTAGACATCCCCGACTCGCGTCCGGGTCAGCGATGCGCCGACGCCGGCCAGTACGTCGTCGACGGCGAGACTGGTGTCGACGGGAGCGGCGACGCGGTCGCCTTCGCCCGCCGCTTCTCCGGCGAAGATGGCGAGAAGAACGTCCTTCGGCACGAACGCTCCCGTTTCGTCGACCGCGACCATCCGGTCGGCGTCGCCGTCGTGTGCGATTCCCACCTCGGCGGCGGTCTCCGCGACGAGCGCCGACAGGGTCTCGAGGGTCTCCGCGGTCGGCTCGCTTGGCCGCCCGGGAAACGAGCCGTCCTCCTGCCCGTTCAGAGTTCGCACCTGACAACCGAGGTCGTCGAGCACTGCCGCCGTGATCCCGCCGGCACCGTTCCCCACGTCGACGACGACGCTGGGCCCGCGCTCGAGAGCGACCGCGTCCCGGATCGCGGCGGCGTGGTGGTCCCGGACGCCCTCGCGACGATAGCGGTCGCCGACGCCGTCCCAGTCGGCCAGTTCGTAGTCGTCCTCGCGAATCCGTCGCTCGATCGCCGCGCGCTGGTCGGGGCCGAACGCCTTCCCCGATGGGTTCCAGAGTTTGATCCCGTTGTCCGTCGCCGGGTTGTGCGAGGCCGTCACGACGATGCCCGCGTCGGCCTCGAGATGGGCGACCGCGCGGGCGATCGTCGGCGTCGCCTCGACGCCGACCGTGATCACGTCCGCCCCGCACTCGCGCAGCCCCGCGCCGACCGCGTCGACGAGCATCGGCCCGCTCTCGCGGACGTCGCGACCGACGACGACGCGCTCGTATCCCTCCGAGGCGACCGCTCGGCCGACCGACAGTGCCAGCTCCGCCGTCACGTCGCTCCCGACCCGTCCGCGAATGCCGCTGGTTCCGAACATAGCCGCTTCTGAGAGCGGCGAGTGCCTTACTATGCACGGGTTAACTACGACGGTCAGGCCGCGGTTTCGGTCCGTGCGCCGCCGCTGTGTCGTCGTCTCGAGGCTCGCCCGGCGACCGCCGTTCGTAACGGCCCGACTCGGCCGGGCCGGCGGCGCTCGATCGTTAGTTGTCCCCTAGATTTCTGAACTGTCGGTGCTGTCTATATGAGTCTGGCCGGTACGCTCGAGTGAGAATGAGACCGGCAGAGCCTTCCGCCGCCGGACGGACTCCGGCGGCCGACGGACCCACGCCGCGGCTCCCACCGACCGACGCGACGAACGACGACCGACCGTCGCCCCGAGGCAGCCACACAGACCGCTCGAGGGCCGAACGGAGTGGTCGACACCGATGAGCACGACCGAACCGGACGCCGAACTCGACGGCGACAGCAAGACCGACGACCGCGGTGACGGCGGAGACGAGTGGGACCGTGAGAGCGGTCTCTCCGAACTCCCGCCCAGCGCGAAACTGGTCTACAAGGTCCTCGAATACGAAGCCCCGCTGACCCAGGAGGGGATCGCGGCCGAGTCGCGGCTCTGTTCCCGAACCGTCCGCTACGCGCTGGGGAAACTCGAGGAGCAGGACTTGATCTCCAGCCGCGCCTGTCTCGAGGACGCCCGTCAGTCGAAGTATCAGCTCGTCGACCCGGAGACACCTTGACACGGCCATCGGCTGGTATCTCACCGGGAACCTGTTGATACACTCTCCCAATTAGCGCTGATTAATGCTGACTCATGTCTCATCTCAAAAACGGGACCACCAGAGTCACCGTCTGCTTGGTCCGTGCTCACTTTCACTCTCTCTCCATCCAGATCAGTACATTGGAAGGACAGAGACGAATGAGACAGGCCAATCTTAGATATATTGAATTAATCAATTTGAACTATAGGGTTTTTACATAGGCTATTTAATCTTCGTGGGTTATGTGATGCTATGGACCGAAGGAAACTACTGAAGGCCCTATCCATCGGTACTATCTCCCTTTCTGGATGCCTGTCGGAAAGCAAGCAAAGTCGATCACAACGGGGGGCTTCGTTACCACCTAACTCTTCCACTACAAGTAACACAGACCGTTCGGAGTTACCTGAGTATGCTCCGGAATATACGTATCTAGATTTTCAAATAGGGAGTGAAAATACAGTAACAGACCCGGAACAGAACCAACCTCATGAGATAGGGATTTGGAACGCAACTGCCGAGACGTTCGGAATAACTGTCGAAATATTTGAGCAGCCAACTGAGTCCGCTGTTCTCAGCGGCACGTATCGGCTCCCGTCCGATACTGATCTCTCACTCACACTGTTAGAGCCGGCAACCTATCTCGTTCGGATACAGCCCGTGACAACTGACGCGAAAGAATCACTGCACATCCCTCGCGACCGATTCGATTGCAATGCCTCTACTACCCACGTTGGAATCCGTGAAAACGGGCGTATCAACTCGACTCTTCTGACGACGACGAGGGAATGTGACTAATTTGAGGCGATCATAGACGAACTCACGCGTTGCATCACGTTCTCACAATCCTGCAACTCCCCTTTCGGCCGGCTCGACCAGTTGTGCTGGACGTCTTTTCGATCATTGAGGCCCTCCGATCGGCTGCCAACTGCATACTCGTCACGAGAGTTCGGGGTCAGCCGAGTCGATGCGGCGTATTCGACGGCTGCCTTACCGGTGTTTCTGATACCGATCGACGAGCAGATCGATCCCGAACACGCCGGCCGTGATCTCGTACTGGGTCTCGAGGCGGGGGTTGAACTTCGCCTTGTACCGGTTGATGCTCGGGACGCCGGCCCCGACGAGGTCGTACTCGTCGATGCCGCCGTGCAGGCCGTCGCGCATGACGTGCCAGTCTAACAGGTCGTTGATCGCGATATCGACGCCGGCGTCCGGCTTGACACCACCCTGCCATCGATACCGCGTTCGGTCGGACTCGACGACCAGAATTCCGCCGAGAAACTCGCCGTCGACGCGACAGACGTAGGGTCGAATCGCGCCGTCGGGCAGCGTCTCGTGTAGCGACCGTGCGAAGTCGGTGCTCAGCCGGAACGGCTGGCCCTGGCTCTCGTAGCGGTCGCGGACCTTTTCGACGATGCGCGCAACGTCGTCGGTGTCACCCTCCGCGATCGTGTAGCGGTCCCCGTCGGCGTTCCGGATGTTACTCCGCGCGTCGCTGCTGAACCGTTTCAGTAACTCGTCCTCGCTGCCCTCGAGATCGACGACGTACGTGTGACCGGGTTCGACATCGTACTCGTTCCAGACGAACGGCCGGATGTCGTCGAACTCCGCCGTGACGAACTTGCTGTACAGCGGCGCGATTTCGTCTTCGATCCGCTCGAGACAGCCCTCGATGAAGCGTTTGGTTCGCCGGTCGGCCTTCCGGCGTTTGAGTTTGTCCACGTTGAGCAAGGAGGGGCCGAGGTACGACGTCCACGAGTGGGGAGCCGGCGAGAACGCACCGGTGACCGGCCCCCTCGTGTATTCGAAGACGGGAAAGACGCCGACCGGCTCCTGGCCTTTGAAGCCGGCGAGCAGATAGGGTGTCGATCCGGTGTCCTCGGCCTGTAACCGGAGCGCTTCCGCCCGGAAGAAGGGATTCGTTCCGTCGGAGCGCTCGACGTAGCGGTTCCACTCGTCGGCATTGATCCGTGGGTCGAGGGCGCGGATTTCCACGCTCATAAATACCCCAAATCGGACAGTCGGTTTTCGACCGTCTCGTCGTCGGTCGCCGTGATCGGCTCCGGATCGTACGCCGGATACGGTCGCTCCGTAGTCTTGTCGATAACCGGGAGCGTGGTCCCGTCCATCGCGGCGTCGATCGGGATATCGAAGAGCGAACAGATCGTCGGCGCGATATCGAAAATCGTCGCTCCCTCGAGGGAGACGGACTCGTCGAACGCCGGTCCGGCGGCCGCGACGACGCCGGTTCGCTTGTGATTCCACGGCTCCATCGGATCGCCGAACCGCTCCTTCCCGAGGCTGGCGTCGATCGCCGTATCGAACGCCCGCGGAACCGTCACGATGTCGGGTGCCTCGTCGACGTGTGGGCCGTCGAAGTAGTGCTCCCTCGGTTCCACGGCGTCGAACATCCGGTCACCGTCGGGCGTTCGGACGGCCGACAGCGTCTCGATGAGTTCCTCGCGGACGGTCTCGTACTCCCCGGGCGGTACCTGTCCGTTCGGCTCGCGGCCCGCGAGATTGATCCGGACGCCGAGTTCGCTCTTCGAGCGGACGTAGGCGTTCGACTCGGGGAAGTCGACCTGTTCGCTCGCGGCTCGAATCATGTCGTTCGGGACGCGCTTGCCGATCGGTTCTTTCAGTCCGACGCGGTCGAGCGCGCTCGCCACCCGCTGGGTCGTGAGCCCGACGCCCGCGGCGAGGTTCATCGCCCGCTCGAGCGGGCCTGCCGTGTGATCGCCGGCCTCGGCTCCCTCGAGTAGATCGTTCTCCCAGGACTTCGACCAGTCGGGCATTCCGTCGCCGCCGCTGCGAGCGCTCACGTAGCCGCGCTCGCGGAGGAACTCGTTGACCCGGAACTCGTCGCCGGTCACCTTCCCCATGCCGTGGTCGCTGACGACCAGCACGTTCTCGGGCTCGGTTCGCTCGATGGTCGCCGCGAGCTGTCTGTCGACCTCGCGGTAGACCGCTTCGATCGCCCGTTTGTCACCGGGCCGTTCGTGAAACACCGAGTCGGTTTGCTGGAACTGGAGGAAGCCGAAATCGGGCGCTATACGGCGTGTGAGATAGCGAAACGCGTTCCCACGGAGTTCGATCGTCCGCACGTATCCCTCGATCGATCGGTCCGGTGCCGGCCCGCTCTGCGGATAGACCCAGTACTCGCCGCCACAGGCAAGTTTCACGTCCTCGAGAATCCCATCGGGGTGGCAGTCCGGGTTCTCGGGCGCGGTCAGTCCCGGAATCAACGCGCCGTCGAACGCCCGTGCTGGATGGGTCACGGGTACGTTGACGACCACACTCGAGAACCCGTGCTCGCTCAGGAGTTCCCAGACCGGCCGCGCCCTGACGTGGGTCGCGTTGACGACGTCCCAGTCGTAGCCGTCGAACGAGAGGAAGTCGTAGACACCGTGTTTGCCCGGGTTTTTGCCAGTGTACAGCGATGGCCAGGCGCTGGCCGTCCACGGCGGAATTTGGGACTCGAGCGGTCCCGCCGTTCCGCGATCGAACAGCCCCTCGAGGGTTGGAAGTTCGCCCGACTCGAACAGTGACTCGAGCACCGGCCGACAGCCGGCGTCCAGCCCAACGACGAGCAGACGAAGGTCTTTGTTGTCGGTCGAACCTGCCATGGACGCGGTGTCCGTTCGCCCGTGCTTTGTTATGCAACTGCTGGCCGACTGTAAGTTCGTACTGGCGGTTCTACGGGCGGAATAGCAGTTCAAACGATGTGAGTGTCGATCGCGCCGGTTGACTGTAAGACGCGATTGGCACGCGACCGTGGGCTGTATCGCCCCTATCACTAAGGGCGCGGCTGGGTCCGTCTTACGTCGATGATCGGCTCTACTACTGGCTTCCCGTCCCGCCGCTTCGTATGATCGATGCCACGCCGTCGGTGTTCGACGCGTCATTTTCGGGGACGGGGCCGGGGATCGATGCGTTCATCGACCGGTACGCACCCGACAGCACGCACACGTACTACGGCTCGGGGAAAGTTGCACTCCGGGACGGCCTCGCCGGACTCGTCGACCCCGGCGACAACGTCATTGTTCCCGCCTTCCTCTCGCCCGCCGTCGTCGAGCCGTTCCACGAACTCGGCCTCGAGCCGCGGTACTACGCCATCGAAGAGTCGCTCGCACCGGATTTCGCCGATCTCGAGGCACGGATCGACGCCGACACCGCCGCCGTCGTATCGGTCAACTACTTCGGCTTCCCCCAGCCCGGCCTCGAACGACTCGCCGCGCTGACCGACGAGTACGACTGCTATCACGTCGATGATAACGCGCACTCACCGCTCAGTGTCCGCGACGGGACCCTGCTTGGCACGCACGGTGATCTCGGCATTACGACGCTGCGGAAACTCCTCCCCGTTCCCGACGGGGCCGTCCTCTACTGTACGGACGAGACGGTCACAGCGCAGTTCGCGCCCTCGTCGCTTGCCGGCCGGTCGAATCGCATCGCGACCGCTGATTGCCGGTTCGTGGCCGCCTCGATCGCCGAACGCGTCCTTCGGACCAGCCCGTCGCTGTACCGCTCGGTCGAGGCGATCCTCGCTGACGGGGTGGTGGACTCGTCGTCCGTAGACCCCGACAGCCGATACGAGGCCGCCAAAGTCCCGATGTCGAAGCTTTCCGCGATCGTCGCCGACGCCGTCGACCCGGATGCGATCCGGGCTGCTCGCCGGGAGAACTTCCGTGCGTGGCGGCGAGTCGTCGCCGACCGTGAGGACGTGAGACCGCTCTACGACCGACTGCCGGAGGGTATCAGCCCGTACGAGTTCCCCGTCCGAACGGCCGATCGCGACTCGTTTCTCGCGGCGCTCGAGGAACGTGGTGTCGTCGGTGCCCACTCCTGGCCGATCCTCCGCGAGACCGTCCGTGAGGCGGACACGTACGAGACGTCGATCCGACTCGCGGACGATCTCGTCGCGCTTCCCGTCCATCAGGGGATCGAGCCGTCGGCCATCGAGACGGTCGGCGATCGGCTTCGACCGTGACGGATCGTCGCTACTGAAACGGTCGAGACACTGACCACAAACCGTCATGCGGTCGGGCGTGTCTCGAATTTCGGTGGCGACTATAGCGCCGCCCGCCCGTTTCGATCCGATCGGAGCGCACTCCGTTACTCGCCCGCCGCCGCGGCCGGCAGTTCCGCCCGCACGTCGCCGGCCAGCGCGTACGTCCGTTCGCCGGCCCGCTCGAGCAACCCGGCCGTCCGGAGCTCCGAGACGAGACTCTGGACTGCGACCCGCGATCGATCGACTCGAGCGGCGACGGCCACCGTCTCCAGCGGGCCGTCTCGCGCGAACACGCCCAGGATCTCCGCGGCCGTCTCGCGCGAACACTGCGACCCCTCGCACGCGCGGGTGACGCGCTCGTTGATCCACCGGGTCTCGAGCAGGTCCGGGAGGTCGCGTTCCTCGTCCATGACGACGGACCCCGGCTCGTCCACGGTGTCCGTCTCCGACGCCGCGTCCGCGTCGGCGGGCGTGTATCCGAACTCGATGTCGTCACCGCCGGCCTGGACGATCGCCGACCCGTCCGCGTCGGCACCGCTGCCGTCGGCCCCGACCGTCGCATCGTCAGCATCCCGCTCGGGACGCTCCTCGCGCTCGAGATCGCGGACGACCGCGCGCAACTGCTTGTTTTCGTTCCGGAGTCGATCGACTTCCGCCGCTCGATCCGCAAGCTGCTCCTCGAGGTGCTCGATACGGTCGTCGCGCGCGGCGAGGTCCGCCTCGAGTTCGTCTCGCTCGGCCTCGAGCTCGGCGATCTCCTCGTGGAGTCGGCGTACGTCCTCGCTGCCGCCGGGAAGTTGCGACTGGACCGTGTCCGTGTTCTGCAAGGCGTCGGCCATCTGTCTGGCCGCACTCGAGACATCACGCGCCGAGGCGAGATCGTCCTCCAACGTTTCGATCCGTTGTTGCTTTTTCTCGAGTTCGGCCTCGAGTTCGGTGATGCGGTCCTGTTCGCGCTCCGTGCGCTCGGAGATGTCCTGGAGGTCGCCGACCAGCGCGTCGGAGACGGACTTGAGTTCGGGGCGCTCGAAGTCGTCCAGGCCGGGCGTTGCTCCGGCGTCGAAGGTCCGCTTCCGGCGAAACTGGATTTTCCGGACGTCGACTTCGGTCCAGTCGGTTTGGACGAACGCCTGTCCGTCGTTGAGATCCGAGACGAGTTCCGAGTACTCGGTGTCGATGATCCGGCCGACGACCTTCGTGTCGTTGTCCCATGTCAGCCGATGCCATACTAGCCAGTTTGCCTGTGTGATGAAGTCCTTCTTCACGTCGGCGGGTCGCTGGCTGATTCCCACGATTCCCAGGCCGTGTTTCCGGCCGCGCTTGCTGATCTTGATCAGCAGGTTGCCGGTCTCGCCGACGCCGCCCCCCTCCGGGATGTACTCGTGGACCTCCTCGACGACCAGCAGGAACGGCTTCTTCAGCTTTTTTTCCTTGACGAACAGCTGCCGGGCGATCTTCCGCAGGAGTTCGTCCGCGACGTCCTCGTCGAGATACCCCGACACGTCGAGGATGACCGGCACGTTCTCCTCGAGCGCCAGCGTCGCCATCTGCTCCGCGTGTTCCGGCCCGATCTGAATGTCACACTCCTCGTCGGCCCCCGCGTGGAGCATCTCGTACTCCTCTTTGAGCCCGTAGTACTCCCCGTCCGTGTCGACGATGAGCAGGGGATACCCGGCCTCGAGCAGTTCTTCGGCGATCACCGACGCGGTGTTTGACTTCCCCGAGCCGGACTTGCCGGTGACGAACCCGCGACCGGTGAGGAGTTCGACGACGGGCAGCTGCAGATCGGCTCCGTCGGCCGTCTCGCCGACGTGGATCAGGCGCTGCCTGGAGCCGTCGCTCACCGATCGACCACCCCGGTCGTGCGCGGTTCGTTCATACTATCTGTACAGTCCGAACACGCAACCTTCAATATTGGCCTCGCGTCCGCCGTCGCCGTCGGCCGGCAACCGCCGCCTGCGCCGCGGTGGGTGCGGCCGACGGGCGTTCTCGAGTCCGATCAATCCGCGTCGCGCTCGACCGTCCGCTCGCGGACCGTCATCCCCTTGCGACCCAGATGCTGGAGTTGCTTCCGGGCGAAGTCCTCCTCGCGGGTCCCGCGGGTCGCGAGGACGTAGACGAGCGCGCCGCCGGCGGGCCGCATCGTCCGGCCGGCACGTTGGGTCCCCTGCCGGCGCGAGCCGCCCAGCCCCGAGGCGACGATCGCCAGATCGGCCGTCGGCAGGTCGATCCCCTCGTCGCCGACCCGCGAGATGAGCAACAGATCGCGCTCGTTCCGTCGGAACTCCTCGAGCAGCCGCCGACGCTCGTGGTGTGGCGTCTCGCCGCTGAGGAAGGGTACGTCGAGCGCCTCGGAGAGCTCCCCGCCTTGCTCCAAGTAGTCGACGAAGACGATGGCCTTCGCGTCGGGGTGGGCCGACAGCAGGTAGCGGACCTCGTCGATCTTGCCCCGATTGCGGGCGGCGATCCGATACTTCTCACGGCCGTCGGCCGAGCCGTAGGCGTTCGCCTGCTCGTCGTCGCCCCACGGCACGTACCGGATCTCGAGTTCGGGTTCGGCGACGTGGCCCGCGTCGAACAGCGCCTCCCAGTCGGTGCCGATCGGCGGTCCGACGAGGGTGAAAATCTCCGTCTGGCGGTCGTCCTCCCGGATCGGGCTGGCCGACAGCCCGAGCCGGTGTTTGGACTGGAGGTGCGTGCTCCGCCGGTAGACGTCCGAGGGGACGTGCTGGCACTCGTCGAAGATCACCAGCCCCCACTCGCGGTCGTCGAACAGCGAGCGGTGCCGATCCATCCCCGCGATCTGGTAGGTAGCGATCGTCACCGGCCGCACCTCCTTGCGGCCGCCGTGGTACTGGCCGATCTGATGGGGCTCGAGCGAGGTGTACTCGACGATCGTCTCGGCCCACTGCTGGGCGAGGTCGCGGCTCGGCACGAGGACGAGGGTCTCGCCCTCGACGTGGGCCATCGCGCCCATCGCAGCTACCGTCTTCCCGCTGCCTGGCGGACCGACGAAGACACCCTCGCCGGCCTCTGTAAAGCGATCCACCCACGTCCGCTGGTAGTCCCGCAGCGACACCTGCAGGTCGGTCGCCAGTTCCTCGCCGGACTCGAGTTTGCGGTGGTCCTGAACTGGATAGCCGGCTTCATAGAGGATGCGCTTGATCGCGGCCTCCGCCCCTTCCCGGACCCAGTCTTCCGTCTCGGAGATCGGCGCGTGGACGTGTTCCTCGTCGAGCTTCTGGCGGGCGACGTTGCCCATGATCTCGGGGCTCTGGGCCTCGAGCACGGTGTAGCCGTCCTCGTGGGTTGTCAGGCGGAACTGGTGGGCACGGTCCCACTGGCTCTCGACCCAGTCCTCGAGTTGGTCGGCCCGCTGGCCGAGCGCCTGTCGCATCGTCCGCGCGAGTTCGTCGAAGGAGTCGTGGGGCGTCCCCCAGATATCCTCGGGCCGGACGACGTAGCGATAGCCCTGCTCGCCGTTCCCGTCCGCGAGGTGGGCGAACTGCGAGAGTTGCGCGCGGGTGAACTGCTCGGGGCGGTCGACGATGATCTCCCGTCGTTTCGGAAAGACGACGACCCGCTCGCGGTCGGTCAAATCCTCGAGTTCGCTCGGATACCAGACCACGGGGTCCGTCGAGACGGCGTGGCGCTCGATGTCGCCCGTGTCGGCGAGGGCCTCGAGTCGTGCGGTCGCTTCCTCGTGGGGAATCTCGAGCGCACGGGAGACGGCCGCGGCGGTAAGTACGGGTCGTCCCTCCCGTTGACTGGCGTCGTGGAAGTCGGCGATCGTGAACTCGGCGTCGCCCGGCTCGTTCTCGTCGCCGGCGTCGATCGGCTCCGTGTCACCCGACGCTGCGGGGTCGCTTCGCTGCTCGTCGGCGGGCGTCGAAGAACGGTCGTCGGTCACTGGCGAGTCGTAACGTCGGTGCGGATAAACCGATTTCGCTCGCCGACGGTGGGTCGTCGAGCGTCCCTATCCGTGGTGATCGGACGCCCGAACCAGGATAGCTATATTTGGCTGGACGGCGTTTCGTTCCGGTATGTACCGCGCGATCCTTCCCGAAGGACAGATCGAATGCGATCGGTACGACCACGCCGAGAACGGCGTCGAACTGTACGACGAGGACGGCACCTTCATCGCCTTCATCCCGTACGCGAACCTCCACGCGCTGGCCGACGAACGGCTCTACACCGAGAGCACCAGCGAGGGCGAGCGGTCGATCATGTAGCCGGCTGCTGATCGATCGCCTCGAGTTGCTCCCGATATCGGTTGCGGACGGTGACGACCGTCGTTTGGGCGGTTTCGGCGACCGCTCGCTGGGGGATGGTCTCGTCACAGAGGAGCCCGGCGGCGTAGATGGCCGCGGCGGCGAACCCTGTCGGTGATTTGCCCGAGTGGAGCCCCTGCTCGGTCGTCCGGTCGATGATCTCGATTGCTTTGGTCTCGACGTCGGTATCGACGTCGAGTTCCGAACAAAACCGCGGGACGAACTGTCTGGGGTTCGTCGGTTCGAGGTTGATGTCGAGTTCGTCCGCGATGTACCGGTAGGTTCGACCGATCTCGCGTTGCTCGACGCGTGCGACCGAGGTGACCTCCTCGAGACTGCGCGGAATGTCCTCCTTTCGACACGCGGTGTAGAGCGCGCTGGTCGCGACGCCTTCGATCGATCGGCCCCGGATGAGGTCCTGCTCGAGTGCCTGTCGGTAGATGACGCTCGCGGTCTCCTTGACGGGCTTGGGAACCCCGAGCGCGCTCACCATGCGGTCGATTTCCGAGAGGGCGTACTTGAGGTTCCGTTCGCCCGCGTTCTTCGTTCGGATGCGTTCCTGCCAGACCCGGAGTCGATGGAGTTGGCCGTGTTTGTCCGCCGACATCGAGTGGCCGTTGGCGTCCTTGTTGCGCCAGTCGATGGTCGTCGTGAGCCCGCGGTCGTGCATCGACTGGGTCAGCGGCGCGCCGACGCGCGACAGTTCGTCGTGTTCCTGTGCGTTGAACGCGCGCCACTCCGGCCCGTAGTCGATCGGGTCTTCGGTGAGGACGAGTCCACACTCCGCACAGACTTGCTCACCGCGATCCGGGTCGTGGATGATCGTGTCGGTCTCGCAGTCGGGACACAGACCGGTCTCGACCTCCGTCGACTCTGATTCGGTGCTGCGTTGATCGATGATAGACCGCGTCATCAGTAGCCGGAGGAAACCCTGCCGGCACTGTAATGGGTTCACATGGTTTCGCGGGAAACACCGACTTACGATGCCGCCGGCTGTCAGTCTGCGTGAGGGTTCGCCCGAGCGAACGCGGCGAATTACATACCCGGTTACGGCGGGGTGTCGTTCGCGCGACGGCGGGCGATGACCGCCACCGCTCGAAGAGAGAACGGCAGATGATCGATACGGCCGCCAACTGCCTCGAGCAAACAGAGCGGCAGCCGTATCGAGACCGTGTCCCATCGGTCGTGTCCGGGTGAAACGACCATGGATCGGTCGCTTCGACCCACCGTGGGCAATGCACACATAATACATGAATCGTGGCGATCGTTGTTCTGCCCTGTCGACATAAATCGCCCATTCATGACGTAAATCCGTCGTTCGGTTGTGAACTGTCGCTCGCCTTTAGGTTGGTTGGTTCGAACCTTCGGACCCAGTGCTGTGTTAGTACGTAGTCCCCCGGACCGTGCTCGTCGGTGGCCGTTCGCCGAGCCGACCGCTCGTACGCCGCCGATATACGGGTGCAATCGCCAGATACGACGCGGCGACGCGGGCGTTCGAAATCGCCCGCCATGGCGGCGGCCGAGCGTCGCGGGAGTGCCGTCGAGAAGTCGTTCCGTACCTCCTTTGCAGACGGTGCGAAACGTGGCCGTGCTTAAGAGTATCTCTGTTGGTGTACAACCTGGTGTGTCAATCGTGATTTCGACTCGCCGTTCGAACGTACAGCGGTCGCCGTCGGGACGACGTTCCAGTGACGGGAAGCAGGTCCGACCGGTGCCGAACTCGAATGGTGTCTCTACAACCGGAGGGTCGTCGTAATGTCCTCGATCGATACGTCGTTGCCCGACGAAATCGCCTCGGTTGCCGAGGCCGACGAGGACGAACGCCTCTCGAAGGACGTCATTTTCGAGCTTTTAAAGAATCGCCGTCGCCGGGAAGTCCTCGCGTACTTGCTCGAAGCCGACGAAACAGTTACGCTCGGTGAACTCGCCGAACAGATCGCCGCCTGGGAGAACGATACCGAGGTCAACGCGCTCAGTTCCGATCAGCGGAAACGTGTCTACGTCGCCCTCTACCAGACCCACCTGCCGAAGATGGACGACGCCGGCATCGTCGAATACGACCAGGACCGGGGCCTGATCTCGCTCGCTGACAACGCGGACCTGCTGATGATGTACCTCGATACGGACAGCCACCGACAGGACCGGTGGGATCGATGGTATGCCGCTCTCAGCGTCGTCGGTGCCGCCCTTCTCGGCGCGGCGGCGCTCGGCGCACCGCTGCTATCGACACTCCCGATGCTCGGCCTCGCTGGTGCCGTCGTCGTCACCTTCTTTTGCCTCTCGGTCGCTCACGTCGTTCGGAACCGCTCGCAAGAACGCACCGTCGACGGCAAACTGTCCCGGATCGAGTGACCCGACGTTCGTGACGGCGCTCCCGTGTCCCGAATCCGCGACGACTCTCCTGTCAGTCCGTCCGCTCGAGTGATGGGCGTCTCGGTCGGTGAGTCGCTGCGCTCCTGCCGCCACTCGCTCGAGTGCCGCGACCACGGTCGGCGCGGCCACCGCTCGACGCCATCGGCGTGTCGCCGGCTGTCGATTCGGCCACCTTCGTCTCGGATCGCTGAGAAGGTTTTTATCACACGATTACGTATGTTCGACCGGCTCCCGACGACCGTCATCCAATACCGGAGCAGTCGCGTGCCAGCAGCTGTTCCCGGCGCGGGAGCCGTCTTTCAACTCGTGCCACCTCGGCCGCCGAAACTCGTCCTCGGAGTGACCCGACCTCGAGTCGCGACTCGATGAGGGACCGCTTTCGCGCTTCCGGCCCCGGGCCGAGGGAGCGGTCGATCTCAGCGGGTCGACCCTCGTTGTCGGTAGCAGGCCCATACCCGGTCGCCGTCTCGAGGGCGAGTTAGGGTTCGTGAAGTAATCGGACTAAAACTAATGACCGGCGTCCTGTCCGTCCGCTCATGGTCGTTCGAACCGCAGTCGTCGGCGCAGGAACGGTCTCGCGGGCCCACCTCGCGGGAGCGCGGAACAACCCCGAGATGGAACTGGTCGCGGTCTGTGACCTCGACGAGGACCTGGCCAGGGAGCGGGCTCGGGAGTTCGGGACGATGGCCGTCACGGACGTCACCGAACTGCTCGACGAACTCGACTGTCTGCACGTGTGTACACCGGTTCAGACGCATTTCGATATCGCTCGGCAGGCGATCGAAGCCGGCGTCGCCGTCATCATCGAGAAACCCGCTACCGTCACCGCCGAGGAGGTCGAGCAGTTGCAGGCGCTCTCTCGCGAGCACGAAACGCCCGCAACGGTCATCCACAACCACCTGTTCTATCCGGCCGTTCGCACGGCCCGGGAGCTGATCGACGCCGGCGAACTCGGCCACATCAAGTCCGTTGACACCCTCTATGCGGGACTGACGCCGCCCGATCAGGTCAACCGCGGCTCGTGGGTGTTCGAACTGCCCGGGGGCGAGTTCGAGGAGGGACTGCCACACCCGATCTACTCGGTCCTCGGCATCGGCGGCTGGCCGGAACGCGACGACGACATCTCCGCACAGACCGTCCTCTCGGACCGCTACGAGGAGGACTTCGAGTACGATCAGGCGCAAGTCCAGTACGTCTCCGAGGACGGCGCGCTCTGTACCGTGACGATGCTCTCGGGAACGCTCCCCCAGCGCCTCCACGTGATCACCGGCTCCGAGAAGTCCCTCGTGGTCGACGAGATCAACCAGTCGCTCTACGAGGTCGACGAGGACTACACGTCCTCGGTCATCGCCCGCTCGAAGAAGAGCCTCGACGTCTCGCTGGCCCAGGTCACCAGCACGCTCGAGAACGCGAGATCGGTCGCCACCTCTCGGTTCGACGATAGCTGGGAGACCGAGACGGAGACGAACTCCCACTGTGCGATCTTCGACGGATTCGTCGATGCGATCGAAGGCGACGCCGACGTGCCGGTGCCCCTCAAGCAGTCGAAGTGGACGATCCGCATCATGGAGACCATCCGCGACGCCGCAAAGCCCCGTCCCGAGGCGGACGGAGCGGAGACGGCGGACGCGGCGGACGACGACGCGGCCGAGGAAACCTCCGACGCCGAGTCCGTCTCGACCGACCTCTAGAACTGCCGGTAGCCCAGCCCTCCTCGCTTTCCAATGTCACTGTCACAGCGCATCGTCCGCGGAGTCACGGCCACGTTCGGCGCTGAACTACTTCGACTCGGCGCGCAAGGAGCCATCACCCTGTTGCTCACGCGGGTGTTCCTCTCGCCCGACGAGTACGGCCTCATTTTCCTCGCCATCGCGGTCTTCTCGATCGCGACCCTCTTCGGGACCCTCGGGATTCCGAAGTCGATGGCGAGGTTCGTCACGGAGTACCGGGAAACGGACGACACCCAGATCCGCCACATCGTCCGGTCCTCGATCGCGTTCAACGTCGTTACCGTCGGACTCGTCTGCGTCCTGTTCTTCCTCTGTCGCGGCGCGATCGCGGCCGCGTACGGTGAACCGCGGTTAGAGCCGTTGCTGGCGCTCGGCATCGCGTTCATCGTCGTCAAGGTCGCCCACGGCTACCTGCTGATCGCGTTCCAAGGCTTTGGCGAAGTCACCCTGACCGCAGCGACCAGTACGGTCTCGAGCGTCAGCCGACTCGGCTGCATCGTGCTCCTCCTTGTCGCCGGCTTCGGCGCGTACGGCGCGCTGGCCGGCTTCGTCGCCGGGTACCTGGTGTCCGTCGCCGTCGGCGGGTACTTCCTCTACCGAATCCTCGCGTCGTACCCCGCGACCGAATCCCCAGAGCCCGGGCTCTCGACGCGGATCGGCAGGTACAGTCTCCCGCTGACAGCCTCACAGGGTGCGAACGTGCTGTACAAGCGCGTCGACACGCTGATGGTCGGGTTCTTTTTGACGCCGGTCGCAGTCGGCTTCTACGAACTCGCCAAACAGATCTCTACGTTCGTGATCGCGCCCGCCGACTCGCTCGGCTTTACCGTCGCACCGACGTTCGGCGAGCACAAGTCGTCCGAACGACTCGAGCGCGCCGCTCGGGTGTACGAGCAGTCGCTCGAGTACGTCCTCCTGGTGTATTTGCCGGCGGTCGCCGGCATCGTCCTCCTGGCGGAACCCGGGGTCCGGTTCGTCTTCGGCGACGCGTACACCGGTGCCGCGCCCGTCTTGCAGGTGTTCAGCGTCTTCGTCCTGTTTCAGGCGATCGATAAGATCACCAACGACAGTCTCGATTACCTGGGTCGGGCGACCGAGCGCGCGGTCGGGAAGGGGCTCACCGGCGCGTTGAACTTCGGACTGAACCTCGTATTGATCCCGGCGATCGGCGTCGTCGGCGCGGCGATGTCGACGGCGCTCTGTTACGCGCTCATGGTGTGTTACAACGTCTATCTGATCGATCGGGAACTCGCCTTGCGCTGGCGGCGGCTCGCGACGTCGATCGCGACGGCCGGCGGCGTGACGGTCGCGATGGCCGCCGCCGTCGTGGCGTTACAGCCGCTCGTTACCGGACTCATCACGCTGCTGGCGGTCATCGCCGTCGGCGTCGCAGTCTGGGCGGTGCTCTCCGTCGCGAGCGGTCTCGTCGACATCTACGAGATTCGAGCCTACATCTGACGCGCCCCGCCGACGAAGGACACCGTTCGTGCGCGCTTCTCCCGGACTCGGTCGACTCCGAGGGAGTCGGCGCTCGATGACCGGCTCGAAAACCCCAACGTATTCGATACCAGCAATACTTGACTGATCGACAGGCGAGAGTGTCAGCGCGTTCGGACGAAACGGCGGTAATATACGATTACCGCGACGCCGTGTTGCGGTCCCACTATAAAACATACAGCTTATAATACGATATACTAACCAACAAACATCGATGAATATCTGAACTTCTGTTTATTTTATACAGATTTAAGCGGAAAGTTTATGGGGGCATATTCTCCTTAACCGAACGCATGGCACGCGACAATTCGGTATTGGATGATGGCGATTCCGCGGATAACGCCCTCGAAAGCAGTGATACGAGCGGTAACAACGAATTACTCGACCGTCGCTCGTATCTGAAGCTGACTGGTGCGGCGTCCGTGATCGGCGGCGGGTTCGCGACCGGTACCGCGGCCGCCCAGGACGACTACGAAGTCATCGAGGCGTCCAACGAGTGGTACACCATCGACGACGGCGAGGTCTTCGAGAACAAGATCATCGACTTTTCGAACGGCAACTGGTTCGGGCTTTACGCTCGAGAGTCGACGAACTGGACGATCCGGAACGTCGGCTTCGTCGGGACCCACCGCTACGACAGACACGCGATCGCGGTCGCCGACGTCGACGGCAACACGTCGACGATCGAAAACGTCTATATGGGCGACGGCTGTGTGCGCCCGAGCAGCTACAGTTCCCACGGACAGTGTGGGATCTGGGTCGCGCCGGAACACAGCGGGCATATCGACATTCGGCACTGTAACGTTCAGGACTGGCCCAACAACGGGATTTACGCGTCCGCGCCCGGATACAACGGCAACGGCGGCACGGTCCACATCGATCGTTGCTACGCGGCGAACAACTACGTCTCGAGCTTCCGTCTCAGCTCCGACGGCTCGAAGTGTACGGACTCCGTCGCGTACAACGACGGCAACGGCCGCTACAACGGTCGGTGTTTCTGGGGCTGGAACCCCGGCCGGATGGAGGTCACGGGCTGTGACTTCAGCTCCGGTTCCTACAACGACGCGATCCACCTCGGTCGAAACGGTGAGACGACGCGAATCCGCATCGCGGACACGCAGTTCGACGGCATCAGCCAGCGCGGTGACGTTCGTCTCACTCGCGGGGACGGACTCGGCTCGAACCCCGACCTCTCGATGCCCGACGGGGTGCCGACCTCGGCTGAGGAGGCCGCAAGCGGCAGTTCGTCCGGCGATCAGTCCGGCACCGAGCCGTCGACCGACGACTCCGACGGCTCGTCGCTGGCGAACACGGTCGTCTTCGACGGGAACGGCACGTCGGACACGACGAGCTACGAATTCGTCGTCAGCGAGGCGGTCGAGCCCAGCACTGACGAGAACGCGACGATCGACGCGGCGGCCTCGGTCGACGGCACCCGCGCCAGCGGTACCGTCGCCGACTACCTCGACGCGTTCCGCTTCGACGGGGAAATCGAGCGCCTGTCCGTTGACGGCGACGCGACCGTTCGGGTCAACGGCGTCGAGATCGACCCTGCGGATATCGACGACGTTCTGGACGACATCATCGTCATCGACGGGAGCGACGAGGACGTGACTCGCTACGAGTTCACCGTCAGCGGCGAGGCCGAACGGAGCGGGTACGAGGGTGCCTCGATCGACGACGAGGACGCCATCGAGGACGGCACCGTCTACGGTGTCGTCGCCGACTGGAAGGACGCCTTCCGGTACAGCGGCGAGGTCGACCAACTGACCGTCGATGGACCGGGTACCGTTTCCATCAACGGCGATCGTATCGATCCCGCCGACTACGGGTCCGACCTCCCTCACGTCCTCGAGGTAGAGGGGACGGGAACCCCGGTCGGCTTCGAGATCACGGTCGACGGCAACATCGAACTCGCTTCCGACGAAGCGCCGGAAGACGTGGCGACGACGATCTCCGGCTCGACGGTCCAGAGCACCGTCACCGACGGCAGCCTCCGCTTTCGTTTCTCCGGGACGCTAACCGACGTTTCGCTGATCAACGGGACACCCACCATCACCGTTGACGGTGACGAGATCGATCTCGAGGAGTACGGCGACCCCGAACTGCTCCCCCACGCGGTCGTCTTCGACGGAACCGAAACGGCCGAGCCGAGCACGTATTCGTTCCGCGTCGACGGGAAGGTCATTCAGGCCGAGTACCGCGACGCGTCGGTCGACGAGAACGATATCGTCGAGGACACGACGGTCCGCGGCGGCGTCGGCAACTGGCTCGACGCCTACTGGTTCGACGGCGATATCGAGGACTTCCGGATCCTCGGCGACGCGACGGTCGACGTACAGTACAACGCGCGCGAACAGTAGTCGGCATCGGTCACTGACGCAGCGTCAGTGAGTCGCGATGCGGCACCTGTGATCGGCGCGATCTACTTGTTTTGCTCGTTCCGGTTCGATTCTCGGGCCGCAAGAACCCGCCAGCCACGGCCCTCCGCCGTAACCGGCGCGCGGTCGCCGTCGCGGATCGGTACGCACTCACGGGTAACACAGTATTACTGCCGGTCCTCCCTCCGGATCGTCGTTCTCCGTCGCTCGGTCCACATCGCCACAGTCCGTCGGTCGCTGCCGACCGCACCCGACGGCAGCGGCCACGACCGGTGCGGAAGCGATCCGTTCTCGAGTCCGCTCTCTGCACGCCGACGGCTCACTGCCGTTGGAGCGTCGGATGTCCCGTCGTGCTGTCGCGGTCGTCCCGCGAGACCGTGGGGAGACGCGGCTAGTCAGTGTGTCGCTCGAATCAGGTCCGAAAAACGAGACTGGAAAACCGGTCGCGGGGATAGCGTCCGCGCACCGAGCGTCACGTGGCGGAGAGCGTCACGTCAGCGGGGACCGAAACGGCGTGTGAGGGGGGACGTACACGCGTCGGAGGGCGGGATCGGTCGCGTCAGCGGGTCGATGCTCCGCGAAAACGGGCAGCCTCGTTACTTCTGTGAACCGGCCGCGGCTTCTTCGGGGCTCGTCGGGACGCCCTGCGGGATGAACGCCTCGGGGTCGGTCCCGACGCCGTCGCCGAGTTGGACGTTCGAGCCGGCGTGTTCGGCGATGCCGGCCCCGTCGTCGTAATCGGTGTTCGTGACGGCGATCTCGGTCGGGTTCCCGTTCGCACCGGCGTCGATGGCGGTGTTCTGTCCGTTCATCTCGATCTGGCAGTCCTCGACCTCGATCGTCCCCGGGGCCCAGCCCCAGATACCGCGGCCGACGTACCCGTGACTACCGTCGACGTAGACGCTCGAGTTCGTGACCTTGCTCCCTTCGGTCGCCAGTCGGAAGTGCGAGACGTAACAGTTCGCGGCGAAACTGCTGTCGATGTGGATCGTTCCGCCACCCTTGGTGCCGGGTGCGGAACCGTAGATCGCGTTGTCCGCGAACTTTTGGATGTTGACGTTCTCGAAGTCGATGTGGCCGTTGTGGTCCGGCGCGACCCAGAAGGCCGTCTGTCCGTGGCCGTTCGGGTTCCCGTTCCCGGTGCTCGAGCCGTCGCCGAGATAGACGTTCTCGACGGTACAGGTGCCGCCGCTCGTATCGGAGATGCCGAACGTGGCGGTCCCGGTGCCGGAGGTGTTCTTGCCTTTGAAGCCGACGTTCCGGATCGTCCAGTCGCTGCTGTGAGCGGTAATGATGATGTCCTGGCCGGTCGTCATATCGATGAGTTTGTTCTCCCAGGTCTCACCGGCGTCGATGGTGATCGTCTGTCCCTCGGCTTCGATGACCTCGTAGTCGTCCTGAGCGGCGGCCGTGCCGGCCCCGCCGATCGCGGTCGCTGCGGTCGCCACGGCGGCGAGCGAGCGAACGTAGTTACGGCGGCTTAATCCGCTGTTACGGCCTGCAGTCGGAGTGGATTCCGTCTCGGACGTACGGGGGTTCTGCGCCATACATGTCCGTAACTCCGGCTTACACACATAAACTTTTTCTTGGAGCTATGGCTTAAATTTACAGAATATATTTCTAACACTGGGTATAGGGTCACAATCTATCGATATTTATCCACGAACTTATGAACGAATTGATGACAGTTTCCGTGGCCGTAATCGACTCTTTGTCGAAGAAACGAGCGCGTGTCGAGCGGAGAGGCGCTCTCGACCTCGAACCCGACGGGGAAGACGAAAGCGGCGTTCGGTATCGCCGACACCGTTTCGGACGGACAGCATCGTCTTTCTCGAGTCGTAAGCAGTTCTTACCGGCCGCTTCGACCGGTCTCGGGGGCTCGGACGAGATGCGTCAGTCCCGACGGAGCGGAGACCACCAGCGAGGAGTGCCGACAGCGGTCTCGAGTCGACGGCGCGTCCCGTCACGGTGAGGACTCGAACGTGCTCGCGTGCGCGAGGAGGAATCGGCACATCTCATTCATCGTGGGGCCGGGAGCTGGCGGCGGCCGAAACTCGCCCGCCCCGATCAACAGTGGCAGCAGCGGCCTGCGGAACGGGAGCGTCGCTACGGCCTGCTACTGATAGCGTACATCTCGAACTCGTCGTTCGAGACGACCTTGTTCGCGGCCGGGTCGGTGTCGAGCCCCTCGAGTGCGGCTTCGCGGTAGTTGAGTTCCTGATAGACGTCGATCTCTTTCGTTCTGTCCCACTCCGTGAAGACGAAGTAGTACTCGTCGGTCGGATAGGCCCCGCTGTAGTTGCCCGCCGAGAACACGGTCGCGTTGACAGTTCCCGTGGCCGCCGACGCGCCACCAACGGTCTCGCCGCCGCCCGGGATACCGTTGATCGCGTGATCGTACCGGTAGGGGTCGTACCCCATACCCGCGTAGGGAACGCCCTCGGCCCCGTGATCCAGACCGTCCTCGTAGCCGCTCATCATTTCGGGAGTCACGTGCTGGCCCGGGTTGTAGATCAGCGGCGACGCGAACACCGTGAGCAACCCGAGCACCAGACAGCAGCCGAGCACCAGCGCGGTGACCGCGTTTGCTCCCGGTCTCGTGAGCACGCTCGAGAGCCCGCCGGTAACCTGTGCCAGCGCGATTCCGGCAAGGATCGTCAGGAGGACGTAGATGAAGCCGACCTGTCGGAACGCCATCGTGGGCGTTCCGACGAAGTACACCCCGAACAGGCCACCCAAGGGAATGAGTCCGAAGCTGACGTAGTTGACGAAGGATCTGTTCTCGGCGTCGAGGCTCGTCCGACCGAGCCAGACGGCCAGGATGAATAGGCCGACGAGAAGTCCGATGATCGCGGCATCGAGGAACATCTTCACGAAGAGCTCGGCGAGGCTCCCGCCGATGTCGGTCAGCGACGATCCTCGCTGGTCGACCTCGGCCCCGGCACCGACGTCCTGCGAGAGCAGCCCGTACACTAGCCCGGACGCGGCGCTTCTAAACCGTTCGTTCCCGAGCGCCCAGAGCCCGAACATTCCACCGAGGACGATCGTGTGTGTGTACGTCGTCGGGTGCTCGAGCATCGGGTGCTCGTCGAACCGTCGGCGAGCGAGGAACTGAACGCCGCTGATCGCGGCGACGAGGACGATGATATTGAACATCTGCTGGGGGTGGACCAACAGGAGCGTGAGGCCGGTCAGATAGACGAGGACGCTGAACGGCGATAGCCCGAGCGGGAGTCGTTCGACCATCGACCGACGCCGGAGGTAGGCGACGAGCGCGAAGACGACGGGCGGAACCAGAAAGAGTGCGTTCGAGTTGGTATGAACGCCCATGAACGTCGCGATGTTGTTAACTGGGAGGACCATCCAGGAGACGATCGCGGACAGTCCGACCGCCAGTCCGCTGCCCGCAATATCGCGGACGGCGAGCGGAACGAAGACGACGAACGGAACGAAGAGCACGACCATCGCGATCAGGAGCCCGCGTTCGATCGGGACGCCGCCGACGACGTGAAACACCGTTGCAATGGCGTGTAACCCCGGATAGAACAGTTCGTGGGGCGCGGTTCCCCCGGACACGATGTCTCGGGTCCAGCCCAGATGCGTCATCGCGTCGCCCATCCCGGCGAAGCGATAGTTCCGGATCACCGGGAGACTCACGATGGCGATCACCGTCGTCCCGCCCAGCACGATCCCGTACCCCTGTCGGCGACCCCGACAGGACAGGGTCGTCCCGACTGCGATTGCGAGCGCGAACGCGAACACGACCCAGGTGATCGTCGGCGAGCCCACGTAAACCGAGGATTCGTAGGCCGTCGCCGGGTTCGCTCTCGCGATCAGGGTGCCGACCGCGACTGCGAGAAACCCGACCGCGACCGTCACGTTGAGCGTCGATCGTCTCATTTCATCCCACCGCGCTCGTCCGGGCCAGTCTCGGTACGCATCTCTCGAGCCAGTCGTCGACGCTGTCGGGGTTTGTTATCCGGCACCTACCCTCGAAACCATATCGGGAGGCGAGCTCCACGCCGTACGGCCGGCGTCCCGCCCGGACGTTTGCCCTGCAGACCCCTCTCGAGCGCGTGCGCCGCGTTCGTTCGGCTGCAAACGGGGCGAGCGGGGACCGCCGCAGCCGAAGTATTCCGTCCCTATCGAGTCGGGACAGTCAGCTATGGATGCATTTCTCGAGCGCTGATCGATCAACGGTTCCGGTCGTTTTTGTAGTCGGTCGTGGTCCGCTCACTCGAGCGCGAGATGTCTTCACTATGTCATCGATCCTTATCGACCGACTGACGGCCGACAGTGGAACCCTCGAGTGCTCGATTCGAGCCACGTCAGACCTCGAGCGGTTCTTCACCGACGAATCGTTCCGAACCGACTACGACGTCCCGATCGCGGCCGTTCCGGACGGCGTGCTCGCGATCCCGGTCCTCGCGCAGGTCTGTCCCGTCGCGTGGGCCAACGGGGCCGATATCTACGTCGACGAGGTCGACGCGACGTTCGCGCGCGCCCTCGCGGACGTGAAGACGACCCTGTGTGAGATGCACGACTTCCTCGACGGTGGGACCCTCTACGCGCGGCGGACCATCGACCCGGAACCGGAGCCGAGCGACGGGAGCGGACTGCTCTTTACCGGCGGCGTCGACTCGACGTGTTCGTACGTCCGCCACCGCGAGGAGTCGCCGACGTTGATCAGCATTCGGGGCTGGACGATTACCCCCAGCCCCGACGACGACGAGAAGTGGGACGCGCTGCGAACGCGCGTTTCGCGGTTCGCCGACGATCACGACTGTGAGACCGCGTTCGTCGAGTCGAACATGCTTTCGTTTCTCGACCATGCGATGCTGTTGGCCCATTACAAACGGCACGTCGACGGCGGCTGGTACAGTTCCGTCGGCCACGGGTTGGGGCTGCTCGGTCTCTGTGCCCCGATGGCCTACGCGCGTGGGCTGACGGATCTCTACGTCGCCGCGACTCACTGGGACGGCATCGACCTCGAATGGGGCTCGCGCCCCGATATCGACGAGCGCGTCCGGTGGACCGGGACACGGTGTCACCACGACGGCTACGAACTCACCCGACAGGAGCGCCTCGATGCCATCGCCGACTACGTCCGCAGCGAGGAGCCGACGCTGCGACTCCAGACCTGTAACGACCGCATGGACGGAAACTGCGGCGAGTGTGAAAAGTGTTACCGCACCGCTGTCGGACTTCGCCTTTCGGGCCTCGAGCCGGCCGATCACGGCTATCCGTTCGCCGAGGGGGACTACCGTCGGCTCCGGCGGTCGCTCGAGCGTGGCGAGTGGGTGCTCGGCCAGGACGAGCGTCACATGTGGGCGGACATCCGCGAGCGTGCCCGCGACACGGACCCGGCCACGCCGGCCGAACGGGCCTTCTTCGAGTGGCTCGCTGGCGTCGATCTGGACGACCTGATTTCGGCCTCCGAACCGCCGCTCACCCATCGGCTCCTCCGTGCTGGCGCGAGAAACGCCCCCGCACCCGTCTACAACACCGTGTACCCGGCCTGGGTGGCGGCGAAAACCGGCCTGCAACGCGTCCGTTCGGATCGATAGCGTCGGCTCCGCCGCCTCGATCGGGCACCCGCTCGAGCCGCGTCGTTCCGCCTGCGTCCGGTCGCACTCCCACCACGCTTTTGCTTCGCTACGGGAAACTGTCCCACAGTATCGCGATGACCGTCGAACTCGGCGATATGGCTTCCGTCCTGCTCGAGCACGCCCAAGACAAACTCGCCATCGTCGATACGGACGGCACCTACGTCTACCTCAACGCGGCGAGCGACCCGATCCTCGGCTACGAGCCGGCGGACCTCGTCGGCGAGCAGTCCGCGGCGTACATCCACCCCGACGACCGGCGGGCCGTCGCGGATCGGCTCGAGCAGGTCAGTGCGACGGGCGCGTCGGCGACGGTCCGCTATCGCCACGCGACCGCGGACGGCGAGTGGGTGTGGCTGGAGAGTCGCGTGACGAACCTGCCGGATGCGGCGCTCGACGGCTACGTCGTCAGTTCGCGGGATATCTCCGATCAGGTGACCGCGGAGCAGGAACGCCGCGACGCCGAGAGCAGACTGCGAACGATCGCCGGCACCGTCGGCGACGTGCTGTGGATGTTCAACGGCGACTGGTCGGAACTGCTGTTCGTCAACCCGGCCTACGAGGACATCTTCGGTCAGCCGGTCGCCGACCTCAAGGCCGACCCCCGGCAGTTCCTCGAGGTCGTTCATCCCGACGACATCCCGTGCGTCCGAGAGGCGATGGATCGCGCCTCGGCCGGCGAATCCGTCGACGTGGAGTATCGCGTCAACCCGGATGCGGAGTACAGCCACTGGGTCTGGGTCCGCTCCGAACCGATCATCGAGGACGGCGAGGTCGTCCGCATCGTCGGCTTTTCTCGAGACATCACCGACCGGCGGCGACGGGAACGCCAGCTCGCGGTCATGGACAACCTGCTCCGGCACAACCTGCGCAACGACATGGCCGTCATCCTCGGCAACGCCGAGTGTATCGCCCGGGAGGGCGATACGGCGTCTCGTGGGCGGGCGGAGATCATCCGCACCCAGGGCCGGAATCTCCTCGAGAGCGCGGACAAACAACGCGACATCATCGAACTACTCACCGACCGGGCCGTGCCGGAGCCGATCGATCTCGTCGCGGTCGTCACTGACGCGGTCGAGACGACCCGGGAGCGGTATCCGTCCGCGACGATCGAAACGACGCTGCCGGCGTCGGCGACCGCGACCACCCTCCACGAGATCGAGTTGGCCGTGGCGGAACTCCTCGAGAACGCCGCCCGGCACGAACCCGACGGTCAGCCGGAGCTGTCCGTTACCGTCCGCTCCACCCCGGAAACGGTCGATATCGTCGTTCGAGACAACTGCCCGCCGATTCCGGAGGTCGAGTTTCGCGTCCTGACTGGCGACTGGAAGATGAACGACGTCTATCACACGTCCGGACTGGGGCTGTGGCTCGTCTACTGGACCGTCGATCTCTCCGGGGGCCGTATCGCCTTCGACCGAGCCGAGAACGGCAACACGATCACCGTGACGGTGCCGCGCAGTCGGTCCTGATCACTCCATATAGCCAAGTCCCTTCAGCCGGTCCGCCACGTCGTCGAAGTCCTCGTCGACCGCCTCGTCGCTCTCGATCCGACCCACCGTCGTCCGCTCGACCTTGGTCGCGGCCGGCGCGCTCTCGTCGTCGAAGGCGTCGAAGAGCACCCGCCCGTCCGCGTTGTCCGGTACTGGCTCGCCGATCCCGTGTAGCAGCGTCGGCGCGATGTCGACCACTCGAGCCCCGCGCAGGGTCGCGCCGGACGCGATCGACGGGCCGCGACAGAGGACGATCCCGTCGTTGCGATGGCTCGCGTCGTAGGTCCCCGTCTCGCCACGGACCTCGGTTGCCATCCCGCTGCGGGATTCGTAAACACCGCGGCCACAGACCACCAGATCCGGCGATCCCTCGTCCGTCGGGAACAGATCGTCCCCGTCGTGGACGACCAGCAGCGGATCGCCGTCGTCGTCGGTGGCCGACTCGAACGCGGCCCTGAGATCGGCCTTTATCTCCGGCACTTCGCTCGGCGAGACGATGCCGCTGTCGAAACGCTCCGTGTCGTTGATATAGCAGTTGCCCGTGTCGTGGACGAAGGCGACGGTACGGTCGTAGTCGACGTCGTAGAGGGCGTGATCGCCGGGAATCTGCTCGGCGACGGAGTCGACCAGCCGCCGGGGCAGCGACTGGACGAGGGTCTCCTCGGTGATGCCGACCCGGTTGAGCGCCCCGGTGATGGCGTCGCGAGAGATGCCGAGGCTCGCGAGCGCTCCGCGGGTGCCCTCGTCCTCGCGCCGGAACAGGTACCCCTCCTGCTCCAGGATGCGGTTGACGTAGACGAGTCCCTCGATCGGGCCGAAACCGTGGTCGGAGACGACGTAGAGGTCCGCGTCGTGGTCGTCCGTGTACGCCATCACATCGCCGAGTATCTCGTCGAGTTGCGCGTAGTGGGCGCGCAGTCGGTCCATGTCCCAGATGAGGTGCTGGAACCGGTCGGGCGCGGTGTAGACGAAGAAGAACAGCTGCCAGTCGTCGCCGGCGCGGTCCATCTGGATCTCCATGAGGTCGCGGCGTTTCGCGAGGACATCGTCGACGGCGTCCTCGAAGTCGTCCGGCCGGTCGGCGTACTCGGGATAGTCGAGGCTGATCTCGTAGTTCGGGATCCGGGAGTCGATCTCGGCTTGCAGCTCCGGCGGATGGGTAAACTCCCGGTCCGTCGAGGGCGTCATCATCCCCGTGACCATGGTGCCGTCGATCTCGCGGGCCGGATACGTCATCGGGACGTTTCCGACGTGGGCCGGCCCGAGTTGATCCCAGAGGGCCGGCTGTGCGAGATCGCGGCTCGTATACATCTCGTGGCTGTATTCGGACGAGAGGTTCTGGAAGCCGTAAATTCCGTGTTTGTCCGGCCACACGCCCGTGGCGATCGACGGCCACGCGAGCGGCGTCGTCGGCGGACGAGTGCTGTCGAGCGTTCCGGATGCACCCGCTTCGCGCATCCGAGCGAAGTTCGGGAGGATACCCTCGTCGCTCCATTGCTCGATGAGTCTCCACGGCACGCCGTCGAGTCCGAGCACGAACGCTCGCTCGGAGGAAGTCGTAGATCCGCTCATGCTTGTTGTATGAGACGTCGAAGACGCCTGTTGTCCGGGCGGTTGCCGAGTGAGCGCTTTGTTATAGAGCGGTTTCAGCCAACGGCCGCCTCGAGCCGTCGCTGTTCGGTGGCGTTAACTCGTCGGTTCGTGTGCGAGGCGGTCTCGTTGACCCTCGCTCGCCTCGCACGGCTCGCGGTCGTCAGCCGCCGGCCAAACAGGACATCCATAACAAAGCCACCCGCCCACGACGGTCCGGATATGAGACGCATGCAATCGTGGTGGGATCCGTGGGTAGCGTCGTAATGTCGCTCGACGCGGAACTCGGCTGGGGCTTTCACGATTTTGCCACGCCGCCGGCGGACCGCGTCGAAGCCGGCCGCCGCGGCTGGTCGGTCATGATTGACTTGCTCGAGGAATTCGACGTCCCGGCGACGTGGGCCGTCGTCGGCCACCTCATGCTCGAGTCCTGTGACGGGACCCACGCCGATCATCCGGCCCCCGACGGCTGGTTCGAGCGCGAACGGAACGCGTGGGCCGACCGCGAAGACCTCCGGTTCGGTCCTGCCCTCGTCGCCGACGTACTCGCGTCCGACGCCGGCCACGAGTTCGCCAGCCACTCCTTTTCGCACGTCTTGTTCGGCCACCCGGAGACGGACCGCGAACTCGCCGACGCCGAACTCGAGCGCAGCCGCGACCTCGCGGCCGACTGGAACCAGTCGATCGACTCGTTCGTCTATCCGCGCAACGACGTGGGACACCGAGACGTGTTGGCCGACCACGGTGTGACGGCCTACCGTGGGCGGTCGCCGACCAGGGACGGCGTTCGGGGCGTCTTCGACTCGACGATTCGCGACCGTTCGATGCTGGTCGAACCGACCGTCGACGAGTACGGCCTGGTCAACGTGCCAGCCTCGATGTTCCTCTTCGGGTTCGAGGGGCCGGCGCGGACCGTCGCCGAGTCGATCTGGGCGGACCCGATGGTCGCCCTGGCTCGCCGCGGAATCGACGAGGCGGCGCGCACTGACGGGCTCTTTCACATGTGGCTCCATCCGAACAACCTGACCCACGAGCGGGACGACCGCCGCATGCGGGCGATCCTGTCGTACCTCGATCGCCAGCGGTCGGCGACCGACCTCACCGTCGAGACGATGGCCGATGTCGCCAGTCGCGTCGCGGGTCCCCGGAGTAGCGCCGAACGGGCGACGGCGAGCCGACGGTAATCGCGGCCCAGTCGACGGTGCCCGCAGGCGGCCGAATGCGTCCGCTACTCGTCCGCTCGGGCGGGTACGGCGACGATAACAAAGCCCGCAGCCCGCCGAATGCGGGCAGATGGCACGACCGTTTTTACATCGATGGACCGATTCGGATGCCCTCTCGCTGGGCCTCCTCGGGGTCGGCAACATCGGCATGGTACACCTGAAATCGGCGGTCGCGATGCCGGCCGTCGAGGTCGTCGCGGCCGCCGACGTACGGCCGGAGAATCGCGCTCGAGCCCGGAGCGCCGGCGTTTCCCGCACCTACGACGACTACGAGGCGTTGCTCGACGCGGAAGCCCTCGACGCGGCCGTCGTCGCCTTGCCGCCTTTCCTCCACGCCGACGCCGTCGAGCGGGCCGCCGAGGCCGGTGTCGACGTCTTCGTCGAGAAACCGCTCGCGCGCTCGACGGCGGAGGCCGATCGGCTGCTCGAGATCGCCCGCGAGGCCGGGATCGCCGTCGGCGTCGACCACACGCTGCGCTACCAGCCGGATATGATGGGTGTCAAGGAGGCCTACGACGAGGGCAGCGTGGGGCACGTTCCATACGCCTCGATCACGCGGCTCAACGACCATCCACTCGGTCGGCCCCCGGCCGGTGACGCGCCACCGGAGTGGCCCATGGACCCCGACGCCGCCGGCGGCGGCTCCCTCGTCGAACTCGGCGTCCACTGCTTCGACGTCCTCGAGTGGCTGTTCGGCGACCTCGAGGTCAGGGACGCCTCGATGGGGCGGACGCTCGAGACCGAGGCCGAGGACGCCGCCACCGTGCTCATGGACGCGCCGGAGACGGGCACGACGATCACGCTCCACTGTGGTACCTATCAGTGGGAACAGCTCCCGGAAGTCAACACCCGGCTGCGTCTCGAGGGCGTGACGGGGACGATCAGCAATCGGGAGCACCTGCCGGCGAACTTCTACGCCGGCGCGGCGACGGCCGCGCTGTCGAACGTCGCGAGCCGGCTCACGAGCGACGAGCCGGACGTCTTCGGTCCGACCTTCTACCTGCAGGCCCACTACGACGCCCTGGCTGCTTTCTGTGACGCGATTCGGGAGGGCCAGCGGCCGCCGGTCGACGGTACGGACGGCCGGCGAGCGATCGCACTCGCGGAAACGGCCTACGACCTCGCCGCAGAGGGCGACGACGCAGGCGATATCGACGGCCTCGAAACCCCGGAGGTGTCCCCGTGAGCACCGCACCGGTCCGCGCGGCCGCCGTCGACGCCGCCGAACGCCGCGGCGGTTGGATTCCCGATGTCGACGCCCGCATGGCCGCGCTCCAGTCGCCGGTTCGAACCGTTCTGGAGCCCGCCTTCGAGACGCTCGCCGAGGCCGACCGGGTGACGCTCGTTCCCGACGCACATTACCCCTTCCACCCGTCGTCGGGCATGGTCACCGATCCCGCCGTCGTCGGCGCGGTCGTCGCCCGTCTCGAGCGGGAGACGGGTGCCGACGTCGCGGTCGCCGGCGCGAGCGACGACCGCATCTCGTTCGACCGGACGGCGCGGTACCTCGGCTACGAGAGTCTTCTCGAGCGGTTCGAGGCGTCGCTCGTCGATCTCGCCGACGATTCGCACACTGGTGACGTCTGTGCGGTCGCGGACGAGCCGATCGCGCTCTCGGTCCCCAACCGCCTCGCCGAGGGGGCCGTGGTCGTGGTTCCGTCGCTCCGGCCGACCGAGAACGGGCCGGTCGCGGGTGCGATGCGGACGCTCGCTGCTCTCGTCGACTGTGACACGGGACCCGATCGAGCCCCTGTCGCGGCGACGCGGGCGATCGATCCCGCGGTCGCCGTCCTCGATGCGACGACCGCCTACGGCGGCGACCCCGTCGCGGGGAACGCGCTGTTCGCGGGCTCGGCCCCTGCCGTCGACGCCGTCGCGACCACCTTGCTCGGCCGCTCGCTCGCGGCCGACGGGGCGCTCGAGACCGCACGCGGCGACCGCGGGCCGATCTCCGTCACGGGCGACGCCGACTTCGAGGCGCTGCGAGCGCGAATCCCCGACGGCGAGCTCCCCCCGGCGGACGACACCCATCCTGCCGTGTCGACTGCCTACCGCGTCTACGCGGCGGTGGCCGGCGACGCCGTCCCGCCGCAACTCGAGGGCGACCGATGACCGGGGGGATCGAACCGGGGACGGCGGCGGTCACCGGAGCGACCGGGTTCCTCGGCTCGCGGCTCTGTGAGCGCCTGCTCGAGGAGGGCTGGACGGTTCGCGGACTCAGCCGGCCGACCTCGGATCGGGGCGACCGCTGTGGCGTCGACTGGTTCGTCGGCGATATCTTCGACGGCGAGACGCTGCGGGAACTCGTCGACGGGGCCGACGCCGTCTTCCACCTCGCCGGGGTCGGCCTCTGGAGCGCCGACCCCGAGACCGTCTGGGCGGTCAACCGTGACGGGACGGAACGGGTGCTCGAGGCCTGTCGTGACGGCGACGTGGGACGGGTGGTGTTCACCAGTACTGCCGGGACGCGCCGTCCGCAGGGAGACGACAGCGTTGCGGACGAGACGGACGTGGCCGAGCCGATCGGGGCCTATCAGGCCGCGAAAGCCGAGGCGGCGGCCCTGGTCGATCGGTATGCTGACGCTGACGGGGATGCCGTGACCGTTCACCCGACCTCGATCTTCGGCCCCGGGGACGAGGCGTTCACCGCTCAACTGCTTTCGATGGGCGTCGATATGACGATGCCCGTCTACCTCCCCGGGGGCCTGAGCATCGTCGGCGTCTCGGACGTCGTCGACGGCCTCCTGGCCGCGTACGACCGCGGAACCAGCGGCGATCACTACATCCTCGGCGGCGAGAACCTCACCTACGACAGCGCCGTCTCCCGGATCGCCAACGCCGTCGACGGCTCGCCCGCTCGAATCCGCGTTCCTGCGACGGCGATCCACGCCGCTGGCCCCGTCGCCGAGGTCGTCGACGCCGTCGCCGATCGGCGCGTGTTTCCGTTCGATCGGGACATGGCCCGCCTCGCAACCCGGCGGCTGTTCTACAGTTCGAAGAAAGCCAGCGAGGAACTGGGGTACGAGTACCGGCCGCTCGAGGCCCACCTGCCCGAGACCATGGCGTGGTATCGAACGGCAGTCGGGTAGTCGATCGCGTTCGATCGAAGTGCGGGTCGGCCGATCGGTCTCGGCAGACGCTTTCGACCGTCCGTACCACGCGATCCCGTTCGGGCACTCACTCGATTCGGCCCGCGGCTCCCCCCGTGTGTCGCGTCTCGCCGCCGGCCTCGGTCTCGCTCGTCGTGCCGGCGACCCGCTCGTAGACCGCGAGCAGTCGGTCCGCGGTCCGGTCGATGCTCACCTCGCGGGCGGCCTCGCGGCCGTTCGATCGCTCCCCGCGCTCGAGGACGTCGATCAACCCGCGGATCAGGTCCTCGTCGGTCGCTGCGACGTGCGAGGGGGTGACGCCGGCCAGGCGCTCCCGAACGTCGCCGACATCGACGGCGACGACGGGGAGGTTGCAGGCCAGGGCCTCCTTCACCGAGTTCGGTGACCCCTCGCTGTCGGAGGTCAACAGGAGCGCGTCGGCGGCGTTCATGTAGTCCGACACGGCGTCGTGGTCGACGCCGTAGACGGTTCGGAGCCGCACCCGGCGCTCGAGGAGGTTGTCGACGACGGTCACGACGCGCTCTGCGCGAGAATAATTTTTCACTCCGCGTGCGGGCGAGTACGGAAACAATATCTCATACGCGTCCGCGTCGTCGTCCCAGCCGACCCGTTTTTTCGCTCGGTCCTGTGGCTCCGGCCGGAACTTCTCGAGGTCGACCCCGTCGGGGATCACCGTACACTCGCGGCCCAGGGCGGTGCGCATCCCCTCGGACATGACGACGACCGCGTCGCAGAACGGCGCGGAGAGCCGGCTGACGGGGGCGGCGGGTCCGTACACGTCCGATCCCCACAGCGAGAGGACGACCGGCTGCCGGAACTGTGCGAGCGCCATCGGTGCCGTCAGCCCGTAGTGGGCGTGGATCAGGTCGTAGCCGTTTCGGGCCTCTCGGAGGACCCGCGGAACGGTCCGCACGTAATCCGCCGGCGACCGATCGGTGTCGGCATCGACCTCGCCGGCCACCGATATCGTGGTCCCGGAAACGCCCCGCTCCTCAAGCGCCGCCAGCTGCTGGGTCATGAAGGGAGCGTCGGCGTTCGTGGTGAGCGTGAGGACGTGCATCTCGGTGGCCGACTCGACGCAGCGGGGCCGCTTTGTTATCCGTGCAGGCACGCGAGTTTTCTTCACGTACAGCTAGACGAACCGTCCGTAGACGGTGACTTCGGACCGACTGTCCCCGTAGCGATGCTATTACAAAGGGTCGAGGCCCGGTAGTCGGCGTCGATGCGGCTCCTCGTCTTGGCCAATACGCCCGCACACGTGCACCTGTATCGACACGCCGTCGACCGCCTCGAGCGGGCGGGACACGACGTGCTCGTGTTGACTCGGGAGTACGCCTGTACGACCGATCTACTCGACTATTTCGACATGCCCTACCGAGTGTACGGCGACCACGAAACCGAAGGCTACTCGCGGGTAGGGTTCGCCCGCGAACTGGGTGGCCAGTTCCTGACGATCGGGATCGAAGCGATCCGGTTCGATCCGGATGTCGTCTTCGGTCGGGGTCCCTACGCCGCCTACGCCGGCACGGTTTCGCGGACACCGGTCGTTCTCGTCCTCGACGACGAACCCGGCGATTTCAACCACACCGTGTCGCGACCGTTCGCCGACTGTATCATCTCCCCGGCCGTGACGCGTCGCGATCTCGGCGACGCACACTATACCTTCGACGGCTTCAAGGAATGTGCCTATCTCCACCCCGACGTTTTCGAGGCGAACGACGACGTTCGCGAGTACCTCGACGTCGATCCGGACGAACCGTACGTCATCGTCCGATTCAACGCGCTCGACGCGCTCCACGACGCCGATCTCGAGGGGTTCCGTCCCGAACAGCGACGGGATCTAGTCGAACGGCTGAGCGAGGTGGCGACCGTCTTCGTCTCCGACGAGGGCGACGAGATGACCCTCCGGGACCTCCCCGCTCGGTCCTATGACCTCCACCCCGCGTTGATCCACGACGCCATGGCCGAGGCCTCGCTGCTGGTCGCCGACACCGGAACGATGGTCAACGAAGCCGCCCTGCTCGGAACGCCCGCCTTTCGCTACCGTGGGACCGACGACCACGAGTACGGCGAGTTCCGGGAACTCGAGCGCGCCGGCCTGGCCGAACAGTTCGACGAGTACGACGCGGTTCGGACGCGTTCCCTCGAGATCCTCGCCGACGACGGTGCGAGCGACCGCTGGCGAGCGCGGCGACGCGAGTACACGGCCGACCTCGTCAACCTCACCGAACTGCTCGTCGACGTAGCGCAGTCCCGCGGGGAACTGAAGCGACTCGACCGGTCGACCAAGCGCGTCCTGCAGCCTCGTTCGCGGTCGATGTGACGTGTCTCGACTCTCAGTCCTGGTTCTTCACGAACGATAGTGTCCTATAAGGTTACACAAAACACTTTTATTCATCTCCGGAAAAGAGCCGATACGCTCCCTGTTCTATGAGCCTCTCCACACTCCTCGATCACCTGCTCTCCGGGACTGAGTCCGCGACTGACTCCCCCGATGCTCCCCGCGAGAGCGGCGACAACGCCCCGTCGGTTACGGTCGTCCACGAGTGCCGCGACTGCGGGACGAACGTCTCGGACGGAACGACCCGTTGTCCCGCCTGTGAGAGCGAGGACATCGTGACGTATTCGATCGAGTAGCTGCCGGCCGGTTCGTGGTCGGCCCGCGGGTCTCGCCCCGAGAGCCGACCACGAGCGCGCCCGCGTTCCGCATCGAAAGCCGCGTCGCCCGGCGCGGTTACCTCGAGCCGTCCCGTGCCGGCGCTCGCCCGTCTCGCTCCCGCTCCCGGTTCGCCATCGCCCGCTCGGGACACGGGCGCTCGAGGTCCGCGTTCGCCTCGGCGTCGAGTCGGATGGCGGTACCGAGCGCGAGGAGTCCGAGTAGCGCGGCGATGCTCGCGGCGATCGCCCCCGTGACGCCGTCCTTGCCTCGAGCCGTCCGAACGGCCGAGCCGACGAGCCCGGTCAGGCCGCCGGCCAGGCCGATCGTGCCGGCACCGTAGTAGACGACGGCCGGATTGAACGACCGGATCACGTACCGGTTCGCGAGCCGCCAGCAGAAGCTCCGGAGCAAGAGGAGGGAGACGAACCGCACGAACGACACGTACTCGATGCTGCTCTCCTCCTCGCCGTAGACGGCCGACATGGGGACGTCCGCGACGCGGAAGCCGGCCACGTTGAGGTGTGTCAACAGGTGATTGAGGAACCCGTACTGATCGGTGATCGCCTCGAGATCGAGGTCCTCGATCGCGGTCCGCGAGATAGCGGTGTAGCCGTTCTGGGGGTCGCCGATCGACCAGTAGCCCGAGGCGAACTTCGAGAGGCCGGTGAGCATGGCGTTGCCGACGAAGCGAAACGTCGACATGCCATCGCGATCCTCGGGCCGGAGCAGCCGGTTGCCCTTGGCGTACTCGACCTCGCCGGTGACGACTGGGTCGACGATCCGATCGAGGATGGCGGGGTCCATCTGCCCGTCGCCGTTCATCACGGCGACGACGTCCATCCCGTCCTCGGCGGCGCGGCGGTAGCCCGTCTTGACCGCCGCGCCGTAACCGCGGTTCTCCTCGTGGCGGATCGGGACGACGCGCCGGTCGTCGCCGCCGTCGGCCACCGCGACGTCCGGCAGTGGTTCGCCCTCGGCGTCCTCGTTGACCCGCTCGGCGACCCGCCTGATGACCGCCCAACTGTCGTCGGGCGATCGGTCGTCGACGGCGTAGATCCGGTCGACGAAGTCGGGCACCGTCTCGATGACGCGGCCGACGAACGACGCCTCGTCGTATGCCGTGACGACGACGCCGATCCGGTGCCCCTTATACATCGTTCTCTCCGCCCGGCGTCGCCCGCGACGCTTCACGGTGGCTCCCCGAGTCGCCGCGCGCTCCGCTCGGCGGCCGTCCGTCGCTCGAGCCAGCCAGGTCGTACTCCCGATGAGCCGTCTCCGAGAGGTCGACCGCGTCCCGGCCGTCGACGACCGTCATCGGCTCGAGTGCATCCCAGTCGATCCGATCGAACGCCGCGTGGGGCGTGACGATCACGGCGGCGTCGAACGACTCCGCGGCCAGCCCGTCGATCGCGACCGGTCGCGCGCCGTAGTCGGCCGGATCGACGAGCGGGTCGACGCCGGCAACGTCCGCACCGCGCTCGTCGAGGGCGTCGATGAGACCCAGCGCGGGCGAGGCACGGGTCTCCTCGACGCCGGGGCGGTACGTGAGCCCGAGGACGACGACCGACGCGTCCGCGAGGGCCGTCCCGGCCCGCTCGAGTTCCCGCTCGAGGCGGTCGGCGACGACCGACGGCATCTCGTCGTTGACGCGGCGAGCAGTTCCAGTCACGGCCAGCGGCTCGTCGGTTCGGCCGAGCAGGAAGTGCGGATAGTACGGAATACAGTGCCCGCCGACGCCCGGACCGGGATCGTGCAACTGACACATGGGCAAGTCGTTTGCCGTGTCGATCGCCTCGCGAACGGAAATCCCGAACTCGTCCGCGAGACGGCCGAGTTCGTTCGCCAGGCCGACGTTTACGTCACGGTAGAGTCCTTCGAACACTTTGACCGCTTCCGCGGTCGTCGCGTCCGAAACCGGGTGGACGTCGTTGTCCGAGAGTTCGTCGTAGACGATCGCTGCGGCCCGAGTGCTCTCGGCGTCGACGCCGCCGACGACCTTGGGGTACTGGCCGCGGATGTCCCGCAGCGCCGTCCCCGAGGACGTGCGTTCCGGACAGAACGCGAGTCCGAACTCGTCGGGCGCAAGCCCGCTCTCGCTCGCGAGGTGGGGCTGGAGGACGTCGCGGCAGGTCCCCGGCGGCAGCGTCGACTCGGCGATCACCAGGTCTCCAGGGGCGAGTCCAGCCGCGATATCGTCGGCGACCGACTCGACGGTCGTCAGGTCCGGCTCGTTCTCGTCGTCCAGCAGCGTCGGGACGATGACGACGTGAATCCGCGCCGCGGCGGCCGCCGCCTCGCCGTCGGTCGTCGCCTCGAGCCGGCCGGCGTCGACCTGGGCGGCGACGAGGTCGTCGAGACCGGGTTCGCCGACGACGTGGTTCCCGCCGCCGGCGATCGTGTCGACGACTGCGGGGTCGACATCGACACCGGTCACGTTGCCCGTCGTCTCGGCGAACACCGCCGCGAGCGGGAGCCCCATCTTGCCGAGCCCGTAGACGGCGACCGGTACCTCGCCGCTGGTCACCCGATCGCGCTGTCGCTCCGGCGGGTGACTCGAGCCGTAGAGCCCGCCGGTCGCCCGCCCGCCAGGACTCCCGGCTCGGCGCGTCGGCTCCCCGTCGATCGACCGCTCCGCCATCAGACCTCCACCTCACGTTCTTTCGGCGGGGTGTCGTCCGTCCCTTCCGACGGTCCCGTCGCGAGCCGATCGATCACTTTGACCGTCTCGAGGGCCGCGATCCCGTCTTCGGCGGTGACTGTCGGCGTCGACCCGGTGCGAACGGCCTCGATGAACGACTCGAGTTCGTTGCGAAGCGGTTCGCCGCTGTCGACGTGGGGTCGCTCGACGACGCTCTCGTGGCGGTAGCGGGGCTGGCCGTCGTCCGCGACGTACTCGGGATAGGAATCGCGGTGGATCAACACCGACTGCTCGAGGTAGTCGACCTCGACGAGACACTCGCGGGCGGTGACGGTAAGCGCTCGGACCTTCTTCTGCGTGAGGCGGCTCGCCGTCACCGTCGCGATGACGTCGTCGTACTCGATGGTCGCGGTGGCGTACTGCCCGTTGTCGGTCCCCATCGCGGCCAGCGAGTGTGGTGTGTCGTCGAGCAGCGAGCCGACGATATCGACGTCGTGGACCATCAGGTCGAAGACCACGTTGCCCGGGGCCGTCCGATCGATCGGCGGTCCGAGGCGTTCGGCCTCGACGCTGATCACGTCCAGATCGTTGATCAGTTCCGCGACCGTCTGCACTGCCGGGTTGAACCGTTCGATGTGGCCGACCTGGAGGACCAACCCCGCCTCGCGGGCCTGCTCGGCCAGCGCGTAGCCCTGCTCGACGGTCTCCGCGATCGGCTTCTCGACCAGCACGTGGACACCCGCCTCGAGACAGGTCGACACCGTCTCGTAATGGGCGGGCGTCGGGACGGCGACCGTCACGACATCGCAGCGGTCACACAGCGTCTCGAGCGCGAGCGCCTCGGTTCCGTATCGCGTTGCCATTTCCGCAGCGATGTCGTCGTCGCGGTCGGTGACGCCGGCGAGTTCGACGCCGGCGAGTTCGCCGTAGACGCGCGCGTGGTTTTCGCCCATGGAGCCGACGCCGACGACGCCGGCCCGGATCGGTTCCTCCCTCGTCGCGTTCGTTCGGTGGTCCGTACTCATTGGGTGGTGAAGTGATCGCGTACTGCTTCAGCGACGGTCCGTCGGTCGCGCTCGGTCAGCCCGGGATGGACGGGCAGGGACAGGACATCGGCGGCGGCCCGTTCCGCCTGCGGTAACGACGCGGCGGCCGTGCTGACCGTTTCGTAGGCCGGCTGGCGGTGGATGGGCGTCTCGTAGTAGACGCCGGTCTGGACCTCCCGATCGCTGAGGGTCGACTCGAGGGCGTCCCGATCGTCGGTCCGAACCGTATACTGGTGGTAGACGTGCCGGGCGTTCGCCGGTTCCGTCGGCGTCTGGAGGGGGAGATCGGCGAGCCGGTCGTCGTAGTACGCCGCGTGTTCGCGTCTGGCGCGGTTACATGCCGGGAGGCGCTCGAGTTGGGTGCGACCGATCGCCGCCGCCACGCTCGTCAGCCGGTAGTTGTGGCCGAGGGCGACGTGTTCGTAGCCGCCGGTCCCGTCCGTCTCCCGACCGTGGTTGACGTAGCTCGCCGCCCGCGCGGCGATGTCGTCGCGGTCGGTGACGATCATGCCACCCTCGCCGGTAGTCATGTTCTTCGTCGGATAAAACGAGAAACACGCGGCATCGCCGAACTCGCCGACGCGCCGGCCGTCGATCTTCGCCCCGTGGGCCTGACAGGCATCCTCGACGACGAACAGGTCGTGTGCAGCGGCCAGCTCGCACAGCGCCGGCATGTCCGCGGGGAGCCCGTAGAGGTGAACGGGAAGGAGCCCGACGATATCGTTCCGCTCGTTGAGGACGCGTTCCACGTCCGCCGGGTCCAGGGTGTACGTCTCGGGATCGATATCGGCGAAAACGGGCGTCCCGCCCGCCAGCCGAATCGCGTTTGCGCTCGCCACGAAGGAAAACGGCGAGGTGATCACCGCGTCGCCCGCTTCGAGTCCGATCGCCTCGAGCGCCGCGTGGAGGGCGGTGGTTCCGTTGGCGGTCGCGACCGCAGCAGCGGTCCCGCAGTAGTCCGCGAACTCCTCCTCGAAGGCCCTGACTTCGGGGCCGTCGGCGAGTCGCCCCGCTTCGAGGATCGACGCGACGCGCTCGATGGCGTCGGCGCTGAGTTCGGGGTCGGCGATCGGAACCGGCGTCGACGCGCCGTCGCGGTCGAGTTCGGGCTCGGCATCGACCGCTTCCGTCCCCGCGCCGACGCTGGTGGCCGCTTCGACGCTCGCATCGCCCTCGGGGTTGGGTTCGGTGTCGGTCATGCGAGCCGGTTGCCCCCCTCGAGCGGTGCCGGTAGTTCCCGAACGCTCGCCGGCGTCCCGACGGCCAGGCACTCCGCCGGCACGTCAGCCGTGACGACGGCCCCGGCCGCGACGAAGGCGTTCTCGCCGATCGTCACGCCCGGCAACACCGTCGCGTTCGCGCCAATCGACGCGCCGTCCTCGATCGTCGGTCCCTCGAGCCCGTCGTCGGTTCGAACGGGGTACTCGTCGTTGGTCAGCACGGCTCCCGGGCCGACGAAGACGTTGTCGCCGATCGTCGTCTCGGTCGGCACGTAGACGTTCGTCTGCAGTCTGACGTGTGAGCCGATCGTCGTCCGTCCGTCGATGACCGTCTTGGTCCCGACGAGTACGTCGTCGCCGATCGTCGTCCCTTCGCGAATCAGGACGTCGTGGCCCGTCGCGAACTCGTCGCCGATCGTCACGTCGCCGTAGACGATCGAGCCCGTTCTGACCGTCGCCCCGTCACCGAACCGTGTCGGCTCCTCGAACTCACCGTAGCCGACCGTTGCCCCGTCGTCGATCGTACACCCGTCCCCGCTGACGATGTCGTGTACTGCTTCGCTCATCGCTGCTCCCCTCCGTTCGAACGGGGGCCGCCCCAGCCGTCGCTCGAGCGAACGTGACGGCAGCGCAGCGCCGTGTCCGTTCGATCCGCTACTCGAGATCGTGATCGGTCGCGTATTCCTGTCATAGTGAATCGATACCCGCGTGGGCAATCGTGCTCAAACAGCCGGTAACGAGGCTTTGTTATCCCCGGCCTGCAGGCCTCGTAGCCCTGAACTACAGCGTCGACGAGACGGCCAATCGACGGTCGGCGGACCCCGGCTCCGTGGGATCGCGACCGGCCGCTCGAACCGGCGTCGATCCGCGAACCGTCGAATAAGGCGTCAGTCACGGCCGCTAACTGGTACAATACCATTTCGGGCGGGTAGCAGAGCGATAGTAAAGTGGCACAGTCTGGCATCGTGTGCTGTGAGGAATCCGACTCCACCCGTCAGACGGGACCGGGATCCGATCCGATACGAGGAGGGTACACATGGCTGACAGCGAACTCACGCAAGCGAAACTGTTCGACGTGTTCAGCAATGCGCGCAGACGGCGAACGGTCCAGTACCTGAACCGACAGGGCGGGACCTGCGATCTCGCACCGCTCGTCGAGCAGGTGGCTGCCTGGGAGAACGACGCCGACCCCGACGACGTGACCCGTACACAGCGCCGGCGGGTCTACATTTCGCTGTACCAGACCCACCTGCCGATGCTCGAGGATCACGGCATCGTCGACTGGGACCCGGACGGCCACGAGATCGAACTCCTGCCGAGCGGGGACCGTTTCGAACCCTACCTCGACCGGCATCTCGAGGACCGGCGGTCGTGGCACCGGCTCTACGCGGCCGTCGCGACGGTCGGCCTCGTCGCGTTCGCGCTCTCCGCGCTCGCGATCGGCCCGCTAACGACGTCCATCGCACCGGTCGTCGCACTGGGAGTCTGCGTCGTCGTTCTCGGGCTCTCGGCAGCACAGTACGTCTCGCGTCGCCCGGGACTCGATCTCCCGATCGGGCGTCCGAGCCGTTAACCAACGTCAGTGTCCGCTCTCCACGCGGTAGCCGTCACCCTCTCGTTGTCGGGACGATACCGTCGTCCCCGCTCGTCGTGACCTGCTTTTCCCCCTCAGTCACTGTCCCCGCGCTCGAGCCGAGGACCGGCGACCCACTCATCCCCCCTCGAGTCCGGACCCGGTTCCGACGGGACGCTCGCGGCTCCGCTACGGGTGCCAATCCCGAAACGCGGTTCACTCCTCGGTCACCGTGACCCAGAAGTGGGTCTCTTCGTCGGCGTTCCCGTTCGTCGTCGTCGCCGGCGGTTCGCCCTCGTAGAGCAAGACGCTGATTCGAACCGTTTCGCCCGCCGCCGCCGTCGGCGTTATCGTCCGCTCCCCGGTCCCCGTCGCCCCGTCCGAGACGGTCGCGTCGATCCGGCGTACCTCCGTCCGGTCGACGACCGTCCCGTCCTCGAGGGTCTGTTGCTGAACGACGGCCGTGTAGTCCCGCTCGGCACCCTCCTGGTTCTCGATGGCGATCGTCAGCGGAATCGACTCGCCGGGCTCGATCTCGTCGGGGAGTTCGCCGGCGACGACTTCGCCGTCCTCGTCCTCGCTGTAGAGCGCGAGTTCGGTGAACCCGCCCGCCGCTACGGGAAGCAGGAACGCGACGAGCAATGCGCTGACCGCCGTCCCGATCGCCAGCACGAGCAGTATCGACGACGCCGTCGCGGTCGGTCCGTCGCCACGACTCGTCACGAAACTCGCGAGCGGTGACACGGTAAACCGGTCGCCGTCCGGCACCCGAAGTCGCCGGACGACGCCGATCTGTGCGACGGCGACCGTTCCGAACCCGAGAGCTGCGGCGATCGATGTCGTCGTCAGTCCGAGTCCAAGGAGCGGCAGCAGCAAGATGATCAGGGGCACGACCGCTAGCGAAAGGACGAACGCCAGCCCCACGCGTTCGGTCCCGTCGATCCCACGTGGTCGGCGCTCGGCGGCCGTCGCTGCTGTCTCGCGTGCCTCCCGCTTGTCGGCCGGAAAGAGGACCGAGACGAGCGCATAGCCCGGGAGAAACAGGGCGAGCGGAACGGTTACGAACAGCCGGAGGCTGCTCTCGCTCGCCACCACCGTCACCAGCACGTAGGCGATGACCGCACCGATCGAGACGACCGCGAGGTCGACGGGATAGCGACGAACGACTCCGAACCGAGTCCAGGGACTCGTTTCGTGGCTCATCGACGATCCACCGGCCGCTGGTTGGCGTTTGATCTCCGCACGAACAGTACGCGTGGCATTCTCGTCGGATCCAACCACTTTCCGGTTCTTTGTTATGGCCGTGCTACCGATCGCAACCGGCTGCTGCTCGGCTCGAGGTTGGACGACGAGCAGGGCGCTCCGTCGGGCCGGCGCTGGACCGCTCCGATCGCACTCGAGCACCTAGAAGTCGACGTACTGTGATTCCCACTCCCGGCGCTCCTGAATCCGCTGTCGACCGGATTCGGTGATCGCGTAGTAGTTCGTTCGTCTGTCGAGTTGTCCCTTCTCGACCAACTCCTTGTTGACGAGCGTGTCCAGGTTCGGATACAGCCGCCCGTGATTGATCTCCGAACTGTAGTACTTCTCGACTTCGTCTTTAACGGTCTGGCCCGACGGTCGGTCAGCACCTGCGATCACGTACAACAGATCGCGCTGGAAGCCGGTCAGATCGTGCATTGCTCAATCACACTGACCGTTCTACTGAGTAGATATTTGTTATCCGTATCATACAGGCGTCACCGTTTGGATTTAAACGGGCTTACTCGAGCGAAAGTACTCGTTCGACGACCGTTCGCGCTGTGTTGTCCATCGGATCGTCGCCGCGCTCGAGCGACACCGTAGCGTGATCGACCGGCGTACGTTTACGGGCCGAGCGACGTCACCTCGATCCGTCGCGGATTACTCGTCGGCGTCCGACACTGCAACATCGATCCCGTCGGCGTCGATCCGGACGCGGAGGACATCGACGGTCGCCTCGTAGGCGGTCGTATGTGAGCCGTCGTCATCGAACCGCACGCACTCCGCAATGAGGTCGCTCTCGAGGAGATTGTTGATTCGTCGGTAGACGGTCGCCGAGGAGCTATCCGTTCGTTTGGTCAGTTCCTTCGCCGTCTTCGGGCCCTCGCTCGTCGCGATGAGGATCGTCCGGGCACAGTCGTCCCCGAGGACGTCGAGCTGGGCCGCGTGGTCGGCAGTCGACTCCGATCGCGTGTTACTCGCTTGCGTTGACATAGTCGTGGTCACCCGTCCAGGACGGGCAGGGTCCGTTCGCTCTGCGCGAGAGGTGACGATACGAGACGGGCGGCGGTCGGGCCACCACTGTCGGGGATTCCACCATTACATTCCGGCACGAAAATCGGTAAGCGATAGTGGTATTTTATAACGATGTACCTTATCCCCTGTCGCCATTCGGCTGCACGACGTAAAATCGTATTTCGATCGGGAAACTACGACTTTCGGCCGGTCCCTGGACGGATCAATCCCTGTTTGAGAGCCGACTGCCGCCTAACACGGCTGAACTGGGGTTGATACGACTTGTCGATCGATTTCTCGAACGCGCGTTTCGAGGGGTATGAGCCCTTGTACCGGGCATAAAGAAGTGCTTTCTCGGTTCTCGAGCCCGCGTTCAGGGTGAACGGTCTGTGTCCTTTATTCGCGTTTGCTCCCCTTGGTTCGATGATGCCCGGACGGGTATCGCGACGGATCGGCGACAGCGCCGGCCGCCGGGACCACGGGCGACACGGATCGGTCCCGACCGGCAGCCCGCTCGAGCGCGACTCGTCCGAGTACACACCCCCACAACCCATGAACGCCACACAACACGACTGGAAGCCCATGGAATCGTCGACAGCCGGTGCCCGCTGTCGAAACTGCGGGACACACGTCACACAGCAGTTCGCTCGCGTTTTCGGTGACAACGGCGACATCGTTCACGGCTGTCCGTCCTGTACGACGTATCGGGAGATGCAGTCCGGCGGGCACCTCCCGGGTGATTGACCACCGCTATCGGCCGTTTGGTGCCGACGTTCCGACGCCGATTGATCCGGTCTTTTGCTCCATCTCATCGACACTGACCCGGTAGCACGGCTGCTGGTCTCGATCGTCCACGCTCCTCGCTCGTTCCAGCGACGTCCGTCTCCAGCCGCGGGAGACACCGCTCTCGAGAGAGCGCCGTCGCGGACTGTATCCGCTCCCTACCCGGACGGCCGCGCCACTCGTGCTCGCGGCTCGCACCGACCGACTACGTAACCTGCAAAAGTTAAAGTTAGTGGTGAGTGAACTGGGGAGACATGGTCACAGGCGGTGGATTGCCCCTCGAACACACCCGTCCCTTTTCCCTGATCGATGTCAGTCCAAACGGACAGAACTGATCCGCTCGAGGAGAGCGACGTGTTTCACATCCTCGGCAACGACAGACGACGCGCGATCGTACAACTGCTTGCGGAAGAGGGTGGGCAGATCGATGTCTCCGATGTCGCAACCGAGATCGCCGCCACCGAATCCGATACGACGCCCGTGCCGAACAACCTCTACAAGAGCGTCTACGTTTCCCTCCAACAAACGCATCTGCCCCAACTCGAGGAGGACGCCGTCATCGAGTACGATTCCGACGCGAAGACGATTCAGTCCGGCCGTCACTTCGAGGGAGTCCTGCGGTACGTCGACGGCCACACCACCGATCACTCGCGGGTCTTACAGTTCCACCTCGGACTCTGCGTGTTCGGCCTCGCCATCATCGCGCTGGCAGGACTCGATCTCCCCGTCATCTCGAGCGTCGATCCCGTGCTCTCGAGCGTACTCGTCTTCCTTGCCGTCGCCGCGAGCAGTCTCTACCGATTGCTCGGGTGAGCCTCACAGCTGTGTTCGCGTCCCGTGAGAACTGCCGCGGCACTCGAGGAGCAGCACGAGCGGCGAAGAAATAGACTACCGGTCGACGCACACCGCCGCCGTATCGCCTGCGACGGCGCGAAAAGACGCGCTGTCCGTTGGAGTCTCCTCGGTTAGGCCGTCAAGCCGTCGTCGGTGTCGTTCGTCTCGTTGTCGTCATCGATCTCGTCCGTGTCGTCGAGATCGTCCTCATCGGTCTCGTCCGTCTCGTTGAGTTCGTCGTCGGTTTCGTCATCGATACTGTCCACGTCATCCTCGTCAGTGTCGATCTCTTCAGTCAGTTCGAGTATCGCGACTTCACCGGACTGATCGGCGAGGATCATGTGGATGTACGACCCTGCCTGCAGCGCGCTCGTCTCGACCTCGAACTCGACATCGTCACTCTCGCCGCTGTCGAGGGTCACGTTCTGCTCGGCGACCAGGTCACCCTCGAGCCGGAACTGGACGGTCTCGGTGCGTTCCTCGTCGCTCGGGTTCTCGACGGTCGCCGTCACCGTGATGGTCTCACCGACCGTGGCACTCTCGGGGGCCTCGAGATCACTCACCTCGAAGGACTCGGCCGTCACGTCGTCGTCATCAGCTTCGTCGTCATCAGTTTCGTTGTCAGTCTCGTCGTCGAACAGTCCGTCGTCAGTTTCGTCGTCGTCGGTTTCGTCATCAGCTTCGTCGTCGGTCTCGTTGTCGAATAGTCCGTCGTCGGTTTCGTCATCAGCTTCGTCGTCGGTCTCGTTGTCGAGCAGTTCGTCGTCAGCTTCCTCCTCGTCAATTTCGTCGTCGGTCTCGTTATCGATTGGCTCCTCGGTGATGTTGTCGATCTCGTCCGGCAGGTTGTCGGTATCGATATCGTCACTTAGGACGAGAACATAAACGGACGTGTTCTCGGCGTTTAGGTCCTCGACCGTGAGGTTCTCGACCGTGACGAAGACCGGACGGTCATCGGCATCGACGGGCAGCTGATCCATCGGCTCCTCGTCAACCGGCTCTTCTATGACCGGCTCGTCGTCGGTCTCGTTGTCGACCGGCTCCTCGTCAACCGGCTCTTCTTCGACCGGTTCCTCGTCGGTCTCGTTGTCGATCGGCTCCTCGTCAACCGGCTCTTCTATGACCGGCTCGTCGTCGGTCTCGTTGTCGATCGGCTCCTCGTCGACTGGCTCCTCTTCGACGGGGAGTTCGTCATCGGTCTCGTTGTCGATCGGCTCCTCGTCGACTGGCTCCTCTTCGACGGGGAGTTCGTCATCGGTCTCGTTGTCGACCGGCTCCTCGTCAACCGGCTCTTCTTCGACCGGTTCCTCGTCGGTCTCGTTGTCGACTGGTTCCTCGTCGACGGGCGCTTCGTCCTCCACGCCATCGACGGTGATCTCCGCATCGTCGGTCACCGGTTCGTTATCGGCCGTGAGGTATGGCCCGTCTGCCTGTCCTTCGGTCTCGACGAAGTCGTACGTCTCGTTGTCGTTCGTGTCGCGATGCGGCATCGCGATCAGGGTCTCGTCTTCCTCGAGCGGCTCGTCGAGCGTGATTTCGATGTTCTCGTGCGTGCCTGCCTCGAGGTACGTCGAGACGCCGATCACGCTATCGACGACGTTGCCGACGAGGAGGCTGCTGTCGTGGATCGCCACGAAGCCGCCGCTCGCGAGCGTGGCGTTCTCGACGACGACCGTATCGTTGTCGATCTCCTGGTCGTTAAACGTCACGTACGCGGCCTGCTGATCGTCGGATTCGGTATCCGGCTCGATCTCACCGTCCTCGGACGCGTTGTCCTGCAGTCCGATCGCCGTGTCCGATCGGTTCTCGCTCTCGGCTACTGATTCGTCCGCCGATTCGATGTCTGTCTCCTCGTACTCGTCCTCGCTGACGTTGTCGCCCTGTTCGACGGTGTCACCGCCCGTTGCGGCTGCCACCATCGCCCCGCCAGAGCTGACGACCATCAGCGCGGTAAGTACGACGAGTAACTGATTGCGTGCGTTCATAGTTGCCGTGAAGGCATCCATCCCGTCGTTCCTTCGGCGGATAAACCAGCAGAACCATTACGCTCCGAAATCGAATACTACGGCCCACCATCGGCCTCTTCGCGAGCGGAAACCAACGATTGCTGATAGGAACGGCCGCGCCCTCGTTTTCGCCTCCTGCCGACCGCCGGATGCCGGACCGCCGTCGGTCGATCTCGCCCCAAGGGTAGTCGGACCGGTGCCGACGCTAGTCGTTCACCTGTTCGGGTGACTTCGACGCCGTCGGTTCGTGATCCGGGAGACAGACCAGGTTCTCCCGTCCGAGCCGCAGTTTCGTAATCCGGCCGTCGTCCTCGAGATCGGCGAGCAGGCGGCTGACCTTGGCTTTCGACCAGTCGACCGAATCGACGATCTGCGACTGTTTCATCCGCCCCCCGTTTTCCCGAAGGAGTTGCTGTACCCGCTCCCGGTCGGTTACGAACTCCTCGCGGCTCGGCTCCGAGTCCGCCGCCGCCGAGGTCGGCTCCTCGTATCGGTTGCGAGCGACGAGTATTCCCCCGAGCACTGCGAGCGCGATCATACCGGCTATGGCCGCGAGATGGGCATCCCCATCCAGTTGGAGCGGCCGACCCACTCCCGGGAGAACCCCGGCCCACGAACTCGCGGCGATCGTGGACGCGACTGCACCACCGCACGACGACCAGTATGCGTCGCGGAGCATGGAACCCCGTCGTCGGCTGCTCATGGCTGTGAACAGTCTATCGTCACGTGATTCATGTCCTGTACCGTCGTGATCGGTCCACAAATTGTTTTTTATAATACATATTCTGTTAGCGTGTTTCCGGTATCTCACGACACCCGTGAGTTCAACGCAACCAACGTGTCGGTTTCCGCCGTCGATCCGAAACGGGCAGCCTCGCGCGGCGGCGGAACGCCGGCACGATGCAAGGACCGACTGCTGTAACACTCGCCGGGCATGGTATAGGCGGCCTTTGCTCGACAGACTGAATAAACGCAACCGGACGTTTGGAACGGTTAGCGCGGATTCACTCCGGATTTAGCCGGTAAAAAAACGTTGGCGTGATTCTCTCCCGATTGGACACGACCGAGCGACTCGCCGGTCCGGTGCCGCTTGCGTCGGTGTTTGCGCGTCGCCCGTCGGCAACGGACGAGACGCGTAAGTACTGCGACCCAGTCGAGCGCGACCGCCGGCCACGAGCGTACCGGTCGCCCGTGTCAGCGATACGACCCGTCGCTTCGGTTTGACTCGAGGGCGATTTCGGTCGCCGCGTCGGCCGGGTCGGATCGATCGTCGCCGACCAGCGACCGGATACCCGATTCGATACCGACCGTGGCGTCGAACCCGAGTTGGTGGGTCGCTTTCGACGTATCCGCGCCACTGTGTCTGATATCGCCGGAGCGGGGCTCGCGGTGAACGATCGTCGAGTCGGAGCCCGTGACCGTCCGTATCGTCTCGGCGAGGTCCAGAATCGTCGTTCGCTGCCCCGTCCCGATGTTGTACGCCTCACCGATCGCGTCGGTCGTGGCCGCCCGCAGGTTCGCTCGGACGACGTCGCTGACGTGGACGAAATCGCGACTCTGTCGACCGTCGCCCTCGACCGTGATCGGCTCGTCCGCCCGCGCCTGCTCGAGGAACGTCGAAATCACCCCGCTGTAGGGCCCGCGCTGTCGCGGTCCGTAGACGTTGAAATACCGCAGCGCGACGGTCTCGAGCCCGTACAGGTCCTCGTAGAGGCGAGCGTACTGGTCGACCGCGAGCTTCTGGACGCCGTACGGTGATGTCGGCGTCGTCGATGCCGTCTCCGGCACCGGCAGCGTTTCGGGGTGGCCGTACACGGCCGCGCTCGAGGCGACGACGACCCGCGCGTCCTCCTGGCGGGCCTGCTCGAGGACTAACAGGCTCGCCTCGAGGTTCGTCCGGTTGCTCCGGCGGGGGTCGTCGACGCTTTGGGTGACGCTGACGAGCGCGGCGTGATGGAAGATCACCTCGACGCCGCGGGCTGCCTTCTGGAGGGCGATCGGGTCACGAACGTCGCCTTCGACGACGGTTACGTCGTCGGGCAGGTGGGCGCGATCGCCGGTCGTGAAGTCGTCGAGCACTCTGACTTCGTTGTGGGGGACCAGAGCCTCGACGAGGTGACTCCCGATGAAGCCCGCACCGCCAGTCACGAGGACCGTGCTGTCACGGATCGCGTTCGAGTCCATTGCCACTCACGACCAGTCCCCCGCTGTTTAGTATCGCACTCGTACCGCCGTCGTGCGGGTGCTTGCTCGAGGAGAAATGATCGCTTACGGCCCCGATGTCGACGCCGATCGGCAAAACGTATCCGTCCGACGGCCGACACCTCCGATAGATGTCGATCGCCATCGGCCATTTCGCGTTCGGAGCGGCGATGACGACGCTGGTCGTCACGTATCTCGTTCCGACCGACCGGTATCCGCGAACGGTGATTCTACTAGGGGGAGGGTGGGCGATGCTCCCCGACGTTCACTGGATCAGTCCGATAGCTGCGGAGCGACTGTCCGAACTCCATCGAACGTCCGTACTGACGGATCTCTTCTGGCTCCACCGCACGTGGGACCGGGTCGATCCGACCGATTCGAAGTCGATAGCCGCCGTGTTACTCGCGTTGTTGATCGTTGCGACGGCCCTCGCGGAACGGCGTGACTATCGCGCCCCGGCGTCGGTCAGAGCCGCCTATCGGGAGCAGTTGCCGTCCGAATCGACCGACTGAGGGAACTCGGAGCGGTCTCACATCCGACACTCGCAAACCGGACGCGGACCACGCGGACACGTTCCGGCTGCGAGGGCTACCATGGAGCGGTCCGTTTGGGGAAGCTATATGCGCGGTCCTCGGCAACCCCACGGTAATGACCGTGGACCTCGTCGTACGCAACTGTACCGTCGTCACGCCCGCGGGACGGACACCCGACGCGGGCGTCGCCGTCGAGGACGACACCATCGTCGCCGTCGGTCGGAGCGATCGGCTTCCCGAGGCCGACCGCGTCCTCGACGCCGAGGGGAACGTGCTGGTTCCCGGCATCGTCGACTGTCACATTCACAACCGCGAACCCGGTCTCGAGTACAAGGAAGACTGGGAGTCCGCGACGCGCGCGGCGGCGGCCGGCGGTGTGACGACCGTCGTCGGGATGCCGAACACGGACCCGGTGATCGACCGGCCCGACCATCTCGAGCTCAAATTCGAGCGCGGCGAGGCGTCGGCTCACGTCGACTTCCAGAGCTACGCCGTCGTCACCTCGGAGAACCTCGATCTGATCCCCGAGATCGACGAAACCGGCGCGCTCGGGTTCAAAATCTTCCTCGGGTCGACCGTCGGCGACGTACCGCCGCCGAACGACGGCGAGATCCTTGAGGCGATGGAGCGAATCGGCGAGACGGGCAAGCGGCTGGGTTTCCACGAGGAGAACGGCGAGATCATCGAGCACTACACGAAGCGGTTCAAAGCCGACGGGAGAAACGAGCCGATCGATCACTCCCACTCGCGGCCCGTAATCGCCGAGCAGGAGGCCGTCGAGCGGATGATCACCTTTGCCGAGGAGACGGACGCGAAAATCCACATGTTCCACGTCTCCTCCGGGTCGGCCGCCGAGGCCGTCGCCCGCGGCAAGGACCAGGGTGTCGACGTCACCGCCGAGACGACCCCCCACTACCTCTGGTTCACCGAGGACGTCATGCGTGAGAAGGGCAACGTCGCGCGCGTTCAGCCGCCGATCCGGGACGCCGAGGAACGCGAAACGCTCTGGGATGTCGGCATCGATCAGGGTGCGATCGACTGTATCGCGACCGATCACGCGCCCCACACCCCGACGGAGAAGAAAGTCGACGACCCCTTCGGCAACACCTGGGACGCGATCTCGGGGTTCGTCGGCCTCGAGACCGAGATTCCGGTCATGCTCTCGTTCGTCGATCAAGGACGGCTCACGCTCGAGGAGTGGGTGCGACGCCACTCGACGCGGCCGGCCCAGGTCTGGGGGATGTACCCGCAGAAAGGATCGCTCCAGGTCGGGACCGACGCCGATTTCACGATCGTCGACCCCGACCGGGAGTGGACGCTCGCGGACCGCACGGAACTGCACTCGAAAAACTGCGTGACGCCGTTCGAGGGTGAGACGTTTACCGGCAAAGCGATCGCGACGGTCGTCCGCGGTGACGTCGTGGCCGAGGACGGGACGGTCGTCGGCGAGTCCGGGTACGGAACGCGCGTCGACGTCGACTGAACGGGCGTCTCGTCGCTGCTCATCGGCCGCGGACGGCGTTCCGTTTACGGAATCCGTCGGCAAGTCTCGGGGTGTCGGCCCGTTCGGGAACCGTCGCCCACGCGCGTTTTCAGGTCGTGAAAGTGGCAGCCGGTTTATATTCACACCCCGACCCTCCGGTCCCAGTAGGGAACGGCAGTCATGAGTAACGAACGAACCGAGGCCGACGAGGACGACGAAACGCACGAAACGGACAAGACCGAACAGCTCCGGTCGGTGTTTCTTTCGGTCACCGGCGGCGAGGCGGACTCCGTCGTCGAACCCCAACGAGAGGGACCGCGCACGCGAGAACTGCGAGGCGAGGAGCGGACCGACGAGGTCGTCGGCCCCGCGGAACACCACGGACTCGACGACGCGATCGACGATCCAGAGCCGGGCTGATCGGATCGTCGTCGACGACATGCGGACCGATTCGACGAGTAACGAGTTCCATAACACGACGGAGATAACCCGATGTCCGCCACCCAGTTAGCGATCGAGGCAACCGATTTACGGAAACGATTCGGCAACACGCTCGCCGTCGAGAGCGTCGACTTCGCCGTCGAGCGGGGGACCGTCTACGGCTTTCTCGGCCCGAACGGAGCGGGCAAGACGACCACGATGCGGATGCTGACGACCCTCACTCGGCCGTCCGCGGGCGAGGCGAGGATCGTGGGCATCCCCGTGACCGACCGCGACGGGGTCCGCGACGCGATCGGCTACCTGCCCGAGGACCCGCCCGTGTTCGACGAACTGACCGGATACGAACAGCTCGAGTACTTCGCACGGCTTCGCGATATCCCCGCTTCGTCGGCGAAGCAGCGGATCGACGCGTGGCTCGAGCGCTTCGACCTGGACGGCGATGCCGGGAAACGGATCGACGAGTACTCCAAGGGGATGCGCCAGAAGATCGGACTCGTCCAGGCGCTGTTGCACGAACCCGACGTGCTCTTCCTCGACGAGCCGACGAGCGGACTCGACCCGCGAGCCGCCCGAACGGTCATGGACGCCATCGCGGAGATGGCCGCCGAGGGTCACACCGTCTTCCTCTCGACGCACATCCTCCCTGTCGTCGAGGAGCTCGCCGATACGGTCGGTGTGCTCTCCGACGGCCGAATCGTCGCCGAGGGGGCTCCCGAGGCCCTGACTCGGCAGGTCGAGAGCGAGTCCGACTCGACGCTCGAGGACGTCTTCCTCGCGGTCACGACTGATCACGGCGCGGCGGTACAGTGACGATGGGCACGCGAGAACACGTCGTTACGATCGGCCGCCTCGAACTCAGTCGCCGCTGGCGGGTCCTGTCCGGAAACACGGCCCAGTTGATCGGGATCTGGATTTCGGTTCTGTTCTTGATCCCGCTGGGACTCGGTGGGCTGTTCGGGATCTACCTCTTCGGTTCGCGGGTCGCGTCCGGAGAGATCGAAACGCCGCTGTCGCTGACCCGGCTCGGATTCGTCTACGCATGGCTGTTCGTCGCCGGCTTCGGCGGTTATCGGGCGTACGCGACGGCGCTCCGCCCGGACCGCCTCGAGGGCTATCTGACGACCGTCTCTCACCGGGAGCTGCTTGCCGGCCTGCTGCTGGCAGAATGCGTCGTCTGGGGAGCTCCTGCCATCCTGATCGCCGTGGGTGGGTCACTCCTGTTCGCTGCGGGGACCGGATCGGTGCTGTCGGCACCACCCTTCTTTCTCACCGGTTGCACGACGCTGGCGACGGCGCTTACGACTGGCTTCCTCGTCTCGCTTGTCATCAGAAACGCCGGCGTTCGATCGACACTGCTGACCCGACTCCGGTCGGTCGTGTTCGGGCTGCTCGTGATCGCCTACTTCGGCGTCATCTTCACGCACTCGTTCGCGTCCGTGCTCGAGCCGCTGTCTCGGCTCCTCGAGTCGACGCCGATCGGCTGGTACGGCGACCTCGCGCTCGTCGGCTCGGTGTCGGCGGCGTCGATCGGTCGGAGTGCCGGAGCGCTGCTCGCGAGTGGCGCGTTCCTGTTGGTGAACGCCGCCGCGTTGCCGCGACTCGCGGCCGGGATTTGGTACGCCGACGGCGTTCACATCGAGCACAAAGCGGAGCCCGGATCGTCGTCCACGGCGAGTCGACTTTCGGGACTCCTTCCACAGCCGGTACTGGGTGTCGCGACAGCGGATTGGAAGCGGGCGCGGCGGGCCCCGATCACGCTGACGTTCGCCTTCTACCCACTCTTTCTGTTGATCAACCCGATTATGAACGCCGTCCAGACGGGAACGATCGGCCGGGGGCTCCCGATCTGGATCGTCTGCTTCGGTCCCTGGATCGCCGGCGCGCTCTTCGCGCTCAACGTTGTCGGGAACGAAGGGGCCGCCCTCCCGGCGACGCTCCTGAGTAGGGCCCCCGGCAGAGCGCTCGTCGTCGGACACGTCGTGGCCGGTGTGCTCCTCGTGGGGCCGGTGACTCTCGTGACGGTTGTCGGACTCGGGATAGCGAGTCCCCACTCGATGGGGGCAGTCGTCACGCTTGCCGTGAGTGCGCTCGTACTCACCGTTTTCGCGGGTCCGATCGCCACCGGGATCGGCGCGCTATTCCCCCGTTTCGAGGAGGTCAGCGTCTCCCGGAGCACCGAGGCGATCGTCCCGAGCACGCTGGCGTTTTCGGCCTACTCGCTGGTCGTCTTCCTCGTCGCGATGCCGACGCTCGCCGCCCACAGCTCTATCATCGCCGGCGCGATCGCGTCGGCCATCGGCCCGTCGCAGGCCGTCGTCCGCATCGGCGGAACGATGGCGTCGTGTACGCTCGCAGCGATCGTCGGCCTGCTCTCGGCAGCCTACGCGGTCCGTCGCGTCGAGGAGTTCCACTTCGATTGACGGCGCTACGCGGACACGAGATTCGACGGCGGGGCCGCTCACTCGAGGCCCGCACCGACCGCGTCCTCGACCGACGAGAAGCCGTCGCGCTCGAGCAGCGCTGCCAGCCCCCGGTTGATCCGCGTCGCGGTCGACGGGCCCTGGTAGACGAACCCGGTATACAACTGGACCAGGGAGGCACCGGCGCGGATCTTTTCGTAGGCGCTTTCGGCCGAGTCGACCCCGCCGACGCCGATAATCGGGAGGTCCCCGTCGGTGTAGTCCGCGAGCGACCGAATAACGGCCGTCGAGGGGTCCGCGAGTGGCTTTCCGCTGAGTCCGCCCCATTCCTCCCGTCGGGGGGACGTGAGCCCCTCGCGGCTCGTCGAGGTGTTCGTCGCGACGATGCCGTCGAGGTCGAACTCCTGGACGATGTCCACGAGATCGAATACGGATTCCGCGGGTTCGTCGGGGCCGATCTTGACCAGGATCGGCACGTTTCGGTCGTTTTCCGCCTCGAGCGTCTCGAAGATCGCCCGCAGATGCTCGGGCGATCCCTCGTCGAACTCGTCGGGCGTGTTCGGGCAGGAGACGTTCACGACGACGTAGTCGGCGAACGGCGAGAGCCGATCGAAAACACGCCGGTAGTCCTCGATCGCCTCCCGCTCGCTCGAGGAGTTCATCTTCCCGACGTTGACTCCGAGCGGCATAGTTGGCGTGCCGTCGGCTTCGAGCCGGGATTTGACGCGGTCCATCCCCTGGCCGTTGAACCCCATTCGGTTGATCATCGCCTCATCCTCGCGCAGCCGGAAGAGTCGAGGGCGATCGTTGCCCGCCTGCGGATACGGCGTGACGGTGCCGATCTCGACGAAGCCGAAGCCAAGCGCCGCGAGCGCGTGGGTCACTTCGGCGTTCTTATCGAAACCGGCGGCGACGCCGACCGGGTTCGGAAACGTCGTGCCGAACAGGTCGACTTCGAGGGCCGGATCGTCGTATCCGTAGGCGTAGGCTAATGCCGTTCGCGTCGGCCACGTCGACTGGGCCGCCCGGAGCGTCCGTTTGCCCAGCTCGTGGGCCGTCTCGGCCGGCAGCTTGAACGCGAGGGGGCGAACCCGCGAGTACAGCGTCATTGCCGGGACATGGGGGCGGGCGACAGGTAAACGTCCCGAAGCGCTCGAGGCCGGGTCCGACCGGCCACCGCCGCCCCTCGCCGCCGGTTACCCCTCGTCGCGAACTCGGTCCGCGTCCGGACCGAACTCCGACTCGAGCAGGTCGGGAACGGTCTCGGGTGTCACGTCCGAGTACCACGTGTTTCGCGGCTGGATCGAAATCGCGGTTCCACCCTCGCTGCACAACCCGAGACACGAGGTTTCGCTGACGGAGACCGCGGTCCAGAAGGCGTCGCGCTCCCGCAGCCAGTCTTTAACCGCCGTGACCGTCTCCTCGGCACCGACCGCGCCACAGCTCGCGTACTCGCCGTCGCGGTCGTTGGTACAGACGAAAACGTGCGCGTCGAGGCGGTCGCGGTGTTCTTCGGTTCGATCCTTCATGGACTCGTGAGTAGGTCGTCGCGTCGCTCCGCGGCCGGTCGTACGCCGGCTCGCGTCTGGAGCCAGCCGAAACAGCCGGCGACGAGCGCCCAGAGCGCGGCCTGACTCAGCACGGTTATCCCGCGGAACGCGGCGACTAACTCCGCCGGCATCGCGCCGATCTCGACGATCGTCGGCGCTGCGACCGCGGTGATCGCGACGAGCGCCACGATCGGGACTGCAGCCGTCACGACTCCGATCGGCCGGCTCCGAGCCGAAACGCGCCGGTAGCCGTAGATCGATCCGGCGGCGACGACCGCGCCGACGGCCATCATGCCTGCGTAGAGTGCGCTCCGGAACGTGGGATCGAACGCCTGTTCGGCACCCGGCGTCGTCGGCGGCAGCACCAGCCACGGGGCGAGGGAAACGGCGAGAAAGCCGGCTCCGGCAAGCACGTAGGTCTTGACCCGCCCGCGGCCGGGCAGCGCCGGCTCGAGGAAGTAGAAGGCGAGCGCGAAGACGCCACCGAGGAGGATTCCCCAGAGGACGCCGCCGCCGATGCTCACGGCGGCGGTCGTCGCTTCGCTGACGGCGTGGGCGTGCTCACCCGCCTCGTGTGCGTGCTCGCCGGCGGCATGGGCGTGCTCGCCGGCGGAAGCGTGGTCACCGTGCTCGCCACCCTCGGCGACCGTCTCCATGTAGCCGAGCAACGGGTTCGCGACCAGCGCCATGTAAAGGCCGTACGCGAGTCCCGCGATTACCCCGGCGAGCACGCCCCGCTCGAGATAGTCGACGAGCATCAGTGACAGGTGACGCCGACGGCGTGTCGGAAGTTGTGCATCGAGTCGTGGGCCAGCGGCTCCTGGAGGAACAGCAGCACGAACGTCAGTGCTGCGACGAACGCGAAGACGGCCAGCAACTGGCCAGTTGTGAGCTCGTCGCGTGCGGTCCCGATCCGATCGTGAACGGTTTCAGTCGTCGTCATGCAAGTCAGTTTTCCCTACTGAAACTGCAATTGTAAAACTACCGATCGTCCCGCGGCGGCCACGAGCGCCACTCCTCCCGACGGCTCGGGAAGCACGCAGGATAAATATCACGAATAACTGGGATATACCCGTCGGAACGGACGGTTGCTACTGAATAACGAAATCGTTTTCCTACGGCTACCGCTTGGTTCGACTAACAACGAGAGTCATGAGTATCCAACGACGGTCGCCAGGGGGGAGACGCCGTGGCGGTTGAACGCCTGCTCGTTCCGCTGTCGGACACGGTGACCGTTCGACAGACGGTTGGCTACGCCGTCCAGTCCGGTCTCGAGGCAGCCGACTCGCTCGAGTGTCATCTCGTCGTCGCGATGCCATACGACGCCGATGTCCCGGAGAGCGATCGGTACAGCGATGACGCCGAGAGGCTGCTCTCGCGGGCACAAAACTGGGTCGAAGAAGACGCCGGCGGGGCCGACGTGACGATCGAGACGACAACGCTCGGTGCCGACGAGTACCTGTTCGGCCCCCGCGACTACGCCGAAATCTTCGACGCCTACGCCGACGAACACGGGATCGATCGCGTCGTCCTCGATCCCGAGTATCAGCCCGGCGTCACCGCACAGCTGCTCCAGCCCCTCGAGCGCGAACTCGATCGCATCGGGCTGGCCTACGACGAAGCGCCCGTCGATCGGCCGGCCCGACGCGGCCGTCTCGACGGTGGTGCGGAGGGCTTCGACCGCCTGTTCGCGACCTTTCTGATCTCCTACGGATTCTATCTCCTCCTCGGGGATCCGACCTACTGGTTCGATCTCGTTACCGGCGCGGCGGTCGCCGGTATCGTCGCCGTCTCGCTCGCGCAGGTGACGTTTACCGTCCCGCTCGATCGCGTGCAGTCGCCGCTCCGAGTCGTCCGGTTTGCCCTCTACATCCCGTATCTACTCTGGGAGATCGTCAAGGCCAATATCGCGGTCTCGCTCGTCATCCTCCGGCCGTCGATGCCGATCGAGCCGACGCTAACGCGGGTCAACTCCCGCGTCCGAAGCGGCCTGCCGCTGACCGCGCTGGCGAACAGCATCACGCTCACGCCGGGGACGCTAACAGTCCGAGCCAACAACCAGCAACTGCTCGTCCACACGCTGATCCCGGGTGCCCGCGACGACCTCTTCGACGGCGGCCTCGAGCGAGGGATTCGCTTCGTCTTTTACGGCCGCAAGTCGGCGGCGATCGCCTCGCCGCGCGAACGCGACGACGCCGAAATCGTCGGGGGTGACGAGCTGTGATGCCGGTCCCGCTCAAGGACGTGTTCCTCGCTGCGGCGGCGCTGTTCGTCATTCTCGCGATCATGATGTTCTATCGCGCCGTCGTCGGGCCGACGACGCAGGACCGCCTGCTGGCAGTCAACGTACTGGGGACGAACACGGTCGTCATCCTCGCCCTGCTCGCGGCGGGGCTCGACCAGTCGTGGTTCCTCGACGTGGCGCTGATCTATGCCCTGTTGAACTTCCTGATGTCGATCGCCATCTCGAAGTTCACCGTCGAGCGAGGTGGTGTGCTGTGATCGAGACGCTCCGCTTTTGGGTGATCGTCGCCCTGCTGGGGTTGGGCGTGCTCTTTACGTTCGTCTCGACGGTCGGCGTTATCCGTCTGCCGGACGTCTACTCGCGGGCCCACACCGCCTCCCAGACCGACACGCTCGGGGCGGGCTTTGCGCTCGCCGGCGTCGCGGTCGCGTTCGGCTGGCAGCACGCGGCGGTCTACACTGTCCTCCTGCTGTTTTTCGTGTTCATCACGAATCCGACGGCGGCCCACGCGATCTCCCGATCGGCGGCCGAGACGGGGGTCGCGCCGGTCCTCGCCGAGGAGGGCGAAGACGGGGACGAAACCGATCGCGACGCCGAAACGGACGGTGAGTCGCGATGAGTCTGTTCGCGTACACCCTCGTGGCGTTTATTCTCGCGACGGCCCTCGCGACGGTGCTGTTTCGCGATATTCTGTCCGTGATCATCGTCTTCGGGGCCTACAGCCTCGGCATGGCGATCCTCTATACGTTCCTGTTGGCTCCCGACGTGGCGATGACCGAGGCCGCCATCGGGGCCGGCGTCACGACGCTGTTGCTGTTGCTGACGATCGCACGGACGACGCGCCCGTCGACCGACCGGCTTAGCGAACGGATTCACGTCCCGGCGGTCGTCGTCGTCGGTGCGTTCGTACTCCTGCTCTGTAGCGTCGTTCTGCCCGAAATGTACGCAGTCGGTGGCACGGACACGCCCGTCTGGTCGAATCTCGAGGTCACCCAACACTACATCACAGAGACGTATCACGAAACTGGCGTCAAGAACGCGGTCACAGCCGTGCTCGCCGCCTACCGTGGGTTCGACACCTTCGGCGAGGCGGTTGTCGTCTTCGCCGCCGGCGTCTCGACCCTGCTCGTCCTGAAACGCGAGGTGTTCGCCTAATGTCGCAATCCGTCGACGATACCTACACCGAGAGTCAGGTGATCATGACCGCCGTCAAGATAATCGCACCGTTTACGCTCACGTACGGGCTGTTCATGACCTTCCATGGGGGCGACGCCCCCGGCGGGGGGTTCCAGGGAGGGACCGTCGTCGGCGTCACCGTCCTCATGCTCGCCTTCGCGTTCGGCATCGAGCCGACCCGCCGGTGGCTCCGTAATTCCTTCCTCGTCGGTATCATCACCGGCGGCGTCGTCATCTTCGGGGCTATCGGCCTCGCGATGATCGCACTGGGCGGGCACTTCCTCGAGTTCACCATGCTCAAGGAGGTGTTCCACATCAAGCCGAAGTGGGGACTCGAGGCCATCGAGATCGGCGGCATCTCGCTGATCGTCACGGGAACCATCATTAGTCTCTTCTTTACGATGGCGGCCGGGTTCTCGCCCGAGCGACCGAGCGGGACCGGCGGCCGCAACGAGCGCAACGAGCGCGGCGAGTCGGCGGATGAGGGGGTGAGTGACGATGATTGAGTACCTCTTTAGCCACTATACGTACGTGCTGGTGTTCGTTCTGCTGGGTATCGGGATCTACATGGTGATCGCCAGCGAGAACCTCGTGAAGAAACTGATCGGGGTGAACCTCTTCCAGACGGCTATCTTCCTGTTTTTTATCTCGATGGCCTATATCGACACCGAGGGTGCGTCGGCACCGATCGTCCCCGAAGGCGGCGTTCCCCTGAACGTCATGGTTGCGAGCCCGCTGCCCCAGGTGATCGTGCTGACCGCTATCGTCGTCGGGATCGCGCTGACGGCGGTCGGACTGGCGCTGATCATCCGCATCTACGCGGAGTACGGGACGCTCCGCGAGGACACGCTTCGGGAGGTGCGTGCCGATGAGTAGCGTCGATCTGCTCCTTCCGCTGCTGATCGCCGTACCGATCCTCGCGGCGACGCTCCCGATCGCGCTGGGCCTGTGGCTCGACCGAACGGGCTGGACTGTCGCCACACTCACGACGAGCGCGCTCTTCATCGGGGCGACCGCTCTCGCGAGCATCGTCTACACTCGCGGCGCGGACGTCACCCACACGCTCGGCGGCTACTCCCGCGAGTTTGGGATCGAACTCGTCGCCGATCAGTTCTCGATGCTGATCGTCCTGCTCGTGACCGCCGTCGCCACCGGCGTCCTCGCGTACACGCGCCGGGGCGGCCCGCGCGGAAACACGTTCTACACCGCCTACCTGCTGCTGACCGCCGGGCTGCTCGGCATCTCGCTGACCGGCGACGTGTTCAACCTGTTCGTCTTCCTCGAGATCACGAGCCTGGCGACCTACGCGCTGGTCGCCAGCGGCGACGGTCCCGAAGCGGCGGTCGCCTCCCTGAAGTACCTGATCCTGGGCACGATCGCCGCGTCGATGTACCTGATCGGCGTCGCGTTCGTCTTCATGGCGACGGGGACGCTGAACATGCTCGAACTCGCCGACGCGATTCCCGCCGCGGAGAGTCAGACGCTGATCCATACCGGCGTCGCGTTCATCGTCGTCGGCTTCGCCGTGAAGGTCGCTCAGTGGCCGCTGCACACCTGGCAACCGAGCGCCTACCAGCAGGCTCCCGACGGCGTGACGCCGCTGATCGCCGCGCTCGTCTCAACTGCCTCCGCGTACGCGTTCGGCCGGCTGATCGTGACCGTCTTCGGCGTCGAGTACCTCACCGCGATGCCGAACGCGGCTGCGGTCGTCCTCACCATCGGCTGCGTGAGCGTCCTCGCAGGAACGATACTGGCTGTCATCCAGACCGAGGTCAAGCGGATGCTCGCGTACTCGTCGGTCTCGCAGTTCGGACTCGTGATCGCCGCCTACGGCGTCGTCATCGCCGGGCGCTCCGAAACGGCTTTCATCGGTGCCGCGATCCATCTCGTCGGTCACGGTCTGGTGAAGGCCGGTCTCTTCCTGGGGGTTGCACTCGTCGCGCGGAGTTACGACGCCCGCACCGTCGACGAGTATGCCGGCCTCGCCAAATCGCGACCGATCGCCGCCGGCGCGATCGCCGTGCTCTTGCTCTCGCTCGTCGGCGTCCCGCCGGGCGTCGGTTTCGTCGGCAAGTGGTACATCGCGCTCGGTGCCGTCCAGTCCGAACTGTGGCCCGTCGCCGCCGTGATCTTCCTCAGTACCATGCTCACCCTCGCCTACGCCGCTCGCCTGCTCGAGAAGATGTACTTCACGCCGTCCGCGACGGCCGAACGGCCACACGCGCCGGCCCCGGTCGCGACGGACGGCGGTGATGCCGGACCCGACGATTCCGCTGCCGAACCCGCACGTGACGAACCCGGAGCCGCCATCGCCGCCATTCGCGGCGACCGATCGGAGGCTCCCGTTTCGACCGGCATGGTCGCGATCGTCGTCCTCGCCGCGCTCGGCGCCGTTGCCCTCGGCTTCGCGGGGGGAACGATCGCCGAACTACTCGATCCGTTCCTCACCGAGGTGATCAACTAATGGTTGCAGATATTCGACCGCTCGCCGCCGTGTTGGTGTCAGCGGTCGCCATCGTCCTGATCGTCGCGTCGCATCGTCGTCCGAACCTCCGCGAAGGCTGGTCGGTCGTCGCCGCCCTCGCGAAGTTCGGAATCATCGTCAGCATGCTTCCCGCGGTTATGGACGGGACCGTCTTCGCGTGGAGCCTCCGAGAGAGCACCGGGATTCAGTTCCTCTCGGGTATCGATTTCGCCCTTCGAGCCGATCCCCTGGGAATCTTCTTTGCCCTCCTCGCGAGTTTCCTCTGGATCTTCACGTCCTTTTACGCCATCGGCTACATGCGCGGGCTCGACGAGCACTCCCAGACGCGCTTTTTCGCCTCCTTCGCGGCCAGCCTTTCAGCCGCCGTCGGGATCGCCTTTGCGGCGAATCTGGTGACGATCTTCGTCTTCTACGAACTGCTCTCGCTTGTCACGTACCCGCTAGTCGCCCACAACGAGGACTCCGAGGCGCGAATCGCCGGCCGAAAGTACATCACGTACACCTTCTTCGGCGGCGGCGTCTTTCTGCTCGCCGGGACCGCCATGATCTACTGGTTGACGAGTCTGGTCCGCAGCGGGCCGACGCTCGCCTTCGAAGCGGGCGGGATGGACGCGCTCGCCGCGGCCGCACAGGCCGAGCCGGTCTACGCGCAGGCCGCCTTCTTCCTGCTCATCGCCGGCTTCGGCGTCAAGGCCGCCTTGATGCCGCTTCACTCCTGGCTCGCCGACGCGATGGTCGCCCCGACGCCCGTTTCCGGATTGCTCCACGCCGTGGCGGTCGTCAAATCCGGTGCGTTCGGCATCGCCCGGGTCATTCTCGAGGTCTACGGTCCCGGGCTGATTCACGACCTACCGCTTGACGTTCCCGGCATCGGCACCGTCGGATTGAACATCCCCGTTGCCATCGTCGCCGCGTTCACGCTGACCGCGGCGAGCATCATCGCGATGCGGAAGGACCACCTCAAGCGCCGGCTGGCGTACTCGACGACGGCACAGCTGTCCTACATCGTGCTCGGGCTCTCGATGCTGCATCCGTACGCGATGGTCGGCGCGCTGTTTCACATTCCCGCCCACGCGTTCGCGAAGCTCACGCTGTTCTTCTGTGCGGGATCGATCCACGTCGAGACCCACACCGACTACATCAGCGAGATGGCCGGCATCGGCAAGCGGATGCCGCTAACGATGACCGCTTTCACGGTCGGTGCGGCCGGCATGGCCGGTCTCCCGCCGGTCGCCGGCTTCGTCAGCAAGTTCTACATGCTGCTCGGTGCCGGCTCCATGGGCGGCGAATACTGGCTGTTCGCCGCCGCACTGTTGCTCTCGGCCGTCCTCAACGTCGCGTACTTCTGGCCGGTCGTCTACACCGCGTTCTTCGAGAGCGAGGATCGCCACGACGCCAAACCCCTCCTCGAGTTCCCGCGGGGCGGGCTGGTCGAATCGTACGCCGACCGGTCCGACGCGGACGTCGCCGCCGACGGCGGGCAGCCGACCGATGGCGAAGCCGACCGATCCGATCCGGAGCGAGCCGACGCGGACGAGGACGGGACCGACGAGTACGCCGTCGACGAATACCCGAGTGACGCCGAGGTTCCCGGCGGAGAGCAAGTCAGTTCCGTCGACCACCACGGCGATTTCGACGATCACCTGACCGGCGGGCCGCCGGCCGACGGCTGGCCGCGTCGGTCGCCGAGTACCGAGACCACGTGGCTGATGCTCGCGCCCATCGCCGTGATCGCGACCGGCGCGGTCGTCCTCGGTGTCGGCCCCGACTACGCCGTCTTCCTCGACCTGGCGAGACAGATCGTCGGGGGCGTCTTCGGACTGCCCTTCGAGGAGTTGACTGCCGTTCCGTTCGACCGACTCGTGACGGAGGTGTCCACCTGATGGCACTCGAGTTCCTGTCGATGGTCTACCCGCCGCTCATCGTCTTCGCTGCGGCGCTGCTCGTGCTCGTCCTGCCGCGGATCGCCGGCTTCGCCGTCGGCGCGCTCAGTCTCGCAGCCGTGCTTGCGATCTCGCTGGTCGCACCCGAGGGCCAGCATCTGGCCGGGACCTTTCTCGGGTTCGATGTCGTCCCGTTCTACGTCGACGACTTCTCCCGAATGGTCGGGCTGGGCCTCGGCTTCCTCGGGGTCTGTAGCGTCATCTACGCCTACTCGAGCGAGGCCAGTAAGACGCTGGTCGCGTTCGCGCTCGTCTACGTCTCCTCGTCGATCGGGGCGGCCTTCGCCGGCGACTGGCTCGTGCTCCTGTTCATGTGGGAGTTGATGGCCGTCACCAGCACGCTCGTGGTCTGGCACTACGGCGGCGAGGCGGTTCGGGCTGGCTTCCGATACGCGCTGTTCCACGGCACCGGCGGCGTGCTCGTGATGATGGCGGTCGCGGTTCACTACGTCCAGACCGGTACCTTCGTCTACGACGGGGCCGGGATCGCAAACGGGATTCCGGCGCTGCTCGCGGTGCTGGGGATGGGGGTCAACGTCGCATTTATCGGGGTCCACACCTGGCTCCCCGACACCTACCCGCGACCCCACATCGCGGCCTCCGTCTTCCTCTCGGTGTACACGACGAAGACGAGCGCGTTCGTCCTCTACCGGGCGTTCCCGGTCGATGCCGGGAGCGATCTGGGCATTTACATCGCGTACATGGGCGGGCTGATGGCCGTCTACGGCGCGACCTTTGCCCTGTTGCAACACGACATGCGGGCGCTCCTCTCCTATCACATTCAGGCCCAACTGGGCTATATCGTCGCCGGGATCGGTATGGCCACGATGGGGTCGGATCTCGCCGCCGCCGGCGCGATGAGCCACCTGTTCAACAACGTGCTGTTCAAGAGCCTGCTGTTCATGGCCGTCGGCGTCGTCATCTATCGCACCGGCGAGGAGGACTTGTACAAGTTGGGCGGCCTCTGGCGCGAGATGCCACTGACCGCGATCGGGTTCGGGTTCGGCGCACTCTCGATCACCGCGATTCCGGGCTTCAACGGGTACGTCAGCAAAGGGATGCTCTTCGATGCAGCCGACCCCCACTACTACGGCCAGCCTGAGTATCAGGCGCTGTACTGGCTGCTCTGGCTCGGCGCGATCGGGACGCTGCTGTCCTTTATCAAGCTCGGCTACTACGTCTTCTTCCACGGCGAGAGCGATCTCGAGGTCGCGGACGCCAAACCCGGCCAGACCGTCGCGATGCTCGGGCTAGGCGGGGCCTGTCTCCTCTTCGGCGTCTGGTGGCAGGGACTGGCCGACCTCGCGCCGACGATCCACGGCCTCGAGTTCGAGTATTACGGCGGGCACAGCCATCTCCACCCCTACAGTTCGGGCCACCTGCAGACGGCGGGGGTACTGACCGGCGTCGCGGCCGCCACCTTCGTCGTCGTCCGGAAGCCGCTCTCGAAACTCGACCTCGGCGATCCGGCGATGGTCGTCTACCCTGCGACCTACGCCGTCAGTCGCTGGACGATGCTCGGCGTCACCGGAACCTACGCCGCCGTCGACCGGACCGTCGTCGGTGCGGTCAAACGCTGTTACTGGATCGGGAACAACCCCGTTCTCGCCGTCGACGCGGCGGCGGGGCAGTTGCCCGACTGGCTGGTCGCCGTCGACGAACGGCAGCCGACCGACGGCGGCCGCCCGTCGACGATCCACCTCCGGACCGGCATCGGGACCACCGTCCTGCTGTTGACGCTCGTCCTGACGGTGGTCCTGTGGCTCCTCGTCGTCTGAGCGTCGTCGGAGGATCGACCGTCACCTGGACAGCCCGCGCGTTTACTCCGTCTTCGACTGCTCGTCGCGCCGCTTCGCGTCCGTCTCGGGCGACCGCTGCGTTTCCTGTACCACGATCGATTGCTCGAGGACCGACGCCCGCAAGGTCGGTTTCGACGCCGTCGCTTCGCGTCGGTACACGTCGTCGTGCTCTCGGCGGACACCCCGCGGCGTCAGGTAGTTCCCGTCGACATCGACGACGGCTGCCTCGCAGAGTCGCTTCAGGATCGACCGCGCGCCCTCGGTAGTGATCGCCGGCGGGGCGATCGACCGCTCGCGTGCGAGTTCCATCGCCGTCGCGTCCTCGAGCAGCGCCTCGATCTCGCGCTCGTCGTGGCCGCGATCGTCCAGCACCGACCGGACTCGCGCGGCGATCGACGGCGCATGCCCCGTCGGAAACAGCGGCCAGTCGTTCGACGGCGGATCGAGCACGACTCGATAGCGCCGCAACGGCGTCCGCGCACGGGCGGGAAGCGGTACGTCTTCGAGGCGCTGGGACTTCCCCAGCACGCGGATCGTCCCGGTGTAGAAGTCGACGTCGTCCCAGGTCGCACCCGTACGACGGTCGTCCTCCGGGACCCGGAACAGCTCCGCGCCGCGGACCGTCGAGTGAGCGAGGACGGCGACCATCGCGTACTCGCGCAACCGAGTGCGGCGCTCGCTCGTCGACTGGGCGTCGGCCTCGAGCACCCGCTCGCGGACGTGGCGCTCGAGTGCGCGCCGCTGATCGGCCGTCCAGGAGTCGTCGGATGGCCGCGTGTCGGCGGTCGGCAATGCGGCCTCGGCGCGGTCGGTCGCCGCGGGGTTTCGCTCGAGGACGCCGCCATGAACACACCACGAGAGGAACGCGCGGACCACCGCGTAGTAGGTGCCGGCGGTCGAGGCAGTGTATTCCCCGCGCTCCGTCCGTCGGCGGAGTTCCTCGGCGTAAGCGCGCATGTGGTCGACCTCGAGCGCGAACAGCGACGTGCGATCGTGCTCTTCCTCGAGCCAGGTGGCCCACCGCCGGAGGATCGATTCCGCGTTGGACGCGTAGGCTCCCGCGCCCGAGCCGTCGGGGTCGCCGACGGCCTTTCGCTGGAGATAGGCGTCGACCGCGTCGGCGATCGCCACTTCGGTCACGACGCGATCACCCGCCCCGGTATCGGACGGAGACGCGATCGCGAGCCTCCGCGTCGCCGCTCGTGGCGGGTATCACCGCGGCAAGAACGGATCGTGCGGGGAACGCCACGGATCATTACTCGTTGGATACTGTTCCACGATCCTAAATCCGTGTTTCGGTCTCACGGATCGGAAAAGTGTGACCCGGCCGCGATCCGATCCGAAGCGTCCGTGTCTCTCGGGTTACCGCGTCGCGCCGAACCGGAGCACGTCCGCGTGGTCGCTGATGAGTCCGTCGACGCCGGCCGCTGCGAGCTGTTCGCCCTGGTACCACGTCGCGAGGGTGAAGACGTTCACGTCTCGGCCCTCCTCGTGTGCGACGGCGAGGAGATCGATGTCAGACCAGCCGGCTCCGTCCTCGTAGCGCTGATCGGCGTAAAACGGCGTTCCCCGAATCATGTGGTAGGGCGGATGAATCGCCTCGGAGTCGTAGCGTCGCGCGATTTCGACACCGTCCCGAACGGAGTTCCAGAGCAGCGGCGCGACGGCGTAGTCGGACGCGTCGCGGGTCGTCGCCAGCGCCGCCTCGTAAAACGACGAGAAGAGGTACTCGTGGTGGAAGTCGTCGACGATGTCGAGCACCCGCGCGACGAAGGGCTGCCAGCGTTGCTTCCGGTCCTCGAGTTCCGCCCGCGGCAGCGATTCGGCGAAGGCCACGTCGAACGACCCCGGGTTCTTCAGTTCGACGTTGACGCCGACGTGGGGCGGAATCGCCTCGAGGACGGACCGCAACCGGGGGACGGTTTCGCCGCTTGCGAGGACCTCGGCGTTCGTGACGGTCGCCGTGTCGGTCTCCCAGACAACGCCCTCGGTGTCGGTGAGGCCGCGCTCGCCGTCGTCGCGACCGGCGAGTCGGCTATCGTGGAACACGACGACGTCGTTTTCCGCGGTCGGAACGACGTCGATTTCGATCATGTCGGCACCGCGTGAGGGGGCGATGGCGGACTGTCCGCCGCGGGAAGCCGCGTCGACCGCGCCGACGGTGTTCTCGGGATAGAGGCCGGCGAAGCCACGGTGGGCGATCAGGTCCGGATCGCCGTCGCGACCGATGGAGTGGCTCCGTTTCGACTCGTCGTGTCGGCGGTTATCGGGAGCGTCGTCATCGCTCCCGCGACCGGGTGTTGCCCCCGCAGCGCTGCCGATTCCGGTCGCCGATGCGCCGGCAGCGACGATAAACGATCGGCGGCGAAGCGCGCCGCTGGACGTGTCCGGGTGGTCGGTTCGTCGCTCGTCGTCGTGTGTCTCGGACATCTGCAGGTCGGCAGAGCGGGACGACTGGTAAAACGAATTATAATACGTCTGCATAGTACGGTGGCTGACTATCCGTGCAAACGGTTTGCAGCATACGTCTCTACACGGCCGCTCCGTCCGGCTGGCCGTCGGCGACAGTTCTCGAGAGCGATGCGCCGTTCGGAGTCGCTAGTTCCCGTGCTGTTATTTCATATATCGCTATTTGATTTATACTGCAGCAGCGTCGGGCACGATTTCAGCGCGGCGATTCAGGAGGGATGTTGATGCCTGATCTTCTCGGCCGTCATTCCCGGGACCGGCGTCCCGCAGTCCTTGCACTTCCAGTCCGGCGTCGGGACGCCGGGTTCCTTCTCGAGGTCCTGTTTGAACTCGATGCGTGCGCCACACGGACACCGATAGGTCGTGCGGGTCATGCACGACCCAACCCGCCGGTGAGCGATAAACGGTTCGCCGGAGGACACCGGCCACAGGTCCGCGGCCTCGAGTGGGACAGCGCGCCGGGACCGACTCTGTCGTCTCCTTCCGGAATCGTTCGTCCAGATGGCCGCAAAGCCCGTCGAACGGGTCTTGACCCACCTACCGGGGGGCTGTCCGTTCATGAGGACATCCCGGGATCGCTTCGGACCGACCGCCGCGGTATTTCGGCGTCGACGATGGACCGGCCTCGAGCAACCGTCGGGACGCAGCTATCAAGGCCCCGGCAGGCGTCTGCCGGGATACGAGATGCCCGAGGCACACCGTATTCCGGTCGGCAACGCGACGACGGACGCTGCTCCGACCGTCGCCGCCGTCCACCACGAGGCAGACTCCGACGACTGGCTCGTCTGGTGCCATGGCCTGCGCAGCGACAAATCCGGGAGTTACGAGGCTCGGTGTCGCCGGGCCAGCGAAGCGGGGTACAACGCCGTCCGATTCGATGCCAGGGGCTGTGGCGAGTCCGACGGCCAGTTCATCGATTCGACGCTCGAGACGCGACTCACCGACCTCCGCCACGTCGTCGACTATTTCGATCCCCGATCCTACGCGCTGTTCGGCTCGAGTTTCGGCGGTAAAGTCGCCGTCCACGCCGCCGCCGAGGACGAGCGGGTCGAGGCGGTCGCGGCGCGTGCACCCGTGACGACCAGCGAGCAGTTCGACGAGTACCGGACCGTCGTCGAGCGCGAGGGGGCGTGGACGTTCGATACCGGCGACCGAATCGAACGGCAGTTTTTCGACGCGCTCGAGCGCTACCCGTTCGACGACGTGGTCGGCGAACTCGACGTTCCGGTCGCGATCTTCCACGGCGGCGACGACGCGGTCGTCGATCCGGCCGATAGCTTCGCCGCCGCTGCGCGCCTCGAGACCGGCGTCCTCGTCGAGCGGTTCGCAGGCGAAGGCCACCGGTTTTCGGCGACCGGCGAGCAGCGACTGCGTGATCGGCTGTTCGACTGGCTCGCGTGGACGGACGCTCGCCAGTAGCTGTTTCGGTCGCAATCGACCGCCGTCTCGGTTTATCACGCTGCCCCCTTCTGATAAACCAGATATCGATATACGGACTTCGTGGTGTGATCGATTCCGTTCGCACGGACTGCCACGTCTCCGGCGAGGGGGCTCGCGTGCCACAGACGAGTCACGTCTCCGTCGGCAAACTTCCCGTCCGCGCCCGCGAGCAAACGTGTTTTCTGATCCAGAAAAACCGGACCGCTTTTGATATCCATGCCGGTAGGAACAGCTATACCAGTGAGTGAGGAAACTGACCTGTCGACATTGCTTTCGGTTCTCGACGACGAGTACGCACGGGATATCCTCACCCACACGAGCGTCGAACCCATGTCTGCCAGCACATTGAGCGAACGATGTGACGCGTCTCTCCCGACGATCTATCGGCGGCTCGAGCGGCTCGAGGAGTGTGATCTCGTCACCGAAGAGACGGAACTCGCCTCCGACGGCAACCACTACAGCGTCTATAGTGCGAACCTCGACCGACTGGAGCTGTCGCTGGAGGACGGCTCGTTCACTCTCGAGTTGACGTATCGCGAGGAAGACGTCGCCGACAAGTTCACTCGCATGTGGGAGGGAATGCGATGAGTCGAGAGGTCGTCCGGATCAACGAGGTGACGCTGTTCGAACTGTTGACGATCGCGAGTCTCTTCCTCGTCGCGCTTGTCGGGACGATTATCGCCTATCAGGCCTACCGTGGCTACCGGCGCAACGATGCATCGTCGATGCTCTATCTCGCCATTGGACTCCTCTTGCTGACGCTGTGTCCCTTCCTGATTAACGTGGTGATGACGACGTTCGTCAGGGCGGATCAGATCGTCATCGCGCTGCTCGAGAACGTGAGTCGACTGCTCGGACTGGGCGCGATCACCTACTCGCTGTACGGACGGCACTGATCGATTCGTCGCGATCGGCAAACGTGTAGGGCCGAAGCCATCCCGGGATCACCGGTTCCGCTGACAGTGAGGAGGGGGTCGAACGACGCAGGACGCCCCCGCACGAGGGGGAATCGCGGGGGCGGAGGGGGCAAGGCTGGCGTCGCGACCCATAGTGGGATGATCGGATGCGGGGAGGCACGGGGGACCACGAAGGCGTGTGGTGGCGGCCTCTCTCGTCCCCCATACGTCCCTACCCACCCCATCGTATTAGTGATACGAGCGCGTTTTCTGGGTCGGAAAATCCGTGCGTTTCGGTCGGGCTCACCCGCCCCCGTCACAGGGTTCTTCGAGAATGCCGCCGTAGCGTCGCTATGGATTACCTCGTCGGTACTGATTCCGTCCACACGACAGCGGCGATCTGTGACTACCTCGACGACCGGGTGACCCCGGCCGACACCGTGACTGCCGTCGCCGTCCTCCCGGACGACGATCCGACGGCGCGCCGTGACGCCGACGAGGCGTTGAACGTCGCCGCCGTCCGACTCGGGGCTGCCGGTAGCGTCGAGACCGAGCGCCGGTCGGGGTCCCCGGCAACGGTGCTTCTCGAGACGGCGGCGGCGGTCGACGTCGACGAACTCGTCATCGGCGCGCACGGTGGCGATCCCGACGCGACGCGAGCTGTCGGGTCGACCGCGCGGCGGGTCCTGGCTGACGCGACGCGGCCGGTCGTCGTCGTTCCGATTCCCGACCCGTAAGGTGAACCGGCGGTTTCGAACCATCCGCGTTCGTCGGGGACCGTCCGGTCGACCGCGGCCGCGGCGATCCTAAAACGGGAACAGCGAATCGGCCTCGAGATCGCGCTCGATGAGTTCGATCTCGTGGCCGTCCTGGTCTTTGGTGAAGGCGTACATGTCGTCGCAGCTCTCGGGGTCGCGGTAGTCCGCTGCGTCCCGGGTCATGAGTCGGTCCCAGTCGTCGTGGAGGTCGTCGAGGCGGACACAAAGGTGGCCCCACGCGTCGCCCATCTCGTAGCTCCGGCCGTCGTAGTTGTACGTCAGTTCGACGGACATCGCCTCGTCGGCGGCGTCCGTGGGTTCGACGAAGTAGTTCGCGAAGGTGTCGGCCTCCCAGCGGCCGACCTCGTCGTAGCCGAACTTGCGCGTCCAAAAGCCCAGCGCCTCGTCGGCGTTCTCGACGCGGATCATGGTGTGGTCGAGCGACCAGAGTGCCCCGGCCTCACGCTGGACGATCTCGATCTCGTGGCCGTCGGGGTCTTTCACGAACGCGTAGCGGCCGCCACAGGACTCGGGGTCGCGGTAGTCCTCGACGCCCTCGTCCATGAGCTGCTGGTAGTAGTCCTCGAGTTCGCCTTCGGGAACGCGGACCGCGATGTGGCCCCAGGCGTCACCCAGTTCGGGCTCCTCACCCTCGTTGTGGGTGAGCTCGAGCATTGCGCCGTCCTCGTGCATCCCCTCGGGCCCGAGATAGACGATAGTGAAGCCGTCGCCCTCGTAGCGATCCTTCTCCTCGTACTCGAGGTGGGATCGGTACCAGTCGAGCGAGTCCTCGAGATCAGCGACGCGGATCATCGTGTGATCGAGCGTTCCGTCCATACGCGAACGGACAGCTGCGCCCTCCAAAAAATTGGCGACTGCGGGGCCTACTCGCGGGTCTCCGGCGACTCCGAGCCGCGTTCGGATTCGGAACTGGCGATCTCGGTGGCCGTGATCGTCGCGGTCGGCTCGAGCCCCTTTCGACCGGCGTCGACCCTCGAAAGGCCGACGACGAGGCCGACGAGGGCGACGGTACCAAGCGGCAGGAAGACGAGCGGCGGGACGCCGAGGTAGCCGTTGAGCAGGTAACAGCCGATGACCACGAGGAAGACGGTCAGAGCGTAGGGAAGTTGCGTGCGCACGTGGTCGATCAGGTCCGCACCGGAGAACGTCGCCGAGAGCACCGTCGTATCGGAGATCGGCGAGGCGTGATCGCCGAAGATCGCGCCGGAGAAGACGGCACCGACGGCGACCGGGACGAGTTCGAATCCGCTCCCGAATTCGTACGCGACCTGAATGGCGATCGGAGTGACGAGTCCCATCGTCGCCCAGGACGAACCCATGGTGAACGCGACGAAGGCGGCGATGAACAGGATGAGAACGGGGAGCAACTCGGCCGTGAGGTACGGTTCGGCGATAGTGGCGACGTAGTCGCCCGTGCCGAGCGTCTCCGCGACGCTGCTGATCGTCCACGCGAGCACGAGGATCGTGACCGCCGTCAGCATGATGCCGAAGCCGTCGATGACGGTATCGACGCCGTCGCCGATATCGAAGAGGTCGTAGGCCNGCTCAGAGATGTGTATAAGAGACAGATGTCGATCAGCACCCGCGTGAGCCCCGTGTCGTCGACGGCGGCACCGAACGCCGTCGGCGCTCCCGCCTCGGCCTGCGCCGAGAGCCACGACTGATACCCCGTCCAGAAGGCGCTCGCGAGCGTCACCGCGATCAGGACGACGACGGGCGCGAAGAAGGTCCGCAGCATCGGGCGCTCGTCGATCGGCGCGCCCAGGTCCTCCTCGACCTTCTGGAGCGGCTGTGCACCCTCGCGGTTGACCGCGCCCGTCGTCCGCGAGCGGTGTTCGGCGTCGAGCATCTCGCCGTAGTCCCGCCCGGTGTAGACGATGATGCCGACCATGACGATCGCCAGCAGCGCGTAGGTGTTGTAGGGGATCGAGCCCACGAACGTCTCGAACGCCGTCGGTGCCTCGTCCGCGACGCCCATGTCGTCGTACGCGCTCCTGATCAGCGACAGCTGAAACGCGACCCAACTCGAGATGCCCAGCGTCGCGACGGGCGCGGCCGTCGAGTCGACGATGTACGCGAGCTTCTCCCGGGAGATGCGGAGCTGATCGGAGAGTTCCCGCATCGTACTCCCGACGATGGCCGTGTTGGCGTAGTCGTCGAAGAACAACACGAGTCCCAGTATCCACGTGGTCAGCCCGACGGTCCGCTGGGTCTCGAGGTGTTCGGTCGCCCAGTGGCGGACCGCGATCGCACCGCCGAGCCGCCAGATGAGCGCGACGCCCGACCCCAACAGGAGCGTAAAGACGAGGATCTGGACGTGGAAGCCGTCGTCGACGATGACCGCGCTGACGATCCAGTCGAATGTCTGTGCGATGCCGAGACTCTCGGTGTGGATGACCGCCCCCGACCAGATGCCGAGAAACAGCGCCAGCATCGGCCGGCGGGTCACGATCGCGAGGACGATCGCGAGCAGCGGCGGCAACACGGAGAGTGCCCCGTACGTAGCCATAGCTGTCTAGTCTTCGGCTCGCCGGATATTATTGACCGTTCCGATCCGACTCGTGTGATCCTCTCGACAGTACCGCATGCGGACCGATCCGAGCGGCAGCCGAGCCGTCGGGTGACGGGACGAGAACGGGTCGACCTTCCGGGACTAGCGTCGCAGAATCAGTTTCAGCACGTCCTCGTCCTCGAGCACGTGGTCCTTTCCGACCTGCTGTTGGTCGTGGGCCGCGCTGGGACCGGTCACGCGGGCGAAGCGGAACCGCTCTTCCATCTCGCCGCCGAGTTTTTCGACGGCCTCGCCGACGGTGGTCCCCTGCTCGACGACGAGCGGTTCCTCCCAGTCGATACCGCGGCCGGGTTTGTCCATGTAGACCCGGATCAGTCCGAGTCGCTCCCAGATGCGGTCTTTGAGCACGTCGAGCCCCTTCTCCTCTTCGGCGCTGATGAAGGTGACCGCCTCGGGATCCAAATCGCGTTGGCGCAACTGCTCGTCGACCGTTTCCTTGTAGTCGGGATCGATCAAGTCGACCTTGTTGACGCAGGTGATCGAGGGGATATACTCTCGGTTCTCCATCAGGCCGTCGACCAGCCGATCGATGGAGACGTTCTCCTGGAGATTCAGGTCGGCGTTGACGTAGCCGTGCTCGCGGAGGACGTCCTTGATGGTCTTCTCGTTTAAGTCCTGGTCGGTGCTCGAGGTGATCTTGATGCCGTCTTTGATCTTCGGGCGGACCGTGACCTGCGGGGGCTCCTGATCGACGCGGATGTTGATGTCGTACAGCTCCTCACGCAGCCGATCGTACTGCTCGATCTCGAACACCGAGAGCATGAAGATGATGAGGTCGGCGTTGCGGACGACCGCCAGTACCTGCTGGCCGCCGCCTTTGCCCGCCGCCGCGCCTTCGATCAGTCCCGGGACGTCGAGCAGTTGGATGTTCGCGCCACGGTGGTTCAACATCCCCGGGTTGACGTCGAGCGTCGTGAACTCGTAGGACCCCGTCTCGCTCTCCGCGTTCGTCAGCGAGTTCAGCAGCGACGACTTGCCGACGCTCGGGAACCCGACCAGCGCGACGGTCGCGTCGCCGTGTTTCTCGACGGAATAGCCGCCACCGCCGCCCGACCCGGACTGCTGTTTCTCGAGTTTCTCCTTTTTCTCCGCGAGCTTGGACTTCAGCCGGCCGATGTGGGCCTCAGTCGACTTGTTGTAGGGCGTATTGGCTATTTCGTCTTCGATTGCCTCGATTTCATCCTCGAGCCCCATTTGTCAGTATGCAACCGGCCGCGCCGAAAAACCCTTTCGAGACACACGCTGGGACGCCGCCACAGTTCTCCTCCCGAACCGGACACTCGTTTCCTCGGCCGTGTTCGTATCGCCACCGTTGTGTTAGGTATCCTATCCTGTAGAGCTCATGATACGACATGCGACAGCGCGAATACGTTACGGCAGTGGGGAGTAACGTGGGTGCCCTCGCGACGACGGGGGTCGGGAAAGCCCAGCCGGTCGCCCTCGAGCGCGTTCACCCGGCGGAGAGCGAGACGGCCGTGCGATCCGAGGACCGAATCGGATTCGAAGTGGCGGCGACGCCGGGCGTCGATCCGACGGCGACCGATTGGGTGGTCGACGGTCGGACGGGGGTGCGATCGAACCGAACGCACCGTTCCAGGAACTACACTTACGCGCCGCTTCTCCTCTCACTGTCGAGGCGGCGGCGGGAAAAGGTATTGTCGGTCAGCTCCTCCCGAACGGATTCGTGACCGCCGGCACGATCCGACGCCGAGTCCCCCCTCGGTGGTTCTGGATTCCGTCCGCTGCGTTAGGTGCCCCGGGCGCTCGAGGGGAGACCATATTGACATATGCTATCGTGGTACATAGATGGGGTGCATGCTAGCGCCAGTGTGGCCCACCCGGCAGCGATGACGGCAGCACCCGAGGCCACGCCACGGTGGGTGGCAGAGCGGGTGACTCGTCGGTTTGGGGCGCGACGACTCGGATCCATTACCGATAGAGACGGGACTTCGACACAGATAAACGACCGGCCGGGGATACGGTACCTATGCCGAACGCGTCGCGGCTGCGTGACAGTACCCAGATCGTCCTGCCACGGGAGGCACTCGAGGGGCTCGAGTCGCAGCTCGACGACGAGTTCACCGTCACCGTCGTCCGGGAGGGAGAAGACTACTGCCGCATCATCGGCAGTCCCGTCGAAATCAAGGCGGTAAGCGAGTTCCTCGCTCGACGTGGCGTCACCGTCCGCTGATCGCCGCCCGCCGTGGTCCGACGGGTCCGATCGATCCGACGGTGTCGCTTACCAAACGCAACCAGCCGTGCGGTTCGGCGTCACCGCTCCGGATGCGTCGGCGCATCGAACCCGCCCCGGACAAGGGGCTTCGCGATGTGGCGTCGCGCACACGGCGGGACCTCGTACCAGCCGTCTTCGAGGTCGCGCTCGAGCGGTTGCTCGGCTCGCTCCGCCGCGCTGGTTTTGCAGTCTCGGCAACGATACCCCTGCTTTCGACCGGCGCTCTCCATCGTTCGCTCGCAGTCGGGACAGATCGGCGTTACCCGCTCGGTCCGAACGAGGTCGCGGACGGCGATCTTCTCGAGTTTGAGCGTGCCGTCGGCGACCTCGCCGCAGGCGGTGATCCGATCGCCGACGCGCAGCGCCCGCACGCGATCGCGGAACCGCTTCGTCGGCTCGAACGCCGCACAGGTGAGCCGCTCGGCCGACCGGTCGCCGTCGGCGGCCGGTGATTCGATATCGACGAACACGTGGCCGCCGCGACGTGTTTCGGGCTCGCTCGCGACTCGCCCCTCGACGCGGTAAGCCCGCCCGTTCTCGACGGTCCCGATCGAACCGTCCCGAAGGTGGACGTCCGTCCCCTGGTTAGTCACGAACAGCCGCCCCCCGGCAACGGGCTCGCTCTCGATGCGATCGGCGACCGCACGGACCGCGTCGGGATCGTCGCCGCGGATGCCGTGCAGGATGGGACCGGGCGTGTGGGGGACACAGACGGTCTCGTCCTCGCCGCGGTCGACGGTGTCCCACACCGAGGGATAGCCCCGATCGGCCGCAGCGAAGACGCTCTCGTGGTTCACGTCACGGGGTGTTCCCCAGCGGTCCGGCTCGCGATACGAGATATATTCGTAGGTCCACTCCTCGAGCGCCGCCCAGGAGCCGATCGCGGCCAACGCCCCGATCCGGCCGCGGCCGTCGCCGGCGTGCCACGACCGATACCCGTGGCGCTCGATCAGGGCCGCGGCGGCGGCCGGCTCGAGGTGGTCGCGGATCGCCGTGCGTGTGAACCGACGCACGTCGGCGGGAATCGCGCCCGCCTCGGGTGTGCGGTCGGCCACGACCAGTCCGGGGTTCGTCCGGTCGTCGTCGGTTTCGGCGAGCGACTCGAGGCGGTCGCGAGCGAGTTCGAACGCGCGGGCGGGATCGCAGTCCGTGTGGATCGCCAGCGCGGCGTTGCCACGCGTCTTGTACTCGACGGCGGGGTTGAGCCGAACGAGGAGGATTCGGGATACGGAAGCGTCGCGCTCCTGGCGGAGTCGATCCGCGATCGTCGCGGCGACGTAGGTCGTACACATCCCGCGCTCGCGCGAGTCGGTATCGTCGATCCCGACGACGGTCATCGGCGTCTCTTGGCGGGGGACCGGGGAATCCCTTTCGGGATCTCGTTTCGCCGCCGGCCGGCGGCGGCAAATATATAAGTATACTGCCGTGAAACTCGTGGAATCGCGACACGGCACCCGGATATCCCGGGGAAAAACGTCTTATAGGAGGAATCGCTTACAACCCCGTATGTCCCGCTCCGCACTAGTCGGTAACGTGACCGCGATGTTAGAGGACGCGGGATTCATGGTGAGCGATCGGTGTGCGATCCGGCCGAAGAGCTTCGATATCGCCGCCCGGCGCGGCGAGGATCTGATCCTCGTCAAGATCCTCGCGAACATCGACGCGTTCAACGAGGCGACCGGCCACGAGATGCGACGCCTGGGGACTTACCTCAATGCGACGCCGCTGGTCATCGGCCTGCGCAGCCGCGACGAGGACCTGAAACCCGACGTGGTCTACTTCCGACATGGCGTCCCGGTTTTCAGCCCCGATACGGCGTACAACCTCTTCATCGAGGAGGTCCCGCCGCTGATCTACGCCGCTCCCGGCGGCCTCTACGTCAACATCGACGGCGATCTGTTGGCCGACGAGCGCGAGGACCGCGACTGGAGCCTCGGCCAGCTCGCCAGCGAACTCGGCGTCTCCCGACGGACCGTCTCGAAGTACGAAGACGGGATGAACGCGTCCGTCGAGATCGCGATGGCCCTCGAAGAGATGTTCGACGCGCCACTGACGAGCCCGGTCGACGTCCTCGAGGGAGCGGACGACGTCCACGAGAGCGAAGCAACGCCGGCCGATCCCGAAGCGGACCCGGACGACGAACAGGTCGTCGCCGTCCTCACGCGGGCCGGCTACAGCGTCCACCCGACGGCCCGCTCGCCGTTTACGGCGGTCAGCGAGGACGAAGACGACAGCGAGATCGTTTTGACCGGTCACTCGAAGTTCACGAAGGCCGCGGAGAAACGCGCCCGGATCATGAGTTCGATCGGGCAGGTCACCCGCACCCGATCCGTCTACGTCGTTGACCGGGCGAAACAGGAGTCCGTCGACGGCACCGCACTGGTCGAGCGCGACGAACTCGAGACGTTCCGGAACGCCGACGACCTCCGGGACGTCATCCGGGAGCGCTCCGAGCACGAAGAGGCGGCCTGACAGAGGTCCGCGCCGGCCGCATGGACTGACCGGCAACTCAGCGAGTCCCAATGAAGCCGAATTCCGACGTCGACATCGTCAGCGCACATCGCGGACTCCTCGTCGGGTTCCTGACTGGACTCGGACTCGTGTTCAACTACGGGACGCCCATCACCACCGCGGCCGATGGAGCGCTGTTTGTCGCCGTTGCCGTCGCGCTCGGCTATCCCGTTCTCACGCTGTGTCGCCTGTGTACTGGTTGGTTTTAGTGGGTCGCCGAGTCGGAAGCGTGGCTGAGTCAGACGTGCCCCGAACGTGGCGATCACGTAGAGACGGTTCGCCACGGGGAGACGCTGACGTGTCCATGTGGTTTCGAGGGGCACGCCGACCTCACGGCGTCAGAGACGTTCCTTCGAGAAACCAGCGATTGCGGAATCAGGCCGATGGCACGGCCCGTGCGATTCGAGTGGGACGACCACGGCTGGTCGGGGAAACCACACCCTCATGAACGTCCCAACGAAGTGCGCACAAACCCGCAAGTTGCCTCCGTGAGTCGGTAGCCGAACCCCCAACGGAGGAATCCTCGCACTTTAGCGCGGTGAGGATTCAAGCCGCGCCGCTGCCGTAGGTCTCCTCGAGGTAGTCGACGATATCGTCGCTCTCGTTCATACCCTCGACGCCGGTGGCTTCGTCGGTGATGACCGGAACGCCGGTCTGACCGCTGACCGTCTCGACAGCCGTTCGCTCGTCGTGTGAACGGGGGACCTCGATGACGTCGTACTCGAGCTCGAGCTCGTCGAGTTTCGATCGGACCTTCGCGCAGTACGGACAGCCGGGGAGTTCGTACATCGTGATGTCTGCCATACAGGGGCATTGCCGCGGAAGACGTATCAGATCATCGGTCGACNCGTCGTACTCGAGCTCGAGCTCGTCGAGTTTCGATCGGACCTTCGCGCAGTACGGACAGCCGGGGAGTTCGTACATCGTGATGTCTGCCATACAGGGGCATTGCCGCGGAAGACGTATCAGATCATCGGTCGACCGGGTGGTTGCCGGGATCGCGGGGAACGGGAGTCGGTGGATCGGCGGGATCGCCGAAGCCGGTACGCGACGGCGGCCGTCAGAACGAGACCATGCCGGCGTCGACGGCGAAGTAGACCACGAAGTAGAGGACGAACGCGAGTGCGAGCGCCCACTGGCCGGTCGATACGTCGTCGGCTTCGCCCATAGCACCTTTGACGAGCGGGTAGCTCATGATGCCGGCCGCGAGGCCGTTCGAGATCGACGCGGTCATCGGCATGACCGTGATCGTCAGTCCGCCGGCGATCGCCCAGGCGGGATGCTGCCAGTCGATATCAGTGACGCCCTGAAGCATGATGATGCCGACGACGACCAGCGCGAGATAGGAGGCGTACTGCGGAATGGCACTGATCAGCGGCACGATGAGCAGGGACAGCAAGAAGAGGAGACCGACGACGAGGGCGGTGAACCCGGTTCGCCCACCCTCTTCGACGCCGGCCGAGGATTCGATGAACGTGGTCACCGTCGAGGTGCCGATCATCGCCCCGACCGTGGTGCCGATCGCGTCGGCCATCAGCGGCCGCTCGATTTCGGGGAGGTCGCCGTTCTCGTCGAGGAAGCCGCCGATCTGGGAGACGCCGATGAGCGTCCCAGCCGTGTCGAAGAAGTCGACGAAGAAGAACGTGAACACGACCAACACGAAGACGAGCGGATCGTCAGTGATCATGCCGAGCCCGTCGATGAAGCCGGNCGCCCCAGCCGTGTCGAAGAAGTCGACGAAGAAGAACGTGAACACGACCAACACGAAGACGAGCGGATCGTCAGTGATCATGCCGAGCCCGTCGATGAAGCCGGCCATCAGGGGCGTGAAGTCGTACTGTACGCTCGCGATCAGACTCAGGAGGCCTTCTTCGGTGACCTGTTCGTAGCTCCCGGGCGGCGTGAGCGTCCCCGGGGCGACGATGTCGGCAGCCGTCAACACCCAGCCGGTGACGGCAGTCGCGACGATCCCGATGACGATCGACCCGCGGATACCCCGTGCGTGGAGGACGAGCATCAGCGCGAGCCCGGCGACCGACAGCGCTGCGACGGCGCTGGTCGCGACGTTACCTAACGACACGAGCGTGTCGGGG
>NZ_AOII01000033.1 GCF_000337615.1 Natrinema pallidum DSM 3751
CCTGCCATGGGACGCCGAGCTCGACGACGACCGTGTACGCGAAAAAGGCGTTCAGCCCCATCCCGGGCGCGAGGCCGAACGGCCTGTTCGCCCAGAACGCCATCACGAAGATGGCGACCGCGGAGGAGAGGATGGTCGCGACGGTGATCATCTGTGTGATCTCGCCCGAATTGTAGCCCTCCAGTGTGATCGCCTCGCCGAGAATGGCCGGATTGACGACGATGATGTACGACATCGCCAGGAACGTCGTCAACCCCGCGATCGATTCCGTCTCGAGGTCGGTATCGTGTTCGTCGAAACCGAAGAACGCTGCGAGTGCCCCCATATTGGATGTCCGAGCATAACCACACCGATTAGTTAAGCGTTCTTGTCCGCATCGGGGCCATATATAACCACAATCGTGTATATGTGTGAGAGACGAACCGAACTCGAGTCCGCTCGAGCGCGTTCCGATCGCCTGGGGTTCGACGAGTGGCAGTGGTCGTGTTAACTTAAGCATGATTCCACCAGACGGCGTGGGCTTGGA
>NZ_AOII01000034.1 GCF_000337615.1 Natrinema pallidum DSM 3751
CTCCAAGTCTATCCACTCAGTAGAGACATCGAGGCGGTCGATTTCGGCCATGGACATCCGAAGCTTCGACCGCCTCGTTCCTAACTTAACACCACCGTGGCAGTCGGACCAACGTATTTGACCTCGGAGCGCGTACCACGATAGCATGAGGTTTGTCATCGTGGGTTATGGCCGAGTGGGCTCGCGGACGGCAACGATCCTCGCCGAAGAGGGCCACGAGGTCGTCATCGTCGACAACGACATGGACCGCCTCGAGCGCGCCAGCGACGACGCGCTCGAGACGATCCGGGGGGACGGTGCCGACGAGGACGTTCTCGTCGACGCCGGGATCGAGAGCGCCGACGCGATCGGCACGTTCACGCCCGATCTCAACGCCAATTTCGCGGCCTGCATGGTCGGTACGCACCACGGCTGTCGGACCGTTCTGCGGATCGACGAGGACTACCGCGAGGACATCTACGAGAAGTATGCCGAGGAGGTCGACGAGATCATCTACCCCGAACGGCTCGGGGCTGCCGGCGCGAAGACGGCCCTGCTCGGCGGCGACTTCAACGTCGTGGCCGACCTCGCCGCGACCCTCCAGTTGACGGTCCTCGAGATTCGCGAGGGGTCGCCGGCGGTCGGCAAGCGAATGAGCGAACTCGACTTGCCCGAGTCCGCGCGGATCTACGCCCACGGTCGCGCCCGCGAGTCGCTGACGATTCCGCTCCCGGGGACCGAACTCGAGGTCGGCGACGAGGTCGCGCTCATCATCGAAAGCGATCGCACGGACGACGTTCGGTCGACCCTGTTGCCCGCGAACGCCTGATCGAGCGGATCGCTGTACCCGATTCGATTTCCGCTCGGGCGGTATCGTTCATCTGCTACTCTCAAAAGGGGGGAGAGGAACGGGAGTAGGCGCGCAGACGGCTGGATGGGGGAGGGGTGGGGAGACCGTCGCGCGCCTATTCCTTTCGTCACGCTGGGGCCCAATAAAACCGCGTCAGACGACCGACAGACGGGAGTCAGACTCGGTCGGTTTTACCCCGTCCGCGGTGGGCATCCGACCCACCGTCAGGCATCACTTGCCGCCCGGCGGCCGGCAGCAACGACTCGGCCGCGGTTCAGTTCCCGGCCTCGAGACGGAAGACGAGGACGTTCTGGTGGACCATCGAGGGGACGAACGAGAAGGGGTAGCCGTAGACGTGGAGGTCCTTCGTCGGATCGTACCAGATCAGGTTCGCCGCGAGCGTGAGCGGGGCGGTCGACTCGATCGCCCGCGCGAGGTCCGCCGAGAGGAACTCGTAGGACTGCTCGCGGTACATGTCGCCGATGAAGACGACGACGTGACCGTCCGGCGTGACGGCGTCGGTGAACCGGTCGAACTTGTCGGCCATGTCGGCGAGCCACTCGGCTTTCGTTCGTTCGCTGCCGCCTCCATCGTCCGCATCGGTGTCGACGGTCGCGTCACTGGCTTCGGCACCGCCGAACGATCCCAACTTGCTCTCGCGCGTTTCGCGCTCGTTGCGCGTCTGCTCGAGTTCGTCCATGTGCCAGTACGGAACGTCGGTCAGCAGGAGGTCCACGGAGTCGTCGGGGACGTCGGCGAGTAATTCGACGCAGTCCCCGTGGCGCATGTCTTGCTCGGCGAGGGGCGGGTCGCCGCGAGCGCGGCGCTCGTCGTTTTCCGCCTCGAGAACCTCCCGGTAGAGATCGACCCAGCGCTCGGTCCGTTCGAATCCGATTGCGTGCCGCAGGCCGGTCCCCTCGTGTTCGCAGAAACTCGCACCGAGCAGGGTGCCGCCGACGCCCGCAAAGGGATCGAGGACGGTGTCGCCGGCCTTGCTGAACCGGCCGATCAGGTCCGCACAGAGTCGCGGCGGTTTCTGGCCGCCGTGTTCGTTGCGCCGGTCGTGCTGGACGGCAGGCGGGTAGCCCTCGGCGATCACGGACTTCGTGGCGTATTTCCACTCCTTGCCCGTGAGGTCGTTCACTCGATTGCGCTCGTCGTAGATTCCGCGTCCCTCGACGTAGCGCTGGTGGTCGGCAAGGTCGTCGGTATCGATCACCTCGCCGTCTTCGACCGGCAGGGATTCCTCCCGTGCACGGTCGGCGTCGAACGCGCCGTCGTCGTCCGTGAACAGGCGGCTCTGGCGGTGTCGATCCCCGTCGTCTGCCATACCTCGAGTGCTCACTCGGGCCGCTTAAACGCTTGTGCCTCGGGTCGACCTGCGCGGGAGATCGGACCGCTGCGTGCCCGCCATTTTTGGCCGTTCGTCCGAAAGGCGACTGCTATCGATGGTGCTCCTCGAGGATGTCGTTCTGTTCGGCATCGCCGCCCTCGCTCTGTGGCTCGGCGCACGGTCGCTCGTGACCGGCGCATCTAGACTCGCCAGTGCGGCGGGCGTGTCCGCGCTCGTCGTCGGCCTCACTGTCGTCGCGTTTGGGACGTCAGCGCCGGAAATCGTGGTCTCGACCGGGGCCGCAGTCGAGGGTCGGGGTGACGTCGCGGTGGGAAACGTCATCGGTTCGAACGTGTTCAACACCGGCGTCATCCTCGGTCTCGTCGCCGTCATCACGCCGTTTCGCGTGATGGAATCGTTACTCCGCCGCGACGCGATCGCGATGGCGGGGTCGACGATCGTCGCAGCCGCCGTCCTCGCCGACGGCGTCGTTTCGCGACTCGAGGGGGCGATACTCCTCGTTCTCCTGACCTGCTATCTCGGTGTGCTCTGGGTCGCGATTCGAGCGGCAACCGACGGAGACGGCGGGCGAGCGGAACCGATCGACGGCGGTACGACCGCTCTCGCTGAGCGCGACCGACACGACGTTCGTGTCGGTATCGAGGGTGGACGCATCCTCGTCGGTCTCGTCCTCGTCATCGTCGGGGGGCGCGTCCTGGTCGATTCGGCAGTCGGACTCGCCCTCGCCGCCGGTGTTTCGGAGTGGGCGATCGGTGCGACGGTCGTCGCGGCCGGCACCTCGATCCCGGAACTCGTGACCTCCGTCGTGGCCGCTCGCGGGGACGGCGTCAGTATCGCCGCGGGGAACGTCATCGGATCGAACATTTTCAACGTCGTCGGCGTGCTGGGGATCGCCGCGGTGTTCCGGCCGCTCACCGCCGATCCGGCCGTCTTCGTTGCGTTGGCGTGGCTGGGCGTACTGACCGCGTTCGCCACGGCCGTGCTCGCGACCGGACGGCGGCTCACCCGCCTCGAGGGAGTCTCGCTCGTCGTTCTCGGGGTGGGCTACTCGGTCGTGAGTCTGATTCCGTGAGCCGCTGGACACCGACCGGATCGAACGCGTGCCGCCCCGAAAGCCCGGTGACACGAGTGTTAGCGAGACCATTTGTATCCAGCCACCCTCCGTTCGTGTATGAATATGCTCGTCGACGGCGAGTGGCGGACCGACGCCTACGAGTCGACTGGCGACGACGGCTCGTACGAACGCCAGACGACCCCCTTCCGGGACGAGGTTCGGGACGAACCCGACGCTCGGTTCCAGCCCGAGGCCGGCCGATACCACCTGTACGCCGCCTACGCCTGTCCGTGGGCTCACCGGACGCTGATAACGCGGGCACTGTTGGGACTCGAGGACGCGATCTCCGTCTCGATCGTCGACCCGTACCGCGACGCGGACGGCTGGCAGTTCACGCCGGACAAGGAGGGCTGTACGCGTGACCACCGCCACGACGCCGATTTCCTCCGCGAGTTGTACGTGCGCGCGGACCCGGACGCGACCTGTCGCGTAACGGTCCCGGTCCTCTGGGACAAGAAGGAGGGGACCATCGTCAACAACGAGTCCGCGGAGATCATGCGGATGCTCGACACCGAGTTCGACGACGTCGCGTCTCGAGACGTTGATCTCTATCCCGAGGGATACCGCGACGAGGTCGACCGGATCATCGACGAGATCTACGAGCCGATCAACAACGGCGTCTATCGGGCCGGATTCGCCACGGAGCAGGGGCCCTACGACGAGGCGGTCGACGACCTCTTTTCGGCGCTCGATCACTGGGACGAGGTGCTGGCCGATCAGCGCTACCTCGCCGGCGACCGACTGACCGAGGCCGATATCGCGATGTTCACGACGCTCGTTCGGTTCGATAACGTCTATCACACGCACTTCATGTGTAACGTCCAGTACATCCGCGAGTACGACAACCTCTGGCCGTACCTCCGTGATCTGTATCAGACGCCCGGCGTCGCCGGGACGGTGAACATGGCCCACATCAAAGAACACTACTACACGACCCACCCCGACGTGAATCCACACCGGATCGTCGCTCGCGGCCCCGATCTGCACTTCGAGGCTCCCCACGACCGCGACGACCGTCCGGGCGGACCGCCGTCCGATCTCGTCGCGGCGGCGCGTACCGACGACTAGCCGGACGGGACACTCGAGCGGAAACCGAACGGGCCGGCGGCGTTAGGACTCCGCGGCCGTTCGGTCGGCCTCGGCGTCTGCAACATCGGCGTCTTCGGCGTCCGATTCGTCGGCTTCGGTTTCCGGTTCGACGGAGTCGTGGCGGCCGGAGCCGGTGCGCCCGGACTCGCGACGCCAGGTTTCGAAGCTGTGCTCGAACTCCTCGTCCGCGACGAATACTTTCCAGAGAATCCAGACGGGAACGAGAACGGGGATCAACGGGATGAGAACGACCACGAGCACTGCGGCCATGATATAGCCGAACAGTGACATCTGGGTGTTCGGCCCGTAGCCCGTCGACTCGGACACCTTGACTGACATGTGCTCGGCTACGAACGTGTCGGTATTCCGTCTTTCGATCCCCTCGAGCGACCGCGATACCGATGCCGGCAGTCATCCTACCTGTCATTTCGATGGTGGGTTGGTCGAGTGACGACGCGACGCTCCCTACAGGTCGTAGGCCGTTTCGATCGCGAACGTCTCCTCGGGCTCCGGGACCCCGAATTCGGACTGGTGATCGACCGCGGCGGACCGGTCGAGCTCCCGGAAACCGTATTTGTACTCCGGCCCGCGCCGCACGAGTGGCTCCCCGAACACCGCGAGCGTCGGCCCGTACGCCGACGCCAGCGTCTCGAGCGTTTCCCGATCGACGACGACCCACTTGAACGACCCGCTGCCGTCGTCAAGGAGGAGCATGCGGACGTCGATCGCGGCGAGAACGGTGTCGTTCAGTGCCGTCCCGAGGGCTCGACACAGGCGACTCGAGTGCGCGCCGTCGGTCGGCGGGTATCGAAACGCGGCCGTCGCAACGGGGTCGTTCGCATCGTCGACCACGACCAGCCGGAACGCTCTGGGATGATCCGGATGCTCGGGTTCGATCCACTCGTCGCTCCCGATGCTCCGAAATTCGAACCCGTATCCGAACTCGGCCAGCGCTCTGTCGAGCGGCACCTCGAGAGTGCGTTTGTGGTGGTAGGTGTTGTCCGCGGTCACGCCGCGGCCGCTCTCGCTCAGGATGCCCTGTACCGTCCCGGTTTTCGCGCGTTCGGGATCGCTGCCGGTACCGAGCCCCCGTACAACGGCCCCGTCGACGGCGACCGCTTTCGTCGCGTCGCGTATCGAATCGGGAGCCTCGATCGCGCCGCCGACGATCTCCTCGTCGGAGAGACCGAACTGGCGAAGGACATCGACGACGTCCGCCGCAGCGGTGATCGCGTCGTCCGATGGAGAGTCGCGGGCCATGTTTCCCGTATGCGGCCGCGATACCATAATTCGTTCTGTCGCGTTGATATTCTGTTGTCAGGGGGCGGATTGCGGACGGAGTGGAGTCGCGGCCGTTCGTCCGCTGTCGGATCGCCTCATTCGTCGTTCAGAACCGTCTCGGCGTCGTCTCGTGGCCGATAGCCGAGGTCGCGCATCGTCTCGGACAGCGAGAGGAAGCGTTCGGCGTTGGCGGAGATTCCGTGTGCGGTCAGGGGCGACCCGCCAAGGGTTGCCGTCACGGCCGCGTTGAGCAGCCGCCGGCAGTCGTCGGGACTCAGCCACATCGCGCGGGCGTAGCGCTCGCCCGCACCGTCCCGCTCCTGACACTCCCGTCTGAGATCGTCACGGGTGAGCAGCCAGCCGATCCGCAGGTTCACCACCTCGAGGCCGTGGCGCTTCGCGTAGTACGATCCCATGGCTTCGCCGAAGACCTTGGTGACGCCGTAGTAGGTGTCGGGGTCCGCCGGATCGTCGGGTCGGACGATGGCCGGACGGCCCACGGTCGACTCCGGCCGGATTCCCGAGACGGTGTTTCGCATGTTGACCGCGTGGTTCGAACTCGCGAAGACCACCCGCTGGAGGTCGTGCTCGATCGCCGCTTCGAACGCGTTGTAGACGCCGCCGATGTTCGGCCCTCGCACCTCGTCCCACTCGGCCCGCGGCGACGGATTCGCCGCGAGGTGGAGCAACACGTCCTGGCCCTCGAGCGCGCTCGCGAACGCTTCGCGATCCTTGATCTCGAGGGGCTGGGTGTCGAGGTCGTCGGTCTCGCTGTGTGAGAAGCACGTGAGTTCGTGGCCGTCGTCCGGAAACGCCGCGATGGCTTCCCTCCCGACGGTCCCCGATGCGCCGGTGATTGCGATGGCCGTCATACGGACCGGACGGTCACGGCGCGGAAATAGATCGGGCCAGCGCCTTCCGGCCTCGCGCCGGCGACTCGAGATGGTGACGCAACGCTGTCAACGGTCGGCCGCAGACCTTTGTCCGACCCGATCGTACCCGGTCCCGTGACTGCCCCCACGACTTGGGAGGTCGAACTTCGCATCCCCGAGGACGCGGCTCTCGACGCCGCGGGCGAGTCCCGGACCATCGAGGTCCGCGAGGATCAGTCGATCCTCGCGGCGGCCCGATCGGCGGGCCTCTGGCTGTCGGCGGACTGCCAGCAAGGGTGGTGTATCACTTGCGGTGCGAAACTCCGCTCCGGCGAAGTCGATCACAGTCTGGCCAAACGATACTACCCGTCGGACGAGGCGGCGAACTTCGTTCTCACCTGCGTCGCTCGGCCCCGCTCCGACTGCGTCATCGAGGTCGAACAGTCCGAGGCACTGCTCCGGCATCGCGCCGACCACGACAAGCCGCCGGGGCGGTCGAAACTCGATTAGGGGCGAACGCGGTTCGACGTAACCGGACCCGGCACTTGCCCCACGGAACGTTTTCCGCCCCCGCGGCGTACCGGTGAGTATGGCCGACCCACAGTTTACGGGTCTCCTGCTCTACGACGGCGACTGCCCCTTCTGTTCGGCGGCTTCGACCGCGGTGCGACGCCTCGAGTCCGTCGGCGTCGTTCCGTGGGACGACCCGGCCGCACAGGAGTTCCTCGCGGCCCAGTTCGGCGACACTCCCTTCGCGCTCTTTTTCGTCGATATCGAGGCCGAAACGGTCTGGGCGGGGCGGGCTGCCGCCACCGAACTGTGCGAGCGGGCCGGACTGCCCGTGCTCGTCCGGGACATCGTCGACGAGAGCTACGAACGGGTCGCGGACGCCGTACAGTTCGTCTCGGGAACCGATCGAGAGATCGATCCCTATCACGACGCCTATCCGCTGTCCGACGACGCCGCGGCGCTGTTCGATACTCTCGCGACTGCCGGGACGCGGACCCATAGTCCGGACGCCTGAGATTGGTTTCGGCGGCCCGGCCACGACCCTCGTGGGCGAGCGGTTCGATCAAGCGACCGCTCGATTACTGCACCTCGATCGAACCGCGTCTCGAGTACGGCAGTGCCGACCCGATCCGCTACGCCGGATTCGGCGCGGGCAAGGCACGGCGATCCCGCGGCGGCACGAGGTAGTTCGCCCGGTTGCGGACGCTGATATACTGGAGGATGCCGTTGTTCGTCCGCGAGTTGACCGATCCCTCGGTGAGGTCGCTGCCGGTCATCGCCCGCCGCGTCGTCACGAAGTCCTCGATCGAACGCTGCAGGGAGAGGAAGTGGAGGGCAGCCCGGTCGTCGTCGGTCGAGTCGAAATCCCGTCGGAGAATGATCGGTTCGCCGTCCTCGCGGGCGCGAGCCGCCTTTTGCGCGTGACCGACCGTTCCCTCGTTTCGCGCGTCGTCGGCCGCGCTCCCGCCGACCTCGGCGATCCGGCTCGAGTCGCCGAGATTGTGGCCGGCCCCCTCGACGAGCCCGTCTTCGGCGTGGGCCGGGGAGAACATCTTGGCGACGCGCTGGTCGCGGCTGTCCTGTTCGTACCACTGGTGGAGGTGCAGCTGGATCTTCGAGAGGTGAATCGTCGTGCCGCCGGCGAACGGGCCCTCGTCGATCGTCACGCGGTCCTCGCTGGCCTGGGTCTTCCTGAACCCCGATTTGAATCCCATAAACAGCGGCGCGTCCGCCGGAACGGGTTCGCCGTCGGGAATGCCGCTGACGCCGGCCTGGTTGTCCGCCGGGAGGCCGCGGCCGATGAATCCCGTCCGGCGCTCGGCCACGTCGAAGACGCCCGCGAGCGAGCCCTCGACCGCGAGGCCGTTCAGTTCGTCGAGGTCGCCTTTCAGGGCTTCCTCGGCGCTGAGCGTGACGTGGCCGTAGTCGCTGGCCAGATGGACGAGCGCGTCGTACGCGTCGAGTTGCGGGTCCTCGATCGGCGCGAGCGCTTCGGGCGCGGGCAGATCGACGCCGTCGGGGAGGGCGGTATCGAACCGATCGAAGTAGTTCGGCCCGTAGCCGATCGTAAACGCCAGCCCCTCGTTTCCGCGCTTGTAGGCCCGTTCGAGGGTTCGAAGCGCGGCCTCGAGTCGCTCGCGTTCGCGTTCGACCTCGGCCGGGCCGTCGCCGACGTACTCGAGGCCGAGCAGGAGGTGGTGTTCGGGTGGGACGACGTTCCCGTGGTCGTCCGTGGCGAGGAACTCGTTCCAGGCGTGTTGGCGGTCGGGGAGTTCGTCCGGCGCGAGAGCGGCCTGCGGGACGTCTTCGGGCTCCTCGCGCTGGAGACAGGCGGACAGTGCGCTCGCACCACCGATGGCGACGGCACTGCGGACGAACGCGCGACGCGAGAGGCCGTGATCCGAACCGTTCATACGCGACCTTCGGGGGCTGACGAGTAAGGATATTGCGGTCACCCTATCGGGTGCACGTCCGACGAAATCCCGACGTTCGCGGGCTGCAGTTGCAAGCAAAGATTCATGCAGCGAGTGCTGGGAGTGGGTCGGTGGATGTCAAACGACAAACCACACGCGGCGGGCACCGTCGATGCAGGGGAGACGAGCGAGCGCGTCGGCATGGCCGTCCTTCGCGAACGGGGACTCGAGCCCGAGGACCTGCGCGAGAAACTGATCGACGCCATCGGTGCCGAATTCACGACGTACTACTACTACACGAACCTGCGAATGCACCTCGCCGGTCACGAGGATTACAAGGAGATCACCGAGGATGCCCGCCTCGAGGACCGGGCGCACTTCGAGTTGGTCGCACCGCGGGTGTACGAACTCGGCGGTGCGCTCCCCAACGACATTCGCGAGTTCGCGGATCGGGCGTCCTGTCCCGACGCCGCGGTCCCGGTCCCGATGGCCGGCGACGGGAGCTTCGATACCGATTCGCTCAGCGCCGAGGGCATCCTCGAGGTACTGCTCGAGGCCGAACGCTGTGCCATTCGAACGTGGTCGGAGATCTGTGACATGACCCACGGCGTCGATCCGCGCACCTACGACATGGCCCAGCGCATCCTACAGGAGGAGATCGAACACGAGGCGTGGTTCGTCGAACTCCTCTCGATGGAGCGCGACGGCGAGATCAATCCGGCCGGCCACTTCGTCCGGGGTGAGCCGGGCGATGCGCCGCTCTCGACGAACCGGCGGTTCAACGACAGCGCATAGGCGACAGGCACCCTCCGCGGGAGAGACGGTGGCGTTTCGACCGATACAGCCATCCCGCTGAGCGTGGTAGTAAGTTGCATGAACCAGGTCGAGGTCTTCGTCGAGATCGACGCCCCGCCCGCGGTCGTCTGGGAAGCGCTTCTCGCCTTCGACACGTATCCCGAATGGGACCCGATCAGCCGGACGATCGAAGGGGTTGCAGTCGATCCCTCGATGCAACGGACCGGGGACGCGTCGGCCGACCTCGGGCGGTTCCTCGACGGCCCGATGGCCATCACCGTCGAACCCACCCGCCGACTCGCCTGGCTCGACCGGCTCGTGGTCCCGTTCGCGTTCGACCGCTACCACGAGTTTCACCTCGAGCCGATCGACGACGGGCGGCGCACGCGGCTGCTCCAGCGCGAAACCGTTCGCGGCGCGTTCGTCCCGCTGGTCTTCGACGCGGCCCGCGTCGAACGGGCGTTCGTCGCGATGAACGAGGCGATCGCGACCCGCGCCGAGCGACGGGCGAGCGCGACTCCGTGACCGCGCCCCTCCGTCCGACGTGCAGGAGTGCCGGCGTCGTATCCGTCATCGTCGGGCGGTGGTCGAGCGTTCGCGGTGAGTCACTGTCCACCGTCGGCGACGGTCAGGAGAAAGTACTTATATATCGGTTTACAACTCGGGACCGACTCGGTAGTTGGCATGACAGGAGCCTCGTCCGAATCCGCGACTGCGACCGGCGGCGCGACGACGACGCGCGCTGCTGTTCGGGTGCTCGTCCGATCGCGTCTCGGAATCGATCCGCGGGCGCTGGCCGCGTTCCGGATCGGGCTGGGGCTGGTCGTCGTGCTCGATCTGATCGTCCTCCGAGCCCCGGGACTGGTCACGTTCTATACGGACGCGGGAATCCTCCCGCGGTCCACCCTCGACGAACTGTCGCCGACGCTCGCACGCTGGTCGCTGTACGCCCTGTCGGGCTCGGTATGGGTGCAAGCCCTCTTGCTCGCTGTCACCGGTGCTCTCACGGTGTGTGTGCTGCTCGGCTACAGACATCGACTCGCGGCCATCGGATCGGCGCTTCTCCTCACATCGCTGCACGCTCGCAACCCGTACCTGGTCAACGGCGGTGACACGATACTCATCTCGTTGCTGCTTTTCGCGGCGGTGCTCCCCCTCGACGCTCGGTGGGCGATCCGTCCTCGCCAGCGCGACTCCCGCGACGGACAGCGCGTGGTTTCGACGGCGACCGCCCTCCTCCTCTTGCACGTCGTCGTTATCTACGCGATCAACGCGGTTCTCAAGTTCCGGAGCGAGGAGTGGCTCTCCGGCATCGCGGTCCAGCGTATCTTTCGACTCGAGAGCTTCACCGGGTATCTGGGGCCGACGATCGCGGACTATCCCGCCCTCCTGACCGCGATCAACTGGCTCTGGGTCGCCGTTCTCTCGGCGTCGGTCCTGCTCGTGCTCGCGACCGGCCGGCTCCGAACCGCGACCGTCGCCGCCTACGTCGGCGCACATCTCAGCATGGCAGCGACGATGCGTCTGGGTATGTTTCCGCTGATTATGGTCACCGTCCTGGTGGTCTTTCTCCCGCCGCCGGTCTGGGACCGGCTCGAGCACCTCGGTTCGGCAACCGGGCTCGCACGCCGACTCGGCGCGCTTCGGCCACGCGGCGAGCGAACCGAGGCGGGATCGATGTCCCGGTCCGTGCTCTCACCGCGCGTCCGACGCGGCACGCGACTCGCCGCGGCGGCGCTTCTCGTCTGTGTGTTCCTCGCTGCGGCGAGTTGGCAGGTCACGGCGGCGGGTCTGGTCGACAACCCGAGTGCGGGCGGCGACAGCGTTCTCGAACACTCGAGTTGGGCCTTTTTCGCGCCGAACCCGCCCGATACGTACAGTTGGTACGTCGTCGAAGCGACCGACGCGGCCGGGGAGTCGACCGATCTCCTTCGCGGCGGACCGGCGACGTTCGACGGCCCGCCCGACGTCGCCGCGCGGTATTCGTCGACGCTCTGGGAGCGGTACGGACGGAAAGGACAGGGTGCAGGCGAACCCGCGCGCGAGGCCGCGGGATCGTACTTCTGTGCGCAGGCCCCCGATGGCGTCGAGTCGGTAACGATCTATCGCGTCGATCAGTCGGTCGATGCGAACGGCCCGGTCGGCGAGCCGACGCCCCACGAACTGATCGTCAGTCGGTGTTGACGGCCTTCGACGGGTCGACGGTATACGACCGCGGGCGGCCGTCTTCCGAGCGACACACCGAGCGGTGCGATCGCTGCCGGCCGCCGCTCCCGTCCGCAGGTTCAAGTACGGACACGCGGCCAGACTCGCCGTGAGCACCGAACTGCATTCCCGCTTGCGCCTCGAGTGGCTCGATTCGCACCGTTTCGACCGGGTGGCCGATGGGACATAGAGCCCTCGTCGCCTACCGGCGGCCGGATCGCCTCTACGACCTGCGATACAGTCACTGGGGCGGTGAGACGCTATCGCTCGCGGACGAGATCACGGCGACGACGCCCCTCGCGGACGGCGCGGTCGAGGGGCCCCTGTTGGCGGCCTCGATCACGCTCGAGCGAATCCTCCGGGACCACCTCGAGCCCTGCGTGCACGAGGCGTTCTTTCTCGTCGCCCCGGCGGACGACTACGGCGTCGAGGCGTATCGCGTCTGCTGGCTCGAGTGGGGCGACGGTCGCGGCGGCGACCGCGGCGCGATCGTCCCAACGCGGCCCGCCGATGAAGGGGTAGTCACGGTCTGGTTTCGCGCGACCAAGACGGCTCTGGGCGATGTCATCGAGATGGGGGCGCTCCCGCGACGGGCGGCACGGGCGTATCTCGAGGCCCGCGTCTGTGAGGAGCGAGACGGAATCCCGTACACGTACGGCGAGTCGACCGGCGGCGAGTCGACGGATACGCCCACACCGGACCGCTGGTTCGCGGCCGCGAACCGCGACGAACCGACGGACGAGAGTGTCGAGTTCGAGGAGTGAGTCCGAAGCGGGCTCGGACTCACTCCGTCCAGCGAGCGTCCGCGAGCGTCCGCTGGACGGCCTCGTTGCCGACCGCCTCTGCCAGCGTCTCGAACCCGGCCCGCTCGGTCCGGGTGCCGGCGTTGGCAACCAATCGCGAGACGATGAACTCCGGCGTCGACCGGCCCACGGTGTCGAACCGGGGCTGATAATCGACGCGCAACTCGAGGTCGGGGTCGAGCCCCTCGGCGAAGATACCGTCGACCCGCGCTTCGGGCGGCAGGGGCTCTAAGTCGTCCGCGAGGTGGGTGACGAACACACCCAGCGCCTCGCGGTCGACCGAGAGCGTGACGAGCCCGTGGAGCAGGTCCGCCGCGCTGCCGGGTTCCGTGATCGCCTCGAATTCGTCGACCAACAGCAGGGTACGACCCGCCGCCGAGAGCGGCGGGACGATCGAGCGCAGCGTCGATTCGAGGACGCCGGCGTTGAAACTCGCGTGCCGGCGGTGAAAGACCAGCGAGTCGACGGGCGTCACCTCGGCCCGGTCGGCGGGAACCGGCAGTCCCATCATCGCGAGCAAGACGACCTGACACAGCGTCTCGAGGACGGTCGTCTTCCCGCCGCTGTTGGCCCCCGTCAGGATGGCGACACGTTCCTCGCCGGGAACCGCGGTGACGCCGTCGGGCACGCTCGGGATACCGTGCTCCCCGAGCGCGTAGGTGACCGGCTGGACCGACTCGTCGTCGCGGGCTGCGAGGCGCAGGTTGCGCGCATTGACGACGGAGACCGCGGCGTCGTCCTCCGCGACGAATATGGGGCGAGTACAGCCGTACTCGAGCGCGAACCGTGCCAGCGAAAGGTGCAAGGCGATGTCGTCGACCGCTTCGACGGCCCGGTCGACCGCGTCGCGTGCATCGGCCAGCGCGTCCTCGAAATCGGTCGCGACGGTCCGCTCGCGCTCGTCGACCGCTTCGGTGAGGTCACGCCGAAGCGTCCGCAGCGTGTCGCCGACGAAGTCGGTCGCGTCCGTCGCGTCGGTGGGCATCGCGTCCCGCACCCGGTCGATCGTCACGTCCGTCTCGGTCAACAGGCGGTCCTCGAACGACTGGCGGAACCCCTCGGCGTCGTGGACGCCGTCGGCGCGCAGGTCCTCGATCAGCGCGAGCGCGTTCGCGTCCATATCCTCGACGGCCCCGAGTGCGTCCCGGAGGCGATCGAGGTCCCGGTCGGCACCCTTTCGCACGCGGCCGTTGTCGAGTGTCCCCAGCGCCTCGGCGGCCGTCGCGAGTTGCTCGCGCTCGAGGTCAGCGATTACGGCAAACGGGCCGGAATCGACGCCGGCCGCGAGCAGCGCGAGCGCGGCCTCGACGGCGGCGTGTTCGCTGCCGTCGCGCTCGTCGTAGCGTTCGTAGGCCTCGAGCACGGCGGTCCGATCGTCTTCGGAGAGCGCGGCCCAAGCGTCTCGTGCCGCGAGCACGTCGTCGAGACGCTCGTTCATCGCCTCACGGCTGTGGAGCGGCGTTAGCACTCGGATTCGGTCGGCTGCACGCTGGGTGACGGCGTGGTCGACCGCCAGATCCAGCAGGTCCTTGTACGCCGCGCGGGAGTCACTGGTCGCCAACACGTCCATCCCCGACCCGTCGGTCGCGCGACGGAGGATCCGCGTCGCTCGGCCGCGGGCGAGTCCGGCATCGGACAGCGCCCGCACATCGCCGCTTTCGATCGCCCGGATCGCCGCCGTTCTTCCCAACTCGTCGACCAGTGTCGCCCGCGTCTTCGGGCCGACTCCCCAGTACTCCTCGAGTCGCATACGTGGGGCACTCGCGGCGAGTGTCTTGAACACTGTTCATTGGCCGCCGTGGTCTCCGCACAACGACTGCCCGGGCCGGTGTTCGCCTACAGCGGCAGCGAGACGCAGCGGCGGGTTCTCGAATACCACCGCGTGTCCACACACAACATATACACGGGTATGCGTACTAGGCTGGTCTTCGGAGAGCTGAACAAGCACAAACACGGGGGTTTTTATCGGCTCGGTGCCCTACTGACTTCCATGACTGATGGGCGGGGCGAAACTCCCCGGCGAACAGGAATGACCGAAAAGTGCGGCGTCGTCGGCGTCTCACTCGACGGTCGAGACGCGGCACGTCCGTTGTACTACGCGCTCTATGCACTCCAGCATCGCGGCCAGGAGTCGGCCGGGATCGTTACGCACGACGGGTTTCAACAGCACAGCCACGTCGAAATGGGGCTCGTGGGGGACGCGTTCGGGGAGGACGACCTCGACGCGCTCTCCGGCGCAGCGGGGATCGGCCACGTGCGGTATCCGACGGCCGGCTCGGTCGACTCCTCCTGTGCACAGCCGTTCTCCGTCTCGTTTAAGAGCGGATCGCTCGGGCTCTCGCACAACGGGAACCTCGTCAACGCCGACGAGATCCGCGACGAACTCGCTGCCGCGGGCCACGCCTTTACCAGCGACGGCGACACCGAGGTCATCGCCCACGACCTCGCCCGGAACCTCCTCGAGGAGGACCTCGTACGAGCGGTCAAGCACACGATGGGCCGCATTCACGGCTCGTACTCGCTGACGATCACCCACGACGACACGGTTCTCGGCGTGCGCGATCCACAGGGGAACCGGCCGCTGTGTATCGGCGAACTCGAGGACGGCTACATGCTCGCCTCGGAGTCGGCGGCGATCGACACCCTGGACGGGGACCTGGTCCGGGACGTTCGGCCGGGCGAACTCGTCGTCCTCCAGGCGGACGGCGCGGGGTTCGATTCCTACCAGCTCGTCGATACCGAGAACACCGCCCATTGTTTCTTCGAGCACGTCTACTTCGCGCGACCCGACAGCGTCATCGACGAGACGCTCGTCTACGAGGCGCGGCGCAACCTGGGACGCGAACTCTGGGAGGAAAGCGGCGTCGAGACCGACGTCGTGATGCCGGTTCCCGACTCGGGGCGTGCCTTTGCCTCGGGGTACGCCGACGCCGCAAGCGAGACGACCGCCGACGGCGAACCGCGGGATGCGGACGATGACGGCGTCGAGTTCGCCGAGGGGCTGATGAAGAACCGCTACGTCGGCCGGACGTTCATCATGCCGACGCAAGACGAACGCGAACGCGCGGTCCGGCTCAAACTCAACCCGATCAAATCGACGATCGAAGGCAAGACCGTCACCGTCATCGACGATTCGATCGTCCGCGGCACCACGTCGACCCAACTCGTCCAACTCCTGAAGGACTGCGGAGCCGAGGCGGTCCACGTCCGTATCGGCGCTCCCGCGATCGTCGCCCCCTGCTACATGGGTATCGACATGGCCACCCGCGACGAACTGATCGCCGCGGACAAATCGACCGCCGAAATCCGCGACGAGATCGCCGCCGACAGCCTCGCCTACCTCTCGACCGACGCCGTCGCCGACGTGCTCGGCAAGGACCGCATCGATCTCTGTCTGGGCTGTGTCACCGGCGAGTACCCCTACGACATCGACGGCGAGGAGACCGATCGTGACGTGAGCCGGCCCGACGTGGGCGGCCAGCAACTCCCCGCGGACGACTAGAACACCGAACGCATCTTCCTTCCCCTCCACTCGCTTCGCTCGCTCCGGACGAGTCCGAGGCCAAGTCAGGTTACGACCGGTGACTCCCCGCGGAGTGACCTACCGCAGACAGGCCGCCACGACCTCGAGCATGCCCTCGCCGCGGACCTCCTCGGCGAACAGGGGGACGCGGCGAACGTCGGTCCCCCGGAAGAGGTCCTGTGCCTCGGCTAACGCGCCCTGCTGGACGTCCCAGCGGCGCTGACAGAACTCGCAGTCGTCGAGGTTCGGCTGCAGGAACTCGCCGTCGATGTCGTCGGTCACGTTCGACAGCGGTTCCATCACCCGATTGACGACGACGGTGCCGACCGGAATCCCGAACTCCTCGAGTTGCTGGCGCAGGCGCTTGGATTCGAAGACGCTCATCTCCTCGGGCACCATGACGATCCGAAAGTCCGTCCGCGCGGGGTCGCGCAGGGCCGCCCGCAGGCGCTCGATGCGCTCGCGAAGGACCTCCAGGTCCTCGAGGTCGTCGCCGTCGTCCGGCGTCTCGCCGCCGAACATCCCCTTGACGCCATCGAGCATTCCGCCGAGGCGCTGGCGGAGTTTCATCAGTCGACCCATCATCGTGTCCATGATTTCGGGGAGTTGCAGCAGGCGGAGCGTGTGTCCGGTCGGGGCCGTGTCGATGACGACCCGCTCGAAGCGCGCGTCGTCCATGTACTCGAGCAGGAGTTGCATGGCGGCGGCCTCGTCGGCACCGGGCATCGCGCCGCCCAAGAGGGCGTCCATCGGCGAGTCGCCGCCGAGCATGTCGCCGAGGCCGCCAAGCGGCCCGCCCTCGTCCCCCTCGCCGGGGAACGGGGAGCCGCCCGCCTCACTGCCCGCGAAGTGGTCCGTCTCGTCCGCTCCCCCACCTGCCCCGCTGAAGGGCGTGTCTCCCTCCTCGAGCGCGGTTTCGGGATCGATCTCGGCCGCGTACAGCGGCACGTCGTCCCGGATTCGGCCGGGTTCCGCCGGGATGTCGGTCTCGAAGGTGTCGGACAGCGAGTGGGCCGGATCGGTCGAGACGACCAGTGTCGGTGTCCCGCCGCGGGCGCTGTCCAGCGCCGTCGCCGCTGCCATCGTCGTCTTGCCGACGCCGCCTTTCCCGCCGTAGAGGACGTAGTCGGGGCCGTCCATCGGCTCGTCGGACGGCTCGACGTCGATGGTCTCGCGCTCGGCCGGGTCCCCGTCGTCGACGGAGTCGGTCGGCGTCACCTCGATGGTGTGGTCGCCGTCGTCGCGCTCGCTCGTCGCCTCCTCCTCGTCGACCGGTTCGACGTCGATGCCGCTCATACGCCGCTTTTCCCGGTCCCGACACGAGTATTCGTCGGTCTCCGGCGGCGGGGCACGCCGCCCGCGACGTTAGTTCTTCGGCGTCACGTCGAACGTCGGCGTGGCACCGCGGATGGCATCAGCGAGCGCCAGACAGATCGGAACCGTCCACAGCGTCGCGTACAGGGCCTGCGTAAGCGGGTTCGAGACCAGCGAGTACCGGAACCGATCCCACCGGCTGTCGAACGTGACCGCCTCCCAGGCCGCACGGTACGACCGCCAGCTATAGTACCACCAGACGATGCCGTTGAACGCGATGACCGGGGTCAGCGACGCGGGGACGACTCCTGTCGAGTCGGTGACGGTCAGCCACAGGACGGCGAGTCCGGCCGGCAGGCCAAGGACGTTCGTCACCGACAGGAGTTGGGTCAACACGGTTCCCGCCCAGAACCGACCGCGCTCGCGCCCCGACCAGCCCGGCGTCAGCAGGTGCCGGTACGGGCCGCGAACCCAGCGGCGTTTCTGCCGGACCCAGGCCTCGAGGCCGGCCGGACAGAGGTCCTGTACGTAGCGGTCGATGATGCCGAGGGTACAGCCCCGTTCGTGGGCCGCAACGCCTAACGCCATATCCTCGGTCACCGCGTCGAGTTGCCACCGGTCGAGTTCGTACAGAACGGTGGCCGACGTGAAGTACGCCTTCCCGAGCAGTTGGTAGGGGCCGTCGGCCGAGTTCGCATAAATGAGGTCGGACCACGCCGCGATCCCCATCGACTCGAGCAGCGGGAGGAGTCCGTCGTCGACGTTTCGCGCCGTCTGTTTCGCCTGGACGATGTCGTACTCCGTGAGGCCGGCGACGGCGAGTTCGAACGTGTCGAGGGGGACCTGCGTGTCCGAGTCGAAGACCGTTACGACGTCGTCGGGCGCGAGCGAGAGCGTCGTGAACGCGTAGGTCAGGGCGGCGGCCTTCGTCCGCGGGACACCCGTCCCACTGAACGTCCAGTCCCCGGGCGAGCGATCGGCCGCGAGCGCCGCCCGATCGACGGCGACGAACTCGACGTCGAGGTCGTCCTCGCGAGCGGCGGCGGACTCGCGGACCGCCGACACGGTCGGATCGTCGGGTTCGTGGATCACGGAGACGGAAACGGCCGCCGTGGGATACCGCTGGGCGGCGATGTTGTCGAGGGTCTCCGCGAGAACCGCCGGCGTCTCGCGGTAGATCGGCACGAGAACGCGGACCCGACGGACCGCCGACTGTGGAAGCCGGCAACCCGATCGGGCCGTCGGTCGCGGCTCGCTCGCCGGCCGGCTCACGTCCGTCGATGGGGGATCGGCTCCACCACTCACTCCCCCATCAGACCGTGCCGGTACCCGAGTACGGTCGAGATCCGTTCCCGCGACGACTCGCTCGAGGGTCCCGTCATCGACCAGGGCGTCGGGCCGACGAACGAGCAGCGACACCAGCGCGCCGTTGCCGACGCAGTAAGCCAACTGGGTCAGGACGAACACCGCGACGACGGCCTCGAGAAGCATTACGCGGGTAGTCGGCCGCCCGACGTATCGGTATTTCGGCCGGACTGTCGTCGCCGCCGAACGGTCAGGGCCGTCAGTCGAAGTACGCAGCCAACCGCTCGGCCGCCTCCGCGACGCGCGGCGTCACGAGCGCAAACCGCAGCCACTCGGTTCGGGAGTCGCCGAAGGCGTCGCCGGGCATCCCCGCGACGCCGGCCTCGTCGATCAGTCGCTCGACGTTTGCGATCGTGCCCGGATAGCCGTCGAAGCGGGCCATCACGTAGAACGACCCGCTCGGTCTGGTGTACTCCGCGCCCGCCGCATCGAGCGCGTCGGTGAAGGTGTCGACGCGCTCGCGGAGCAGGTCACGATTGCGCTCGTAATAGTCGGGTCCCGTCTCCCGAAGGGCGTTCAGGACCGCGTACTGACCGGGGCGCGTGGTGGCGACGTTGACCAGCATGTGGCGGCTCTTGGCGTCGGCGACGAGCGCCGGCGGGAAAATCGCATAACCCACGCGAGCACCGGTGATCGCCATCGACTTCGAGAAGCCGTTGGTGACGATCCGGTTGGCGGAGTCGGTCTCGAGCGCGCTCGCAAACCGTCCCGAGAGGTCGTAATGGTCGTACACCTCGTCGCTGATGAGGATCGCGTCGTACTCCTCGGCGACGCCGACGAGGTCCCGCATCGTCTCGGCGGAGTAGACCGCCCCGGTCGGATTGTTCGGCGTGGTCACGACGATCGCAGCCGTTTCTTCGCTTGCGGCCGCACGGACGTCCGCGGGATCGAGTCCGCCCTCGTCGTCGGTCGCGACGTACCGCTGGGTGCCCCCGAGCATCGTCGTCTTGCCCGGGTAGTAGGGGTAAACCGGATCGGTCAGCAGGATCTCGTCGCCGCGCTCGCGCTCGAGCGCCCGCGCCATCGCGAGGTAGTTCGCCTCGCCGGTCCCGTTCGTGACGACGACCTGGTCGACATCGACGCCGCGCCGCGCGGCGATCTCCTCGCGTAACTCGAGCAGGCCCTCGCTTGGCGCGTACTGGAACCGGTCGGGTTCGAAGTCGGCGTACTCGTGAAGGCCCTCGCGGAGCGCCTCGGGGGGCTCCCAGTCGGGGTTCCCGCTGACCATGTCGATGACATCGTGGCCCGCCGCGTCCGCGTACTTCATCACGCGGAAGAACAGCGGCGTCTCGTAGTTCATGTCGGATACTTGGCGGTCGCGTCCCGTCTTTCTTTCCGTTTCCCGATCGAGCGGAATTGGTGTCGGTGACTCGAGGGGAGCCGACGCGCTCGGATCTGGGTTGCGTTCGGCCGGTACCCCCCGCATTCACAACGCCGCCGCCCATGGAATCGGGCATGAACGACGCCATCGACCGCGACCTGTCGCGGGACGTTGCCAACGCGCTGTGCGACGCCGAGGAGACCCTGGCCGTCGCCGAATCCTGTACCGGGGGCCTGATCGGCGCGGAGATCACCGCCGTCCCGGGGGCGAGCGACTACTTCGATTCGGGCCTGACGACCTACGCCTACGATGCCAAGCGCCGCCATCTCGGCGTCAGTCGCGAGGCGCTCGACGAGCACGGGGCGGTCTCCGAACCCGTCGCCCGCCAGATGGCACGGGGGATCAGGGACGTCACGGACGTCACTTGGGGCGTCTCGACGACCGGAATCGCCGGTCCCGCCGGCGGAACGGCGGCGAACCCGGTCGGGACCGTCTACATCGGCGTTTCCTACGGGGGGCCGTGGGGCAGCGAGGAGTCCTACGCGACCGTCTCCCGCTACGTCTTCGACGGCGACCGGGCGGCCGTGCGAGCACAGACGGTCGAGCAGGCCCTCACGGACCTGCTCGCCGAAATCGACTCGCGGTGAGGCCGGTCGAAACGAGTCCGGACGACTGACTCTCTCGAGAGAAAACTATTCCCTCGTCGACTCCCCAGATGCGGCTAGATGAACAAGAAAGGGCACGTACTGAATGCCGTCCTCTTGAGTATCGGGCTCGGGTATCTCCTCGAGCCGACGGGCGACCTGGAGACGTTCAAAACGATCGTCATGATCGGCGTCCCGGTTTCGCTCGGCGCACTGTTTCCGGACGTCGACACTGCTTTCGGCAAGCACCGCAAGACGCTCCACAACCTGCCGGTTCTGGCCGGTTTCGTGGCGTTTCCGCACGTGTTCGGAAACCTCGAGTACGTCTGGATCGGCGTGTTGACCCATTACGTCCTCGATGTCGCGGGGAGCAAGCGCGGCATCGCGCTGTTCTATCCCGTCTGGAAGAAGGAGTTCGGCCTCCCGATCGGCGTCGCGGTCAGCAGCGAGCGCGCCGACCTGATGATGGTCGCCGTGACCGTCGCCGAGCTCCTCCTCGTCGCGCTGGTCGTCTTCGAGATTCCCCAGTGGGGGCTCGAGATGGGACGGCGGGGACTCGGGCTCTAGCCCCCGACGCGGGCGACTAGTCATCGCCGCTCGTCGCTATCGAGGGTCGGGCGGCGGAACACGGGACGAAACGGCGGCACATCTATCGCCGGTTCGGCGACCACTCGTCGCAGGCGTCCATGTCGTCCATGGCCCTGTCGTGGCGAGCGCAGTAGGGAACCATCCCCTCGGATGAGCGGACGTATTCGAAGTGTTCGCAGTTCCCACAGTAGCGGTCCGTCGGTTCGTCGGGCGTCTCGGGCGACGGTTCGACGATCTCCGCGTCGCGGCCGTCGCCGGACTCGAGCGGCGAGGTAATATCGCTCGCAGCGGACCCGCCGTCACTGGTCGCAGCGCCGGCGGGGCGGCCGGGTTCGGTGGTGCGGGTTCGCCGCGAGGAAGCGGCCGACCGTCGGGTGGACCGGCTCTCGCCCTCGCTTTCGTCGTACGAAAGCGACGTGCCGCCTGACTCGGTCGCGCTATCCTCGTCGGTCCCGTTGGTCTGCGTTTCGACATCGCCGTTCGGCGTCCCGCCGAGGAAGCCGATGCCGCCCAGCCCGCCCGCATCGCTCGAGTCGTCGACTTCGAGGACGGTCTTGTTGTGGCGGGTGACGTTCATCTCGAGGTTCCCGCCGGGGTCGTTGCGCTGCTTGAACGTGGCGACGGCGCTGAACAGACACCAGATCGCGGGCAGGAGTCCGAGCAGGTAGATCGCGGAGACCTCGAGCGTGAGTTGTTCGCTGCCGTAGCGCCAGTGTTCGGGGTAGGCGTACCAGAAGAGGACGACCCCGAGCAGGCAGAGGCTCGCGCTGATTGCGGCCGTGGCCTGGACGCGACGGCCGGCCGGCAACACGACGAAGACGCCGACGAGGACGGTCGGGACGCTGAGGCCGGCCAGCATGCTCGCGGCGCGGACGGTCGCGAACCGGGCGGACATGTCCCCCGAGAGCGCAACCGCGTATCCGCCGAGGAGGTCGGTCGTCGCCACGAGCACGGCCACGACGGCCATGAGTGCACCGAGGACCACGAGCGCCATCCCCGAATACAGGCGGCGACTCGTCACCCCCGGTGCGGTCCCATCGTAGGCCTCCGTCAGGCTTGTCATACCCGCCCGTTTGGCGTCCCATCACAAAACGATACGTCAGACACACCTCGGCTGTCGGAGAGGTCCGGCCGTGGTCGACACCCGCTTCGATGGCACCCGCTGAAACGAAAGCTTGAATCGCCGCCCTCGCAAACGACCCGCTATGAGCGACGAGGACGAGGACGCGGAGCCGGCAGTCTCGCTCGGAGAGCACACTCCAGTCGAGGGCGCACCGCTTGCCCGCGTGAGTTCGCGGCTGACCTGGCCCAAGGAGAAGAGCGAAGTCCGTCGGCTCGAGGGCGACGCCGTCATTCGAACGCCCGATGGCCCACGGGAACTGTCGACCGTCCTCGAGTCGATCGACGAGACGTATTTCCAGCGCCGCCAGGAGTTCGAGGGGCACGTCCGGGACGTGATCGGGACCGGTCCCGTCCCGACCGCCGACGAGTGACACCGTGGCCTCCGAGTCCGGGCGGCGCGACGGCCAGTGGCTCCCCGATCGCCTGAGGCTCACCTGGGTCAAGCAGTCGTTGCTGTTCGGTGCCGTCCTAACCGTCCTGTGGATGCGCGTCGTTCCCAGTGCGTTGACCCACCGAACCGTCGTCGACGGCGTTCTTCTGATCGGGGGACCGCTCGCGCTTGCGCTCTCGCAGGGAAAGCGAATCGGCTGGCGGATCGATCGGCTCGCGCTCCGAAATACGGTTCTGCTGGCCGCGTTCGTGCTGCCGTTCTACATCGTCGGCTCGACGCTACCGACCATCCGCGCGTTCTATCCGATCTGGGAGACCTCGGCCGCGCCGGCGGCGTTCGTCCCCCACGCGGTCAAACTCCTCGTCCTCGCGTTGGCCGCCGAGACCTACTATCGAGGCTTGCTCTGCGTCGGCGTCAAGAAACTCGGCTTCGGCGCGGTGTTCATCAGCCCCGTGATCTACATGCTCCACCACGCCTCGAAACCGCCGATCGAGTTCGTGCTGTCGGGGCCGACGGACGTCCTGTTCGGTGCCGTCGACTACAAGTCCGACTCCATCCTCCCTTCGGTCGTCGCCCACGGCGGCGGCCTCGTCTTACTCGACTGGCTCGTACTCCACGAGCCGGTGTTCGAACCGACGCTGGTGCTCCGGTTCCTCGAGTGGCTGCCGGTCCCGGTGTAGCGGTGAGCCGCCCGGCGGCTCCGGCCCGATCACGAGGCTCGTTACGGGCCGGCGACGGTCGCCGCCGCCTCCTGTAACCGCGACACACAGTCAGAAACACCAATACTTATGGGTTCTGTTCAAGACGTTGAAATATGGACGCCCGAACGACGTTTCTCGCCCTCCTCGTCGCCGTCCTTTGCGGGCTCGCCGCCCTGTTGGTTCTGCCGCTCGTCGAGTACGTGCTGGCGGCCTGTCTGCTCGCCGTCGTCCTTCGACCGGCCTACGACCGACTCGAGCCGCGAGTCGGCCCGCGGCTCGCCGGACTCGCGTGTACCGGCAGCGCCGTCGCCGCCGGCATCGTTCCGCTGATGCTCGTGTCGCTGGTGGTGCTCCGTACCGGCGTCTCGACCCTCGAGTCGATCGAGAGCGCCCAACTCGTTGTCTCCGCCCGCGAGATGGCTCGGAACGAGTTGGGAATGGGCGACGAGACGGTCTCCGCGCTCGAATCCGCATTCCGGTCGGAACTCGAAGGATCGATCTCCGATGTCGCGGAACTGACGCTGGTCCGCAGCGTCGATCTCGTGACGACAGGCATGGACGTCGCGGTCGGGGTGCTCGTCGTCGTCTTTCTGCTGTACTATCTGTTGGTCGATGGGCCCGCGTTCGTGGCCTGGCTCCGCGAGACCGCGCCGCTCGAGGGGGACGTGCTCGACGAACTGTTCGCAGAAGTCCACGCCGTCACCCGGGCGGCCCTTCGGGCACACGTGTTCGTCGCGATCGTCCAGGGGATACTCGGTGGCCTGGGGCTCGCACTGCTCGGCGTCCCGTACGCGACTACGCTGGCGATCGTCCTCGTGTTCGCGGCGTTTCTCCCGACGGTCGGCGTCTGGCTCGTCTGGGGCCCGGTCACGCTCGCCCACGCGGCCTCGAGCGACCCCGTCCGCGCCGTCGTCCTGCTGGGATACGGGCTCGCCGTGCTCACCGTGGCGGACAATTATCTGCGCGCGTACCTCGTCGACCGGCGCTCGGGGTTACATCCCGCGACGGCCCTCCTGGGGGTCATCGGCGGCGTCTCCCTCTTCGGCGTGGTCGGTCTGTTCGTCGGGCCCGTCGTCCTCGCGGCGTTCAAGGCCTGTCTGACGGTCGTCGATCGACTCGAGGGGACCGCTTCGGATACTCCGGAGTCCGATCTCGGCCGCGAGCGTACCATCGTCGAAACCGAGTGACCGACGAGCTGGCCGCGAGCGGGTCGTCTCAGTCGGCCGTCTGGACTCGTTCGGCACGGTCGGTCGTCGGCACGCCGCGACCGGTCAGCGTCATCGCGAACAGCACGAGCGGCGACAGCAGCCCGAACAGGTAGAACGGCGCGTACTCGAGGGTGGGAACGCCGGTCGCCGAGGCCATGAAGACGCCGCCGGCGTGCCACGGAATGAGTGCGCCGGTGGGCGTCCCGGCCGCTTCGACGGCCCGCGAGAGTTCGTCGCTATCGAGGCCGAACTCCTCGTAGAGGTTTCTGAGCGTCAGCCCGGGAAGGACGATACTCATGTACTGCTGGGCGGTGAGCGCGTTGATAAGGATCGCGGAGAGACCGGTACCGGCGATCAGGCTGCCGGAACTCCAGACGGCCTGCGAGAGCCGGTCGGCGAGCACCGCCAGCACGCCGGTGTGCTCGAGGAGGCCACCCAGCGAGAGCGCGGCGACGACGACGGTAATCGTCCAGGCCGAGCCGGTGAGGCCGCCGGTCGCGAGGAGTTCGTTCACGAGGTCGGTCCCGGTTTCGGGCGCGGTCCCGTTCATGAAGACTTCCCAGGCGGCGACGAAACCCGCGCCCTGGACCAGGATCGAGGTGCAGACTCCGGCGACGACGCCGACTACGAGCGTCGGAAGCGCGGGATAGCCGTAGAGGGCGAGCCCGAAGGTCACGATCAGCGGCAGGAAGACGAGCACGGAGAGGTCGTACGTCCCCGAGAGCGCGGTCTGGATTTCGGCGACGCGATTGACCGGAATCTCGCCACCGGCCCGGAGCCCGAGCACGGCGAAGCCGAGTATCGAGAGCCCGAACGCGATGGCCGTCCCCGTTCGCATGCGGTGGATGTGGTCGTACAGCGACGTGTTCGTCACGCCGGCCGCGAGGTTCGTCGTGTCCGAGAGGGGCGACTGCTTGTCGCCCGCGTAGGCACCCGAAATGACCGCGCCGACGGTCATCGGCGCGGGAACGCCCAGCCCCGCCCCGATTCCGACGAACGCGACCCCGAGCGTCCCAACCGTCGTCCACGAGGATCCGATCGAAAACGCCACGACCGCGGCCAGGACCACCGTGACCGGCAGGAACACCGTCGGCGTGAGCAACTCGAGGCCGTAGTACATCATCGCCGGAATCGTCCCGGCGTCGACCCAGGTGGCGATCAGCGCGTAGATCGTAAAGAGGATCAACAGCGCCTGGCTCCCCATCAGGAGGCCGTTGGTGATCCCATCGGAGAGGTCGGTCCACTGATAGCCGAGATAGCGACCGAACGCGCCGACGAAGACGATACTCCAGAGCAGCGGTACGTGGGGGGCCAGCCCGAGCAGGGCCGACCCGATCCCGAGAAACGTGACGACTGCGAGCACCGGAACGAGTGCGAGAACGAACGACGGCCGTCGTTCGGGGTCGAGGTCGTCGACTGTAGTCGGCGTAAAGTCGAATGTCATCATCGGCGGTATGCATTTCGGGCATAAAAATTGAGCGATTTATTACCTCAGTGTATGCGGGCTGGTAGCAGTGGACACATTATTGTCGAACGAACAGTCATCTCCAACAATATTTCGGCTCGCCCCAGGCTCGAGACGGTCGGTCCCGCGAGAGAACTCACGAAGCGAATCACGACGGGTTCCAGCGGTGGCTGGACCGAAGCACCGCTGTCGGCGGTCTCTCGGTCGTCGGTCGACGCCCCCGTCGCCCGTTACTTCGCGTTCGAGAAGGCGTTCAGATTCGATTGCAATCCGGCCGCGAGTTCGGATTTGCGCCGCAATCGCGCGCCGGAAACCGGCAATCGGGTCGCGACCTCCGACACCGCCCCGTGGAACGTTTCGGCCTCGCCGTACTCGCCCTCGAAGGCGTTGCGAACGCTTTCGCGGACCTGCCAGACGCCGACCGGGGCCCAGTAGTCGTCCGATACTTCACGGAGAACGAGACACTTCGCCTGCCTGCCGATCGACTCGAGGTGCTCGAGGACGCCCAGTCGAGCGGCGTAGTAGGCCCCCGCGGTCTCCTCGACGTAGCTCGAGCGACCCTCGTACCCTTCCGAGGCGCTGGCCATCCAGAGGTCGTCCTCGGGGTTCGGGTTCCAGATGCTGCCGGGGGCTTTCATCTCGACCAGTTCGAACTCCCAGGTGCCCGGCGCGAGGACGATCCAGTACCGGTTACCGACGTACTCGTTGGCCCAGACCTGGACCTCGTCGATACTGGGCGCGTTCCGGATGCGCCCGCGGAGGTACTGCCCGACGGTGTCGTCGACGGCCGTGATCGACCACCGCGTCGGAACCAGCCGGCGCTGTTTCGTCTGCCCGAGCGCGCCCGCCGAGAGGATCGAGTTGATCTCGTAGACGTCGAACCCCCGGCGATAGAGGTAGGTCATCGCGCCCTCGGCCTGCCAGTCGTCGTCTTCGAGGGTCTTCTTGACCGGCCGCGGGACGTGGGGGTTCTCGGTGAGGTCCGCGTTGCGGGCGTTCGCCTGCGGACCACGCGGCGTCGCCACGTCCGTTCCGGCATCGAGTCCGAGATCGGGTTTGTCGTCCAATCCGATCTCGAGGTCGACCGGACGGTCGGCGATGGCGACCTCCCGCTGGACGCCGACGAAGCCGTCCCACGTGTCGTGGACCGACGGGGTCAGCCGGCTGGCGATCGACGGGGACTCGACGTTCGCCCGCTTGCTCGAGTTCAGCAGCCCGGTCCGGCGCTGGAGGACGTCGTCGATCGCGTACCCCTGTCGGTACCAGTCGCCATCGGTGACGTACTCCTCGGCGGCACCCTCGTCGCCGACCGGGGAGAGCAACCCGACGGGAATGTCCGGGTAGTTCGATCGACCGACGAAGATCGACGGCGAAGTCGACCCGACGAGGGTATCACCGCTCAGCGCGTCGTCGAACTTCCGTTCGAACTCCTCTAAGTGGTCCGTGATCGCGTAGGACTTCTCCTTGGCGAGGCGGCGACGCTCGGCCTCCTCGTCGGGCTCCAAGTCCTCGATGTAGTCGTCGAGGCGCATTCACCCGACGTAGGGACGGCACGGTGTTGAATGTTGAGTTCCGGAAGCCGGTCGCTGTGCGGGTTCGTGACTGCCAGCGACCGTGGAAGATGTCAGAGGCAGAGGTTCGGTCGGTCGTCGGACCCCCGAACCTCATTCGAGCGTTCTCGCCGATCCGTAAAGTACCCGCAAGGGCGTTTTCAGGCTCAGAAACTCCGCCCGGAACGGCGTCCTGCATGTCTCGTGTTAGTCTTTCTCGAGGGTGGGCGTGCCTTGAAAAGAGTTAAAAACGGCGGGCGGGAAAGGAGGGGTATGAGTACGACCGACGACCGAGAGACGCGTTCCTGCGTCTCCTGCGGGCTCAACATCGCGGGCACGAACGCCGCAGCGTTCAAGTGTCCCGACTGCGGCCAGCAGATCTACCGCTGTGCCAAGTGTCGCAAACAGAGCAACCTCTACGAGTGCCCCGACTGCGGATTCACCGGACCGTAACTACCATGGGAAAAGTCGCTGCCAAAATCAAGGTCATGCCGGACAGCCCCGATATCGACCTCGACGCGCTTCAGGAGCGCCTCGAGAGTGCCCTCCCCGAGGGCGCGAAGATCAATGGCGTCGAACGCGACGAAGTCGCGTTCGGTCTCGTCGCGCTCTACCCGACCGTGATCGTCCCTGACGGCTCCGGCGGAACGGAGACCGTCGAGGAGAGTTTCGCGGACGTCGAGGGCGTCGAAAGCGTCGGCGTCGAAAACGTCGGCCGTATCTAAGGCCGTTTTCGCGGATTTTAGTCGTTCCAGAACGCCGATAGAGGCGTCCAGTCGCGGCGTTGCGAGCGGCGTCCGTCGCGAACCGCAGCCACCGGACCGTCGCCAATGCGTGTCGTGGTGTGGTGTCGGCCCGGCCGGTCGGCTCCTCCGCCAGCGCTCACGAAATCGGCGGTCCCGTACAGTTCTCTTCGCCTCTGGCTCGAGAGACGACCAGCTATCGTCCCCGGACGCGGAAGCACCGTCGGCTACCGCGCGGTGGGTGTTACTGTTCTTGCTCCCGGTTCGCGCCTAGGTCGGCCTGCGAAACGATTTCCGCGCCGACCGCGGAGAGGTCGACGGTCACGTCTTCGGTCACGGCCTTACTGACCTCGTCCAGGTTGCCCGCGAGCACCGTCAGTACGTCGTCGGGGTTGGTGTAGACCAGCATGTTTCCGTCCTGTCCCTCGGCGACGAGTTGGGTATCGTTCAGGACGACCTGATCGTTCTGGATCGTCGCCGAGACGACCGGCAGCGCCGCCGGCTTCCCCGGTTCGTCGTCCCTGACCTTGCGGATGTGAACCGCGTCGAGGTCGATGACTTCCTTGTACTCCTGAATCTGTTCGGCGCAGTCGACCATGTCGTTGAGGACGGCGGTCCGTTTCTCGTTGCCGTGGTCGCCGTCGAGACAGTGCTGACAGACGCGGAGTTCGAGTCGCATTGTGCGTCGGTTAGTACCGGACACCGATGAGAATTCCGCTTCCGTCCGTTTCCGTTCGCCCGCACACTCGAGTGGGAGCGCACCGTTTCGGAGCGGGACCCCCGCTGGATGGCGGTCCGGCCACGGCGTTACTCGCGCGACTGGCGGGCGATCTCTCGAATGCGTTCGGTCCCCTGGTCCACGTACCCTCCGTGGTAGCAAACGGTGTGATCGATCTCGAGGTCCGCCAGCGTCCTGACGGACTCGATCGCCTGCTCCATTGCCGGCGTGAAGCGAGGCTTCGGACCGGCGAGGGGAGCGTCCCCGTCAGCGACGAGCGCATCGCCGGCGACGAGCAGGTTCGCGTCCGGGAAGTACAGCGAGACGTGTCCGGGTGCGTGCCCGGGCGTCGCGACGACCTCCATCGGCCCCGCGAGCGTCGGGAACCGGACCCCGTCGGCCAGTTCGATATCGACATCGACGGGCGGATAGCGATCGCCGTCGCCCGCGGCCGGTTCCGACTCGCCGGAGACGTACGGCGCTGCCGCGCGGTGGGTCGCGACGACCGCATCGACTCGCTCGAGGAGGGCCGCAAGCCCGCCCGCGTGGTCGCCGTCGCGGTGAGTCACGAGGACGAGCCACACGTCGGCGAGGTCGTACCCCAGCGATCGCAGGTGGGTCCGAACCCCGTCGAGGGCACCCTGCGGACCGGCGTCGATCAGGATCGGGCCGCGGTCGGTTTCGACGAGCGTCGGCGTGATCGTGAGTTCCTGCCCGCCGTACTCGACCGTGATCGGCAGCACGTGGACGCCTGTGTCGTGTTCGTCGTCAGTTGCCGACATACTCGAGTCGTTCGTGCTCGCCATGAAAGCATCATTCGGCTCCGTCCGCGCGACTCGTCCTCGACACCGGTCCCCGGCTCATTGAACTAATACCGTACTAGTTGTCAACAAATAATTTATAGCCGCCGGCTCTAGTGATAAGTAATGAAAATAGAGGCAAAACGTCCTCCGCTCGAGATCGAATCGGATCCGTTCTCGGACGCACAGCGGCGGACGCTCTCGGAAACGGTGCGGCCGCTCGCCGACGCGTACGACGAACTGATCGCCGACCGGGACCGCTCGGCGTGGCGGTGGTTCGACGCGATCGAACCCGAGTTCAGACTGTCGTGCGTGAGCGACGAGTACGGCCAGCGAGTTCGCGACGCGAAAGTACTGGCAACCATGTTCATCACCGTCATCGACGATGTCGCCGAGTGCCACAGCGATCGGACGACCCTGGAGGAGTTGCTCCTGGTCCCGTTCGATTCCCGGCCCGCCGATCCGACCCGAGCGGGCGTCGACGGCGAGTACGTCCGGTTTCAGCAGGACCTCTGGGACGCGCTCGTAGAGCAGTACGCGGCGGGTCCGCGCGCGGCGGAGTTCGCCGATCTGTTCCGGTTCGACGTCCGACAGGCACTGCAGTCGGTCGATTACTCGGCGCTGTTGGCTCAGTACCCGGGCCTCGTCGGCGAACGCGAACTCCGCACGTACGATGTCTACAACATGATGCTCTTTCCGTTCGCCGATATCGATCTCGCCAACGCCCTCGCGTTCGAATCCCGGGAGCTATCGGCCGTTCGGAACGTCGTCGCTCACGGGCAGCGGATGGCACGGATCGGCAACTGGATCGCCACCTGGGAACGGGAACTCGCCGAGGGCGATTACAGTTCGGCCGTCGTGGTTCGCGCCCTCGAGTCGGGGGTCGTTTCACGCGCGGATCTTCAAGCGATCCGGACAGCCCCGACCGATGCGACCGTCGATCCGATCGTCGATCGAATCCGCGAGTCCGGGATCGAGGATGAGTTCATCGACCGGTGGTGTCACGAGTACGAGTCGGCCATCGACTACTGCGGCGAGATCGACTCGCTCGACGTTCGAGCCTATCTCGAGGGGTTCGAGCCGATCTTCCGGTCACAGCTCGCGAGACGGCCGTCGGCCTGACTGATTGCCCGCCGGACCGACGTGACGTCCCGAAACCCGAATCGCGGACCGCAACCGGGACATGGGATCGGTGCGGTCTTGTGGCCCGCCCGCGTACGGCCGGGCATGCCGGTTCCGAAGTCCGAATTCGAGCAGCTTCCGCCGTGTGACTTCTACACGCCCGCGGAGTTGCTCGAGGACGACCAGATGTACACCGTCTACGAGATCGCCCGGATGCTACAGGGAGCCGATCCCGACGCCGAACTCGACCCCGAAACCGAGGACGTCCTGCTCGACTGGGCGATTCCGTGGGTCATGACCAACGCCGACGACCTCGTGGTCGCCGAACCCCGGGACGAAGACGAGCCCGGCTACTACGGCCTGAAAGAATGATCCTCCTCGTGGTCGGTGCCGATCGCGTCGACGCCGGCAAGACCACGTTCTCGGCCGGCCTGCTCGAGCGAACCGGTGCGGTAGGGTATAAGCCGCGCGCCGGCAACGACTTCTGGTTCGACCACGACGACTGCCGGCGAGCGCTCGCCGAGGGCCGCCTCTACGGCAAGGACGCGACACGCCTCTCGGCGGCGGACGGCCGCGATCGACCGCCGGAACGACTCAACCCCGTCCACCGACTGTGGCGGCCCGCTCCCGACGGCGGGACCGGTCTGCTCGGCCGAGCGGACAGGGAGTTCCTCGTCGACCGGATCGGTCGCGACGGCGACGACCCGCTGTTCGTCCGCAACGCGACCGCCGATCTGCCGGCGCAGGTCGCCGACGCGCTCCCGCTCGAGGACGCGATCCCCATCGAGAGCGTCGCCGAGTTCAACGAACTCGCCGAATCGCGGTACGTCCCCGCGTTCGAGCGACTGGCTGCCGACATCGAGGCGACCGATGTCGCCGTCGTCGAATCCTACGGCGACATCGCGCGGCCGCTCGAGGGGCTTGCCCCTTCCTCGATCGCCGCCGTCGCGGCCGTCGAACCCGGCCGCGCGCGGATCTATCCGGGCGATCGCTACTGTCGCGCCTGCGAGATCGCCAGTTCGAGCCCCAGGGACGGGGCCATCGAAAAGCGCGTTCCGAACGTCCTCGACTATCTCGACCCGCTCGAGCACGTGTCGCTTCCGGCACTCGGCAGCGATCGACGGGCCGATCCCGAACGGGTCGCACGCGCGTACGCCGACGCCTACGAGGCGTTGCTCGAGGCCGCCGGACGGGAGTGAGGAGTCGGCCGCCGTCGATCGCGACGAACCGGCGCGTGGCTCTGGACCCGGACTCAGGCCTGCCGTGCCATCCGGGCCGACAGTTCGACGTGCTCGTAGGGCTCCGTCGTCACGCTCGGGCCGTGACCGGTGTGTAGTGCCGCGAGATCGGGGTCGATTCGCTCGAGGACGCGGTCGATACTCTCGATCAGGGTCTCGCGATCGCCTTCCTCGAGATCGGTGCGTCCGAAACTGCCGTTCTGGAAGACGAGATCACCCGCGAACAGCACGCTCGCCGGCTCCGAGTAGAAACAGAGGTGGTCGTTCTTGTGTCCGGGGGTGTGGAGCGCGACGTACTCGTCGTCACCCAACCGGACCGTGTCCTCGTCCGCGATGGGGTGGTCGACGCCCTCGATCGAGGTATCGTACCCCCACGCATCGACGTCGAAGGCGTCTTTCACCGCGGCGAGGTTGCCGACGTGGTCGCGGTGCGTGTGCGTAAGGAGCACTGCCTCGAGGTCGTCGACGCGGGCGCGGACGGCATCGACGACGTCGAAGTTCGCGCCCGCATCGACGAGCACGGGTCGGTCCCCGCTCACCAGAAAGACGTTGCTGGTAAACGCCTGCACGCCCTGCGCGATGTTTGAGATCATGTGACCCGGTACGCGGTCGTCGGGTTTGTGGGTATCGACACGGCGCGTCGATCGCCGAACGCGGCCCGGGTGCGTCGAAATGGGCCTTAGAGTGGCTAAGGAGGGAGTTATGGCGTGGTTTGGAAGTCAAACGATCTGATCCGTGTATTCACAAGGATTTTTAGCTGCGGCACGTAGTGGGAGACGAATGAATCGGCCGGTTTCCGTCGGACTCGTCGCTCTCATCATCCTCGCGTCCGTTGCCGGCGCCAGCGGGTCGGTTGTACTAACGGCCGCCGGGATCGCTCCCCAGTCACCCTCGGAGCCCGCTCCCGCGGACCCGGCCCCGTTCGTCTCACAGGAACGAGACTGGGACGACACGACCTTCGATATCACGGTGTACGAGAACGGCAGCGCGACGTGGACGTTCCGTCACGAACGGCTGTTCGCCAACGAGGAGAACGCGACCGAGGCCGAACGGAACTTCAGGGCGTTCGCCGAGTCGTTCGAGGCCAACGAGACCGGACGGTACGAGGCGTTTATCAATCAATCGCGTGAGTTGGCCGCGGCCGGCTCGCAGAAGACCGGTCGGGAGATGGCTGCGACGAACTTCGATCGGTCCATCCGGGTCGACGAAGGACGGATCAATCCGCGCGGCGTCGTCGAAATGTCGTTCACGTGGACGAACTTCGCCGCCGTCGACGGCGAGACGATCATCGTCGGCGACGTCTTTCGGGGTCTCTATCTGGCCCCCGATCAGTCGATTGAACTCGAGGCGGGCGGTGATCTCCGGTTCCGGTCCGTCAGCCCCGACCCCGACGGCCAGTACGACGGCGGTTCGCTCGAGACCGCGACCTCGGTCGAGTGGAGCGGCGAACAGCAGTTCGACGATGGCCGCCCGCGTGCGGAGTTGACCAGTTCGACCAGCGGTGCCGTCGGGAGCGACGAACAGGGACCGGTCGGTGCGATGAGCGGTGACCGCGGCTGGTATCTCGCCGCCCTCCTCGTCGTCGGCGTCGGCATCGCGGCCGCCGTCTGGTACCGCCGCTACGGGCCCGGAACCGGCGATACCCCTGCCGACACTGTGACCGACCGCTCGGCCGAGCGGACGCCGGAACCCAATATTGCCGGCGACTCGAGCACGGGCGACGGGGCGGCCGACTCGGCTGACGCCGGGGCCGCTCTCTCCGAAGAAGAACTCATGACCGACGAGGATCGCGTCGTCGCGCTCATTCGGGAGAACGGCGGCCGAATGAAGCAGGTCAACATCGTCGAAGAGACCGGCTGGTCGAAATCCAAGGTCAGCATGCTCCTCTCGGACATGGAGGACGAGGGAACGATCAGTAAACTCCGCGTCGGCCGTGAAAACATCATCAGCCTCGAGGGCTTCGAGCCCGAAGCGACGAAATCGCCCTTCGAGGAATAGCGGCGACCGTCGGCGGTGAGTCGCCGGCACGTGATCGCGTGGGACCGTGCGACACCCCTGGATCGAAACGGAATGCTTAAACATCGTACTGCGCTACGATGGAGTGAAGACGAAGCCCGCTCCGATGGTGTAGTCCGGCCAATCATATTGCCCTCTCACGGCAATGACCTGGGTTCGAATCCCAGTCGGAGCACTCCCACTTCTTTCGTCGAGTTGAATCCGACACAGCGTCGGTAATCCGTGTCCCAGCGAGTGACGAGCATCCGGACTCCCCTCGTCTCCGCTGTCGGTTCGAACGGTGACTTCCCGGACACGGTCGTGGCCCTGGTTCCGGCGGTATCGTCCCCACTACATTCGAGAGCAGCGACGAACGGGGCGGTGAGAGAAGCACGCTCCACACTGTTCGCCCAGTCACGAGTACGGGTTCGGATCGGTCGCCTATTCCGTAGCGAACCGAACGCCGGTCGCTCGTCTCGCCGATACCCGACTCGTCTGTCCGGCCGCGGCGTCAGTCGTGTTTGTATCGACTCGGCACGTACTCCACGACCGGCTCGGGGACGGACCCGAACACGACCGGGGCGAGAGTCGCCAGCTGTCGCCGAAGGAGGCCGTACACCCCGCCGACCAGCACGCCGAGACCGACGAGCCAGCGGAATGGCCCCTCGAGGACGATCCAGAGCGGGGCACCGACGGCCAGCGAAAGGACCACGTCTTCCGGTGCGCCGTCGTAGCGAATCCAGCGTTTCGGTGCCCGCCAGCGGTCCCTGACGTGGTCGTACACCGCCCGATCGGAGGTCCCTTCCCACGGCCGAAGCTCGAGGCCGCCACCGTACCGGTCCATTCGAGAGTGGAGTGCGGCACCGGCAAACAGGAAGGCGGCGGCGACAAGCCACGGGGTCGCGACGAGGAGTGCCGCGATCACGACCGGGACGGCAGCGACGACGTACAGCGTCGGATAGTGGAGCGTCCGCCGGTGGCCCGCGTAGAGGTCCAGGTCCGGCAACACGCTGCCGAGGAACCCGCCGACGAGCGCCGCCGGTGCGAGCTCCGGGGCGACGACGACGAGCGGCGCTGCGATAGCCAGTCCCAGCAGCGCGTGTGTCGGGAGCATCATGTATCAGTTCGAAGGGGAGTCAGCGAGATAAGCCCACCGGCGGGTTTATGGACCGATAGTGTGTCGGCCCTGCACATGCCGAGGAACGGCAGCGGTGCTCCTTCGGACCCGACTGTGGACGCGGCGAAGGACGCGTTCGAACGGCTGTTTCGAAGCGGTCGGGCAAACGCCTTCCTCGCGTGGCTGGTGGTCGGGGTCCTCGCGATGGTGTTCGTCGAAAGCGCGCTCGATTTCGACCGCCAGTGGCTCATCTTCGTCGCCGGCGTCGGCACGGTCGTCCTGATTCCGCCCATCGCCGCCGGAGCATGGCGCGTCATGTTGCCCTGGGAACTCCTCGTCCTCGCGACGTTGCCCATCCTCGTTCGGGGACTGTTCGGGGGCAGCGTCGGCACGTTTGCGGCCTATCTCGCGGTCGCGGGGCTGGCGTTGCTCATCACGGTCGAACTCCACATGTTCACGTCGCTGCAGGTGACCCACTGGTTCGCTATCACGTTCGTCGTGTTGACGACGTTGGCGTCGGTCGCGGCGTGGACCATGCTGCGATGGAACCTGGATCGCGTGTTCGGTACGTCCTATCTCTCGACGAACGAGGCGCTAATGACTGAGTGGCTCTCGGTGACCGTCGCCGGATTGGCCGCCGGCGTGTTGTTCGACGCGTACTTCAGACGGCGCGATCGACAACTCCGGCGTGCGCTCAGACGGGTGGTGCGTCGATGAGTCGTCTCCCGCGGCCCTCGATGCGAGCCCAGCGACGGCTCACGCGAGTGCTGCAACTCGTTCTCGTCGGACTCGTCGCCTATGGCATCCTCGCGGGCCAGCCGAAAGCGGTCTTCAACGGCGGCATCGGACTCCTGATCACGTTCCTGCCGGCGTTGCTGGAACGGAACTACGACCTGCCGCTCGATCCGTGGCTCGCCCTGTGGGTTACGTCCGCCGTGTTTCTCCATACGCTCGGGTCGGCGGGCCTGTACGGCCGTATCGGCTGGTGGGACCATCTCACGCACGCGCTGTCGGCTTCGCTGATCGCCGGCATCGGCTATACGACCGCTCGAGCGATCGACCTGCACGTCGCGGACATCCACGTCCCGCGTCGGATCGCGTTCGTCTACATCTTCGTGGTCGTAATGGCCTTCGGCGTCGGCTGGGAACTGTTCGAGTTCGGGCTCGACCGCGTCGCCGCGGAAACCGGGCTCACGATGCCGCTGGCCCAGCATGGTCTCGACGACACCGTCCGCGATCTCATGTTCAATACGCTCGGCGCGCTTCTCGTCGCGATGTTCGGACAGGCTCACCTGACCGGCGTCGCCGAGACGGTCAGAGAGCGACTGCTCTCGGCAGACCTCTGACCACCCGCCGGCACCCCCCTCGAGACGGTGGCCGCTCGCCGGCCGGTTACTCGCCGCCATCCCGATCGACCGAGAGCCCGACGTGTCCCGTCGGGAACTGGCAGAGACGGGGGACGGTCTCGGAGCGGGCGTGGGGGTCGAACGCGGTGGTGGCGATCGCCTGCCAGAGGACGCGTTCGGGATAGGGACGTGCCGACAGGTCGAGCGAAAGCGACTCCGCGAGCGCCTCGTGGTCGAGTTCGCCGTTCGTCGTCGGTACGGGAAGGGGATTCGGCACGGTCTCGAGGTCCACCCCGAAAGACGGGAACAGCCGATAGTCGGCTCCGAGGGCCGGGTGATGTAGTTCCCGCTCGCCGGGAACTCGCACGACGAGTTCGGGCGTGGTCGTCGTCGCTCCGTCGCCACCGTCGGCCCGTTCGACCGTCCGCTCGGCGAGCGAAATCCGGCGTCGTGTTCCCGTTCGAACGGCGTATTCGGTCCCCTCGGCGACCAGTCGAAGGCGCGATTCGCTTCGCTCGAGGACGCGAACGGTCGGAGCGGCGTACGACTCGAGGAGTGCGGTCGTCGACTCGCCGGCGATCGTTGCATCGACTGTGACTACCGTCGCATCGTCCCGAGAGGAAACGAGGTCGAACGCGTTCGACTCGGCCGTCGGGACGACCCCGAGCGTCGCCGGCGTCGCACAGATCCCCTCCCAGGTCGCCGGCGGCCCGCGGTCACCGGTTCCATCCCGCAGCGCCGACCGCCAGTAAAAGATCCGATGCGTGTCGCCGGACGCGTACGGCACGGCGTCCGGGAAGAACGACTCGCCGTAGCCGGTCGGCTCGAGATCGGGGTGCTCGAGTTTGAGTTCGGCGTAGGGGAGTCGGGCGATGATCGGCGCGGGGAACTCGCCGTGCGGTGACCGCTCCCACCGGACTGTCGTCGGTCGGTCCGCCGCCGTCGGTGTCTCGCTCATCGGACGTTGGGTGAGACTTCCGCGGACACGTCCCAAACGCTGTCTCCGGAGATGTTCGGGAGCCCGCACCGACCGCTCTCAAGCGGCCGCCGTGAATCGGGATGCGAATATGTCCGTGACCGAACTTAGCGTCGGTGAGCCACGATGGCTGGGTAGGTGACTACTCGATGGCCGACTCACCGGGGACGATGCGGACGACCGCCGCGACGGATCTCTTCGATAAGTACGTGCTGCCGAAGGTCGCGCTCGTCGTGATCCTGGCGGGCTCGCTGGCCGGGACGTGGGTGAGCGGACGGCTCGGGGGCCAATCGGCGGCCGTCACGCTCGCCAAGTGGCTTTACTTCGTCGCACTGGGGATCCTCACCGGCGGACTCGTCTGGAAACACTGCTTCGTTCGGCCACGGGACCTCGGGACGGATGCCGGCGACTACTGTGCGGAGATGTACGCGCGCTTCGACGAGATCGCGACCGGAGCCGTCGCGGTCCTCGCGGTGACCGGTCCGGTCGTTCTCGCGGCGTACGCTGCGAGACTCGGACGCGGCCCGCTCGTCGTCGGCCTCGGCGTTCTGCTCGCGGCGTGGTTCGGCACCCTCGTCGTGACGACGCGAGGGACCGACCCCGTCGACGAACAGTTCCGGCGACCGGCCGGCCTCCTCGCGCTGGCGCTGGCGCTTGCGGCCGTGGTGGGAACGGGCCTCGCAGAGGTGAGCCTCCGCGGGTTGGGCCCGACCGCGGCGGCCGTCCGAACGATCCACCTCCTCGCGTTCGTCGCGTGGATCGGCGGGGCCGTCTGGAACATCTTCGTCGCCGTCCCCACGGGCCACCAGCAGCCGACGGCCGCCGTCGCGCGAGCCGCCGGCGAGCAACTCGAGCGGTTCCGCTGGGCGGTGCGGTTCATCATCCCGCTGTTGTTCCTGACGGGACTCGTTCAGGCCGTCACGGGCTTCGGCGTTCGGCTCGAGACCTACGTCGCCGCGCCGATCGGGATCGCCGTCCTCGCCAAGGTCGGCATCATCGGACTGCTGGCCGTCATCTTCACGCTCTGTCCGATGTGGCGGGCCTGCTCGCCCATCGACGGCGTCTGTGATCTCGAGGGGATCGGGGAGGGCGAGCCGCCGGCCGCGCCGGCGGAGGAGAACGCCGATGACTGAGGGGGCGGTCCCCGAGACGGCACCCGATGTCGACCCCGATATGACAGTCGACAACCGTGGCACGGGTTGTGCGAGTGGGATCGCTCGCGTCCAGCGCGCGCTCGAGGACTTGGAGGACGGCGCGATACTGCGCGTTCGGAGCACGGATCGGCGGGCGAAAGGCGAGTATACGCAGTTGGCGGCCCAGACCGACCACGATCTGCTCGCGATCGAAACGGACCGGAGCGGGCTGCTTCGGACGGAGTACACGACATACCTCGAAATCGGGGAGGAATAGATCGGTGACCGACTCGCTCTCGCCGGCCGGTTCCTCGGCCCGGTAGTGACCGCCCGAACGTATTCGCGGCCGTGTATTTTCGAACGAAGCCAAAACGGTACGCAGAGACCGATGAGCGATCAACTCGCCGCCAGTACGGTCAGACCACCGTCGTTTCACGAGATGGGACTCGAGGAAATCGCCGATTCCCGCGAGATGCGATTGGAGGAGCGTACGCTGCCGGCCGCGCCCCGCCACGGCGTCACCGATCTGCGAGACCTCCTGGTCGTCGCGGAGCGACGGCCGGGATCGGTTTCGCTGGTCGATACCACCCGCCACGAGCGCGTCGGCCGCGTCGACGGGGTGGGCCGAGCGCCCCACTCGATCGTCTTCCACCGTCAGCTGCCCGAGAACGCTCGCGAGGGCGCGTACGCGTACGTCCAGTCGCGGCAGGGGTGGGTGAGCAAGCTCGATCTCTTCGGCGGCGAACTGGTCGGGCGGATCCGTGCCGGCACGTCGGGGCGGGCGATCACGATCTCGTCGGATTCGGCATTCCTCATCGCAGGCTACTACAATCCCAACCACGCCGTCATCCTCGATGCGGACACGCTCGAGCCGCTGCATCGAATCCCGGCCCACGCGGTCGATCCCGACGGGCAGTCGATCGCCTCGCGGATCTGTACCGTCCGTGACGTACCGGGGGAACGCTGTTTTCTGCTCGTGTTGAAGGATGCGGGGACGGTCTGGTTCGTCGAGTACGATGATCCCGAGTTCCCGATCGTCGACGAGATCGATGTCGGTCGGGTCCTCCACGATGGCGTGTTCTCGCCGGACGACCGCTACTTCTATCTCGCCTCGCAGGCCGAGGACTGCCTCTACGTTCTCGACGTTCGGCAGCGGGAGGTCGTCGGTCGAGTCCCGACCGCCGGACCACCCCATCCCAGCCCCGGCGCGCTCGACGAGCGGCGCGGGCTCGGGATTACGGGCACGGTGATGACCGACGCCGTAACGGCGTGGGACCTCGAGACCGGGGAGCCGATCGCCGACATCCGGATTCCGGGCCACGGCATGTTCTGTACGGCACATCCCGACAGCGAGTACGTCTGGGGCGATGTCATCTTCGACGACACCGACAGGGACAACGACGGGGTCATCTACCAGATCGATCCGGACGAACTCGTCGTCTCGACGGTCATCGACACGACCGAGTGGGCTGACGGGCGGTCACTTCACCCGGAGTTCACCCGAGACGGGGATCACGTCTACGTGAGTTGCTGGGACGCGGGGACGCTACTCGTCTTCGATAGCTCGACGGGAGCGTTGACCGCCGCAATCGATGGCGTGGAAACGCCGACCGGAACCTTTCTCGGCGATCGGGCGACCGAGCCGTGACCGGATGCCGACGGCCACTTGGTCCCCTGTCGGAAGCGCACGTCTCGACCGTCCCGGTTCGATACCGCTCGGTATGGTCGCGCGTGAGCAGGTGTGCAGTGACTGTGGCTGTCTCGCGCCACTCGAAAGCCGCTTAGGGCGGTGTCCATCCCCCGGAAGACGTGGGTATCACCCGCGTCGGTGTCCGCGAACGGATCGCACCCCTCGCCGGACCCGGTCTCGCTTCGAGCCGCGACGCGCGCCATGACAGTTCACCCTTCGGTCGAATTTCGACGCGCGATCATGCCGAGCCCGATCCACGAGATGACGACGTCGCCGTCCTGGGTGATCCCCTCGAGAAGACTGTCGACGTAGCCGCGCTCGGGATCGCTTTCGGAGACGCGCTTGTCGACCACTTCGCTGCGGATCGAGAGCGTATCGCCCGGTCTGACTGGCCGTTTCCACCGAAGTTCGTCGACACCGCGGGCACCCATGCTGGCCCGGTTTTGGAGCGGTCCGTCGACGAGCAGCCGCATGCACATGGCGGCGGTATGCCAGCCCGACGCGACCAGTTCGCCGAACGCGGAGTCCTCGGCGGCCGCCTCGTCCGTGTGGAACGGCTGCGGGTCGTACTGCTCCGCGAACTCGATGATCTCCGCTTTCGTGACGTGATACGAACCGAATTCGTGTGTGTCCCCGATGTCGATATCCTCGTAGTAGCGCATGACTGTGATGTGTGTCATGCGGTGACAAGAGGCTGTGGGACGAGGCAGCCCGGACGGTGGGACCGGATCGGCCGTGGGATTCCGGAGACGCTCGAGAATCCGCCAGTATCCGGTCGTGGCGCGATCGACCGTCGTCCCCTCGGCCTTTCCCAACATCTATTGCCCGTCGAATGACTTCTCCGATATGGCTCTCGAGGCACAATCCGTCCTCGTCACCGGAGGCGCGGGATTTATCGGATCGAATCTGGCAAACCATCTCGCCGAGGACAACGACGTGACCGTCGTCGACGACTGTTATCTGGGAACTCCGGAGAACCTGTCCGACGAGGTCGAATTCGTGGATGCGACCGTCCTCGACGACGACCTGCCGACGGCCGTCGACGTGGTGTTCCACCTGGCTGCGCTGTCGTCCTATGCGATGCACGAGGAGGACCCGACGACCGGTGCCAGGGTGAACGTCGAGGGGTTCGTCAACGTGGTCGAACAGGCTCGTCAGGACGGCTGTGAGACGGTCGTCTACGCCTCGACGTCGTCGATCTACGGCAGCCGGACCGAGCCGTCGCCGGAGGACATGGACGTGCACGTGAACACGGGCTACGAGGCCTCGAAACTGGCCCGAGAACGCTACGGCGAGTACTTCTCGAATCACTACGACATGTCGATGGCCGGGTTGCGCTTCTTTTCGGTCTATCAGGGATACGGCGGTGCCGAGGAACACAAGGGCGAGTACGCCAACGTGATCGCGCAGTTCGCCGACGACATCGCCGCCGGCGAGTCGCCCGTCCTCTACGGCGACGGCACCCAGACGCGGGACTTCACGCACGTCTCCGACATCGTTCGGGGACTCGAGCGGGCTGCGGCGAACGAACTCGACGGCATCTATAACCTCGGGACGGGGGAGGCGTACGACTTCAACACGGTCGTCGAGATGATAAACGACGAACTCGGAACCGATATCCAACCCGAATACGTCGAGAACCCGATTCCCGATTCGGTCTACGTCCACGACACCTGTGCCGACGCCTCGAAGATTCGCGACGAAGTGGGTTGGGAACCACGGATCGACTTCGAGGAAGGAATCCGGCGGGTCTGTTCACAGTATACGGACGGGTGAGCCACCGCGCTGGTTGCCCGGACGGTCGACCGGGACCGATCGGGGTCGCCGTCGACGATCCGACACGGCCGACTTCCGTCCGAGCGTTTGACCGGTGAGATAATCCGGCACCGCTGACTGGCCGCCGTTCGAAATTGAATACCGGTACCGTTCGTGTGGTCCACCCGAACGCCACTGGCTGCAGAAATAATTTATATTCGTAGTAAATATCCGCGGTCTAGTTACGGAACCGATAGCGCCCGAGGCGACGATCGAACGGATAGCGACGGCCACCCGCAAACCGAGTATCGCCACCAGTAACTATCACGGAAAACGATGTATGAGTGGGGTCCTGCTCCTGCGAGGGGTTTTTACCACGTCACGGACATCCACACCATATGCGACTTCACAACAGGGACGTCCGACAAGACGTTCGCGAGCTCGGTGCGTTGCTCGGGACCGTCCTCGAGGAGCAGACGTCCCGCAGATCGTTCGAGACTGTCGAATCCAGTCGCCAGGCCGCGATCGAGTACCGATCGGGGGACCGCGAGTCGCGGGACTCCCTCGTCACGGAACTGGAGGGGCTCTCGCCGCATCAACAGCGGATCGTCGCTCGTGCGTTCACGACCTATTTCGAACTGATCAACCTCGCCGAGGAGCGCGAACGGGTTCGCACGATCCGTACTGAATCCCACGAAGGAACCCTCGACGACAGCCTCGAGACCGCGGCCGAGGAACTCGGCGATGCCGACATCGAGACCGTCCAGCAAGTGCTGGCGGACGTCCTCATCGAACCGACGTTCACCGCCCACCCGACCGAGGCTCGTCGGAAGACCGTCAAATCCAAACTCAGGGATATTTCGACGTCTCTCGAGACCTTAGACGAGCGGCTACTGACCGACAAGGAGGAGCGCCAACTCTGGCGGGACATCGACGCGGAGGTCACGAGCCTCTGGCAGACGCCGCAGGTCCGCAATCGCCAGCCCGAGCCCGAAGACGAGGCCCGAAACGTCCAGTGGTACCTCGAAAACACGTTGTTCGAGGTTGTCGGCGAGGTCTACGACGAACTCGACGACGCGATCGACGCGGAAATCCCCGGCGACATCGAAATCCCGAAGCTCTTCGAGTTCCGTTCGTGGGCGGGCAGCGACCGCGACGGCAACCCCTACGTGACCCCCGAGGTGACCGCCAACACCCTCGAGCGCCAGCGCTCGGTCATCTTGGCGCAGTACCGCACCCAGCTCAAGCGCCTCTCCGGAGTGCTGAGCCAGGACGGGAGTCGGATCGACGCCGGCTCCGAGTTCCAGGCCTCCCTCGAGCGCGATCGGGACCGGCTCCCCGGTAGCGCTCGCACGGCCGAAGAGCGCTACCCCGGCGAGCCATACCGCCAGAAGCTCAAACTCATGCGGGAGCGACTCCGCCGTGTGGGCGATGTCCGCCCGGGCGGTTACGACGACGTCGACGATCTCCTCGCGGACCTCGAGGTCATCGCGACGAGTTTGCGCAACAACGGGGCCGAGAGCGTCGTGGACGCCCATGTCGACCCCATCCGCCGGCAGGTCGCCACGTTCGGCTTCTCGCTTGCCAGTCTCGATCTGCGCGAGCATCAGGCGAAACACACCGACGCCATCGCGGACGCCCTCGAAGCCGAAGGGATCGACTATCACGGCCTGTCGGAGGACGACCGCGTCGAGTTCCTGACCGACGCCGTGTTACAGGACGAGCCGGTGATCGATCTGGGCGACACTGACGAACTCTCGGACGACTCGGCACGGGTCCTCCGGCTGTTCGATAGTCTCGCGGACTGGCAGACCGAATACGGTGTCAACGCCATCGACACCTACTGCATCTCGATGACCGAGGAGCCGAGCCACGTCCTCGAAGTGCTGTTCCTGGCCGATCAGGCCGGCGTCGTCTCCCTCCCCGAGCACGCCGGCATCGACATCGTCCCGCTTTTGGAGACCGAGTACGCGCTCTCGGGGGCGCGGCGGATTATGGGGTCGCTGTTCGAGAACGAGGCCTACGCGCAGGCCCTCGAGGCTCGCGGCCGGACCCAGGAGATCATGCTCGGCTACTCGGACTCGAACAAGGAAAACGGCTTCCTCGCGGCCAACTGGTCGTTATACAAAAACCAGCGCCGGCTGGGCGAGATCTGTGACGACCACGACGTGACCATGCGGCTGTTCCACGGCCGGGGCGGCTCGATCTCGCGGGGCGGCGGCCCGATGAACGAGGCGCTCCTCGCCTTGCCGAACTCGACGGTTACGGGGCAGGTCAAGTTCACCGAACAGGGCGAAGCGATCGCCGAGAAGTACGCCAACCCCCGCATCGCCGAGCGCAACATCGAACAGATGCTCAACGCTCAGCTACGGGCGCGCAAACAGGCGATCGACCAGCCCGAAGAGGTGGTCCACGAGGAGTGGATCGATGCCATGGAGACCATGGCCGACGCCGCCCGCCGGGAGTATCGCGACCTCCTCGAGAGCGACGGGTTCGTCCAGTACTTCGAACAGGCGACCCCCATTACGGTCATCGAAGACCTCGATCTGGGGTCGCGGCCGGCCTCCAGATCGGGCGAGCGCACCGTCGAGGACCTGCGGGCGATCCCGTGGGTGTTCTCCTGGACCCAATCGCGGTGTATCCTGCCCGGCTGGTACGCCATCGCGACCGGCGTCGAGGCCTACCTCGAGGACGGTGGCTCGATGGAAACCTTGCAGGAAATGTACGACGAGTGGCCGTTCTTCCAGACGACGCTGGACAACGCCGCCCTCTCGCTGTCGCGAACCGAACTCGAGATCGCCGAGCGGTACGCCGATATGGCGGCCGACGACCTTCGCGATCGGTTCTTCCCCCGCGTTGCCGGCGAGTACGAGCGAACGACCGATCTGATCACCGAGATCGGCCAGCGCGATACCCTCCATACCCGCGACTGGCTGGGCGAAAACCTCGAGCGGCGGAACCCCTACGTCGACCCGCTGAACATGCTGCAGGTCTACCTGCTCAACCGCACCCATCGGACGGACATCGAGGAGCGGACCCTGCGACTGACGGTCAAGGGAATCGCGGCCGGCATGAAGAACACGGGGTAATCGACTCGCCGCGGCGGGGCGGGCGTCGCGACTCGGGCGGCTCGGACCCCGCTTCGATCGTGAGCGAATCGATGACAGGGGGACAGAAAATCGAAACCGGTAAAAAGGTCACCCGGGTACGTGAGAGTGAGCCGAGATAGCCTAGCCCGGCCAAGGCGGTAGATTCGAAATCTACTGTCCTCACGGACTCGGGAGTTCAAATCTCCCTCTCGGCGCTTTTGCAGCACCAAACCGATGAGCGGCGCGTGACGGTACGTCTCGAGTGCCGGTGGTCCGATCCGACACGGGTTCTCTCGAGGGGTGCATGTCACAACGGGCCGGCAACGCGCGGTGCCGTCCCGGCGGCGGCCGAGCCTCGAGTGCACGGCCGCTCCATCGAGTAGCACGGAGCAGTTCAGTACTGTCCGTTCGTCCCCAGTCCGGCGAGCCAGCGAGACCATCGAGACGGCGTCCGGGACCCCATCACTCGCAAGCAGGGTCTCTATGCGAATACTTCGAATTGTGTGGTGACAGGAGCCACAATGATCGCCACTCCGGAGACAGCAACTCGAACGCGGTGGGGACGATGAGCGCCGACGACGAACCGCCGGACGAGGACGTGTTTCATCCGCTCGGCGAGTCGTGGCAGGACGATCTCGAGGATCTGCTCGAGGAGACGGAGTACGATGCGGAACTCGGGATGGAAATGGGACGGGACGCCATGCGGGTCACGAGCGGGGACCTCTCGGAGGCGGAGTTCTATGAACGGTATCACGACGACGTGATGGCGGAGTTCGGCGAGGACGAACGACCGATCGCCGGTCCGGACGATGGGGACGGCGAGGACGGCGGGATCGGATCGACGCTCGTGGACCTCGCCGGTGGCGACGAGTCCCGTCGGGAGATGCTCAAAAAGGCGGGGGCAGGGATGGGGTTCGCGAGTCTCGGGTGGGGTGCGGTCGAGCAGCAAGAGCCGGCCCAGTCCGTCGAGGAAACGGCGGGCGAAGTCGAGGGCGCGGACGAGGGGACACAGTGGGGCATGACGATCGACCTCGAGCACTGTGACGGGTGTCTCGCCTGCGTGACTGCCTGCAATCAGGAACACAACTGGGACGAAGGCGCGAACTGGATGTACGTGCTCGCCTACGAGGACGGCGAGGTCGAGTCTCCGGACCCCGGTACCGTCGATGTCGAGCCCGGGGAGTGCTCGGACAATCCGGCCGTTCAGGAGTTCAATTATCTCGTCCGACCCTGTCAGCACTGTACCGACGCACCGTGTGAAAAGGTGTGTCCGACGACGGCTCGCCACACGCGCGACGACGGTGGGCTGGTGTTGACCGATTACGAGGTCTGTATCGGCTGTCGCTACTGTCAGGTGGCCTGTCCTTACGGCGTCAACTACTTCCAGTGGGACGACCCCAACGTCGACCGGTCGGAACTCGACTCGGAGGGCATTTACGATAAGCGCGGCCGGCCGGTCAGTCGTCGCGCTCCCCGCGGTGTCATGTCGAAGTGCGTCTTCGATCCGGCTCGCCAGGACGGCAATGCCGGCGAGGCACTGATCGGCACGAGCGCCTGTGAGCAGGCCTGTCCGCCGAACGTCATTCAGTTCGGGGACAAGAACAATCCCGCGAGTGACCCACAGCGATACGAGGCGAATCCGGCCCGGGCCAGAACGATCATCAACCTGTTCGCGGAGTTGCCATCGCCGAATTCGATCGAATCGGCGCTTGCGGGAGTCGACCCGACTCTCGACGCCGTTGTCGAGGCCGTCGACGGCCTGACCATCGAGACGATCGCCCTCGCGAAGGGGATCGAGCTGACCCACACGGAATACGATGAGGAAGCGCCGCCGGGCGATACCCTGCCAGAGAAGGAGCAGACGGTGCTGGACGTCGTGAGCGCGATCGAAGCGACCGGGCTCGACCTCGAGAGCGACGATGCGCTCACGCAACTCGGGCTGACAGTCGAGGGGTTCGAGGGACCGACTCAGGACATCGAGGTTACCAGTCGGGAGGAGGTCGCCGATACGCTCTTCGGGGACTACGTCGACGCACCGGAATCGCAGTTCGAGCTTCTGGCGGACATCGGAACGAACCCGAACGTCACCTATCTCGGACACCAACCCGGACCCGAAGCGCATCAGGTCCCCGGGCCGGTCTCGTACGCGGATGTCGGGATGCTCGACAGGCGACAGGAGGCCCTCGACGAGCAGACCGTCGGCCTCGATTTCTCGTGAGGTCGCCACCGGCCGGGACTCCGACGCCGGCCGACGGCGGAGCCTCGAGCGAGCGGCGGTCGGAGCCGATCAGTCGTCGGCGGGCGTGAGCGGCTGCTGATCGGCAGCGAGCAGCCGATCGAGTGCGTCGACCATCGCCGTCACGCTCGCGCGAGTGATGTCGGCCTCGCTGCGGGCGACCGTCACCGAGCGGCCGTCCCGAACCATCGTTACTTCGACGGTGACGACGGCGTCCGTCCCGCCGGTCACCGCGTCGACGTGGTAGGACTCGAGTTCGGCATCGGCCATCGAGCCGAGTGCCTCGCGGACGGCGGAGACGGCGGCGTCGACGGGCCCGGACCCGGTGCCGCTGGCGACCCGCTCCTCGCCGTCGACATCGAGTCGGACGCTGGCGGTCGGGACGGCCCCGCCGCTGGTGGCCGCGAGATCGAGCAGTTCAACGACGCGCTCGCGATCCTCGCCGGTGACGTCCTCGGCGATGGCGAGCAGATCGGCATCGGTCACCCGGCGACCCCGGTCGCCGAGTTCGGTCACGCGGGTCGCGATTTCGGCGATCTCGTCGTCGGCGGCGTCGACGCCGTGTTCCTCGAGCGTCGCCGCGACGCCCGCGCGGCCGGTGTGTTTCCCCAGCGCGAGTCGGCGCTCGCGCCCGACGGTCTCGGGCGCGTAGGGCTCGTACATCTTGTCGTCTTTGAGCGTGCCGTCGGTGTGGATGCCGCTCTCGTGAGTGAAGGCGTTCTCGCCGATGACGGCCTTGTTCGGCGCGAGTTGAACCCCCGTCGCCCGCGAGACTGTCTGTGCGAGATCGTACAGTTCCTCGAGTGCGAGCGTCTCGAGGTCGTAGACGTGTGAGAGCGCGATGGCAACCTCCTCCAGGGCGACGTTGCCGGCGCGCTCCCCGAGCCCGTTGACCGTACAGTGAACGAGATCCGCACCCGCAGAGACGGCCGCGAGCGCGTTCGTGACGCCCAGCCCGAGGTCGTCGTGAGTGTGGGCGCTGACCGGGCCGAGATCCGCGAGGCGGGAGACCGCTTCGTGGGTGTGTTCCGGCCCGGTGTGACCGACGGTGTCGGCGAAACAAAAGCGGTTCGCACCCGCTTCGAGGGCGGTTTCGGCCAGTCCCTCGAGATAGTCGAGGTCCGCGCGAGAGCCGTCCTCGCCGATGACCTCGACCCAGAGGTCGTGATCGGTGGCGTAGGCGACCAGCTCCGCAGTCGTCTCGAGGTTGTTAGCGCGGGACGTGCCGACTTTGCCCTCGACGTGGCGGTCGCTGGCGGGAACGACGATGTGGACCCCGTCGACGTCACAGTCGAGCGCGAGGTCGATGTCGCCTTTCATCCCGCGACAGAAACTCGTGACGCGGGCGTCGAGATCGAGATCGGTCACCCGTGAGATCGCCTGTCGCTCACCTGCGCCCGTACAGGCGCTGCCGGCCTCGATGACGGCGACGCCGGCGCGCTCGAGCGATCGGGCGATGTCGACTTTCTCGTCGGGTGAGAGCGAGACGCCCGGCGCTTGTTCGCCGTCGCGAAGCGTCGTGTCGAGAAGGCGCACTGTTCGATCCGATGCGATCGTCTGTTCGGGGGAGTGAGTTACAGGCAAGAGTGGTCCAGTACTGGGACTGCGATTACGTTCGGCGGAGAATTTCACGCCCAGCCGGGTCGCCCCGACTTCCTCTATCCTCGTCAGATGGCGTATGATGTGCCATTGTATCTCGTCACATTGTATCACGGTGTCTTAAAACCGCCGGTTCGGAACTATCGCGGCCGGTTTCGCCGGACCGCCGTCGACGGCGGCCGACGGGTGGAGCGAACCGAGGGCTCACTCGGCCTCGAGACGGAGCCGGTCGCCGGGTTCGACATCGGCCGCAGCGCCGGCGGGGAGTTCGACGATCAGGTCGGCCGATTCGCGAGCCACGCTCCGCCACGGGTGGAGGGTCTCGACGCGCTGGACGACGTCGTCGACGACCCACACGGCGTCGATGGGAACGAAGACGAACAGCATGTGAAGGGTGCGGCGTTGCGCCGACTCGAACCGGAACGCCAGCGCGTAGTCGTCCGGAACGCGCCGCCGAAACATGAGTCCGCGTGTCTGGCTCGCGATCGAATCCGCGAGATCGACCGTCGTCGCAAGGACGGAACGGGCGGCCCCGTCGCGGGACGGGTCCGCGGAAGCCGGATCGTGGACGAGTCGCACGCCCTCGAGTGTGAGCGGGGACGGCAAAAACCTTCCCGCTGACGGGGCATCCGCGGGACGACAGCGCCATCGAGTTCGCGTGCGATCAGCCGACGGCCATGATGACGAGTCCGGCCGTCGAGACGGTGTTGATGAGGGCGTGGGTCACGGTGCTGCTGGCGGTCCCCCACCGGTGGCGCACGACCCCGAAGAGAACGGCGAGGGTTAACAGCGTCGTGAGCCGGAGTATCGAGAGATCGACGATCACGTGTTTGAGCGCGAACAGGACGGCCGTTGCCCCGATTCCGACGACGGCTCCCCGCTCCTCGACGAGTTCCGTCTGCACGATCCCCCGCCAGACCTGTTCCTCCGCGACGGGAACCACGAGCCCGTTGCCGACGAGCAGCAGGACCGCCGTCGTCGTCGCCAGTCCGTCTCGAGCACCGGCGGCCGAGTCGAGGCCGAACAGCACTGCATCGAGCCGCGACGCGCCGGCGACCAGTCCGAACCCGACGATCGCAGCGAGGACCCCCATGCCCAGGGAGCGGGGCGTCCACTCCCATCCCCACCGGTCCGGCTCTCGGCCTCGCTCGAGCACGTATCGGCTCAGCACCGCGGCGATGAGCGGAAAGCCGAGGAGCAAGACGAGGGCATCGGCCAGCCCCGGATCGATGCCGACCCTCGCGGCAGCCAGGACGACCCCCCATCGCAGCGTGACTTCGAGGACGATCCAGCCGGTGACGACGACGGCAGCGAGTCGTGTCGGAGACGGTCGGTCCATAGCTGATGGACACTGGCGTAACATATTCTATTTTTCATTCATCGGAGCGCAGTAACTGGACGCCATCTTCAACTGGTCGGTCCCCGAAGAGCGGTCGACCGACAATGGAGAAAACGCCGCAGGGTACCTCGGTCGGCGTCGACGATCCCTACGACTTTGCGGGCGTCTGTGACTATCTCACCGGTGAGGGCCAGTGTCGATACGCTCTCGAGTACGCCGGTCACGACCCCGAATTCGCCCGCGAGCGCGCCGCGGACGACTACGAGTGTCCCGTGGTCGACCCCGGGACGGACTGGTCGTGGGCCGACTGTCCGCACTTCCGCTCGCGCAACCGCGACCGCGAGTGCGTTCGCTGCGGGCTCGCCGAAAAGCGGATGGCTCACGACGACGAGCGCCCGCTGCTCGAGGAACACCACCTTTCCTACGCCGATGGACGACGTCCATCGAGCGATCGGACCGCGACGCGGGCTGCCGACGACCGCGACGAGGAGTCCCTCTCCCACGAGATCACGGTTTTCCTCTGTCGGTGGTGCCATTCGAAAGTCCACGACTCGTGGGCGCGACTCACCGACGACGCCGCGCCCGATCCCGACGCGATCGCGGCGCTCGAGGAGCGGCGCGGCCGCGAGCAGTCGGAACTGGGGTTCGAGTCGGCCGCGGAGCGATACGACGGTGAGCGATGAGGGTCTCGAGGGAACGGACCGGTGATCAGACCAGTTTCCGCAGGAGTCCGTACACGGTATCGCGCAGCCGATCGGGCAGGAAGCGAGCGTATAGCCCGTACTGGGCGAGCGGGCCGACGGGATACCGCGCCGGCGGGTCCGGACTGGTCGCCGACTCGAGGATCGCCTCGGCGACGTCCTCGGCGTCGGAGGCGAACGGGCCGCCGCTGCCGCCGCCGATCAGTTGGGCCTCGTCGTAGAGTTCGTACAGCGACTCGTACGCCGGCGTTCGCTCGTCATCGGGCAGTTCCTCGTCGACCCGGTTCGTGAAGTCCGTCTCGACCGGGCCGGGTTCGATCACGACGACGTCGATGTCGAACTCGTCGACCTCGGCGCGCAGCGAATCGCTCATCGCCTCGAGAGCGTGCTTCGACCCCGAGTACGCGCCCGAGCCGGGGAACGAGATCCGCCCCGCGACGCTCGAGACGTTGATGATCCGACCCTCGCCTTGCGCGCGCATGTGCGGCACGGCGGCGCGGGTCAGCCGGTGGGGGCCGTAGACGTTGACGTCGAACTGCCGGTGGAGATCGACCGTCGCGACGTCCTCGAGCGGTCCCATCTGGGCGTAGCCGGCGTTATTGACGACGCAATCGATCGAACCGGCGATGTCGACGGTCCTCTCGACGACCGATGCGACCTGCTCGGGATCGGTGACGTCGAGCTCGAGGGTCTCGCAGCCGGCCTCTTCGAGGGCCGCGATGTCATCGACGGTGCGCGCCGTCGCGAAGACTTGCCAGTCGTCCGCGAGGAAGGCGCGGGCAGTCGCGCGACCGATGCCGGACGAACACCCGGTGATGAGAACCGATTGCTTGCGCGTATAGCGATCGTCCGCGCTTGTCTCGGTAGTGACTTCGTCGCCGGTTCCGGTGGTCTCGCGACCGCGGTCGTCCTCGACGACGGTGCCACGCGGCTCGTCATCGTCTGTCCCTTCGACGTCCTCAGCGGTGGCCATGCGTGACCGGTTCGTGAGACGATACCTAAGTATCGACGGTTTGTCGCGCTACCCGTACTGTTCGGATTGGGATGAGCTTCGACTGACTCGACCGTTCGGTTCAGGATAGCAAACGGCCGAAAGTCCCACCCACCGCAGGCGGTTCACGGCCGGCTGTGGCCGGTGGACAGTGGCGGAGTCTACTCGCCGATATTTTGCTTCGCTTCGTCTGCGTATTTGTCTGCCAATCGAACCGGCTCTGGGAGTTTGTACGATGAGGAAAGCGCGAGCGCGATATCGGCTGCCGTCTCGGGACCCACGCGGTGGCCGGGACTGACGTAGAGCGGATTGATGTGCCGGTTCGGGGAGTCGTACTGGCGCGTCTGGACCGCGTAGCCGAGCAGGGTGCCGTCCGGCGCGTCGACTCTCGAGTTGGCTTCGATGCCGACCGTCGTCCCCGTCGGGCGGTCGTCGGTGTCCGCCCGGGGCGTGCCACAGAGCAGGCTCTTGGCGACGCCGATGCTGGGCACGTCACGAACGACGCCCATGTGGGTCGCGATGCCGGCCTGTCGAAAGTGGATGCGGCCGCTCCCGTCGAACAGGCACAGATCGGGGTCGACGGACAGGGTCTCGAGCGCCGCGAGGATCGGTGCGCCCTCGCGGAACGACAGGAGGCCGGGAATGTAGGGAATCTCGAGGGGCGTCACCGCGTGGACGCGCTCGATTACCTCGCCGCCGCGGGTGGCGACGACGGCGGAAAGCGCGCGGTCCTGATCGCCATCGTCGTTCGTGAGAAAGGACTGATCGATGCCGACGACGGTTGGCGGATCGCCACCGCTGGCGGTCGTCGCGAGCGGGCTCGAGAGGACGTCGGGATCGAACGAGAAGTCGTCCTCGAAGACGGCGGCGGTCGCGATCTCGCGCTGGAGGGCCTCCATCTCCTCGCGCGAAAGGCCGGCGTCGGGTGCGAGGTCGGGGCGGGGGTCGTGCATCTGTTTGACGGTGATAGACGCCGCGAGAAAATCAGTTGCGGGGTTGTGCGGGTACCCCCCTGAGTTCGGATCAGAAGCGGCCGCGTCCGGGGCCGCCGGGGCCGCCCGGACCGCCCGGGCCACCGGGACCGCCACCGCCGAACTGAAGCTGATTCGGCGCGCTGACGTTCCGGTTCTGTTTGACGTACTGGCCGTACGCGAGGCCGATGACGAGGCCGACGAGGTGGGCCCCGTGAGCGATGCCGCCGCCACCGCCGATAGCACCCGAGAGGAACGTGATGCTGATGACGGCGTAGCCGGCAGTCAGCAGCCAGATCGGGACCGGGAGGATGAAGTAGAGGTAGACCTTGAGCCCGGGGTTCAGGATCGTCAAGACGCCCATAATCGCGAGTGCGGCACCGCTGGCTCCGAGAACGGCAGTTGGGTTTCCTTGGACGACCGAGATCCCGACCTGACTGAGCCCGGCGAGGACGCCGCTGACGATAAACAGGATCGAGAAGTTCCTCGAGCCGACGTAGCGCTCGACCAGCGGCCCGAAGAAGAATATCACGATGCTGTTCCCCACGATATGGAAGAAGCTACCGCCTGGGAGGAGAAACGGTGAGTGGGCGAAGACGGACGTGACCCACGTCCAGACGTACTCCGGATGCTGCGATGAGAGGACGAACAGGGATTGGTGGAGTGAGATACCACCAACGATCAGGGCAGCGGCTTGAAGCGCGTACGTGACCCACATCAGCGCGAGGAACGTGTAGGTCGCGTTCCCGCGGAAGTACGCCAGCGGGCCGCCCGGGCCGGTATCGATCGGGAGTTTATTCATGAGACTCGAGGCCCGGGACGTGCTCCCGCCCGAATTGACGTTGTCGTCGAACCCGCTGTCGAAGACGCCCTGGGGATCGTTCCAGTTTTGCAGCCCCGAGCAGTCGTGGTTCTCGGGGAGCCGATGGTCGGCACAGTAGGTGCCGCCGCAATGCCGACAGTTGTACGGCATGTTTTCGTCTTTCCCACACACGTCGCACTTGGCCATTGATCGGGGGTATGTGGGGAGCCGCTAAGGGATTTGGGGTTTCTGCCGGGATTTTTTCGGCCGATCCCGGCCACTCAGGAGGGGGACGAGAGCCGGCCGTGGAACGCCGTGTGGTTCCGTGAGCGTGCCCCGAGCGGGAGCGGTTCACCGTCGCCGCTCGCTCCGAGCCGGGACTGTACATTTTTGCGTCCCCGCCGCCCATATCGGTGTGTGCAAGAGTACGAGCGCAAGCAACTGCTCGAGCGCGTCGAGCGCGAGGGCGCGACCGTCGGCGCGGACATCCCGGAGACGATCACCGTCCAGGGGGAGGAGATCGACCTCCGGACGTTCGTCTTCGAGATCAAGCGTCGCGAGACGGTGCCGTCCGGCGAACGCGACCGCGTCGAGCAGGCAAAGCGGAACCTGCGGCGCGAGCGACGCGAGCGACTCGAGCGGATCGAGGAGGGCGCGATCAGCCGCGAGCAAGGCGAGGCACTCGCCGGGAGCATCATCGGGATCGATCGGGCGTTGAACGCCCTCGAGAATCTCGGGCCGACGAACCTGGAGCGCGAACAGCAGGTCCAGCAGGCACAGGACCGCAAGCGCTGGCTGTCCTTCCTCAAGAAGGCGCTGGGACGGGAAGACGACGCCAGCGCACGGAGGGGGCGCTGATGGCAACCAACGCGGAACTAGCCGCCCGATTCGAGGAGTTCGCGGACCTGCTCGAGGCCGACGGCGTCGAGTACAAGCCCCGCGCGTACCGCCGTGCGGCGGAGAACATTCGTGCGCATCCGTCCCCGATCGCCGATCGGATCGAGGCCGGCGATCGCGAGGCCGTCGAGACCATCGACGGCGTCGGCGACGCCATCTCGTCGAAGATCGTCGAGTACGTCGAAACCGGCGAGATCGACGAACTCGAGGCACTCCGCGCCGAGTTGCCGATCGACATCGCCGACATCACCCGCATCGAGGGCGTCGGCCCCAAGACCGCGGGCAAACTCTACCGCGAACTCGGGATCGAGACGTTGGACGATCTCGAGGCGGCAGCCGAAGCCGGCGAGGTCCAAGAAGTCAAAGGGTTCGGGCCGAAAACGGAACGGAACATCCTCGAGAACCTCGAGTTCGCCCGGACGGTCGGCCAGCGCCAGTTGCTCGGCGAGGCGCGGCCGCTCGCGGACGACGTGCTCGCCTTCCTCGAGTCGGTCCCGGAGGTCGACCGGTGTGAGGTGGCCGGCTCGATCCGCCGGTGGCGCGAGACGATCGGCGACGTGGACGTCCTCGCGGCGACCGCAGACGGCGAGGCGGTCGTCGAGCGGTTCGTCGCGTGGGACTCCGTCGACGACGAGATCGAGTCGGGACCCGAGAAGGCCAGCGTTCGCGTCGGCGAGAGCCGCGTCGACTTACGGGTGGTCGTCCCCGCGGAGTTCGGTTCTGCGCTGCAGTACTTCACCGGGAGCAAGGACCACAACGTCAGCCTGCGCAACTACGCGATCGATCGCGGCATGAAGCTAAACGAGTACGGGGCCTTCGACGTGAGCGCTATCGCGGACCACGAGGCGGATCAGCGGATCGGCGACCGCGTCGCCGGCGAGACCGAGGAGGGGATGTACGAGGCGCTCGGACTGCCGTGGATTCCGCCGGAGCTTCGGACGGACCGCGGGGAAATCGCCGCCGCCGAGGCCGGGACCCTGCCCGACTTGCTCACACGCGGTGACATCCGCGGGGACCTCCACAGCCACACCGAGTGGTCCGACGGGAACACGACGATCGAGGCGATGGTCGAGGCCGCCGCGGAACAGGGGTACGACTATTTCGGCATCGCCGACCACGCGGAGGGCCCCGGCATCGTCGGCGGGATGGGTCTGTCCGAGACCGAAATCTTAGAGCAGGTCGACGCGATCCGTGCTGTGGGTGCCGAGGCCGAGATCGAGGTGTTCGCCGGGATCGAAGCCAACGTCGACGCCGCGGGTGAGATCGGCCTCTCCGAGGCGGTGATCGAGGCGCTGGACGTGGTCGTCGCGTCGACCCACAGCGCGCTCGGACAGGACGCCGAGACCGCGACCGACCGACTCGTCAGTGCGATCGAGACCCCGGCGGTCGACGTGCTGGGCCATCCCAGCGGCCGCCTGCTCAACGAGCGCTCCGGCCTCGAGTTCGACGCGGCCGCGCTCGGGACGGCCGCCGCCGAACACGACACCGCGCTCGAGGTCAACAGCGACCCCCACCGACTCGACCTCTGGGGCAGTGCCGTCCAGGCCGCTCTCGAGGAAGGCGCGCCGATCGCGATCAACACCGACTCTCACCGACCTGCGACGCTCGAATACATGCGCTGGGGCGTCCACACGGCACGCCGCGGCTGGGCCGAATCGGATGACGTGATCAACGCCTGGGAACTCGCCGACCTCCGCGAGTTCCTCCACTAACCGAGCCGGAATGCCCGCATCTCGCCCCGATCCGGCGCGCATCCTCCTCGATGTCATGTGTGGCGGCCTCGTCTCGTACCTGCGGATGTGTAACTACGACACCGCGTACGCTGGTGAGCGCGGACTCGAGGCCGACGACGATCTCCTCGCCGTCGCTCGAAACGAGGACCGGACGCTCGTCACTCGAGACGTCGCCCTCGCGAACCGTGCCGACGAGTCGATCCTGCTCGAATCCCGAGCCGTCGACGAGCAACTCGCCGAACTCGACGCCGCGGGACTCGACCTCGCGCTGGCGGCCGATCCCGGCATCTGTGGTCGATGTAACGGTCCGCTCGAACCCGTCGAGCGGGCTGCGTCGACGCCGGAGTACGCGCCCGAGCCGTCGGCAGTCGACGTGTGGCGCTGTCGCGACTGCGGCCAGCACTTCTGGCGCGGGAGCCACTGGGACCGGGTCGCGGAGACGCTCTCGAGGGTCCGCAGTTAGTAGACGGCGACGTCGTCGAACCGGCCGTCGTAGGCGATATGGTGGGGATGGGTCGGCTCCGTCCCCGAAAGGAAAAGGCGATCGATCTTCTTCCAGGTATTCTCGTAGACGAGGTGGCCGAGTTCCGCGGCCGTCGTCGCCCACCGATCGAGGCCGTTGTCGTAGACGACGCGGCGGGCGATCCCGTCCTCGAGTGCGGCGCAGAACTCGGCCTCGCTCTCGATGGCCGCGTCGAAGGCGGTGTGGGCGACGCCGACGGAGCGCGGAAGGTGAGCATAGGAGGAGGTAAACGGCGGCACAGAGAGCGCGTCGGCGAGTTCGCGTGCACGTCGGTTGTCCGGCGGAAAGTGCCGCGGGTTGAAAATCTCGACGGCGTCGATCGTGTCCGCGTACGCCCGTAGATCCGCTTCGCTAAGGCTCACGTTCGCGAACTCGGGATGCGGAACGAGCACCGTCGCGTCCTGCCGGTCGAACTCGGCCATCGCCGTCTCGAGCGGAATGAAATCCGGAACGGGCGCTTCGAGCCCGATCGCGAGGACGTGTTTGCGGTCCCACCACGGGCCGGTAAACACCTCGCGGCCGGGGAGTACCAGCAGGTCGTCGTCGGAGTAGGCGGCCGCTCGGTCACGAATTTCCGGGAGGCGGGTGAAGTGGGGTGCGTAGACGATGGCGTCGAGACCGGCCCGTTTGGCCCGTTCGACGACCGTCTCGTCCAGCACCTTCACGTGACAGTCGATTCGGAACGTCACTCCATCGGTCACGATCACTACTTCCGGGACAGCCGGGTTATGAATTCTGATTCGAGGACCGCCCGAGGGCGTCCCCGCTCGCGTCGTCGATCCGGCCGACGGGACCGTGATCGAGCGGACCGACCAACCGGTTCGCGCTTGCACCGAGAACGCCGTGTTCCGAACGCGTCCGCGCTACATCACGCCCGCGTGAACGCGCCGTCCGAGCGGTTTCTGAGGGGTGGTTTCTGGTCGGGGGCGTCGCTGCGAAAGGATCATTAGGGGGGCCGTTCGAGTGTCCGTAACGAATGGCCTGGGAATGTGGGATCGACGGCTGTGGTGCAGTCTTCGAGGACGTCGAGTCGGCCGTCGTCCATCAGGCGACGAAACACCAGCGTCGTGAGTGTAAGGTCTGTGGGACCGTCGTCCCCGATGGCTACCTCGCGATTCGACACGCCTTCACCGAACACAGCCGCGCCGAGTACGTTCGCGCCTACGGTGCCAGTTCCGAGGCTGTCAGGGAGCGCGAAGAACTGCTCGAGGAGATCGAGTCGGAAGCGGACATGCAAGCGATCGCGACGGAACTGAAGCGGTAGCGGTTCGCTCGGTCGTCGGGTCCGCTTTCGGGACGGCGAGAGCGGGTCGGCACTGTCGTCGCCGGGAACGGACGACCGAGTGATCGCCGCCTCAGTAGTTGTTGACGATCGCCGACACGCAGCCGGTCTCTTTGCGGTAGGCGGAGTGATCGGAGACCGCATCGCTCACGTCGATATCGTCGTAATTAGCTGGCGTAGCGTCGTCGCTGGACCCGCCGTCGCAGTCCGCCGGGCCGCTCCCCAGTTTGGCGAGGCCGTCGTTCGTCGAGTAGTAGTTGTGAACCGCGCCGGCCGACATCCGGATGGCATCGGCGAAGGGGCCGTTTTCGCAGGGCGCATCGGACGCCTCGAACGAGCCGATGCTGTCCGCCGTCGCGACCGTGAACGCCCCGTCGATGGCCGCAAGCGTTTCCAACTGGAGGATGCCGCCCATCGAGTGTCCGAGAATACGGATCGTCGTCGACGGGTTCGCGTCGGTGTAGTCCCCCAGCCACGTAGCGAACAGGTCGCCGGTGTCCCTGGCGCTTTGTATCGCCGATGTCGGCAGCCCGCTGTCGTCCCAGGTAACCGCTGTGACGGCTTCGTCGTAGCCGACTGCTCTCGCCGTCTCCCGAAACGTCGCGGCCCGCTCGACGCTGTCCGACGAACTCGTATACCCGTGGATCTTGAACACGACCTCGGCTACGTCCTGGGGCGCATCGGTGACGTCGGGGACGCCGTCCCGAAAGTCGAGTTCCGCGATCCCGTCGGTGTCGGCGGCAACCGATCCCGACGCGATGCTCACGCCGGCGCTCGCGACGATCGTCGCCGCCGCCGATCCGAGAAGCCGCCGTCTCGAGACGCGAGCCGTCGAATCACTGTTCGCTGCGGTCGAATTCGTATGTTCGTTCGCTGGCATTGGATACCGTTCGCGTATCTGCTGCGAACGAACTATCTTTCGACACGTATTGTAATAATTTTTACCTGTATTGTGCTATATTGACAGACGTATGCGAACGGTCGAACCGGACTTTCGATTCGTGCGGACTCGAGAGCGCTGCGAAACGCGCTGCCACGGAGCGGTGGTTGCGGCAAACGAGTCGAGAAGAGACACCCACTGAGTCGTCGGGGCCGATCCGCGATGGAACGGATCGGGTTGGTGGCTGGCGAACTACCGTTCGTCGGAATCGAGCACGCGAATCTGGTCGCCCCGCACCGTCACGGGAATCGGAACCGTCGCCTCGTACAGTTCGACCGTCACCTGGTCTTTGCCCTCGTCGATCCGTTGGACCTGCGCTTTCTCACCTTTGAACGGACCGGCGATGAGTTCGACGATGTCGCCCTCGGCGATCCCTTCGACGTCCGGCTTCGGCGAGAGGAAGTGTTCGACCTCGGAAATGTCCGACTCGCCGGGGACGATACTCCGCGCGTGCGGAATGTCCTCGAGAACGCGATTGAGGACCGCGTCGCCTTCGGCCTCGACCATGACGTAGGAGGTCAGCGAGTCGGGCGCGAGTGCGGCGTGGATCTCCGACTCCTCGCGGTTGATGATCATGTCCGCGACGGTCCGCTCCTGGCTCGCCGTCGTTTTGACAGCGAAGATACCCATTAGACGCCACCACCGGGCAGGAGCAGCATGATCGCGCCGATGAGGAATCCCATAAGGCCGACCAGCAGGATACCCGCCCCGGCGATTTTCGATACCTGGAGGAACTCCTCAGTAGAGGGTGTCGTCGCCATCTTCAGCACTCGAACGTACGAGGTGAGGTCGTACGGAACGTCCATATATGTCTATTCACAGCGCGGCGTCTTTTATCTGTCTTTCGTGTCCGTGCAGAGCACGGCCGTTACGCGACCGATCACGACGGCGCGTAGACGCCGGCGCTCCCGTGTTCGGGCCGAGTACAGATAGACCGGCCCCACCCGCGGCTTGCCTCTCGATGCCCCCGTCACGGCTCCAGCGGCGGCCGCTCGCCCGGACGGCCCGGAATCGGCGTCCGCGGCAGTTCCGCCGCCGGCCGCTCGGCGAGCGTCAGTTCGACCGATTGCCGGTCGCCGTCGCGGACGACCTCGAGTTCGATCGTGTCGCCCGGCGAGGTCTCGAGGGCGAGATACGACGAGAGCTGCTCCTGCGTCGGTATCTCCGTGCCGTCGATGGCGACGATCACGTCGCCGCTGCCCGGCTGACCGGTCCGACCCGGCTCGAGGACGCCATCCGCGGGCGAGTTCGGCACGACCTCCATGACGAGTACGCCGGTGGCTTCCTCGAGCCCGATCTCGTCGGCGATCGCCGGGCCGACCGGTTGGACCCCGATCCCCATGTACGGGTGCTCGTACGTGCCGTCCTCGATGAGCGAGGGAACGACCCGGTTCGCCAGCACCGCGGCGATCGCGAAGCCGATCGTCTGGCCGGCCCCGGCGAAGACGACGCCGAGCACCTCCCCCTCGAGGCTCACCAGCGGGCCGCCGCTGTTACCGGGATTGATCGGTGCGTCGGTCTGAATCGCGGCCGGAATCGAGAAGCCGGTGGGGCTGGGGAGCGATCTGTCGATTCCGCTGACGATCCCCTGTGAAACCGATGCGTCGAGTCCGAGCGGATTACCGATTGCGAGCGCTTCCTGTCCGATGACGGGTTTGGACTCGAGGAACGAGAGCCCGGTCGCGATGTCGGGCATGTCCTCGACGCGGAGGACGGCGAGGTCGCTGTAAATGTCGGTGCCGACGATCGACGCGGCGCGCCACTCCTCGTTGCTGAACTGGACTTCGATCCCGTCGTCGCTCGCACTCGCGACGACGTGGTTGTTCGTCACGAGATGCTGATCGTCGATGACGAATCCGGAACCGAGTCCGCCACTACCGCCGCCCGGAGCACTGCCCGTCCCGGAGACGGTGACGAGGACGACGGAGTCGATGCTGTTGCGATACGTTTCCGTGTATGGGCTGTCGATATCGTTTCCATCGCCCGCCGTGGCGTTCGAGTCGGCGGTTTCGTTCTGAACGGTGCCGGCCCCGGTGCCGCCGAGACCGAACGCCGCCACGGCTCCGGTCGCTCCGACCGCGCCGAGTATCCGTCTGCGAGTACGCTGATCTGGGTCTGGCGTCACGCCCATCTTCCACCCCAACGAGGGGTATAAAACGGCCGCCAGCACCAGCAGTTGGTCGTCTCACGGACTCGCGGGAGGCGAACGGGTCCGCCGCGTCGGCGTTCGATTACTCGCTACGCGCCGCCTCGACCGCGTCGACGAACGACGCTGCGGTCTCTCGAACGCGATCCATGTCGCCGTCATCGACGGCCGCGTCGTCGATGATGGCACCGCCGGCACCGACGGCCGCCGCGCCGGCGTCGAAGAAGTCAGCGACGTTGTCCCGTGAGACGCCGCCCGTCGGAACGATGTCGATGTCACCCAGCGGCCCGGAGAGTGCGCCGATGTGATCCGGCCCGACCGTCGATGCGGGGAACAGCTTGAGGAGGTCCGCGCCGGCCTCCATCGCGGTCACGGCCTCCGTCGGCGTCATGACGCCGGGCGCGACGAGGACGCCGTGTCGGTTACACGTCCGCACCACCGCCGGTTCGACGTGTGGCGAGACGACGAACGACGCGCCCGCGTCGATCACGGACTGTGCGGTCGCCGCGTCGAGGACGGTCCCCGCGCCGACGACTGCGTCGGTATCCTCGAGTTCCCGGTCGACGGCCGCGATCCGCTCGACGGCACGCGTCCCGTCGGCCGTGATCTCGAGCACATCGACCCCGGCGTCGTGGATCGCCCGGGCGACCGGAACGATTTGTTCCTCGTCGATACCGCGGAGGACCGCGATGACGCCGCCATCAACGATTCGGTCCCTAACCGTCTCGGTCTCGGTCATTCGTCTGCCCCTCCCATGGTGGCCGCTGTCCGGTGCTCGATCGCCGGCCGCATCCCAGTGAGATGGTTCATCGTATCACGACATGCGCGTCCCGTCGACAAGAGATTTACTCATAGCCGAAGTAAGCGCCCGCCGATGGCGTTCGCTCTTCGGCCGGGAAGCGGTTCGACACAGCATACGCCGCCGAACACCGCCGAACTCGGCTCGGTGGGCCCGACGACGCTCACGCTTCGTCGAACAACTCCTCGCCGTCGACCATGTGCTCCTCGACGACATCCATGTCGAGCGTGACGCCTAATCCGGGCTCCTCGGGGATCTCGATGTACCCGCCCTCGATGACGTCCTCCTCGACGAGATCCGCCCACCAGCCGAGTTCGTAGGAGTGGTACTCCACGGCCAGCGAGTTCGAAATCGCCGCGCCGACGTGGGCGCTGGCGACCGTCGCGACCGGCGAGGCGACGTTATGCATCGCGACCGGGACGTAGTACATGTCCGCCAGATCGGCGATCTTGCGTGTCTCGCGCATGCCGCCGACCTTGGGCATGTCCGGCGCGATCATGTCGACCGCCTGTTCCTCGAGCAGGCGGCGCTGGCCGTGTTTCCGGTAGACGTTCTCGCCGACGGTGATCGGCGTCGATGTCGACTGCGTGACTTCGCGCTGTACGTCGTGGTTCTCCGGCGGCACGGGGTCCTCGAGCCACCAGACGTCGTACTCCTCGAGTCGCTTCGCGAGACGCTTCGCGCTGCCGCCGGAGAACGTCCAGTGACAGTCGAAGGCGACGTCCGCGCGGTCGCCGACGCGCTCGGTGACTTTCTCGACGATCTCGGCCTTGTGTTCGATCTCGGGGTTCCGGAGGTGACGGTTCGCACGGTCCTTCTCGTGACCGCTCGGCACGTCGAGGTCGAACTTCAGGGCGTCGTAGCCCAGTTCTTCGACCACGCGCTCCGCCTCGTCGGCGCAGGCCTCGGGATCGGCTTCCGCCTCGGTGTGGCAGTCACAGTACACCCGCATCTCGTCGCGGTACTTGCCGCCCAGGAGCTGATAGGCCGGCACTCCAAGGATCTTGCCGGCCAGATCGTGTAAGGCGACCTCGATGCCCGAGATCGCGGTGACAGTGACGCCGCCGATCGAGCCTTCGCCGGACATCTTCTGGACGAGATGCTCGGTCAGCCGGTCGATGTCCAGCGGGTTTTCGCCGACGAGAAACGGCGTCATGCGCTCGATCAGTTCCGGGACGCCGGCACCCCAGTAGGCTTCGCCGGTGCCGACGGGTCCCGCGTCGGTGTAGACCCGCACGAGCGTCCACGGGAAGTTGCCGTCGACCATCGTCGTCTGGATATCGGTGATCTCGACGTCCCGACCGCCGCCGCGCTCGCGCGAGACCCCCATCGTCTCGCTCGAGAGGTCCCGCATCGTGTACTCGGCGTTCGGGTCGTGTAGCTGTGAGTAATCGACTCCCATGGATGGAAATTCACTCCGAAGGTAGTAATAGTTTATACCTTCTCCGGACCGATCCCGGTTGCTTACAATAGGGGGGGTCGAGAGCAATGAATCCACTGCTTGCGACGGGTTCGTCGCTCTCCCGAGAGACACCCACCGACTGCGGCCGCCGTTACGGCCGCTCGAGTTCGGCAGCGACGTCCTCGAGAGCGACATCCAGCGCTGCCGTCGCGGCGAACGCGGCCCGTTTCTCCGCCGTTCGTCGCGCGATCGCCTGCGGACCGACGGCGAGTTCGATCCGGGTCACGTCTTCGGTGGGTGTCGAACTGCCGAATACCGTGACGGGACCGATCTCGCGGGTATTTCGGACGTGAGTGCCGCCACAGGCCGACACGTCCCACGGGGTCGCCGCGCCGTTCGCACCGGCGAGACGGGACCCGCTTCGCCGGTCGTTCTCGCCCTCGATCGTGACGAGTCGGACCCGCTTGCCCTCGACCGCGGCGTCCGCCCCGGCGTCGAGCGCCACCTCCTCACGATCTCGCGCCCGCGAGAGCGGCACGTCGTCCCACGACACCGGCCGGGACTCCCAGACCACGCGGTTGACCGCCTCGTCGAGTTCGACCAATCGCTCGTCGTCGACTGTCGCCGTCGTCTCGAGGTCGACGTGAACCGTCTCCGTGCCGATCTCGAGGCCGGCATCGGTCGCGTCCTCGAACAGTCGCCGCGCCGCCCCGACGAGAACGTGACTGGCGGTGTGGGCTCGCATAAAGTACATCCGAAAGGACCAGTCGACCGAACAGAGCACGCGGTGGCCCGGTCGAACTGACGGCTCCTCGGCCAGTACGTGCACCTGCTCCCCGTCGACGAACCGGACGTCCGCGACCGTGATCCCGCCGATCGTCCCCCGATCCGCCGGCTGTCCCCCGCTCGCGCCGTAGAAGTGACTGCGCTCGAGTCGGACCCGTCGACCGTCGATCGACGTCACTTCGGTCTCGAATCGCGTCGCGTACGGCTCCGTCGCCGCCCGTTGGCCGGTCATTGCCGTTGATTCCGTCGGCAGTGAATAAAAGTCTGCTCGCCGAGACCGGCACCGACGGAGCGCGGTCGGTTACTCCGCGAGGGTCACGTCCAGTCGATCTTCGAGGGCGTCGATCAGGCCACCGCCGACCCCGGCCTGCGTCGCGCGTCCCTGTTCGATCGCGAGGACGTCTTTCGTCGGCGCGTCGAGTTCGTCGGCGAGTTCCTCCCGCTGGAGGCCCGCGTCCCGGCGTGCCTCGACGAGCGCCTCGCCGTAATCCGAGACGAGATACGGCAGCGGGTCGTCGTCGTAGTTGGTCCCTTCGCTTTCCCAGTGTTCGGAGTCGCCGTCCCAGACCGGGTTCGCTTTCGCGACGTTCTGGGCCGCCTTCTGCTTGCGGCTCGGTTCGTCGTCGGAAGGCGACGCGCGGTCGCTTCGATCCCGGGTTCGATCCTCGCCACGTGTCTCGGAATCGTCGTGTGGCGCGCAGTCCGGACAGACCTCGAGCTCGGCTCCCGCGACCGATGCGAGCGTCAGCGAATCGCTCTCGGCACCGCAGAGTTCGCAGTTCGTCCCGCCGCCGCTACCGGACGAACCGGTCGAGTATTTGGCCATGCGAGCGTTTGGCATCTGTCGCATTTCAACTGTTCGGTACCGTGTGTGTTCGCGGGGCGTCGACTCGGAACACGGGCCCGAGACCCCTCGACGGAAGCGGTTCGGAGTCACCGACCGAGCCGTTTCATGATCGTCACCCGCAGCGGGAGCCACAGGCCGCCGACCAGCGGGAGGCCCACGAACGCGACCAGATCGACCGGAAGCGACGTATAGCCGGCCGTGACGGCACCGAAGCCGGCGAGCGGCGCGAAGACGGGGAGCACGTAGAGATAGGACGGCGTCCAGCCCCGTCCGCGTCTGGTGTGGCGGACGACGACGCCGAACAGCAACGGCATAAGCACCGCACCGGCCAGCAACGGGCCGCCGACGAGCGTCGCTGCCACCGTGAGGGCGAGGGCGACGACGATCGTCTCGTCGATCGTCAGCGGACCCCAGGTGGTCTCTCGACGGCCGACCCGGACGGCGAGCAGCGAAAAGAGCGTGAGCGCGACGAGGCCCGCCAGCGCGCCGTACCACAGCGGTTGCTCGAGCGGCGGCGTCACGAACTCGACGCCTCGAACGAACGCGACCGTCGTCTCGAGCCCGTGGCGACCCTCCGTCAGCACAGTGCCGATCCCGGCCGGATCGGCACCGGTCGCGAGCAGTTCGGTCCAGAGCGATCCGAGCGCGGCCGCGTTCTCGAGACCGAAGTGACCGAGGCCGGCCGCATAAACGAGGACGGAAAGCCAGAGCAGCGGCAGCGAGAAGTTCTGTCGCCGCCACCAGCGCGCGAGCGGGTTCCCGACGCCGGCGTCGGCCTCCGATCCGGAGCCAGCCGTGGACCGGCTGGACCGCCCGGTGTCACCGGCCGTCCCAGCGTTCGGCTCGCGGGTTCGACGGTTCGCGCCCGCACCGGCACCCCCTGACCCCGCTCCGGTTCCGGAAGCGGTCGCGTTCGAGGCGCTGCTCGCAGTACCGGCCGAGGCCGTCGCGGTCCCCGATCCGCTCGAGCCGTTCGTCGCCGACGACCGACCGCCGGTTCTCGATCCGGACGCCGCCGAGCCGGCCGTCGCCGACGCGGTCGACGCCGACGCGGAGGCCGTTTCCGATTCCGAATAGCTCAGTTCCGTGCCGCTCGAGTCGTCGTCACCGTCGTCGTCGCTCTTCCAGACGTCGGGGGAGGGGAGGCCGCTGGTTCGCTTCGCGACGTAGTCCTCGTGGCCGAGTCGGTCGTAGGCCTGTCGTTCGACCGGATCGCCGAGAATATCGTAGGCCGTTTGTACCGCAGTAAACTGCGCCTGTGCGCGATCGTCGTCGTTCAGATCCGGATGGTAGACGCGAACCTGATCGCGATAGGCGTCTTTGATCTCGTCCTGGGAGGCGTCGGGCGGGATCTCGAGAAGGTCGTAAAAATCCTCTGTCATGTAATCAGACGGACGATGTGGTCTGCTGTAGTGATTGTCGGGGTGGGGTTATAATTTCAGCGTTCTTTCCGATTCGGGACGCCGTCTCGCGGCTCGAAGACGGTGGCCGTTCGGCCGGCGACGATGGCCGGCCATCGCTCACCGGAAATCCGCGAGCGCCGACTGTCCGGGCGGCCGATTCCCGCGATCGTCGTCGGGATTTCCATCCGACCCCGAACCGTCGTCGGCGGCGACCGCGTCGGACTCGGTTCCGGTCCCGTCCGCGTCCCGCTCCCAACTCTCGAGGCTCGCCTGATCGGCGGTCGCGAACTCGAGGTTGGCGACCCGGACGCCGAGTTTGCGGACGGGTGCGTCCTCGAACTCGGTGAACAGGTCCCGCGCGATGCGATCGACGAGCGCCGGGTCGTCGACCGGACCCGGTAGCGACCGCTCGCGCGTGTTGACGTCGTAGGGCGGCGTGACGGCCTTGACGCCGATGGTTCGGTACAGCGCGCCTTCCCGTCGAGCACGGTCGGCGACGGCCGCCGCGAGCGTCTCGAGCAGGTCGTACTTCGGGGTCGGCGCTTCGACGGGATCGGCGAACGCCGACTCGCGGGAGAAGCTCTTGGGGTCGCCTTTCGGCTCGACGCGGCGCTCGTCCTCGCCGCGGGCGCGGTCGTACAGTTCCCGGCCGCGTTCCCCGAAGCGGTCGACCAGCGGCCCCGGATCGGCGGNGGCCACGTCGCCCGCCGTCTCGAGGCCCATTTCGCGAAGCGCGCGGGCGGTCACGGGGCCGACGCCGTGAAGCTGGTCGACGGCGAGCGGCGCGAGAAACGCTCGAACATCGCCGGGCTCGACGACGGTGAGTCCGTCGGGCTTGTCGAAATCGCTGGCGATCTTGGCCGTGCTCATCGTCGGTGCGACGCCGACGCTGACGGTGACGCCGACCGCCCGTCGGATGCGGTCCTTGACGTGCCGGGCGAAGCCGTCCGCGACCTCCCAGGCGGTCCGCTCGGTTACGTCGAGGTAGGCCTCGTCGATGCTCACCTCGCGGACGACGTCGGCGCAGTCGTGAAGGATTTCCCGGACGTCGGCCGCGACCGACTCGTAGTACTCCATATCGACGGGCCGGTAGTAGCCGGTTTCCTCGCGCGCCCGCTGACGCTCGCTCGAGTCAGCAGGCGCACGCTGCCCGCCGCCTTCGAGGTCGGGATCATCGATCTCGCCGGTATCGAAGGCCGCGCGTCTCGGGAGTCGCTCGAGGGCCGTCGAAATCGCCTGCGCGCTTTCGACGCCGAACTCGCGGGCCTCGTAGCTGGCGGTGGCGACCGCACCGTTCGTCTCCCCCGCCTCATAACCCATCCCGACGACGAGGGGCTCGCCGCGGAGGTCGGGGTCGCGCAGTCGCTCGCAGGCGGCGTAGAAGCAATCGGCGTCGACGTGGCAGACGATGCGGTCCTCGCGGTCGGGACTCACCCCGTGAGTATAATCGTCCAAAGTCACGTGGATTCACCACGATTCAGCGGGACCCACGGCGGTGTGTCCACTCGCGGCATGCGGAGACACGTTTTAGACCGAACGGCGTTGGGGCTTCGGAATCCAACGACGATGACCGAACTCGAACCCATCACACCACGCGAGGCGTTAGAACTGTACTGTGAAGACATTGACGGGGAGTTATCCCCTAATTCAGTCCGCGCAAAACGCTATCAACTCGGGAAATTTGTAGACTGGTGCGAAGGCGCAGACGCGGACGAAACACGAGTGGAGAACCTTAACGAAATCACGGGACGGGACTTCACTCGGTTCAAGAACTGGCGGAGTGAGGGAATCAATAAGGTAACGTTGCGGACGAACCTTTCCGCCCTACGGTCGTTCATGCGGTTCTGTGTGTCTGTTGATGCTGTCCCCCACGCTGTCCCCGAGAAAATCAACGTCCCAAATCTCGACCGTGGGGAAAACCACAACGACGAACACATTGAGGAATCAGAAGCACAGACGATACTCGACTACCTCAGTCGGTTCGAGTACGCCAGCATGGACCACGTTCTATTCAAACTCCAGTGGACCACTGCTATGCGAATGAGCGGGCTTCACAGTCTCGACGTAGGTGACTTTAACGCGGAGGACGGGACGCTATCCGTCAGTCACCGCCCCGACGAGGGAACCCGCTTGAAGAACCGAGAGGACGGCGAACGCGTCGTCACGCTTGACGCGGAGACAGAGGGCGTCGTCAGGGACTATATTGAATATCAGCGTGTCCGCGTTGAGGACGACTACGGTCGCCGTCCACTGTTCAGTTCAGAGTACGGACGAATGAGTAAACAGAATCTCAATAAGCGTATTTATCGCGTGACAGCGCCATGCTATACGTCACGCGGGTGTCCCGCGGATAGGGACCCGCTTGAGTGCGACCATACGGGAAGTTACGATAACTACGTCACTTGTCCGTACAATACCCGACCCCACGCGATTCGTGGCGGTTCTATCACGTACTGGCTACGGAACGACGTTCCGAAGAAAGCCGTCGGTGATAGGGTGAACGCTTCGATGAAAACACTGGATAGACACTACGACGAGCGGAGTGAGGAGGAGAAGGCGGAACAGCGGAGGGATTTCTTCGACGGGTCAAACTAACTTCGCGCGCCGCCCACGGACTACAGTTCTTTCTACTCGGCTATATCTCGAATCTTGTCTTCCGTTCCTTCTGTGACAAATACCTCGCCGTCGGGACCCGTTTTGTCGGTCCCGTATTCGTTCTGCACGGTGGTTAGGTCCTCCGCAGTCAGTTTATCAGTGTCACCCCAGTAAACTTGATACCCGTCGTCGGTTTCAACGATGGTGAACCGATTATCGTAGTCGTCGCCTTCGAGATATGCGCGGACGGCGTTGACCGCTTCACTTGCGCGCTCATTTTCGGGTGATAAGTGATGAAAGTCAACCATACAGACGCCTCTCAACGGAGGGGGAAATAATCAACGCCCGCCACACTTTGGGGTTTAAGTGGGACCTTTTGCGCTCGTTAGTATAGGGCGCGAGATTTGTCACTGATGACCGCCCATCGTTGTCTTCCATATTTCTGAGGGGCGACTGCTCATAGGTCGGTGGTGTGGGACCCACCGATTTCCTCACACTTTTCAATAATTGCATGTGTTTACCCCCATAGAGTTCCTGGCTGAGCCACTGAGACGGCTGAAAACAGCACCCTCTATTTGATTTATATATCTCTCA
>NZ_AOII01000035.1 GCF_000337615.1 Natrinema pallidum DSM 3751
TGGGGGTAAACACATACCGGATTTCTAATTGAATTCCCCGATTTTGAACCTACTGTCCTCCTGCGATTTCTGGGGGTAAACACATACCAATAATTCAAAATCCGATAGCAACGGCTATCCAGTTTTGAATACAGTGAGAGAATTAGCGTAAGAAAACGAACGCCCATCTGTAGGCGGGCGTGGTAATTCTCTCCACGCTAATGACCTACAAGTCCCTTTCTCCAACGGACAAGTCCTCGAACCGTCCGTTCGGGTTCCGCCTCGTTGTGGCCCCGCAACCCCACGGTAGTCCTCCACCGCCTCGTTGTGGTTCCGCCACCACTCTCCTACTCCCCCTATACTACTAACGTTGAAGGTGGGTACATAAAGGGGGAGTGGTGGGGCTTACGTCAGATGAAATCAGATAGCCCCGTGTCCTCTGTGTCGTCGTAGTCGTCAAGTTCGCGCTGTTCTAAGTCCATAGCCGTCATTCTCCCGTTCCGTTGGTGGAATGAGAACCCATCCATCGGTCGGGCTACATCTTGGAGTGTCTGACGTTGTGGACCGAACAAGTCCGCCATTTCTCGGGTCGAATATTTCAGTTCCTCGTGGAAATATTGGAGAACTCGCTTTGATTTCCACGGATTATCAAGTTCGACCAACAACCTCGTGATTTCGTCGCTCGGAACGTCGCAATCGTATTCGTGGTCCTCGGCGGACGGTGGTCCGCCTTGAGAGTCGGGACCCGTCCCGACGCCCTCCGCGGAGTATTCCGTCATTTCGACCACTCGACATTTTCGACCGCGGTCTTGAGAACGAACCCGTGTTCGTCCGCGACGTTCTCCGCGTCAAGACGGCGCTGTAGGGCGCGCTGTATGCGTTCGTCGTCGGTGACGTGGTGTAGGTTGTTCAGAACGCGGAACCGTTCAGCGGGCGACGTGGCGCGTTCAAGCGTACTCTGTATCTGCTGAACCTCCGCGCTTTCGGCGCTAATGCTGTGGATTCTCGTCGCTACAAACTCGTCTCTGGCGAGGACAAGCGCCGCCGTCGCGGTCGCCTCGAACTTCCGCCCGTTCGTTTCGCTTTCGTCAAGTGAGGCGACGAGAGTCCGCGCTTCGTTTTCCGTCGCGCCGTCGGCGTTCAGTTCCTCCGCGACGTTCGAGACGACCGCCATAAGTGTCATACTCCGTATGCGGTCGTTCCCGTTCGTCTCGACACCAGCGCCGCGGTGTAGGTCTAAGTAGTCGTCGCCCTCCGCGTCGTAACGGTCGCTGTCGAACGTCAGGATTTCCTCGTCGCGTTTGCGGAGGCGTTCCCACTGTTCGGTGTCGCAATCGCTCTTGCTGATTTGCGACCCGAGTTTCCGCCCACTCTCGTCGCCACGTTTCGCGCTGTCACGGGTCGAGAGTTTCCGTCCGTCGGTCGTACTCGCGTCGTACTCCCGTCCGCGGACTTTTGTCCCGCTGTTCTCGTTCGGTCGGGCGAACGGTGACGCGCTGGCGGGACTACGGTCGAGATTGTCGTCGCTGTCAATCCATTGAACTGTGCTACTGTTGCTGTCGCTTTGCTGTTGACTGCTCATAGTCAGAATATTTGCGACAGCACCCGCAAGCGAAGGTTTTAATAATCTGGAACCCGTATATTAGTTTGGGTTATGAGTCGGGTCCCGTGGAACTCGCTTCGCGGTTCGCTCGCGTAACCGCGACGAGATAGACGAGTCTACTCGTCGGACCTTCTCCGCGGGCGCTGTCAAATGGGATAGTCGTTACTCTATTCGTCGCGTTCGACCGAGATAGTGGGGTCACGCGCGACTGCTTCGCTGTTGATGTTCGCCCCAACGTCTCCACTTTCCGAGAAATTCAGCGACGTTCCACCCAACTTGTGGGACGGGTCGCTGTCCTCGTTCTCGGTCGCTGTAATCAGTCCCGTGTTGCGGAGTGTGGCGCGAATCTGGTCGGGCTTGACTCGTCGGTCGCTCTCGTCGCTGAACACGTCCGCTATCTCGTCGGTGGAGAGTCCGAGTCCCGCGTAGAGACGCCCGACGACAAGCGGGTTCGAGGGCGTCACCATATCGTCGGGGTAGTCGCCCGTCAGTTCCGCGAGACGGCTATCAGCGTCGTTCTCGTTGCGTTCGTCGCCACCTTCGGGGCTTTCTCCACCGAACAGTTCGACCGCCTTGAGGAACGCCTCACGCCACTCACGGACAATCTGACTATCTCCCGTCGCGGGCGTCGTCTCCGCGATTGCGTCGTCAATACTGTTCACCAAGTCGCTGGCGAACAGTTCAGTGACGAACTGGCGGGCTTCGGGCGTCGTCAAGTCGTCGGGCTGTTCGGGATACTCGTCGTAGTCCTCGAACGATTCGGGCAACGGGTCGCTTTCCTCGTAGCCGAGACGCGGGCGAGATAGGATTTCGTCCACTCGGTCGCTACGGTCCTCCGCGGCGTCACCGTCGCGCCGTCGGGCGTTTTCAATATCGTACATTACTCGTCACCCTTGTAGGCGTCCGCGGGCGTCAGAACGTGGGCGACACCTTCGCCGTAGTCGAGAATCTTCGCCCCGTCCGCCACCTCGAACGTGTCCGCGTCACCGTAGCGGTAGATGCTAAACACGTATTCGCGCTCGTCGCTGGCGTCCGCGGGATAGGCGGCGCGAATCCGCCCGTCGTTGCGGTCGTACTTCGGGGTCGCCTTTTCCGACACAGACACAGTGTCGAACGCTTCGACGTGTCGGTCAATAACTCGGATTTCCGACATTACTTGTCACTCTCCCGTCGCTTCGCGCCAGTCGAACGGCGGGCAGTCGTGGACTCCCCGTCCGCGTTCTCCAGTTCAATCAGGTACTTCGGTTCGCCGTCGGTCACATTCTCGGGAACGTCTCTGTCGGTGTAGTCGGGTTCGTATTCAGTCGTCATAGTTGCTGTAACTCTCGGTTAGTTCGGTTCGACGTTCGTCGTCGGGAACGTGGGTGAAATCAGCGGGACCGTCGTAGTGGTCCCGACAGAACTGATACCCCTTCTCGTCGGGGTATTGTCCGAATTGCTGACAGTCTTCGCGGGCGCAATCCTCTACGATTTCAGTCACGCGATAGTCACCGTCTCGTCGTCGTCGCTGTCCTCGATAATCTTTCGCGCTCCAACCCGCGCAACGAAACCGAGTGGGACATCCGCCTCAAACTCGGTTTTCGCGGTCTTCAACATCTGTGCGTCCGTCTCGTTCACGCGAATAGCGTGTTCTCTGGTTTCGTCGGTCATATCTTCTCGTTGAACGGGGCGTTCAACTCGCCCCCTTCATATTAAGATGTACTGACGAGTGTCACGCGGTGGATTTCGGGGAGTACGGCGGTTCGGATATTCTCGAAGTTCGTCGTCGCGTTGAACGTCCGCCCCACTTCTATCGTAATCAGAGTGAATAGACTCGCCACCTTCTCGCCTCGGTCGCCTCTCACTACACCCCCTTTATGTACCCACCTTCAACGTTAGTAGTATAGGGGGAGTAGGAGAGTGGTGGCGGTGGAATAGTAGGAGAACCACCGTGAGGTTGCGGGGCTACAACGGGGCGGGACCCGAACGGACGGTTCGAGGGCTTGTCCGTTGGAGAAAGGGACTTTGCTGGCGATTCAACAGTGTGGAACTGACTACCACGCCCGCCTACAGATGGGCGTTCAGTCGCTCTACACTGGTTCTCCCCTATTTACGTGACCTTTAGCGTACTACTGATATGGCGACTTCTTTCGAGCGAATCGTTCAGATACTCCGCTGTCCGTCCGCGACGTGGCGGACTGGCGTTGAACGACTCACGTACAACGTAGATGGGGGAGAATGGGATTGCGAGAACGGTCAAAAATGCGCGGAGTCGTCGTTTTCTACGGCGATTTGTCCGACAATTACGTGATGGATATGAACAGGTGTCCGACTTGTGGCGACCGATTCGAGGAACTTGGAACACATTTCCGTTACCACGGCGACCACCGTCCCGAACTATCCGACCGTCAGCGCGGAATCATAGACTATCTGATACTCCGCGGGGCGACCGTCCGCCGTGAAACCGCAAATTCCCGATTAGAGGTATACTCCACGTCAGAGGCGTGGATTCGGGACGTTTCGGACACCCTTGGGTGGGTTGCGGGCGACCCTTGGGTTCAGCAATCCGCGAGTGACGTAGCCGACCGTTCGAGTCGTCGGTACAACACTGACGTAGCGGTGTCCGACTGTAGCGACCTGTGGGCGTTCACGACAGTCCCACACCCGTCTTTGGACTACGAGGGACCAACGGGCGTTGACCACCTCGAACACCCCACACTCCGCTTACTCGTCGCTACGGTCGGGGCGTGGGTCGGACTACTGTTCGGGTCGCTCCACCTTGACGTTCGAGCGTGGGACGTGTCGGGCGACCACCTCCGCGGGCTACTTTCCAAGCGTGGCGTTACGACCGCTGAATACGACGGTGAGGGCTACGCGGAGGACAGCCCGACGTGTCGCTATCACCACGACGACGACGTGGTGGTGGTCCCGCATTACGACGCCCTCGAACTACTCGACAGCGTTGGGCTGTCGCTGTCGGAGGTTGCGGAACCGATTACATTCCAGAATTAGCGGTTAATGCGGGCGCGTAGTCCGAACGCGGAGAGGGAGGGACCGAAGGGACCGTCTCCCCACGCGGTCGCTGTCGCTTACACTCTGTCAAGGTGGTCGTAGACGCGTTCCGTCGTCTGAATCGAACGGTGGCGGAGGCGATTCCGAACGTCGTACAAGGTGTTTCCGTCCTCTCGGTTCATCATACGATAGGCGACGCTATGGCGTAATGCGTGCGGGGTTACGTCCGTCGGGTCGCCACGTCCCTCAACTGTGTAGGGTTGTATCTCGGCGTCACTGGCGGCGTCTTGAACGACGTTACGGACACTCTCGGTAGTCATGCGGTCGGACTGACGGGAGGGAAAGAGGGCTTCGGGGTCTTTCCACCGATTCGAGAGATAGGTCCGTAGCGTGCGAACCGTCTCCCCCGACAGTTCAATCTCGGTGTAGGTCGGGCTGTTATCGTTCGGGTAGTCTTTCTGGATGTCTGCGGGCAACATGAGTACACCGTCCTCGAAGTCAATCATGCTCACGTCTACCGCGACCGCCTCACCGACACGTAGTCCCGTGTCCGCTAAGAGGGCTAATAGTGCGTCGTTCCGCGTGGCGAGATAGTCCGCGCTGTTCTCCACTGTGGCGTTCCGCATGGCGTCTATTTGCTCGGGTTTGAGCCAGACGCGGGCTTTCGGGTCGGACTGTTGAGTTTGGGAATCTGTTGAAGCGGGCATTTGGGACACGTCCGTACATAAACGAATACACTCCACCTCCTAGTGAGTTTGGGTTTCTGCAAACAGACTCCAAAACTCAGTTATCCCGCGTACTCCCCGTCGAAATTACTGAGCGGGCGGGTCCCATACTCCACTGGGGTGGGGGTGGATTGTCGCGGGAAACGCGTCACTTAATCGACTCTTCTATGTAGTCATATAATCCCCCAATAGGACGGCCCAATTCTAGTGACCACACAGAAACAACAATAACACAGATTGCAGAGAGAATAAAGAGTAATCCGACAAGCGACTGAGCCACTGTATATGCCTGAAAAGTGGTCGTGCGTGAGAGTGTTACTACTGGAAGCGAGAAAAGGATACTAAACACACCAATCGCTCTGAACTCATAGGACGAGACACCCGTCGGGAAACTGGCTAATTCACCAGTATCCATGTGGCGACGGAAGAGGTTCGTTATAAATCCAACTGCGATTGAAAGAAAGATACCGCTCCAGAGTATTGATTCTCCAATTGATTGTGACCTATCTGAATAGGTTTCCATATACTCGACAGAAGACCCGATAATTGCGGCGATTATTCCTCCAATAATCATACTGGCGAAAAGAACGAGTATATAACTTGCAAACGAGGTGAACGACCACTTACCATTATATTTATTCTCCTCTCTCGGCGGGTTTGTAGCCCAATAGACTAACAATGCAAATATTCCAAAAACTAGGGTTACAACGAACCAAGCCCACGGGTTTCGCCCCGTAGATTCCGCGCTGATTCCAACCCATAGTGCGGAGGAAAGCCATACTACCAACCCCAAGAATACGAATATGACCATGGGTAGAGTAGCCGAGAGCCTTGCAAATATAATTTTGGATTCGTTTAGCGCGGTCGAAGTCTACTCACGTTGCGACGGGGAAAGATTCTAGGCGGTCGAAACGGTAGACACACGTGAAGCCCAGTACGGCGTTGGTCTAAGACAGAAACACGCACGCCACGCATGGACTCATACCCTCGTGTCGTAGATTACGACGGTAGAAAACGCCAGACGTAGCGGGGTTGTGAGGGCTCGCGCAGCCGCTCGCAGGCGGCGTAGAAGCAATCGGCGTCGACGTGGCAGACGATGCGGTCCTCGTCGTCCTCGCCCTCGACGCCCGGGAGTCGGGGCCCGTCGGACATTCGTCTACCGACCGATTCGTCCGAACGGACGTGAACGTTGTGCCCCGAGTCGGGGCGACGCGGCTCACTCGCCGGCAACGGCTACAACTCGTACGCCATCATCACCTCGTCGACGTACTCGCCGTCGATCGTGTAATGGTCCTTGCGGATCGCCTCGGTGTCCCAGCCGTGGACGGTCAGGAACTCGAGAGCGGTCTCGTTGACGACGGGAATACTGTTGTAGACCTTCCGATACCCGTTCGCTTCGGCCCACTCGATCCCTCGCTGCAGGAGTTTGCTCCCGATCCCGTGGCCCCGATAGGCCGCGCGGACGCCGACGGTCTGTTGGGCAACCTCCCGGACCGGGTCGACCTGCTGAAGATCGAGGTGGGTCCAGCCGACGACGTCGCCGTCGACGGTTGCAACGAAGAATCGCCGAGACCGCACCGTGTTGTGCCTGGTAACGGTATTTTCGTACAACAACTGTTCGGCGATCGTTTCGGCGACGACGTACGACTCCTCGGCCGTGACGTCCCGAATGGTATCGACGAGACCGTCGAAATCGGCCTGCCGAGCGGGTCGAACCGTCACGGTGAACTCGTCGAGTTCGTGTTTCTCGACGGCACCGAACTCGAGGGCGATTCGAAGGGTGCCATCCTCCTCTTCGAGATAGCCGTCCGATTTCAGTTCCGCGAGGCACGTCCGGAACTCCTCGGCCGGGAGGGACATGATATCGGGTACTTTCTGCCGTTCGACGGTCCCGTGCCGTTCGACGTATTCGTAAATACGTCTGCTGGCTTCGGACGCAAACGTCGGCCGTTCAATCGCGTCCATACGTTCGGTACGCACGCCGTCCGCTTATTCCTTGTTCCGTGGTATCGTACAACTGTTGTCCGTCAGCACCCCTTCACGAGCCGAGACCCGCTTCGGTTGCGCCTCCGGCGGGTCGCATCCGCTGGGAGTCAGCCAATACGTCCCATTCCAGATTGCCCCATGCGAACGTTCGTCGCCTCCGTCCGACAGCATCGTCGTCTGACCGAATCCGTCTTCGTTCGTGGTGCAGTTATTCTCGAGTTCGCTCCGACCGAGGACCGCGTCCTCCACAAGTGATTTCGCTTCGAGGGGTCCGACACGCCCCGATGGCGACCGGTCACTGCCGACCGGGCGATTACTGACGAACCGGGCTATGACCAGGACGACCTGGAGTACTCCCACAAAACCGAACTGTTCGGTGTGTAACACACATGAACGGCGGCGAGCCCGCCGTGTACGATACCTGGTCGCTCGAGGAGTGGGGAAGAGACGTGCGCTTTCGAAGACGTTCTGATAAACAGCAATGGCGGAGTATGACACTACGGATTCAATAACGCAATCCTGGGGTTTATCATCGTCACCTCGTGAACTTCGATCCAATGAATATCCGAACTCGAACGTGCGATCCACCGGGGTGGCTGCTATCGAATGGAGTGTCGGGATTGGCGAACGAGCGTGCGCTATGCGGTGGTGTTCCCGTATGAGCGCCGACGAGGAACTCGCGAAAGACCTCGGACTCCTCTCTGCGATCGCGATCGGTATCGGCACGATGATCGGGGCTGGAATCTTCGTGCTGCCGGGCACCGCCGTCGCTCAAGCGGGTCCACTCGCGGCACTGACGTTCGTCATTGGCGGCGTCACCGCACTGTTCACGGCGCTATCGGCCTCGGAACTGGGGACGGCGATGCCCAAGTCCGGCGGTGTCTACTTTTATATTAACCGTGCGCTCGGACCGCTTTTCGGGTCGATAAGCGGCTGGGCGAACTGGCTTGGGTTGGCGTTCGCGTCCGCGTTCTACATGTACGGCTTCGGCAAGTACGTCAACGAACTCGTCGGTGCCCCGGCGCTCGCGCTCGGCCCGATGACGATATCCGCGGCCCAGACGATCGGACTCATCGGGGCGGTGCTGTTTATCACCATCAACTACATCGGAGCCAAGGAGACCGGCGGCCTCCAGATCGGTATCGTCCTCACGCTACTCGGCATTCTCGGCGTCTTCACCGTCGTCGGCCTCCTGAACGCGAACCTCGATTCGTTGCGACCGTTCGCGCCGCCGGGGACGACCAGTAACGTACTCCCGGTGACTGCTATCGTCTTCGTCTCCTACCTCGGCTTCGTCCAGATCACATCGGTCGCCGAAGAGATCAAGAACCCCGGCCGGAACCTCCCGCTGGCGGTTATCGGGTCGGTCGTCATCGTCACCGTCGTCTACGCCCTGTTTCTCGTTGTCTTGCTTGCAGCGGTTCCGAACGAACTGGTGGCGAACAACGACAAGGCCGTCGTTGATGCTGCCGAATTGCTCTTCGGCCAGTACAGCGTCTTCGGCCTCAGTTTGGGGACGCTCGGCTGGGGGCTGCTGTTGCTCGGCGGCCTGCTTGCGACGGCCTCGAGTGCGAACGCATCGATCCTCTCTTCCTCGCGGATCAACTTCGCGATGGGACGCGAGAAGATCATCTCGCCGTCAGTCAACGATATTCACCACCGGTTCGGGACGCCGTACAAGTCGATTCTGATCACCGGCACACTTATTATCGGCTTCCTCTTCTTCGGCAACCTCGAGTTCCTGTCGACAGCCGGCTCGGTGCTGCATCTGATCGTCTACGGCTTGTTGAACGTCGCGCTGATCGTCATGCGAGAGGCCGAACCCGCCGATTACGATCCCGACTTCGAGGTTCCGCTCTACCCCTTCGTTCCGATTATCGGGGCGGTTTCGTCGTTCGCACTGATCGCGTACATTGAACCATACGTTATTCTGCTCTCGTCGGGACTCGTCGTCTTCGCAGGCGTGTGGTATCTGTTGTACGCGCGACAGCGCGTCGAGAACGCCGGCATCTTCGCCGATTGGGTCCTCGACCGCTCCGAGAAGATGCCCGACGCTGCAGTGGCGGCGGCCGACTCGATCCGACCGACTTCCAGTGTTCCGGACGGGGGCGATTTCCGCGTAATGGTTCCATTGGCCAACCCCCGAACCGAAACAGAGCTGATCACGCTCGGCGGTGCCATCGCAAAGCAACGTAACGGCACGGTTCATGCAGTCCACATCGTTCAGGTACCCGACCAGACGCCGCTTGAACGTGCCGAGCAGAACGAACAGCGCAACGCCGAATCGAAGAAATTGCTCGAGCAGGCACGTACCGACGCCGAGACGTTTGGCGTTCCCATCGAGACGCATACAGTGTTGTCACACCGATCGTTCGAGGAGGTCTTCGACGCTGCCCGTACCTTCGACGCTGACCAGGTCGTCATGGGCTGGGGGTCCGCCTCTCGTGACCGGGCCGAATCGCGTCTCGATGAACTAACCCACGACCTTCCCTGTGATTTCTTGGTACTGAAAGAGCGCGGGTTCGATCCATCGCAGATCCTCTTGCCAACTGCTGGCGGCCCCGACTCGGTGCTCGGTGCAGAGGTTGCCCGGTTGCTTCGCAACGAGTTCGACTCCGACGTGACGGTTCTGCACGCGCTTTCCGATGACGAGACCACCGAGGCGGGCGAACAGTTCCTCGAGGAGTGGGCCGCCGAAAACGGGCTGGCTGACGCCGACCTGGTTGTCGACGACCGAGATGTCGAGACCGCCATCAGCGATGCGGTCACGGATGCAACCCTCGTAGTGATCGGTGCGACCGAGCGCGGACTGTTGTCCCGATTGGTCCGAGGATCGCCGGTCTTGGATATCCTCGACGATGTCGAGTGTGCAGTGTTACTCGCTCAGACGGCTCGCCAGCGGACCCTGCGTGAACGGCTGCTCGGGAGTACGAAACAAGAATAGCGTCGTACTGGGGACCGACCCCCCACCTCAATTATACTCTCGCCATTTGTTTTTGCAGTCGGTGCATTTAAAAAACCGCGTCGGCGGCTCGTCGGCCGAGGCGGTCTGTTTGAGCGTGTACCACGCTTCCTCGGCACCGCACTCGTCACAGATGACGTCCGTCGCCTTCGGTTTGCCCTCGAAGTTCGCCTCCTCGCTGGACTCGATCACGTCGCCGTCGGTCTGTGACTCCGTCGTGACGAACGCGTCTTCCTGCTCGCGGTCCCGCTCGTTCGAGGCCCCGCAGTCGTCGTTCGTACAGACCATGCGATCGCCCCGCGCTTTCATCATCGAACCGCAGTCGTCACAGAATTGCATATCGTCACGTACGGACTCGGTACGCAAAAACACTCCAGTCGCCCGTCCGACGCCGGTCTCCGGCTCCAGTGTGCGCTTTCGTGGGTTCGTCGACCGCGAACGGACGGTTCGCGCCGGGTTCGCTCGCCGTCTCGAGGTCGGCGGTCCGAGCAAGTCGTGCCCGCCCATCCCGACGCCGTGCGCTGCGATCCGTCTCCACCCCGTTCTACTGGTCGCCGGTCGTCCGGATTCGAGCCCCGGTCCCCGCCGGCGCAGCGAGGACGACTTCTCCCTCGAGTCCGCGATCCGCGAGCGCGTCCCGGGCAGCGGCAGCGGCCTCGTCGGCGTGGGCGGCGTCGGTCACGCCGTAGACGACCGGCCCCCACGACGACTGGCCGACGCCCGAGAGGACCGGACAGCCCTCGAGCGATTCGACGAGTTCGCCCGCGGGCGGCCGGAAGACGCCACCCTGGGCGTCGGCGTACCAGGCACCGTTCTTGCGGCCGATTTCCGCGATGGCCTCGCCGAAAGGCTCGAGGCGGCCCGCGGCGGCCGCCGGCAGCAGTTTGCGGGTAACGACGCCGGCGATCTCGTCCGCGATGGCGGGATCGGCGCGTTCGACGACGGCACGCATGCTCGCGTCCTCGTCGTCGCCGCTGCGGCCGGGGTCCGCGTCCGGAACGACGACCAGAAACCGCCACTCGGGCGGCAGGTCGTGACGGGCGACGACGGGTGGCACCGTCCAGTCGCCTTCCGCCGGCGGCTCGGTGGTAAACCGGGTAGTCGGATGCCCGGCGTCGACGACGAAGCCGCCGGCCTCGAACGTCGCGACCCCGACGCCGCTGCGGCCGCCCCGTCCCATCGCCGGCGCGCGGTTGCGGCTCCGCGGCTCGAGGCCGTGCGCTCGCGCCGTCGCCGTCAGCACGGCGAGCGCGAGCTGGGTCCCGCTTCCGAGGCCGACGTGGCGGGGCAGGGACCCCTCGAGCGTGATCGTGACACCGGAGACCGCCAGCACGTCGACGGCGCGGTTCGCGTAGTTCCGGAGCAGCGGATCGGCGGCGACGATCGAGGTGGCGGGCTCGGCAGTGACGGTAACCCGCGGTTCCGCGAGCCCGATACCGATCCCGCCGTAGAGTCGCTCGCGAGCGAGCGAAAGGTTCTGGAAGCCGACGTGGAGCCGCGCCCCCGCGCTAACGGTCGCGGTCGTCATGATACACCGCCGGCTACGGAGCCCCTCGGGAAGGGGGTTTCGACGGTGGCAACGACTGAGACTGTCGAAACCGCGCTGCTTCGAGTCGACGACGGCGAGCAATCCCGACGATCGGTCGCGGCTGTGCTCAGTCCTGGCCGCCATCCATCCGTGCGCGGCGCTGTTGCTCGTCGTGGTACCGGCAGCGATTCACATCCGACCGGCCGACGGCTCGGCTCCGAGCTCGGGCCGCCCGGACGGTATTCCCCGGGGCCGTCCCGAACCGGTGAGGCAGACCCGATCGCGACCGAACAGTTGGCCGAGAAAGGGTAACTTATGCCTGTGCGAATCAAGCTCAACCCATGAGCAGCGACGACGAGTTCGACTACGGGAAAGACGAGCAGTTGCGGAGTCGCGAAGTGACGGAGGGGCCGGACAAGGCTCCGCACCGAGCGATGTTCCGTGCGATGGGGTTCGACGACGACGACTTCGGGTCGCCGATGATCGGCGTTCCGAATCCGGCGGCCGACATCACGCCGTGTAACGTCCACCTCGACGACGTCGCCGACGCCGCGCTCGAGGGGGTCGATGAGACCGGCGGCATGCCCATCGAGTTCGGGACGATCACCATTTCCGACGCCATTTCGATGGGCACGGAAGGGATGAAGGCCTCGCTGATCTCCCGGGAGTTGATCGCCGACTCCGTCGAACTGGTGTCGTTCGGCGAGCGCATGGACGGACTGGTCACGATCGGCGGCTGCGACAAGAACATGCCCGGGATGATGATGGCTGCGATCCGGACCGATCTCCCCTCCGTCTTCCTCTACGGCGGCTCGATCATGCCCGGCGAACACGAGGGCCGGGAGGTCACCGTCCAGAACCTCTTCGAGGGCGTCGGTGCCGTCGCCGACGGCGAGATGAGCCCGGACGAACTCGACGAGATGGAGCGCAACGCCTGCCCCGGCGCGGGCTCGTGTGGCGGCATGTTCACCGCCAACACGATGGCGTCGATCTCCGAGGCGATCGGCTTCGCGCCGCTGGGCAGTGCCAGCCCGCCCGCCGAGGACGAGTCCCGGTACGATGTCGCCCGCGAGGCCGGCGAGATCGCCGTCGAGGCCGTCGAGGAAGGGCGGAAACCCTCCGACTTCCTCAGCGAGGCCTCCTTCGAGAACGCCATCGCCCTGCAGGTCGCCGTCGGCGGCTCGACCAACGCCGTCCTCCACCTGCTGGCGATGGCCGCCGAGGCCGGCGTCGACCTGGACATCGAGACGTTCAACGAGATCAGCGCCCGCACGCCGAAGATCGCCAACCTCCAGCCCGGCGGCGAGCGCGTGATGAACGACCTCCACGAGGTCGGCGGCGTCCCCGTCGTCCTGCGCGAACTGCTCGAGGCCGACCTGCTCCACGGCGACGCGCTGACCGTTACCGGCGAGACGATGGCCGAGGCCATCGAGCGGGCCGACCCGCCCGCGATCGAAGACCTCGACGCCGACTTCCTGCATACCGTCGACGACCCGATCCACGAGCGCGGTGCCATCCGCATCCTCACCGGCAACCTCGCGCCCGAGGGCGCGGTCATCAAGATCACCGGCGAGGACCACCTCCACCACGAGGGACCGGTTCGGATCTTCGAACAGGAAGAAGACGCGATGGCCTACGTCCAGGAGGGGAACGTCGAATCCGGCGACGTCATCGGCATTCGCAACGAGGGGCCACGCGGCGGCCCCGGCATGCGCGAGATGCTCGGCGTTACCTCCGCCGTGGCGGGCCAGGGCCACGCCGAGGACGTCGCCCTGTTCACGGACGGCCGCTTCTCGGGCGCGACTCGCGGGTTCTCCATCGGCCACGTCGCCCCCGAGGCCGCGGCCGGCGGCCCCATCGCCGCACTCGAGGACGGCGATACGATCACCATCGACATCGACGACCTCGAACTCTCCGTGGACCTCTCCGACGCGGAGATCGAACAGCGCCTCGCGGACCACGACCTGCCGGAGCCCCAGTACACTACCGGGGTACTGGCGAAGTACGGCCGTGACTTCGGGTCGGCGGCCAACGGTGCCGTGACCAACCCCGGCGTCAAAGACGAGTAGCGCGGTCGACGGCGACGGATCGGCCACGTTCGCTTTCCCACCCGCAGAGACCCCCTTCGATTTCCTGCACGAGTCTTTCCCGCCTTTGTGACCGACTCCCGGATAGAGAGACGGATGTGTAAGTACTGCCTCGAGTGTGACTGGCAGATCAGTACTGCCGACGGTTACACCGAAAAGGAAGTCTCGGAGAAGGCGATCGAGCACTTCGTCGAGACGGGGCATACGGTCGATTCGCTTCGGCTGCCGCCGCCGACGGCCGTCCTCGAGAACTAATCGCGTGTCCATCGCCGCGGCGTCGGCGAGTCGAAGCGAGCACCGCGAGCCGGGCCGCCGCGCCGCGTGTCAGTCCCCTCGCCGCTCGAGGACCCGGTCGATAATCAGTCGCGTCGAGAGCAGTTGCTCGTCGTCGGTCTCGCGGCCGCTCGCCCGGCGAACCTCGCAGTCGATCCCCCGTCGCTCGAGTTCGGCCGCGATGGCCTCGTCGTCGTGGTGCTGGTCGTGACCGAGCGCGATCACGTCGGGATCGATCTCCTCGATGGGAACGAAGATGTCCTCCTCGTGGCCGAGCAGGGCCTCGTCGACGGCCGCGAGCGCGCCGACGACGTCGCGGCGCTGGGTCGCCGGACAGATCGGCGTCTCCTTGTGATCGACGTTGGCCTTGCGGGCGACGATGACCGACAGTTCGTCGCCCATCGCCGCGGCCTCCTCCAGATAGTGGACGTGGCCGGGGTGGAGGATGTCGAAGGTGCCCTGGGCGATGACGGTCCGTGTCATCCGTCGGCCCCCCCTGCTGTCGCCGGCGGTTTCCGCGTCGATCCCGTCGTCGGTCCGGTAGTCACTGATGACATCGTCTCGAGCATAGCGAGTCTCATCGTCGCAGTTCCTCGTCGATATCCGCCTGCGTGAAATCGAAGAAGTCCTCCGTATCGGGCAGGTCGACATCGATCACGTTCAACGTGGTCGGCTGGCCCTTCGAATCGAACGCCTTCCAGTCGGTCCGGCGGTAGGGCGCGCCGATGATGACGTGGACGCTCCCGCGGCCGAACGTATCCAGGTCCGCGTTACTGGGCCTGATCACCCCGTTGGGGTGGGAGTGGATACTCCCCAGCGCCTTCACGTCGTTCGGAATCTGGTTCGTCTTGACGGTCGCGCTGACGCTGTTGGTCTCGGTCCCGGGGACCACGAGCACGTCCGTGATGACCAGGCCATCCCGGTCCAGTCCCAGGCGATCGGCCTCGGTCCCCCGGAGAAACCCCATGTACTCGTTCGGGTGGGTCTCCTCGGAGGACTCGAGGGCGAACTCGAGAGTCTCCTCGGCGATACCGAGGATCTCGCTCGAGCGAAACAGCGCGTCGAACAGCCCCATATCCCCACGTGCGGCCTTGCGGTTGCTAAACGTTCCGATGCACCGGTTGTCTCGAGCGCTGTGCAGTCGACCGGACGGCGACAGCGGGCTGGGTGCACGATTCGAACGTGTTCAACTCCGCCCATGGCCGCCAATGAGCCGAGACAGTTTCACCCGCCCTATGGTTATTCAAAAGACATATTCTCCTCCCCCAGCTACTATCGAGCGATGTCCTCCCGCCGCTCGGTGCTCGCTACTGGCGTCGGCATCTTCTCGTCCGGGATCGCCGGCTGCGTATCGGTACCCTGGTTTCGTGAGCCGGACGGAGCTGACTGGTCGGCCTCAGTCCCCGAGCCGGGTGCCTTCGCGTCACCAGTTACTACCGACGGAGTCGTCGCCGCGGGTGGCAGCCGCGACGGTGGCCTCGAAACCGGGCAGCTGGTCGCGTTCGATACGGAAACGGGACAACAGCAGTGGGAACACGAGTTCGGACGACCGACCGGTCTCGTCGCCGCCGACGGCACCGTGTACGTCGGCGAAAAACGGGATTCAGGGCGGTCACGGATCGCCGCTTTCGATGCCCGGACGGGGACACAGCGGTGGCAGCAGACGGTCTCCAATCACTCGTCGGCGATGGCCGTGGCGAACGGAACGCTGTATGCTGCAAACGGTGGTCTCGCCGCGCTCGAGACCGCCGACGGATCGGTTCGATGGGAACAGCCCCACGTCCCCGAAACGGATTTTACCGTCATCGCCGCCCCGGGCGATCAGTTGGCGGCCGACGATCACGCGGTCTATTTCGGTGACGCGGATGGAGTGGTTGCGATCTCACCCACCGACGGGACCACCTCGTGGAGCTGGCGACCGGCGCAGTGGGAGACAACCGCAACCGCCGTCGCCCCGGTTCCGATCGACGACACGATCTTTGTCGGCGGTGGCGGTGATGTCGTCGCACTCGACGCGGCGGACGGGTCCGATCGGTGGCGGACGCCGTTCGGTCGCGGTGCCGAGATCATGGGGTTCCACGCAACCGATTCGTCGCTGCTCGTCGCAGAGTCGACGGACGCCGCCCCGTCGGATACGTTCGGAACGGTGTACGAACTCTCGGCTGCAGACGGCAGCGAACGGTACGAAATGCGGTTCGACGCACCCGTCACTCGAGCAGTATCGACGACGGCGACGTTCGTCGTCGGGACGGCCGACGGAACCGTGACGTGGACCGACGGCGCGTCGTTCTTCGCTCGGCCCGAGACAGCACTTCCGACCGGCGGTTTCGGACTCGGTGCCGCCGGCGAACAGGCGTTCGCCCAGACCAGCGAGGGAACGCTTTGGGCCCTCTCTCCCCCTGAGTGAGATCCCGTCACTCCGCGAGCATCGATCAGCGGAGCCAGACCGTAGAGCCGGTGATCGACTCCCTCGAGCCCCATCGCTTCTTGACAAGGGTTATACGCGACCACCTCAAAGGGCGAATCAAGATGACGCGTGACTCCGCCGGGGAACCCGGCGCAGACGACGGGGATTCCGTCGTCTACGATCTCGCTTCCGATTGTACCGCCGACGATGTCGAGCACGGCCGCCCCTATCTCGCCGAGATCAACGGTATCGTCGACTACGGCGTCTTCGTCGATCTCTCCGACTCCGTTTCCGGTCTCGTCCACGAATCCGTCCTCGAGGGCACGTTCGCCGTCGGCGACGAACTCGTCGTCGAACTCGAGAGCATCCGTGAGAACGGCGACATGGCCTTCGAGCCGGTCGATATCGACGACTATACGGTCGACGATGTCGGTCACGACTACTCGCTGACCGGCACCCACCGCCTCGAGAGCACCATCGGCGACCAGATCCACCTCGAAGGGACGGTCACGCAGGTCAAACAGACCGGCGGACCGACGATCTTCCACGTCGCCGACGAGCAGGGCGTCGTCCCCTGTGCCGCCTTCGAGGAGGCCGGCGTCCGGGCCTATCCCTCGATCGAAGTCGGTGACATCGTTCGCGTCACCGGGACCCCGGAACACCGCGAGGGCTCGGTCCAGATCGAGGTCGACGGCCTCTCGAAACTCGAGGGTGCGGACGCCGACGCGGCCCGCGAGCGACTCGAGGACGCCCTTGAGGAGCGCGCCGCCCCGCACGACGTCGAGCCGCTGATCGACTGGCCAGCGTTCGAAAAGCTTCGACCGAACCTCGAGGAAGTCGCGCAACTGCTCCGGCGGACGGTGCTCGAGGGCCGTCCGATCCGCGTCCGCCATCACGCCGACGGTGACGGGATGTGCGCCGCCGTCCCCGTTCAGATCGCGCTCCAGCGATTCATCGCCGACGTCCACGAAGACGAGGACGCGCCGCGTCACCTCATCAAGCGGCTGCCGGCGAAAGCACCCTTCTACGAGATGGAAGACGCCACGCGGGACCTGAACTTCGCGCTCGAGGACCGCGAGAAGCACGGCCAGCAACTGCCGCTGTTGCTGATGCTCGACAACGGCTCGACGGCCGAGGACGTGCCGGCCTACGAGACGTTGGCTCACTACGACATCCCGATCGTCGCCGTCGACCACCATCACCCCGATCCGGACGCGGTCGGCGACCTGCTCGACGCCCACGTCAACCCGTATCTCCACGACGAGGATTACCGGATCACCACGGGGATGCTCTGCGTCGAACTCGCGCGGATGATCTACCCCGACCTCGGCGAGGAACTCCGTCACGTCCCCGCCGTCGCGGGCCTCTCGGACCGCTCGAAGGCCGACGCGATGGACGACTACCTCGAGTTGGCCGCCGCGGAAGGCTACGACGAGGACCGCCTGCAGGACGTCAGCGAGGCGCTGGACTACGCCGCCTTCTGGCTGCGCTACAACTCCGGCGACCAACTCATTCAGGACCTGCTCCAGGTCGACAGCGACGACGAACAGCGCCACCGCGAACTCGTCGAGTTCTTCGCCGACCGCGGCCGCGAGGAAGTCGACGAGCAACTCGACGCCGCGATGCCCCACCTCGAACACGAGACGCTCGAGAACGGGGCCCACCTCTATCGGATCGATGTCGAGAACTACGCGCACCGCTTTACCTACCCCGCGCCGGGGAAGACCACCGGCGAGATCCACGACCGGAAGATCGAGGAGACCGGCGATCCGGTCATCACGGTCGGCTACGGCCCCGACTTCGCCGTGCTTCGGAGCGACGGCGTGCGACTGGACATCCCGAACATGGTCTCCGAACTCGAGGCCGAAATCGCGGGCGGCGGCGTCTCGGGTGGCGGCCACCTCGTCGTCGGCTCGATCAAGTTCGTGACCGGCAAACGCGAGGAAGTCATCGACGCCTTGGTCGAAAAGATGGCCGAGGCCGACATCGACGAAGCGCTCTCGAGTGCGGCCCCGATCGACGACTGAAACGCGACTCAAGCGGTGAATTAGCGGAAGGTTCGTTTTTGACGGTACTGGACGACTGTCTCGAGGAGCCGAATCGCTGGCTCAGTCAGCGCCGTGACGCGGCGTGTAGCCGCAGTCGTCACAGGCGAGTGACTCGTATCGGGCCGAGAGCGAGCCCGAGCATTCGGGACAATGATATTCGGATTTGAGTGAATGTTGACTGATTGCCATATGTGACTCGAGGAGGCGAGCGCTGATACGTTCGCCTATTATGGCGATTTGAGACTGCATAGTGCTAGAATGCGTCAACATATCACGAGCGAACGATCGTTGAGAATTCCCGTTCGCCAGCGGTCGGCGCTGCTTGAGGGTGAGATTGTCTTGCTCAAGAACACGCTAGATAGTCTTGACCAGGTCGGCAAGATCGTGACAGGCGACCTCGACGGCGCTCGACCGGTTCAGTCGTCGTATTCGGCGGCGCATTCGATCTCATCGAATCTTCATTCATTCATTCATTCCCACTGTTGGTTCGGACCAAACCAGGGGACATCAGCGTCTTGACGAGCCATATTCGTGAACTCACCCCGCTATTCCTCGAGTAGATTTAACAAGATCCTGTGTTTATGTAAGCCTTGGATCGCTTGCTGGGGTTGGTGCTCTCATACTTAGCGGAGTTGGCGTTGCTGCGTCTCCGGTAGCAATTACGTTTGCAGGTGCAGTTACGGCAGGATGTACAATCTACGGAGCTATCAACCACTTTGTTAACGATGCTGTAGGTTGTAGTGTCCGCTATGCGTATTTATTCGCTGATACGGATATCAGTGATCCAGACGGTGTCACAGCAACTGCGTTCCCCTGGTGTGAGTGATTATAGTATTCCTGTGAGTGAATAGTTTTATTTTGCCAAATATCAAAATATCAATTTAGTTATGAACTATGGAATTGTGATTGGATTGAGTGTTATTGCTCCACTCCTAGTTATTCTAGGACGATCTGCACTAGGGATACCACCTTCAGAATACCAGTTCCTTGGTTGGCTTGGAATCATGGTCTTCACACAGTTCCATGCCTTTGTATCACTACCATCCCCCACGACAACAATACTAATATCAGTTGGTCTCGGTATGATCGTGCTTTTCATCTATGACCTAGTTTTTCTTTTAAGATCGGCTAACGGTGGGTGATTCCAACGGTTTTAGCTAATTTCCCTCCAACTCTGATTATGGGTTAATTGAAGAGAATCCAGACACGCTGGCGATCCAGCATACATAGGATGGTTCAATTGACGGGTCAACACTTCATGTCCGGGATGACGGCTCATGGAGGAATCAGAGATCGTATGTGTTTAGCCCGAGCTGATTTCGGTACTGTCTCGTAGGAAGCGTTCAACGGACGCGACATGAACAGGCAGCAGACATCGGATACG
>NZ_AOII01000036.1 GCF_000337615.1 Natrinema pallidum DSM 3751
ACGAAGAACTTCGTCGAGTCGTCAACAACAATGAGATGCTCTCACGGGATCACGCTGTGCCGGCTGTCGAGACTTCGGGGTAAACTCATACCAGAGATCAATAATAACGATGGTCGCGGTCACGATCGAGGAGACGATTTTTCATGGGCGACCGAGCGGAGTCAGAAGGCAGAGCAAAATATTGGGTGACGCACTTATCGGATCAGGCGTATCAGTTTCGTGCCTAATCCCGAATAAAGAATTATGCACTAACTACTTGTTAGAACTGGTAGCGGCGCTCGTCGTCCATCGACGGATACTGGTCCGCGCCGGTCATCTCCTCGAAGGTCATCCCCGAGAGGTACTCGTCGTAGGTCACGTCGTAGGCCGACCGGAGCTGAAAGTCGAGTTTCCCGGTGTCGACGGTCGACTGAAAGAGCATGTGGATGGCCCGCCGGACGAGTTCGTCCGTCTCCTCGGGCTCGAGGGCGGTCTCGAGCAGGGCGAGTTCGTTGCGCGTTTCACGGTCGAGCGAGACGGTGAGGTCGGCACCGATGTCGGTATACGAGTCCGAGACGTCTGCCGTGAGATCGTCGAGGCTCATACGGGATGGGACTCGAGCGGATCGGATAGGCTTTTCGTGGTCGTCGCGTCGGGGATGCCGACCGGCGCGGGACCGCTACCAGTAAGGCGTCCCAGTCGCTAGCGGGACCGATGAGTGATGCCGAGGCACCGGCCGACGAGTGGACCCTGCCCGACGACCCGGGGGCCGTTCGCGAGGCCCTGATAGAGTGGTACGAGGCCGACCACCGCGATTTCCCGTGGCGACGGACCGACGATCCCTACGAGATCCTCGTCAGCGAGGTGATGAGCCAGCAGACCCAACTGGGCCGCGTCGTTCCGGCCTGGGAAGCGTTCCTCGAGCACTGGCCGACCACCGCCGACCTCGCCGACGCCGACCGCGCCGCCGTCGTGGGGTTCTGGACGGATCACAGCCTGGGGTACAACAATCGGGCGAAGTACCTCCACGAGGCCGCCCAACAGGTCGAAGACGAGTACGGCGGCGACTTCCCCGAGACTCCCGCGGAACTACAGGAACTGATGGGGGTCGGCCCGTACACGGCCAACGCGGTGGCGAGCTTCGCGTTCAACGACGGCGATGCCGTCGTGGATACGAACGTCAAACGAGTGCTCTACCGGACGTTCGATGTTCCCGACGACGATGCGACCTTCGAGGACGCCGCGAACGACCTCATGCCCGAGGGCCGGTCGCGGGTCTGGAACAACGCGATCATGGAACTGGGCGGCGTCGCCTGCGAGCAGACGCCCCGTTGTGACGAGGCCGGTTGCCCCTGGCGCGAGTGGTGTCACGCCTACCAGACCGGCGACTTTACCGCCCCCGACGTACCCACACAGCCGAGTTTCGAGGGGAGTCGCCGGCAGTTCCGTGGCCGCGTGATCGGCACCCTTCGGGAGTACGACGAACTCGAACTCGACGCGCTCGGTCACCGTATCCGCGTCGACTACGTTCCCGGCGGCGAGTACGGCCGTGACTGGCTTACGGAGCTTCTGACCGACCTCGAGTCGGACGGACTGGTCGACCTCGAGCGCGACGCGGACGGTGAACACGTCGCCCGACTCCGGCGCTAACGCGGCCGAGCGGCCGTCGATCACGGTCCAACCGAACCCTTTCGTGTCTACCGCATCGGCGTTGGGCACTCCGAGCGGTTCGCCGTTCCCGGTCGACGACGCGGGCGACCGCTTCGACTGACGGTCGACAAGTGTTTCGTGTGACGGTGATATCGAGTCAGACGCGTCGGTACTGACGCTATCGGGCGGCTGATACCCAGCGGCAAAACGGCAAGCGGTGGCGAGCGCCGTGCATTCCCTAGCGGCCAGTTTCCGATGTGTGGCCTATCGGAAAAGTATCCGGTCTCACTTGTACGTGTCCAAACGTTGCAAGGGGTGAGAACGCCGACGTGCGGCGATTGCCGTTCACTATCGCCGTTTGCTTGCCCGTCCGGGAAAGTATCTCTTGCCGACAGTTTTTGATAGGATGAGAAGAGACGGTTTTGTGATTTCTCAGTAGAGTGTCTGAAAGCCACATATCTGGCGATAGATTATCAGTCCCGACCATTGGGCAGAAGTGACAGTCACTGGAATTGGGTTGCGGGAAGGGCTACCGGTAACCAAACCCGTCTATACGTCTCTGTGGTTGAGTCCGGTGATGACCACAGTCGTCGAACTCGGGATTTCGGCTGATCGACTCGGACTCGCCCGCACGTTCGATCGCGTGTCGGCGTTCGAATTCCAGATCGGCGGCATGATCGGTGGCTCCCCACCGCTCGTCTGGGCGAACGGCGGGGATCGCGAGACCGTTCGGCGAGCGCTCGAGGCGGACCCGTCGGTCGACGTGATCGCAAGCGTTGCCGACGACGGCGGGACGGCCACGACCGATGCCGGCCCGAACGATCGGTGGCTGTTCCGACTCGAGTTCGGGGACGGCGTGAAACTGTTCGAGCAAATCGTCACGGAAAACGACGGCGCGATCCTGACGGCCCAGGGTCGGGAGGGGCGATGGATGGTGAAACTGCTCTTTCACGACCGGGAATCGGTATCGGCGTGTCACGACCTCCTTGAGCAGTACGAGTTCGGAGCCGATGTCACCCGGATCAGTGGTATCGACGACCTCGCGAGTGCACAGACGCCCCTGACGGAAACGCAGTACGAGACGATTTGCAAAGCCCACGAACTCGGATATTTCGACGTGCCGCGGGGAGTGACCCTCAAGGAGTTGGCGGCGGAACTAGACATCTCTCATCAGGCGCTGTCGGAGCGACTGCGCCGGAGTCACGCTGCCCTCGTCAGTGCGGAACTGTCCGATCGAAGCGCACCGATGGAAATCGACCTCTGAGATGCGGTAGCAGACTCGCGGTGTCTTGGGACCCGCCAGGAACCCACTTCCGTTAGTGAACGTTCGACCCATTCTCTCGCTATTTTAGATGTGTATTCAACATCCATCCGCCAAAGTGGCCGTATTTAGGCCAATAGGTGGCCTTATCACTGAACATAGGGCCAGATACATGTCGGCGTGATGCCGACCGATCGGCGCACCGAGCGTGCCGTAAACGCCGGTGGAGCACCCGTTCTCACGTCCGGATTCGCAGTCACTCGTGGCTGTGTGACTGCGACACTACCGGACTGCTACTGGGTCGTCCCGCGACCCGGTCCCCTTCGACTCGAGCGACACCCTCTCAACTCGGATACAGGTCCGTAGCTTTATCTGTTAAGCTGAAATACACGCTCTCGAGAAAGAAGTGATCGGACGAAGCCCAACGGGAGCCATCGACGAGGCCGCTCGAGCGGTCGAGCAGGGGACCCCGTCGGACTTATCGTTGGACGACGTCTACCACCTCCTCCAGACGAAACGCCGTCGGGACGTCCTCCGATACCTCCGCGGGGTGGACGGGCCGGTTCGGTTGCGCGAACTCGCCGAACAGGTCGCCGCCTGGGAGCAGGATACGGCGGTCGAGAACCTGAGTTCCGACGAACGCCAGCGGGTGTACATCTCATTGTACCAGTCGCATTTGCCGAAACTCGACAACCACGGAATCGTCGACTACGACAAGGATCGGGGACGGGTCGAAGCGACCCCGCGTCTCTCACAGTTGGAGTCGTATCTCGAGCCCCCTCAAAAGACGGGTTCGCCCGGCCGGTGGCCACAGCGATACGCGGCGACGGTCGGCCTCTGTGCGCTGCTGGTCTGTGGAATCTGGGCGGGGATCGTTCCGGTCGCCGGCCTCGCCGGCGCGGGGATCGTACTCGCTGCAGTGACCGCCGTCACGGTCGCCCACGCGTGGTCAACCGGTGTCTTTCCCCGGTAGTCTCCCCACGACCGCTGCGAGACGGTCGATCGTAACGCTCGAACACGGAAGTCGGACGACGACCGTCAGTCGGCGCGGGACGTGACTCCCGTGGTCGGATCAGGAGACTGCTCGAGGAGCCGATGGGCGTACACGGCGACCGAAAAGTCCTGCGGGCTCGGGAGCGCACAGGCGAGCCAACCGATCGCCGCCGCAGCGAGGACCGGTGTCTCAGTCGTCACGTACCCCGCAGCGGCCAGTCCGAAGACGGGGATCGCGAGGAAGAACGGGGCCAGCGCCGCGAGCCGAAGCGTCCACGGGGGTTCGCTGCCGGTCGGACGAGGAGTGACGGCAGCCCAGGGGTGGGTCGTCAGGAGCGCGACGAGCCCGTCGGCCCGCCCGGGGAAATAGGAGACGGAGTACTCGACGCGCGCGAGTCGCAGACCCACTGCGTGTGTCCACTCGTGGGCCACCAGTCCGACTGCTACCGCCAGGACGAGCGCACAGCCAGCGACCACCACGTTCGATTCGATCATTGGAGACGCGAGATGGCCGGACCTCCCGGCGACCGGGACACCGCTCATCTCACGCATCGAGTGGATGCCCTGCTGGGAGAAGTCGCCCCGCCTGTACCAGTTGTCGTCTTAAGCCAGGGCCATCAAAAGCGCCGCTTTCGATCGGGACTGCGTTCCGTCGGTTGTGACTCCCATCCGCTTCGCGGAGCACGGCCCGCGGTGTCGCTCGGCCAAGCATTAAGTATTGACGAGTGGTAGCGCGTGACATGGCATCGAACAGTACACTCGAGTTCGGTCATGCGGACCGCAAAGCGATTTACGAGTACGTCGAACGACACGGCGCGGTCGACCCCGAGGAAACACGAGCGCGACTCGGGCTCGACCCGAGCGGATTCCGCCATCACGTCGCGATCCTCAAGCGGGACGGCCGAATCGAGGCGGAAGACGGGACGCTCAGGGTAACCATCGACGCGGGTGCCGAAGAGGAGTACGTCTCCGCGGACCTCGAGTTCCACATTCGGCCGGCCCGACAGGAGGACCTGACGGGGATCGTCGGGGCGATCAGACGGGTCGCCGAGGAGAAGACCTACATCGAAGCCGAGACCGTCGCCGACGAGATCGACCACGAGGAGGCGCTGCTCCGACACAACGAACTCCAGTCGCGGATGTTCTTCGTCGCCACGGTCGAGGACGATGTCATCGGCTGGGTGCACCTCCACGCCCCGGAGATAGAGAAGCTGAGCCACACCGCCGAACTCACCGTCGGGGTTCTGGAGGACTACCGCGGCCACGGCGTCGGCTCGCACCTCCTCTCGCGGGGCCTCGAGTGGGCCGGCTCCAACGGCTACGAGAAGGTCTACCAGAGCGTCCCGTCGATCAACGAGGAAGCGATCGCATTTCTCGAGGAACACGACTGGGAGACCGAGGCGGTTCGGGAAGATCACTACAAACTCAACGGCCATTACGTCGACGAGGTGATGATGGCCGTCGAACTGTAGTTTCCCTCGGTTCAACTCGTCGGAGTTCAGGGAGCGCTCTCGCCAGTCTCAGGTCTTCCCCCTCGCTCGCGACGGCCGGCACCGGTCGAATCGAAAGACAATTCCTGTCGACGGCGCTACGCCAGAGCATGCTTTCGATCGCACTTGCCGGGAAACCGAACGCCGGCAAGTCCACGTTCTACACCGCGGCGACGATGGCGGAGGTCGACGTCGCCAACTATCCGTTCACGACGATCGACGCCAACCGCGGGGTGAGCTACGTCCGGACCGAGTGTCCCTGCCTCGAGCGCGAGGAGCGCTGTAACGCCGAGAACTGCGAGGACGGCAAGCGCTACGTCCCGATCGAACTGCTGGACGTGGCGGGGCTGGTACCCGGCGCTCACGAGGGGAAGGGCCTGGGCAACCAGTTCCTCGACGAACTCACCAACGCGGACGTGATCGTCAACGTCGTCGACGCCTCCGGTGGCACCAACGAGAAGGGCGAACCCGTCGACATCGGCGACCACGACCCGCTCGCGGACATCGACTTCATCGAGGAGGAGATGGACCTCTGGCTGGCCGGCATCGTCGACCGTAACTGGGAGTCGGTCGAGCGCAAGTCCCGCTCGCCCGATTTCGACATCGACGACGCGCTGGCGGATATGCTCTCGGGCTTTGGCGCGTCGCCGAAACAGATCGCGATGACCCTTCGGGATCTCGACTATCCCGACGACCCAATCCAGTGGGAGGACGAACACCGCGAGGCGCTCGCACGCGACGTTCGCCGGCGGACTAAACCGATCGTCGTCGCGGCGAACAAGATCGACGTCGCCCCCGAGGAGAACGTCGAGCGCTTGCTCGAACTGGACAAGCCCGTACTCCCGACCACCGCGGAGGGCGAACTCGCCTTGCGCCGGGCCGCCGACAACGGCCTCGTCGAATACGATCCCGGCGACGAGACCCTCGAGNCCACCGCGGAGGGCGAACTCGCCTTGCGCCGGGCCGCCGACAACGGCCTCGTCGAATACGATCCCGGCGACGAGACCCTCGAGATCGGCGACGACGTCAGCGACGCCCAGCGGGAGGCACTGACGGACCTCGCGGACACCATGGCCGAGTGGGGTGGCACCGGCGTACAGGCGGCCCTCGATCACGCTGTGTACGACCTCCTCGAGCACCTCACCGCCTACCCGGTCGAGGACGCCTCGAAGTGGTCCGACGGCAGCGGCAACGTCTTGCCCGACGCCTTCCTCCTACCCGAGGGCTCGACACCGGTCGATCTCGCATACAGCGTCCACTCCGATATCGGCGACGGCTACCTGCACGCGGTCAACGCGAAGTCCAACCGTGAGATCGGCGAGGAGTACGAACTCGAGGAGGGCGACGTGATCAAGATCGTTTCGACGGCGTCGTGACGACTGGGCGTGCGTTAGTTTCCGTGAAGATCCGGGTGACTCTCCTCACCATCCGTCACAGGTTCTTCGGCGTCGATTCCCACTCGGTTCCGTCGTCAGGCGGACGATTTATGCCCGGATTCATGATGGGGGTCTGGTGGATGAGATGCTCTCCGCCGACGACGTCACGCGCGAAGCGGCGACGCGGAATAGCGACCCCGATGGGACGGTTCCCCGGACGAGCGACATCCGGGACGGCACGGACTATCGCGGCCGCTGACGAGTAGAGACGTGCTTTTGTCCGGTGGCGACCTACATCTCGCATGACTCCTCGTCAGACGGACGCTTCCGAGTCCCGACGCGACCGAACGATGGCGGCACAGGTGGCCGCCCTCGAGAACCGACTCGAGGGGGCCGAGTACCAGCAGCGCCTGCTTCGGACCACGGTCGCCGGGCTTGCACGCGAGGTCGGCTGCTCGCTGGGCTGCCAGTGCAGCCGTTGTGAGGGGAGCTACACGTTCGTCAAGGATGGGAGCATGTACTGTCCTCGCTGTGGGGACCGGGAACCCCTGTAAGGCGGTCGATCCGTGCGGGGCTCTCCGCCCTCGAGCGCTCAGACGAAACGGCCGATCGGATCGAACCGGACGGCGGCCACGAGGACGGCGAGGAAGACGTAGGACCCCCGAATGAGTAGCATGGTCGCGAGTTCGGGGTCGGCCCGCCGCGCGACGGCGGCGACTGCAGCGAAGGCCAGCGCAGCGAGCAGCGCCGTCAGCGGGAAGACGCGAGCGACGGCGAAGACGACGACGGCCGCCAACGCGACGACCATCAACCCGTACGCGATATCGTAAGCACGACGGGGACCGACCGCCACCGCAACGGTTCGCTTCTCGATCGACCGGTCGTAGGCGTAGTCCTGTGCGTCGTCGATCACCTTGACCCCGGAGAGCAGCGCGAGGAAGACGACGGCGAACCCGAGCGGGACGACGGTGATCGTTCCCGCCTGCACGTAAAACCCACCGAGTACCGAGAGGGCGATGCCCAGCGGGTAGCCGGTCGTCGCCGTGACGGGGTTGGTGTCGAGTTGGGGTGCATGGTGGTAGGCGATCAGCCACGTCGGGACGACGACCGCCAGCACGAGGACATCGACCAGCGCCGCGAGCAGGAGACAACAGCCCGCGAACGTCGCCGTCGACGCCGCGAGCCCGAGCCGGCAGCCCCGTTCGGTCAGCGGGTGGTCGTCGTCCTCCCCGCGGACGTGGAAGTCGACGTAGCCGTCCTTGACGTGGGCCGTGTAGACCGCCGCGAACATCGCGAGGACGTGGATCGCCGCGAGAATCGGATCGATGCCCCCCGCGAGGATCGCGCCGAACAGCGACGCGGCGATCGGCGGCGTCATGAAGACGGGATGGACCTGCGACCAGTACGCTCGAGCGACCGCGCCCGACCCCGTCCCGTCTCTCGCGAGGGTCATACCGGGACGACAACGAACTGACGGATAATACCCGGGGCGGGCGCTACGGTTCCGAAACACACAATTTGATGTGGTGTGCCGTGCCACGAGGGTGCATGACGGATGGTTACACCGGTGCGGACCTCTTCACTGACGCTCTGGCGGCCTACGGCGTCGACTACGTCTTCGGCAACCCGGGGACGACCGAACTCCCGATCATGGACGCGATCGGGGACAGCGACCTCGAGTATCGCCTCGGACTCCACGAGGACATCGCGGTCGGCATGGCCGGCGGTTACGCCCAGCGCCGGCGCTACCACGCCCATCACGACGACTCGATCACCCCCGTCGGCGTGGCGAACCTCCATATCGCGCCGGGGCTGGCCCACGGGCTGGGCAACCTCTATGCGGCCAAGATCACCGGCGCACCGCTGGTCGTGACCGCGGGTAACCACAGCACCGACTTCCGCCACGAGGAGCCGATCCTCTCGGGTCGGCTCGCGGACATGGCCCGCGAGTACTGCAAGTGGTCCGACGAGGTACTCGACGTGTCGGCGCTGCCGACGATGCTCCGGCGGGCGTTCCGGGTCGCGATGACCCCGCCGACCGGGCCGGTCTTCCTCGGCCTCCCGCTGGACGTGATGCTCGCCGAAACCGACGCCAAGCCGGACCGGCTGGGCCCGGTTCCGAACGCGGGCAGCGGTGATCCCGTCCAACTCGAGCGCGCGGCCGACCTGCTGGCCGAGGCCGACGAGCCGGTACTGGTCGTCGGCGATCACGTCGCCCGCTCCGGGGCGGACGCCGTCGCCGCGGCGGTCGAGTTGGCGGAGGCGACGGGGGCTCGCGTCCACGGCGAAATCCTCTCGTGTGAGGTCGACTTCCCGACGGACCACGAGCAGTGGGTCTCGTATCTGCCGACCAGCGAGGGGGCCGCGTCCGCGCTGCTGGACACCGATACGATCTGCTTTGCCGGCGTCTCGACGAACACGACGCTGACCCGCCACGAGGAGGCGCTGGTCGATGCCGACACGACTTGCATCCATCTGAGCGACGATAGCTGGCAGGTCGGGAAGAACCAGCCCGCCGACGCGGCCGTGATCGGCGACCCGGGGCTGGTCATGCGGGGGCTTACCGAGCGCGTCCAAGCGATCCTCTCCGAGGATGTCGTTGCCGATCGTCTCGAGGCCGTCGCCGAGATGGCGGAGCTGGTCGAGTCCCGAATGGCCGGTTCCGGCGACGCCGAGGGGGACGACCCGCGGGCCTCGAAAGCCCAGTTGGTCGACGCGATGGAGCGGGTCGCGGGCGACGCCGCGATCGTCGACGAGGGTGTCACCTCGAAGTACGCCATGCTGACGCGGTGGGAGCTCGAGCCGGAGCAGTACATCTCGAACAAGGGCGGCGGGCTGGGGTACGGGTTACCGGCGGCGGTCGGTGCCGCCGTCGCCGAGGAACAACGCGACGAGCCCCGCGACGTGGTTGGCTTCATCGGTGACGGGTCCTACCAGTACTATCCTCACTCGATCTATAGCGCCGCTCGCTACGGGCTGGACCTGACGGTCGTCATCTCGGACAATCGCAACTACCGGATCCTGAAGGACAACACGCTGGACATCATGGGCGGCGAGGAGTCGGATTACGAGTTCGTCGGGATGGACTTCGATCCCGCGGTCGACCTGGTGAAAAACGCCGAGAGCCACGGTGCGCGTGCCGAACTGGTCGAGACGCCCGACGAGATCGAGGACACGCTCGAGGCGGCACTCGCTCGCGAAGGGCCGGACGTACTCGACGTGCTCGTCCACGACTGAGTCCCGGTCGCGCAGGTTACGCGAGGAACTGGCGGTAGTGCTCGCTCATTACGGCTCGAGACGTGTCCGAGAACGCGGCGACGTAATCCATGTTGAGGACGGACCACGAGTCGTCGACCGGGTCGGCGGTGTCGTCGATCGCTCCCTGCTGGGTCGCAAACTGGTGGTTCCGCGGTGTGTTTCGGCTTTCCCGTGCCGAATAGCCCGTCGCCATCACGGTGATCCCGTGGTGGGTGAGCCAGCCGCTCGCATCGGGATGGTCCTGTGCACCACAGCTGTGTGCCCGCACCACCGGCGAGGGATCGTCTGCGGTCGCGTCAGCCGGGTAGTGTGGGACGTCGGCCCAGCCGATGACCGCGTGGCCACACTCGTGTGCGGCGAAGTTCCGCCGCAAGTCCTCGGGCGTCCCGATGCCGAATCCGAGCCCGGACGCGATTTCGGTGTTGACGTAGCCGTACGCACCGGGGTCGTCGTCACGTCCCCCGTCGTGTCCCGCATAGGATCGCATCGCACCTGCGGACGTCCTCCCGTCCCCGATGACGAACAGCGTGATCGTGTCGGGCGTCCGGTCGGGTCGAAGCCCGGCGTCTTCGATCGCATCGAGGGTCGCGGTGTGTGACGCCGAAATCTCGAAGTCCGCGACCGACACCTCGTCGGTCGTTACCGTCGCCGTCCCCTCGGTCGCGTCCGTCCACGTGTCGGCGAACAAGGTCGCTCCGTCGACGATAGCACTCATCGCACCGTCGGTCGAGGGGACCGACTCGTGACGAATGAGTTCGACCGTGAGGGCACTCTCGCCCGCGTCGGCCGACCCGGTCGCGGGGACGACGGCGATGCCGGCGGCTAGACTGGCACTCGATAGGAACTCCCGGCGTTTCATTATCGACCGTAATTCGGTGCGAGACGTATAAAAATCGGTGGCCGAACGGGTGGATAGCGAGCCGTTCGCCGCTCGAGCACGACTCGAGCGTGCCAGCCACGCTCATCGCTCCGCCTCGGTGAGCCGCTCGCCGTCGGCCGTTTCGGGGAAGATCTTCCCCGGATTGAGCGTGTCGGTCGGGTCCAGTGCGCGTTTAACCGCCCGCATGGCCTCAACGGCCCCGGCCCCGTGCTCCGGCTCGAGGTAGCGCTGTTTTCCCTCGCCGATGCCGTGTTCACCCGTCGCAGTCCCGCCGAGTTCGATCGCGAGGGAGACGATCTCCCGATAGAGGTCCTCGCCGCGGGTGCGTTGCTCGGGGTCGTCCGGATCGACGAGGACGCTGTAGTGGAGGTTGCCGTCGCCCGCGTGCCCGAAGCAGGGGACGAGGAGGTCGTACTCGTCGGCGAGGCGCTTCGTCTCGCGGACGATTTCGGGGTAGGAACTGATCGGCACCGTTACGTCGCCGGGATGGAGCGGCTCGAGATCGGGGTCGTACGCCGAGACGGCGTAGGCCATCTCCCGGCGGGCCTGCCAGAGGGCGGCCATCTCGGCGTCGTCGTCGCTCATCTCGAAGCGAGCGACATTATGATCCTCGAAGATCGTCCGGCAGAGGTCGATCTCCGTCTCGACGCCGTGATTCGCGTGGAACTCGAGGAAGACCATCGGCGCGTCGGGTAGCTCGCTCCCGAGATACTCGGTGGCCATCGTCGCGCTCAGTCCGTCCACGAGTTCGATTTTGGCGACGCCGACATCGGTCCGGACCGCGTCGAAGACGGCCTCCACAGCGTCGTCGAGGGTTTCGAAGATGGCTCGTCCGCCGCGAACCTGGTCGGGTCGGCCGGCGAGTTCAAGCCTCGCTTCGGTGACGACCGCCAGCGTGCCCTCGCTGCCGACGATGAGATCGGTCAGGTTGTAGCCGCTCGAGGTCTTGATCGCCCGCGAGCCCGTCTCGATGACGGTGCCGTCGGCCAGTACTGCCTCGAGACCGAGCACCCAGTCGGCGACTTCGCCGTACCGGACCGTCCCCATTCCGCTGGCGTCCGTCGCGATCATCCCGCCGATCGTCGAGATGTCGCCCGAGGAGGGCAACGGCGGGAAAACGAGGCCGTCCCCGGCGACGTACTCGTCGACATCCGACCCGATGATCCCCGGCCCGACATCGATCTGGCGGTCCGCGGGCCGGTAGTCGACGACCGCGTCCATCCGCGTGAGATCGAGGCTGATGCCGCCGTGGGCGGGGACGGCGTTGCCCTCGAGCCCGGTCCCCGCGGCGTAGGGCGTCACCGGGACGCCGTGGTCGGTCGCGGCGGCCAACACCGCGGACACGTCGGCCGTAGACGCCGGCCAGACGACGGCGTTCGGGAGTACGCCCTCGTCGTCGAGTCGCTCCGTCCCGTAGTCGGTCGCGTGGGATTCCCGTCGCTCGTCCGCGACGGAAATCCGGTCAGCCGCGAGGGGGAGGCCCTCGAGAAACGAGCAATCGAATGTCATATGATAGCATTGGATACGGATCGTATCAACGTTTCCCATTGATTCGCACGCGGTCCCGCTCGAGGCGCTCTCGTGAATCCAGGGCTATATATTCCCCGTAGCTAACGCTATAATCACGGTCTCTAACATAGATAAATTATAATAGAATTTAACTGAATCATGCCAGCTCAATCGTATGCCAGAGCAAAATGGCACACGGCACCGGACGGACCGACGCGGCTTCCTCGAGAGTATCGGCACCACCTCGGTGGCTGGCGGCCTCGCGGCGATTCTCGCCCAGCGTGATATCGTCCAGCCGGTCGCCGCGGCGTCGGCGACCGATCGGAGCGTCTTCGCCGTCGACGGGGCAGCCGATCCCGACACGACGTTTCCGCAGTCGGTCGCCAGCGGCGGACCGACCTCGAGCGGCGTTCTTCTCTGGACACGGATCGCCCCCGGCGCAGTTGTCTCCGGGGAGCCGGTCGGTGTACAGGTCGCGACCGACGACGGTTTCGAGGATCCGGTCTACGAGGGAACGGTCCCTGCCGATCGACTCTCGAGTACACACGATTACACGGTCAAAGTCGATCTCGACGGCGTGCTCGAGTCGGATCGCCGCTACTACTATCGGTTCGTCTACGACGGCGTCGCGACCCGGACCGGTCGCTGTCGGACGCTGCCGGCGGCCGGCGCGAGCCCCGACTCGCTGTCGTTCGCGGTCCTGACGTGTCAGGACTACCAGAACGGATACTACGGAGCCTACCGCCACATCGCGGCCGAAGACGTCGACTTCGTCGTCCACCTCGGCGATTTCATCTACGAGTCCGCCGACGGTGCCTACACCTCGCCGACGACGGACATCAAGGACGGGCGCGACATCGACCTCCCCAGCGGCGGCGATCTGGCGGAGTCCCTGGCCGACTTCCGGACGCTCTATCGGACCTACAAGGGGAACGAATTCCTCCAGGAGGGACTCGAGCAACACACGGTTATCCACGGCTGGGACGATCACGAGATCGGCAACAATCGATACTGGGACGACGAAGCGGATGCGCCGGTGTTGCCGGACATGGACGGCGGCGAGCGGCCCGAGCGGGCGATGGAGATCACGGCCGACGGCATTCAGGCGTGGGTCGAGTACGTTCCCGCCCGCGTCGAGTTCGATCCGAGCGAGTCGGCATTGCAGGACCAGCTCCGATTGTGGCGGGACCTCCAGTTCGGTGACCTCGTCGATCTGACCGTCACCGACGAACGCCTGTACCGCGATGGGCCGCCTTGCGGCGACGCCCGGATCACCTGCACGGAAGAGGAAGCACAGGGGCGGACGATGCTCGGCCGCGAACAGAAACAGTACTTCAAGGACTGGCTCAGTGAGTCCGACGCTGTCTGGTCGGTCTGGGCCAACGAGGTGCTGACGATGCCCCTGACCGTCGGCGACAACTGGTCACAGATCGAACTGCTCCACGACTCGTGGGATGGGTTCCAGTACGAACGCTGGGAACTCATGCAACACGTCGCGGACGTCGATCCGCGCAACTTCGTCGTCCTGACCGGCGACCTCCACGCATCGCTTGCCGGCTACGTCAAAGCAGGCTACGGCGAGATCGAACCGCTCCAGACGTACGACCGCATCGGCGTCGAACTGATGACCCCCGCTATCACAAGCGTTAACGCCGCCGACGTAGTCGATTTCCCGAGTGACTGGGACGACGACGCGCTCGCGGAGTTGACCAAGGGGCAAAACGACCACCTCGAGTACGTCGACTGGCATCAGCACGGCTACGCCGTCGTCGAGTTCACGCGCGATCACTGTACGTACACCGTTTACGGCGTCGACAAAGACGCGGACCCGCGGGATGCCGAGCGGTCGACCCTCGCCCGATATCGTACCCCGGACGGCGACCCCGTCCTCACGGAACGATAGGCACACGGTCGGTGGGTCGCCTCGAGCGGTTCGCCGGCGCTGCGACGACCGGCGACGAGCCAGTCTGTGATCGGTCGCGCGTGCGACTGGACGGAAACGCTACAATTTTATGTGAGTGCGTGACGCGGTGGATGGTGATGAGAGCGCGATCCACGACTCGCGTGCCGAGACGGAGGAAGAGCCGATGAACGCCGAACTGGATCTCCTGGTCCGACTCGGCGACTACGACGAGCCACAGGGTGTCGCCGATCGCGCCGTCCAGGCGGAAGCGCTCGGATTCGACCGGATCACGGTCGGCGAGACGACCGGCTGGAACATCGTGCCGCCGCTGACGTTGGCCGCCGACCGGACCGAGGAACTGGGCATCTCCAACGACGTCATCTCGCCGTACGGGCGAACGCCGTCGATGCTCGCCCAGACGGCGCTCACGATGCAGGCGGCCGCCGACGGCCGCTTCCGGTTCGGGATCGGCCCGAGCTCGCCGGCGATCACCGAGCGCTGGCACGGCCAGGAGTTCGATCGACCGCTCCGTCGGACCCGGGAAGTGATCGAGATCATGCGAGGGGTCTTCGAGGACGGCACTCCCTCCTACGACGGCGAGATCTTCGAGATCCCCGGTCTGGACTACGAGCGCGGGCCGAGCGAGAATCCGCCGCCGATCGACGTCGGGACCCTCGGCCCCAAGGCCACCGAGATGGCCGGCCGCTTCGGCGACGGGTGGGCCCCGCAACTGTTCACGAAAGACGGCCTTCGGAATCGGCTCGAGGACCTGGAACGCGGGGCCGAACTCGGCGGCAAAGACCTCTCGGACCTGCGAGTGGCCCCGATCGTCCGCGGCATCGCCTCGGCGGACCGCGAGGAAGCACGGTCGAAGGCCCGCAGCACTGTCGCATTCCTGCTCGGGGCCTACGGTCCCTACTACGGGAACTCGGTCGCCGAGCAGGGGTATCCCGATGTCGTCGACGATATCCGGGCCGCCTGGGAGGAACGGGATACCGACGCGATGGCTCGAGCCCTGCCGGCGGACGTCCTCGACGAACTGGCCCCCGCGGGCACGCCCGACGAAGTCCGCGAGTGGGTCGCGGACTACGGCGAGATCGACGGCGTCGACGCCGTTCGTGTCGGGTTCGTCAACGGGATGTCCGAGGAGGACAAGGAAACGACGATGGAAGCGGTCGCCGACCTGTCCTGACCTCGTCCGGGATTCGGCTCCACTCCCACGCTCGCGGCGCACCTGCGATGGTCCTACGGTTCGATGACGAGCTTGCCGAGGACGCTATCGTTCACGACCGCCCGCTGTGCGTCGGCTGCCGCCTCGAGATCGTAGGTTCGTGCCACCTCGATCGAGAGCGCGCCGGTCTCCATGAGGTAAGCGACGCCCCGGAGCGGCACGCGGAGGTCCGGCGTGTTGAACATGCTCATGAACTGGTAGGAGACGTCCTTCGATCGGGCCGCGCCATCGTTCGAAAAGCCCGGATCGGGACTGTTCTCGCCGATGCCGACGACGCGAGCGCCCGTTGTGGCGACGTCCGCGTCGAACTGCAGGTAGTCGTCCAGCCGATGGTCGAGGATCGCATCGACGCCGCCGTCGGCGGCCGCCCGGACGGCGTCGGCCAGGTCGTCGCGGCCGTAATCGAGGACGGTCTCGGCCCCGTACGCGGCGAGCGCGTCGTGGTACTCGTCTGCTGCGGTCGTGATAACCCGTGCGCTTACGGCGGCCGCGATCTGGACGGCCGCGTGGCCGACGCCGCCGGACCCGCCGTGGACCAGACAGTATTCCGCGGGACTCACGTCGGCGTGGTCGATCAACGCGCGCCAGGCGGTGACGGCAGCGACGCCCGCGGCACCCGCTTCGGTCACGTCGACACCCTCGGGGAGGTGAACGACGCGATCGATCGGAACCGTCGCGTACTCGGCATAGGACCCCTGAAACCCACCGTTTCCGATCCCGGTCCCGTAGACGCGGTCACCGTCCTCGAAGTTCTCGACCGTTGAACCCGTCTCCACGACGGTGCCCGCGAAGTCGACGCCGGGCGTGAACGGCACGTCGACCGGCGCGTACGACCCGTCCCGAAAGTAGGTATCGACGGGATTGACACCCACGGCCGCGACCTCGATCAGGAGTTCGTCCGTGGCGGGCTCGGGTCGGTCGACCTCCTCGACCTGCAGTACGTCCGCATCACCGTGCTCGTGAAGGCGTACAGCTCGCATCTCGTTCGTATCCACGAAGCGGGACGATAAAACGGTACACCCGACGCCTTCGCGAGACGACCGGCACGAATCCGCCGGACCGCTATCGAACCGCCGTCGTCGCGGCGTCCATAATCTCGAGCGCCTCCTTCAGTTCCTCCGTCCCCGTCGCGTACGAGAGTCGGGCGTAGCCCTCGCCGTTCGACCCGAAGGCCTCGCCGGGGACGACGACGACGCCGCGCTCGAGTACTTCGTCACACCAGCCCTCGGGTACTTTCGGCATCGCGTAGAAGGCTCCCTCGGGCGTGGGCACCTCGAGGCCGGCGTCAGTCAGTCCATCGAGGACGAGATCACGGCGCTGCTCGAACGTTTCGACCATCTCTCGGACCGGCTCTTGAGGACCAGTCAGCGCGGCCTCGGCGGCGTACTGCGCGGGTGCGGAGGCACAAGCCTGTCCGTACTGGTGGACCCGGAGCATGCGTTCGATGCGGCGGTTGGAGCCGACGACCCAGCCGAGCCGCCAGCCGGTCATCGAGTAGGTCTTCGAGCAGGCGCTGACGACGACGACGTTGTCCGTTTCGGCGAACTCGAGCGGCGAGTGGTGTTCGGCATCGAAGACGATGTGTTCGTAGACCTCGTCGGAGAGGCAGAGTACGTCGTGTTCGTCGGCGATGCGGGCGAACTCCTGCATGTCCGCTTTGCTTTGGACGGCTCCGGTCGGGTTCGCGGGGCTGTTGACGATAAACGCCGCCGTCTCCTCCGTAATGGCGTCCTCGACCGCCGCGGGGTCGAGCGTCAGATCGTCTCGCAACCCGACCGGCTTCGGCGTTCCGCTGGCGATGTGGGTCAACGCGTCGTAGGAGACGAAGCCGGGATCGGGGAAGATGACCTCCTCGCCCGGATCGACGTGGGCCTCGAGCGCGAGGTGCAGCGCTTCGCTGCCGCCGGCGGTCGCGATCACGTCTTCGGAGTCGATCTCGAGGCCGTAGTCGCGGTCGTACTTGGCCGCGATCGCCTCCCGAAGCTGGGGCGTACCCTTGTTCGAGGTGTAGGCGTCGGACCGCCCGGACTCGATCGCCTCGATGGCCCCGCGGCGGGCGTGGGCGGGCGTCGGGAAGTCCGGCTGGCCCAGCCCGAGGTTGATCGCATCCTCGTCCGCGGCCTCGAACACTTCGCGGATACCGCTGATCGACACCTGTTCGACTCGAGTTGCGAATTCGGTCATGGCTAAACGGGAGGTGCCGACCCCGATAACTCTTGATGTGTTTGCTGGTCTCGGTTCACATGATTGTATTGTCACGAATGTCCACTAATAGTGTCTATAGATTTGAAAGTGCCGTAAGGAATATGCCACTCTTCTCGAATTAATGGGATAATGATTCACTCTCGACGATCGTTGCTCGCCGCGGGTGCGACCGGGACGCTCGCGCTGACCGCCGGCTGTCTCGGATTCGTCCTCGGGAACGAACCGCTCGAGTTCGCCGCCGACCGCGTCGCTCCGACCGACGAGCGGGTCGCGGAGACCGGGTATAAGGAACGCGCGGTCGAACAGCGGACGATGGAGCGCTCCGAGGGCATCGGCGGCATCGAGCGCGACTTCGAAGCGTCGCTCTGGACCTCGAGCTATTCGAAGTCGGTCGATTACATGGGCCAAACGCGGGAGGGGAGCGTCTTCACCGCCGTCTCGATCCCCGGAATGGAAGTCGCCGGACAGTCGGTCAACCCGCTCGACGAGATGTCGAACGAAGAACTACTCGAGGAGTTCCTCGGCCGAGTCGATAGCAACCGTGGCACTGTCGACAACATCCGGCATCAGGAGTCGTTCGCGCTCGAGATCCTCGGTGAGAGCCGGAACGTCGACAGCTTCGTCGGGGAGTCCGAACTCGATGGCGAACCGCTCGACGTGGAACTGACACTCGCGTCGTTCGATCACGAGGACGATCTGCTCGTGTTGCTCGGCGTTCTCCCGGAGCGTCTCACCGAAGAGTCGGCGAACGTCGAACTCCTGATGGAATCGGTCGAGCACCCGGTAGATACCTGAATTCGGGCCCGTCCGACGACGGCCGGCGAGAATCGACGAAGCGGCGTTAGTAGAACTCGCGAACGAGGTCCATCGCGTCCTCGGGTGCGCCGTCCGGAATCTCGGACATGTCCTCGGTGACGCCGTGTTGTTCGTGGTACGGCACGGAGTTCTCGTCCTGGTACATCACGCCCTGATACTCCTTGTCGGCGTCGAGGATGACTTCCTTGGCTGCCTCGTAGTCGGTCGGGTCGTGGTCCTCGTCCTCCTGCAGGTCGACCAAGCTGTCGCGGAAGTAGTCGTAGGTGTCGACATCGTTGAACGTGACGCACGGACTGAAGACGTTGACGAAGCCGAAGCCGTCGTGTTCGATGGCCTTCTGGACGATCTCGGCGTGTCGCATCGCGTCGGAACTGAACGACTGGGCGATGAACGACGCACCCGACGCGAGCGCGAGCGCGAGCGGGTTGACCGGCGGCTGTTTGGGTCCTTCGGGGGTCGTCGAGGTCTCGAAGTCCGACCGCGAGGTCGGCGAGGCCTGCCCTTTGGTCAGCCCGTAGATGCGGTTGTCCATGACGCAGTAGGTCATGTCGACGTTCCGGCGGACGGCGTGGACGAAGTGACCGGCACCGATCGAGTAGCCGTCACCGTCGCCGCCGGCGACCATGACCTCGATATCGGGGCGGGCCATCTTGACGCCGGTGCCGACCGGGAGCGCACGGCCGTGAACCCCGTGGAGGGCGTAGCTGTGCATGTAGGTCCCGATCTTGCCGGAACAGCCGATCCCGGCCACCACGAAGGTGTTGTCGGGATCGTTGCCGGTGTTCGCGAGGGCTTTCATCATGCCGTTCATCGTCCCGAAGTCGCCGCATCCGGGACACCACGTCGGCTGCTTGTCGGATTTGAAGTCGGTGAATCGTACGTCGGAGCTCATTATGCTGGTACCTCCTCGGAGAGTTTCTCGGTGATGTCGTCCGCGAGTTCGTCCGCCTTGAAGCGGACGCCGGTGTACTTGTTGATGCGCTTCACGCGGGTAAGCACGTCGTGTTCGATCACGTCGGCGAACTGTCCCGTCGCGTTACACTCCACGACAATCGTGTCGTCGGCGGCCTCGATTTCCTCGGTCAGGTCCGGCCGTGGGAAGATGTAGGGCACCGAAATGACGCGAACGTCGATGCCGTCCTCCTCGAGGTAGTCGAGCGCTTCGACGAGCGCGCCCTCGTTCGACCCCCACGAGATGATGAGATTGTCGGCGTCGGCGTCGCCGAACTCGCGGTAATCCCAGTCCTCCTCGTCCCGTGCGGTCTCGACCTTGCGGTTTCGCTTGTCGACCTGATGGACGCGCTCGTCCTCTTCTTCCGTCCGGCGGCCGAGTTCGTCGTGCTCGAGCCCGGTGGACATGTGTGCGGCGTCGGTCGTGCCGGGGATGGCGCGGGGACTGACGCCGTCGTCGGTGACGGCGTGGGCGCGGAACCGGCCCTGCGAGTCGAGCCACTCGTCGACTTCGTCCTCGTCGACGAGTTTGCCGCGATCGATCTCGACCTCGTCCATGTCGAAGGCTTCGGGCGGGAACGTCTGTTCGGTGACCGACATCGCCAGATCCGAAATCAGGAAGACCGGCGTCTGGTACTTCTCCGCGAGGTTGAACGCCTCGACGGTCTTCCAGAAGCACTCGGTGATCGACGTGGGGGCGACGACGAACCGCGGGACCTCGCCGTGACCGCCGTACAGTGCCATATTCAGGTCGCCCTGTTCCTGTTTCGTCGGCATCCCCGTGGAGGGGCCGGATCGCTGCACGTCGGCGATGACCAGCGGCGTCTCGCTGGTCGCGACCAGACCGAAGGTCTCGGTCATGAGGTCGACGCCGGCACCGGACGTCGCGGTCATCGATCGGGCGCCGGCGCGTGCGGCTCCGAGCGACATGTTGATGGCCGAGAGTTCGTCTTCCGCCTGCACGACGTGTCCGCCGTAGTCCTCGATACGCTCCGTCAGATACTCCATGATCGACGTCGCTGGCGTGATCGGATAGCCGGCGTAGAACCGACAACCGGCCGCGAGCGCACCCATCCCGACCGCCTCGTTGCCGTTGAGCAGGACGTAATCGTTGTCGGTCGTCTCGATGTTGTAGCCGAGGTGGTCCAGATCGTAATTCTCCCGAACGTACTCCTGACCGGCGCGGGCGGCCGCCTTGTTGTTCTCTACGATCTTCGAGCCCTTGCCGCCGAAGCGCTTCTCGAGGGCTTCGTCGAGGTACTCGACGTCGAAGCCGGTGATCTCACACGCGGCACCGAGCGCGACGATGTTGCGCATGATCGCGCCGCCGGCCTCCTCGGCCAGCGACTTCAGGGGGACGTCAACGGCGGTCATCTCGTCGGGAATCTCGGCTTCCCAGGAACGCTCGCCGTCGTAGATGATGGCGCTGCCCTCGTGGAGTTCGTCCAGGTTCTCGTCGATCGTCCGCTGGGTGAGCGCGACCAGAATGTCGAGTCGGTCGACGACGCTCTGGACCTTGTCGACGGAGGTCCGAATCTTGTAGGCCGTGTATCCCCCGCGGATCCGTGATGCGAAGTCTTTCGAGGTGAATACGTGCCGTCCGGCTCGGGCGAGTGCCTGAGCGAAAATCTTGCCCGTGGAGTCGATTCCGTCCCCGGCCTCGCCTCCAACCGCCCAGTTGAGGTCCTCAGCCATGTTATGATGGGCCTTGCCCCCCATAAATGAAAAGGCTTCTGAAACCCCACCCGGATGAGTGTAACAGCGCGTGATCTGTTCGATAGTACGGGTCAGGATCTATTAATCGGTAGTGGTTTTGGCAAGAGGCGTACCGAGGGACGGCGACCGACACCGGGGTGCGAACGTGACAGTTTCTTACCGTCGTTTTCACGGATGTCGGCGGTAAACGAAGCCGAATCACTACCGTCGACGGAACGGAACGCCTTTTCAATCGGCCGCCGAACGGCTTCGACATGGAAGGGACGCCAGTCTCCGTCGAATCGGTCAGTGAAGTCGGTCCCGATACGGTCACGCTCGAGCTCGAGACGCCCGACGGGTTCGACGCCTTGCCGGGACAGTTCGTCTTGCTCCGAGCGGCACCCGACGACGAGCCGATCTCGCGTCACTATACGCTCTCGTCACCGTCCGTGGGCGGGACGTTCGAACTCACCGTGGGCGTCGATCCCGACGGCGATCTCTCGCCGTGGCTCGCCGGTCTCGAGGGCGGTGAGACCGTTCACGTCGAGGGACCGTTCGGGCGGATCACCTATGAGGGCGAGGCCGATATCGTCGCGGCCGCCGGCGGCCCGGGAATCGGCCCCTCGATCGCCGTCGCCGAAGCGGCCCGAGACGCGGGCCACGACGCCGTGGTGATCTATCAGGCCGACGAGCCGGCCCACACCGAGCGTCTCGAGGCGCTCGCGGATGCGGGCGCGACGGTCGTCATCGTCGGGGAGAACGCCGACGACGACCTGGCCGATGCGATCGCGACGCACCATGAGGACGGACAGCTCTACGCCTTCGGCTTCGACGGCTTCGTCACGTTCGTCGCCGAGGCGATCGACGACGCCGGCGGCGATTCCGACGCGGCGTTGATCGAGAACTTCGGCTGACGCGCCGTACCGTCCGGAATCCTTGGCCTGGCCCACCGGGGCCGCGAGCCTGCCCCGGCAACACAGTAGTCGCCGAACGCGTCCCCGAGTGCGGGCACTGCCCGCCACCGTTCCGGGCGTGCCACGAGGCCTATGAAACTGGGGTCACCAGCGTCGTAACAGCCACGTTCCACCCCACTGACAGTCCCGCCGGCGGACAGGTTCGCACCCCTGACAAAGGTGTTTATGCCACATCGTGGTGGCATCGCGTATGCGGCGACGAGACCTCCTCGCCGGCACCACCGGCGCGGTCTGTGGACTGGCCGGCTGTACGGGTTCGATGTTCGACCATCTCCGGACGACCCATCCCGAGACCGACGATACCGACGCTGGGACCGACTCGAGCGACGATACCGATCGGGACGCCGCCGAATCGGACTCGGACGACGCGATCACGGTCGGCGATCCCGACGAGATCCCGTTTCTCGGCGCGCATCCACCGCACACACTCACACTCCGCAACGACGGCGACTCGGACCGAACGGTCTCCGTGACGATCACGACCGACCAGCGCAGCGGGAACGACGGAGCCGACAGCGGCGACGGCGCACTGCTCGAGCGTGATGTCGACCTCCCAGCGGGAGAGGAGTTCGTGATCAGCCTCGCCGAGCCGCGGTCGTACGCGATTACCGTCACGACCGGCGACGACACGACCGAGTCGACCGTCACCGACGGCGTCAGCCGGCGGCCGTTCGACTGTCTCCGGACCCGAACGATAATCACGCTCCGCGGGACCGATATCGAGACGGCGTCGAGTTCGACGACGATTCCCTGTCCGGACCCCGATGTCGTCGACGCATCGCTCGCGGTCGGCGAGGGGCAGTGCGCGGGCCGAACGGACCGCGATCGAGCCACCGTCGAATTCATCGACGAAAGCGTCGTCATCGCGGGCGCGATCGAAACGCCGACGCCCTGTCACGACCTCGCGCTCGCCGAGCCGACCGTCGACGCGGACCGCGATCTCCTCGTGGTCACCGTCGCCGTCGGTCCCCAGGCGGCCGCCAACTGCATCGATTGTCTCGGGATCGTCGGCTACGACGCACGGATCGAGCTCGAGGGGCGGTATCCCGACACCGTCGCGGTCCGCCACGAGCGCCGCGACGAGACGCGACGGCTCACGACGGCCGAGTCGCCGGCCAGCGAGTAGACACCGCCGTCAGTGTTCGACGAGTTCGATCAGGATGCCGCCCGTGTCCGTCGGATGGAGGAACGCCACCGAGTGCCCCCACGCACCCGGTCGCGGCTCCTCGTCGATCAGCGCCACGTCGTGGTCGCGGACCGTCTCGAGGGCACCGTCGATGTCGTCGGTCGCAAGCGCGAGGTGGTGGATGCCCGCCCCGGTCTCCTCGAGGTATCGCGCAATCGTCCCCTCCTCGAGGGGCTCGAGCAGTTCGAAGTAGCCGTCGGCGCAGTCGAGGAAGACGACACGCATGCCGTCGAACTCCTCCTCGTGGGCGATCTCGAGGCCGAAGAGGTCACCGTACAGTGCTGCGAGTGCCCGTGCATCGTCGGTCGCGATGCCGGCGTGATCGAAGTGCATCGGCCTGTACTCCGGTCGGTGGCCGTGTTACTGTTGTGATTTTTCGTGAGGTCCCCGCCTCGAGCGCCTACATCGCGCCGCCCGGTTGATACTCGCCGAACTCGTCGCGCATGACGTTACAGATCTCGCCGACCGTCGCGTATGCTTTGACCGCGTCGATGATGTACGGCATCAGGTTCCGGTCGCTCCGTGCCGCGTCGCGAAGCGCTTCGAGGGCCGCGTCGACCGCGTCGTCGTCGCGCTCCTCGCGGGTTTCCTCGAGACCGTCGATCTTGCGCTGTTGGTCCGCTTCGGTGACCTCCTCGACATCCATCTCGGGGTCCTCGTCGACTTCGAACTCGTTGACGCCGACGATGATCCGCTCTTTCTCCTCGATCTCCCGCTGGCGGTCGAAGGCCGTATCCTGGATCTGGCGCTGGACCCACTGTTGCTCGACGGCCTCGAGCATGCCGCCGCGGTCGTCGACTTCGTCCATGATCTCGTAGGCCTCTTCCTCGACGTCGTCGGTCAGCGATTCGACGTAGTAGCTGCCCGCCAGCGGGTCGATGGTGTCGGCCGCGCCGGACTCGTGGGCGAGGATCTGCTGGGTGCGCAGCGCCGTCCGGACGGATTCCTCGGTCGGCAGGGCAAGCGCCTCGTCCTTGCCGTTGGTGTGGAGGCTCTGCGTGCCGCCGAGCACTGCCGCCAGCGCCTGGTAGGCGACGCGGACGACGTTGTTCTCGATCTGCTGGGCGGTCAGCATCGAGCCCGCGGTCTGGGTGTGGAACTTGAGCTGTTTGGACTTGGGGTCGTCCGGATCGAAGCGCTCCTCGATGATGTCGTGCCACATCCGGCGGGCCGCGCGAAACTTGGCGACCTCCTCGAAGATATTGTTGTGGCCGTTGAAGAAGAAGGAGAGTTGGGGCGCGAACTCGTCGACGTCGAGGCCAGCCTCGATCGCCGTCTCGACGTACTCGATCCCGTTGCCGAGCGTGAACGCCAGTTCCTGGGCGGCCGTCGAACCGGCCTCGCGGATGTGATAGCCCGAGATCGAAATGGTGTTGAACTTCGGCGTCTCGGAGGCACAAAAGTCGAAGATATCAGTGATGATCCGCATCGACGGTTCCGGCGGGTAGATGTACGTGTTGCGCGCGATATACTCCTTCAGGATATCGTTCTGAATCGTCCCGCGAAGCTCCGAGCGGTCGACGCCCTGCTGGTCCCCCACCGCGATGTACATTGCCAGCAGCACCGACGCGGGTGCGTTGATGGTCATCGACGTCGAGACCTCGTCTAACGGAATGCCGTCGAAGACGGTCTCCATGTCGGCAAGCGAGTCGATCGCCACGCCGGCTTTCCCGACCTCGCCGGCGGCCATGGAGGCGTCCGAGTCGTACCCCATCTGGGTGGGCAGGTCGAACGCCATCGAGAGCCCGGTCTGCCCCTCGTCGAGCAGATAGTGGTAGCGTTCGTTGGTGTCTTCCGGCGTCGAGAACCCGGCGTACTGACGCATCGTCCAGAGCCGACCACGGTAGCCCGTCGAGTAGACGCCACGCGTGTACGGCGGTTCGCCCGGATTCCCCAGATCCGACTCGTAGTCGAGATCGCCGACATCGTCGGGTGTGTAGAGCCGATCGACCTCCTGCCCGCCCGTATCAGTCGTGAACGTTTCCTTGCGCTCGCCGAACCGATCGAGGACCGGTTCGACTTCCGCCTCGTGCCATTCCGCCTTGTTGGCACGGATCTCCTCGAGTTCGTCGGGGTCGAACATTATGATTATCGTGGGTCGGGCGGGGCTTCAACTTTGATGAACACGTCAAGCTTCGCGGTCGCGTCGGCGACTCACGAACTCCATGACTCACACGTTGTCGGCCGGATCGTGTCGCTGTGCCATTCGCGACGCTTCCTCGGCGTAGCGCTCCCGCGTCGTCGGATCGTCGACGCTTCCGAGCGCGTCGGGCGAGACGAGGAGTCCGGCCTTCGTCTCTCGAGCGGGTCCGGTAAAGCTGGTCAGCGCGCGCTCCCGGCGGTGGTATCGCCGGCCATCCTCGGTTGCGTAGACGAGGATGACGAGATTGAGTTCGTCGTCGCCGTACGTTCGCTCGACGAGCCAGACGGGGACGGCTTCGTCCCCGGGGGAATCGCTGTCGTTTGCCCCATCGTCGGAATCGCTGCGGCCGGCCGTCGAATCGGATCGGTTCGCGGTCATGAGTGTTTTCGGAATCGCCACAATCGCTTATGCCGCACGGCGTCGACGGCTCGAACATGCCCAGCGAGCCGCCACCGCGATCGCCGCTGTCGGCCGATGGGACGGGCGATCGGCGTCGAGCGGCCCGTTACGTCGCGCCGTTGCTCGCAGTCGGGGTGGTGACCCTCGGACTCTTGCTCCGCTGGGGGCTGGACCCGCTGTGGGGGTTCGCCGTCCTTCCGCCGATGCTGTTCCTCTCCGGGATCGCCTGGGTCGCGTTCCGCTACGGCTTCGACGAGCGCCCCACCTGATCGTGAGCGAACCGGTGGGGACGAACGGTCCGGCGGTCCCATCACGGTCATCTACTGCCCCGTATCGTACTTGTACGTCGCCGAGTCCGGATCGATACCGAAGTCCTCGGGGGCCTCCGTGTCGTCGATGTCGTCGCGCCCCTCGGGGGCGTGCTTGAACGCCTCCCGAAGCCGGTCCGGCATTCGGAACTCCGCGACGTCGATCGCCAGGGGCACTGCGTCGGGATCGATACCCTCGCGCTTGTCCGCGAGTCGGTCCCGGAGGACCGCCGGCAGGTCGGACTCCTCGATCCGCTGGAAACCGAACTGAGCGAGGTAGGACCCGTCGCCGGTCAGGACGTAGACGGTGTCGAACCCCTCGTCGCTGGCGTACTCCACGAGTCGTTCGATGATGTGGGCCCCGACACCCTGCCCGCGCCAGCTCTCGAGGACACCGATGCTGGTCAGTTCGCAGACGGCTCCCGAGTCGGCGTCGGTCTTGTGGATGCGGATGCGACCGAAGCCGGCCTTCTCGCCGGACTCCTCGTCGATCGCGATGACGTAGTCACGGGAGCGAAACGCCGTCTCGTCGAGCCCCATCGACTCGATGTGATCCAGGAGCCAGACCTCTTCCCTGTTTTTCGCGTCCCGAACGTACATGAGCCGACGTAGGAGGTGTGCAGGCAAAAGCGTTTGTGGGTTGCCAGTACGCTGGCGACGCTCTCGCCGGCACTGGGGTAGGCCCCACCTCGGACGGACCGCGCGTCACGGACGACTGTTACGGCGCTCGAGCCTGCGCGCGATCGCGGTCGTGTCGCGCCCGTTCGAGCAACCGTTCGATCCGGTCGTCCGTCGGGGGATGCGTCGAGAGCAACCGCCGCCACGTCTCGTCGTCGCCGGTGTGAACGTACAGGGGAGCGAGCAACCCCGCGGACGGGTCCGCAGTGCGTTGGATCGTCCGGAGCGCGCGAGCGAGCGCGACCGGCCGGCCGGTGACGGTTGCGGCCCGCTCGTCGGCGGCGTACTCCCGCCGTCGCGAGTGGGCCCGAACGACCAGCGTCACGAGGAGCAAGCAGATCACGACGCCGCCGTCGATGAGGCCCAGCAGCCGGCCGACGGCCGTCCGCGACCACGACTGCGGCTCGCCCCGGAGCCACGCGACGGCTCGAGCGACCCCCATGACCGCCACCAGCAGCGGTGACAGTAGCAGGACGGCGAGCCCGGCGATCGTCCGGAAGACGCTGTAGGCGAGCGTCTGGACGAAGGCGTCGTATCGTTCGAGGTGGGCGAATTCGTGTGCCACGAGCGCCTCGAGCTCGTCGAGCGAAAGCAGCCCGAAAAGTGACCGATCGAGGACGACGACGCCGCCGCGTCGACTGCCCAGCGCGAAGGCGTTTGGCATCGGCAGCCGCGCGATCGCGATAGTCGGCGAGTCGACGCCCATTCGCGACTCGAGATCGTCGAGCCGCCGGTAGAAGTCGGGCGCGTGCGACCGCGGGAGTGCGACCGCCTCGAGCCGCGAGAGCAACTGGGTCGTCCCGAACCGATAGCTCAGATAACCGCCCACGAGACCGACGCCAACGACGACGAGAAGCGTCGTCCCGGGGTCGGGTGCGGAGGCCCGGAGCACGGACAGTGCCCAGTAACTGATCGCCGCCAGCGCGAGAGACCACAGCAGGAGCAGACAGCCGACCAGCGCCATCAGCAGGCGCGTCCCGGTACCGCGTCGACGAGGAGGCATGTCTCGGGTCAGCTACGGCCGGGCGACTGAAACGACTATCGAACGCGAGTCACCGTTGGGACCGGCTCCCCGCGACTACCAGTCCGACGGCTTGCCGTCCGCTCGCCGAGTTCGACGTCGACTCGAGCGTGTCACTCGCGCCCGGACGGCGGTTGCGCCGATCGCACTGAGCGAGACGATGAGCAGAAACGAGCAGAAGTACCACGGGTTCGACTGAACGACGAGCAGTCCCCTCGTGGCCCCGGGCACGATACCGAGCGCCAGTAGATAGAACGCGGTGAGGAGCGCGAGCGCAGGCCGGCGATAACCGTGCCAGTAGAGCACCCCCACGAGGACGCCCGAGAGCAGTCCGAGTTGCCCGGAATGGAGTTCGGGGATGGTGCTGAAAATCGACGACAGGACGGTTTCGACGGTCGCCATGCGTTCGGCTCTCTCCCGCGGAGCCGTCCTATGTGTTCCCCTGTATCTGGACAGTCACTATAGCGGGTCGAGCCGCGTCGACAGGAGCGACGCCCGAACCGCCGTCGGCGCGCTCACTCGAGGACCGACGGGAGCCCCGACAGCGACGGGAGGCGGTAGGTCGGGTCCACGTCCGCTTGGGGTGGCTCCGTTCCGGATCGGGAGAGCAACACCGAATCGATGCCCGCGTTGTCGGCCGCACGGACGTCGACGGCTCGATCGCCCACGTACAACGCGGCGTCCGCCTCGAGCGCGTCCATCGCGGCTTCAATGTTCGTCGGGTCGGGCTTCCGTCGGGCCAGCCCGTCGGGAGTCAGGGGACAGCCGTAGACGGTCTCGAACAGCGACCGAAGCCCGAATCGGTCGAGCAGCGTCGAGACGACGGTCGGGTGATTGTCGCTGACGATGCCGAGGGGGTGCTCGAGCGACCGCACCGCGGCGATGTCGTCGTACGCGGATCGCAACCCGCGTTCCACTTCCTCGAGTTGGGTTCGGACCATCTCGCGGGCGGCCTGGGCACAGAACACGTCCGCCTCGATGCCGAGGCCCTGACAGCGGTCTGCGATCGACTCGAAGTCGCCGCCCATGAGTTCCTGAAACGTCTCCGCCGCCGGACCGGACCGCCCGAGTTTCTCGTACGTCCGGCCGAGGGCGTCGGAAAGGCGCTTGGACGACGGTGTTTCGACGACGACGCCGTCGAAGTCGAACAGGACCGCATCGTATGCCATACTGCGCGAGAATATTCACTCGAGGAGCATAATGCTATTGCGTCTCGACCGGTAGCGAGAACACGGACGAGCGCTGGAACGCGTCGCAGAAACGGTACGGGCGCGCTATCCGAGAGCGATCGCTCGAGAACGGGTCCCACGAGAGCGACCGAGAACCGAACGGTCGGTGCAGCCACTCGCGAAGCGAGGGGACCGGGACGCGGCCCGGCATCGCCGTCTCACGGGTTACGACGGAGTCAGTCGATCCCACAGCGACTTCATGTCCTTCGCCGTCGCCAGCGTCTCGAGTTCGCGGAAGGCGGACTGCTCCTCGTCGTAGTTCGACTCGAGGGGGCGCTGGACATCGTCGCCGAGTTCGAGTTGCTCCGCGATCGTCGTCAGCCCCTCATAGGCCGTCATCTCGACGCGTTCGGTCATCATGCCCGCGTTCAGGTAGACCATATTGAGCAGTTCGTCGTCCTCGATCTCGGCCTCGAGTTCGCGCCGGTCCTCCTCGAGCCCATCGAGGATGGCACACTCCCGCGCTTCCGCGGGCCGATCGAGCGCAGCGAAGACCTCCTCGATGCGCTGAATCTGCGTCCGCGTCTCGTCGCGATGGTCGGCAAAACCCTGGCTCATCCGGTCGTTGGTGGTGTTGCGGGCCATCTCGTCTAGCGTCTCGACGAGTTCCTGTTCGACGTAGTACTGTTGTGCGAGCTTGTGGACGAACAGTTCGTGGAGATCCTTCATTGCCATACGACAAACTCCCGCCGAGAAGTCGCTTAGTCGTGTGCCCCGAACACGCAGGCGCGGCGCGGCGGCTGGTTTCACCGCCGCCCGTCGCCGAAACCCGAACCCAGGTCCCGCCTTTCTCCGTCCGGTTACGGCGCGTCGGTCGGCACGTCGAAGTCGTGGAAGTGTTCGCCCTTCTCCTTGCTGAGGATGTCAAGCGCCGCCGACGCGCCGTCACCGGCGGCGATGACCGCCTGCCACTCCTCGTCTCGGACCATCGCGCCCGTCGCGTACAGGTCGTCGATGCTCGTCTCCGTGTCCAGATCGACGTCGACGGTCCCGTCATCGGCGAAGTCGATCGCGAGGTCCGCCGCCATCGAGCGGTCGGCACCGGTCGCCAGCACGACGTAGTCGGCCTCGTACTCGCCGTCGGCGTCGACGGCGTCACCGTCTGCTCGTTGCGTCTCCGACGCAACGCTGGTCTCGAGTCGGAAGCCGCCGTCGTCCGATTCGATGTCGATCACTTCCTCGCCGACGCGCACGTCGGCTCCGCGGTCGCTGACCTGATCGCGCGTGAGTTCCATGTACTCGCTGCCGCTGATGCTCCGAATGCCGGGATAGTTGAACAGATGGGCCTTGTGCATCCACGTCTCGTCGGTGTCGAACACCGTCGTCTCGAGGCCGTTCTTGGCGGTGAACAGCGCTGCGCTCAGTCCGGCGGGGCCGCCGCCGACGATCGCGACGTCTGGCATAGGCGGTGTGACCACGGACGACGGGATAAAAAATTCCGACAGCGAACGCGAGCGTCTCGAGCGCCGGACAGTCGTGCTCGAGGACGCGATCCGGACGGGCTGCTGTACCGAGAGCGCTGACCGGGGCCGACAATCGGCGGGAATCGGCCGCCGTCAGGGGAGCGCCACCGCGTCGAGATCGATCCGGTTCGGCTCGGGGACCGACTCGGCGGAGGTACCCGAGACGGCGTAGCTCGCCTGTTCGCCCGCGGTCTCGTCGCCCGGACGGACGATTACGGCCTTGGCCAACAGCGGCGCGATCACGCCCGCCGCGATCGTCCGGGGATCGGACAGGGGCGTACGAACGACGACGCGGTCGTCGGCTTCGAGACCGGTTTCCGTAACGACCTCGCGTGCGGCCTTGAGCAGTCCCTCGTGCGTGACGGGCCGCTCGCCGTCGGTCAGAATGACCGTCTCGGGATCGATCGATAGCGGCGGGAACGACGGGTTCTCGCTCCAGAGGCCCGCATCGAAGTGATGGATGTCCGGCGCGTCGGGCTTGTCACCGTAGCCGACTCGTTGCGCGCCGCGGGGTAACTCGTAGTCCGCGACTCGTTCGACGGGCGCGACGAGAGTCCGGAAGTCGTCCTCGTCAGTGAGGTCCGTCGGCGGGTCGAACCGGGTCGTTCCCTCGAGCAGCGTCGTCCCGAAAAAGGCCAGCAGTGCGAGGGGGCCGTCGCCGACGACGCCGACGGTGACGCCGTTGCGAACGCCCGCGTGCCGCAGGAAGTTGCCGGCCTTCCACGAGGTCGTACACAGCCAGTGGTAATCGTACTCCCGCCCCGTCGCGTCGACGAGCGCGATCCGATCGTCGCGGAGTTCGCGGGTCAGCAACCCGTCGACCGTCCCAGCGTTCATACTGTCCACTCCGTTCCGGGGCCGAAAAAGCACGCCGACTCGCTGTGGCGGCCCGTGCTTACGAGCCCCTCATACGACGGCCCCAATCGTCAGTCGTCCGCGGCCGCCGGCTCGGCGTGATCGATATCGGTCCCGAGACACTCGAGGAACGTGGCGAGCCACTCGGGATGGTCGGGCCACGCCTGTCCGGTCACGAGGTTTCCGTCGCGCGTCACGCCCTCCGCCCAGTCACCGCCGGCCGTTCGGACGTCCGTCTCGAGTGCCGGATAGCCGGTACAGGTTCGGCCGTCCAGAACGTCCGCGGCGGCGAGGAGTTGGACGCCATGACACAGGCACGCGACGGGTTTGTCCTCCGCGAAGAAGTGTCGAACGTGCTCGAGAACTGCGTCGTAGGTACGGAGGTACTCGGGTGCACGGCCGCCCGGAACGACCAGCGCGTCGTACTCGGCCGGATCGACGGCGTCGAAGTCGTGGATCAGTTCGAACCGGTGCCCGGGCTTTTCGGTGTATGTCTGGTCGCCCTCGAAGTCGTGGATCGCGGTCGGACAGGTCTCACCGGCTTCCTTCTCCGGACACACGGCGTGTACGTCGTGCCCCACCATCTCGAGGGCCTGATACGGAACCATGATCTCGTAGTCCTCGACGTAGTCGCCGGCGAGGAGCAGGAGCTGTTGTGCTGGCATGCGAATCCATGCGGCGATTCGAGCGCAACGCCCATAATGTGTCGTGAACGGTACCGTGACACTCAGGCTGGCGGAGGAAAGCCGTTCGATTCGGCGGCGCGGACGAAACGCGACTCAGAACGCCCGCTTGATCTTCTCGAAGAAGCCTTCCGTCACTTCGATCTCGTCGCCGCCGGCCTCCGCGAAGGCCTCGAGCGCCTCGCGCTGCTCCTCGTTCAAACTCTCCGGCGTGACGACTTGGACCTGCACGTAGAGGTCACCCTGCCCGCGACCGCGGAGACGCGGCATTCCCTTTCCTTCGAGGCGGAAGGTCTCGCCGCTCTGGGTTCCCGCCGGGATTTCGAACTCGGCAGCACCCTCGAGCGTCGGGACTTCGACGGTGTCGCCGAAGGTCGCCTGCGGGAAGGAGATCGGCAGCCGGTACTGAAGGTCGTCGTCCTCGCGTTCGAACTCGTCGTGGTCGCGGATCGAGACATCGATCAGCAGGTCGCCGTGCGGACCGGTCTCGGGGCTGGGCGCGCCCTCGCCTTCCATTCGAAGGGTCTGGCCCTCCTGAATGCCCGCCGGGACTTCGACGGTCAGCGTCGCCTCGGTGCGGACATAGCCCTCGCCGCGACACTCGCCGCAAGTCTCGGAGTACAGCGTCCCCTCGCCCTCACAGCGGGGACAGGCCGTCGTCTGTTGGACCCGACCCAGCGGCGTCTGCTGGACCTGCGTCACCTGTCCGCGGCCCTGACACTGTGGACAGGTCTCGGCGTCGGCCTCCGGCGGATGGCCCTCCCCCTCGCAGATATCGCACTCTTCGGGTCGCTCGACGGAGAACTGCTTTTCAGCCCCCTCGTAGGCCTCCTCGAGATCGATCTCGAGTTCGGTCCGCAGGTCCCGGCCCTTGCGCGGCTGCCGGCGGCCGCGTCCGCCGCCACCGCCGCCGAAGACCTGTTCGAAGAGGTCGCCGAGACCACCACCGCCGCCCATGCCGCCACCGCCCATCCCGCCGAACGGGCCGCCGCCCATGCCGCCGGCACCGCCGGCCTGGCTGGCGTCGAAACCGTGTTTCTCGGCCTGTTCGTAGCGGTCATGTCCCATCCGGTCGTAGGCCTCACGTTTCTCCTCGTCGGTTAGGACCTGCTTTGCCTTCTGAATTTTCTTGAATTTCTCCTCGGCATCGGGGTCGTCGCTGACGTCGGGGTGATACTCGGTGGCCTTCGACCGATACGCCTGTTTGATCTCCTCGGCAGACGCGTCGGGGCTCACGCCGAGAACGTCGTAGAAGTCCTCGCTCATTCGTTGTGCAACCGATACTCGTCTGAGCCACTTGAAACGACCGCTCTACGGAAGATGCGATCCAGTTCGCCAGTTCCCATTTACAGGCAACTCCAACTAATCCCGCAGTTCACCGCCGTCCGGTCAGAAGTTAAAATCCCCACCCTTATTCTGGGCACATAGTTACTAAATCTATAATAACTAACTCTATAATTGATTATTAATAAACCTATTCTCCACTCCTACTATCCCAATATGATCACTTTCTAATTTTGACGAGGCACGTGTCGGTAACTCTTCTGGACCGATCCGCCCTACCTTGGAGGGCGGCTACGATAGCTGGTAGTGATTAGAGGAATACGGCCACGTCGGTTCGCAAACGAAGTGGAGTTATGCTTCAACCCACACATACCAGATAACTGCTGCGAATACTACAGCGAATACAAACGAGGTCCCGATAGATTCCGCTACGGACATCCCTCTATAGATGGCAATTACGAACGATGCGGAAAAGGTAACGAAAAAATACACTACCGTTTTTTTCACTCTACTAGAATAGAACCCGTCATCTGATTGTTGATCACACATCGGTAGTGGGCTTTTCGTCAGCGATTCTGTACACGTGTGGCAATCACTCTTACGATCAAAAACGAGGGATAGTTAGCAGAATCCGCCTTCTTCACAGAGGTTTTCGTGTTGAAGACTATCGCTAACGGTACAATCGTTCGGGACTGCAACATGAGCGCAGACCATCGTCGCTACAACACCACAGCCTATTCCGGCTAGAGGCGTCCCAACAAAGCTGACCCCTGCACAGATAAGCCCCGTATTGGCGCTACATCCAACCCGACACAGTTCCCTCATTATCGTTGTACACTGACCACAACTAACACCGTTCCGGCCTTGAGGAGTTACAACCCCATCACGATCGCTAGAAGAGGTGGTAATCCTACCATTTTCTAATGTGGCTTCGGTAACTGTCTTCTTTATCTCACCGTTCTGTAGCCGGATTTCAGTTATTTCGTATGTCTCGTCGGCTATCGACTCCGACATTAACGCTTTAGAGTATGTAACAGATCCATTTTCAAGAGTAAATGTGAGATCGGCATCGACCGTCGAATCAGAAGAATCTAATGGAAATGAGATTATTGTTCCTGTTCTATCTTCCGTGGATTCACCATCCGTTATTTTATAGACGGATGGTTCGTCTAGAATGTCGATCCAATCTTGATTGTCAAAGTACTCCTCATAGGTCAGATACTCGTTTGATTGGCGAACCCTAGACACGAGACTTGTTTTATTATGCCTGCCTATTTCTTCTATTTCACCGGTTCGACTGCCTACAGAACCACTACCGATACCACTGAACGTTCCTATAGCAACTGAACTCATTGTAGTACTTTTCAACACTTTCCGACGAGTAAGCGGCGACCTGTTTCTGTTGTCTTCCGACATACAAATACCAATTATATTGTCCACTATTTATATCCAATGGATAGTCGAACTATTGATTTAATAATCTGGTTTCTTGGTTTCAACCCTTCTCTATTTAGTTTCGAAATTACGATGGACCCCATTCACAACTCGAGGGACACATTTACCATGCTCGTGCTAACCTTCTGTCGGGCGAAGAAATCTCCTCAAATTACTAGTTATTTCCGTCAAATTGGAAAACTCGCTCTGCGGTCGTATTCCGAGTCGGCGACTCGGACTGGCCGCTTACTCCTCGTCGTCGTCCTCGAAGTCGACGTCCTCGAAGTCCGCATCGACGAACTCCTCGTCCTCGCCGCCGGCAGCGCCGGCTTCGGGGCCGGGGTTCGGACCGCCGCCCATGCCGCCCATTCCGGCACCGCCGGCACCTGCAGCGCCGCCTGCCGCACCGCCAGCGCCGCCAGCTGCACCGGCACCGGCCTCCTGCTGGTAGATCTGCTTGCCGATCTCCTGCAGCTCCTCGCTCAGGGATTCGGTTGCGGACTCGATGTCGTCGGCGTCGGCTTCGTTGTCGTCGATCGTCTCCTCGAGATCCTCGATCGCGCCCTCGATGTCGGCGCGGAGATCGTCGTCGACCTGCTCGTCGTTCTCCTCGAGCAGCGTTTCCGCGCGCTGGATCGTCGCCTCGGCGGCGTTACGCGCTTCGATGCGCTCGCGCTTTTGCTGGTCTTCCTCGGCGTGTTTCTCGGCCTCTTCTTGCATCTTCTCGATCTGTTCGTCGGAGAGACCGGCACCGCCTTCGATGGTGATCTCCTCGGTGGTGCCGCTGCCTTTGTCCTCCGCCGAGACGTTGACGATGCCGTTCTCGTCGATCGAGAAGGACACCTCGATCTGTGGCGTGCCAGCGGGGGCTGGCGGGATTCCGGTCAGGTGGAACTCGCCGAGCAGTTCGTTCTCTTCGGCCAGTTCGCGCTCGCCCTGGAAGACCCGGACCTGTACCGTGGTCTGGTTGTCCGCTGCGGTGGTGAACACCTTCGACTCCTCGGTCGGAATCGTCGTGTTCTTCTCGATGAGTCGTTCGAAGAGTCCCCCTTTGACCTCGATACCGAGCGACAGCGGCGTGACGTCGAGCAGGACGATGTCGTCGACCTCGCCGCCCAGAACGCCGCCCTGAATCGCCGCGCCCAGCGCGACGGCCTCGTCGGGGTTGACGTTCTTCTGGGGCTCCTCGCCGATGAGTTCCTCGACCTTCTCGGAGACCTGCGGCATCCGGGTCGACCCACCGACCAGGAGGACCTCGTCGATGTCGTCCTTGCTGTAGTCGGCGTCCTCGAGTGCCTGCTCGGTTGGCTCGACCGTACGGTCGATGAGATCGCTGGTGAGCGATTCGAACTTCGCGCGGGTCAGCGACTCCTCGAGGTGGATCGGACCGTCGTCGGTCGCCGTGATGAACGGCAGGTTGATCTCGGTCTCCTTGCGCGAGGAGAGTTCGATCTTGGCCTCTTCGGCGGCGTCTTTCAGCCGCTGGAGGGCCTGCCGGTCCTCGTGGAGGTCGATCCCGTGTTCGGCCTCGAACTGGTCGGCGAGGTAGTCGATGATGGCCTCGTCCCAGTCGTCGCCGCCGAGATCGTTGTCACCGTTGGTCGCGACGACCTCGTAGACGCCGCCGCCGAGATCGAGAATCGAGACGTCGAAGGTGCCGCCGCCGAGGTCGTAGACGAGCACGGTCTGGTCGGAATCGTCGTCGAGGCCGTAGGCCATCGACGCGGCGGTCGGCTCGTTGATGATGCGCTCGACCTCGAAGCCGGCGATCTCGCCGGCGTCTTTGGTCGCCTGGCGCTGTCGGTCGGAGAAGTACGCCGGGACCGTGATGACGGCCTTTTCGACCTCGTCGCCGAGATAGTCCTCGGCGTCGCGTTTGATCTTCTGGAGGATCATCGCCGAGATCTCCTCGGGCGTATACTCCTCACCCTCGATCTCGACGGTGTAGTCCTCTTCACCGATGTGGCGCTTGATCGACGCGATCGTCTTTTCGGGGTTCTGGATCGCCTGGTTCTTCGCCGGTTTCCCGACGAGCCGCTCGTCGTCGGTAAAGGCGACGACGGAGGGCGTCGTCCGTTCGCCTTCGGCGTTGACGATAATCTCCGGATCGCCGCCTTCCATCACCGCGAACGCGCTGTTCGTCGTCCCCAGGTCGATTCCGAGAATTTTGTTGCTCGCCATCGTGGACGGGTATTGTGCGCACTTTGTTTTAAAGGTTACTAGCTGAACGACGAAGTCGAATAAAATACGAGTATGCCGGCGTACAGCCTCGCTCGCGACAGTTGGCTCGCAGTAAAAATCAGCGTCAATCCGGCGCTCGCTCGAGCGGTCGGCACTCGACGAGCCCGGGTGTTACTCGTCCGCTTCGTCGGCGGAAGCGTCCGTCCCGTCGGCGGTGACTTCGCCGCCGAGTTCGATCGCGTCGTCCTCGGCGTCCGCCGAGTCGGTCTCGGTCGCCGCGTCCTCGCCGTTTCCGTCGGCCGACTCGGTGGCGTTCTCGGCGGCTTCGTCCCCGTCCCCTGTCTCTTATACACATCTCTGATGGCGCGA